>NZ_JAZHPB010000010.1:0-220995 GCF_036543145.1 Janthinobacterium sp. LS2A
TTGTGCTTTCAGGCGGGTGGCGATCTGCAGGCCTGCAGCGTCGTCCATGGCCGAATTGATACGGAAGCCGGTGCTCAGGCGCGTCATCGAAGTCGACAGTTTGGATTGGGTATTCGAGATCGAATTTTGTGCCGACAGGGAAGCAGCGTTAGTGTGAAGACTCAGCATGGTGTCATTCCTAATTGGGTGGTTATGGTGAGGAGCGACGGTTTATCTGCTCCTACCAGTACAAGACGACCATTCCTTCCGCTTTATTAAATGCCGCGTGGAAATATATTTTTTCTTTCCTTAGTGGCAAGTTGCATCAGGTTCAATCGGCCACGCCGCCGTGTTCCGCTTCCCATTGCTGGCGGCTGCTTTTCAGGATGTTAATGACCAGCAATGCCTTCGCTTCGTCTGCGCACAGGTCCTCCAGGAACATGGCGTTGTTGTTGCGTACCCATTCCAGCGGCATTTCCCACCAGGCCAGCTCCAGCAGCGCGGCACGGACTTTTTCCGTGAAGCGGTAGCGGATCAGGCGCGCTGGCGAACCCGCATAAATTCCATAGGGTTCCGAACGGAAATTCGGTGGCAGCAGCGAGCGGGCGCCGATGACGCAGCCGTTTTCGATCACGCTGCCGCCCAGCACCATCACTTCGTCGCCGATCCACACATCGTTCTTGATCACCGTGTCGGCATACTGTGGCGGCGGCGTATTTTTCAATCCGCCGCCAAGGATCGACAGCATGAAGGTCGAGACCGTGCGCATTTCATGCTGGCCATTGAGGATGAAACTCAGGCGCGAGCCACCGGCTACATAGCGTCCGACGCACAGGCTTTGCTGTCCGCTGTCATATTTCACCAGCGAACCGACGCCGAAACAGGAGCCGCGCCCAATATAAAAGTGGCCGTTCTCCGGTTCCTGGTCCAGCCAGTTGCGGAAAAATTGATGGGGCAGGGTGCTGATGGCGCCATCCGCGTAGCCCAGCACCGTGAATTGGCCCGACCAGGCATGGTTCTCCGCTACGCCGGAAAAATTGGTTTCGGTGGAAATTTGCATCAGGCGATGTTCCGTATCACTTCTTGTTGCAGTGCGGGCGCGGCGATCATGGCGATAATGGCGTCCACGGTCGCCATCTCCAGATCCGGATAGATGGGCAGGCAGATCACTTGCGATGAGGCGAGCCGCGCCACGGGCAGGTTCGCGTGCGCGGCGGACGACATGCCGCGGTACATGGGGAAGTCGCTGATGAGCGGGTAAAAATAGCGGCGCGCATAGATTTCCTGGTCGCGCAGCAACTGGAACAGGGCGTCGCGCGACAGCGGATAATCGGGGCCGACCAGGATGGGGAAATACGCGTTGTTGGCGGCCTCGGCATCACCTTGCTGCACGCAGGTGATGCCACCGATGCCGGCCAGCTGCTGGCGGTAATGCGCATCGATCGCCTTGCGCTTCTGGCGCGCGCCGTCAATGCCCTTGAGCTGCAGCAAGCCGAAGGCGGCATTGATTTCGCTCATCTTGCCGTTGATTCCAGCGGCCACAACCGTGACTTCATCGACGAAGCCGAAGTTTTTCAGATGGTCGATGCGTTGCTTGGTCTTGGCGTCGGGGCAGACGATGGCGCCGCCTTCGAAGGTGTTGAAGATCTTGGTGGCGTGAAAGCTGATCACGGAAAGGTCGCCGTGATTGAGCACGCTGCCGCCCCGGTGGCGCACGCCAAACGCATGCGCCGCATCGTAGATCACCTTCAGGTTGTAGTTGTCGGCAATTTTCTCGATGGCTTCGATGTCGCATGGCCGGCCGTAGCAGTGCACGGGCATGATGGCGGTGGTCTGCGGCGTGATGGCCGCCTCGATTTTGCTCGGGTCGAGGTTCAGGCTGTGCGGCTCGATGTCGGCAAAGACGGGCTTGATATTGTTCCACAGCAGGGAATGGGCGGTGGCGACAAACGAGTACGGCGTCGTGATCACTTCGCCATTGATGCGCAGCGCCTGCAAGGCCGTCATCAATGCCAAGGTGCCATTGGCGAACAGGCAGATATGCTTGACGCCCAGGTAGTCGCACAGCGCCTGCTCGAGCTGCTGGTGGAACGGGCCGCCATTGGTCAGGATCTTGTTATCCCAGATCGTTTCCAGATACGGCAGGAAATCCTCCAGCGGCGGCAGCAGGGGCTGGGTGACATAGACTGGTTTGTTTTTTTGAGTGCTCATCATAATCCGATCGGCGGGTTGGGCACGGCCACGGGTGCTTCGAACGAAACTGGCGGCAAGCCTTCGCACCAGCGTTGCCAAGCCATGCGCAGGCCATTTTCCAGCCCTTCCGTGATCAGCTTGGGCTTGCCCAGGATCGAGCGCTCCAGGCGGTGCCGCATGCTGAAACGGTAGGCGCCCAGCAGCATGGGGTTGGCCGCCATGGACACGCTCTTGCGCACGAAATCCTCTTCGTCAGTGGCGATGAAGTCATCGAGTTCGACCTGGCGCATGATCATGTTGCCGGCGCGGCTAGGCATGGTGCGACCTGCCGTCGTGAGCGTGGGCACGCCCATCCACAGCGCATGCAGGGTCGTCGTGCTGCCGCAATACGGGAAGGCATCGAGGCAGATATCGATGCGGTGATGGATGGCCATGAATTGGGCCATGCTCGTGCGTCCTTCGAAGGTCAGGCGCTCCGGCGCAATGCCTTCTTCCGCGAACCAGGCAGCCAGTTGTGGCGGCGCTTCCGATTTCGGCATGGCCGCCACGATCATTTTGGAATCGGGGACGGCGCGCAGCACCCTGGCCCAGCGCGCGATGACCTGGCGATTGATTTTGTTGGTACGGTTGAAGCTGCCAAACGTGATATAGCCATTTGCCAATACGGGCGCCGGCTCAATGCTGGGCGCAAGCTCGGATGGCAGGAATGGCACGCAGGCGGGGAGCAGCATCAGTTTCTCGGAGAACTGGCTGCCCAATTCGTCCGGTGGTGTGAAGTACTGATCGCTCAGATAGTAATCGATCGCCTGCAGTCCCGTCGTGAGCGGGTAGCCGATCCAGCTGGCCTGGACTGGGGCGGGCTTGGCGGCAAACATGAGCAGCCGGTTCTTGCCCGTGTGTCCGGACAAATCGATCAGGATGTCGATGCCATCGTCGTGGATCAGCTGGCCCAGGTCCGGATCGGACAGGTGCTCGACCTGGCGCCAGTGGGGAATGACTTCCCGCAAGCGCTCCGTGATATCGTCGTTTTGCGGATTGTTATGGTAGGCATATAGTGACAGCCGGGCGCCATCGGCGATATTTTCCAGGATCGGGATGAGGAAATGCGGTACCGGATGGTTGAGCAGATCGCCTGATACGAAGCCTACCTTCAAGGTGCGCAGCGGGTCGCGGGTATTGCTGTGCGGGAGCGTGTTCTTGATAACGTGTTTTTCGAAGGTATCGCTAAAGCGCTGATGCTCGGCAAACAGTGTCTCGGCGTCAATGTTGGCGCTATGCGACAGCAAGAACAGGTAGTTGCTGAACAGGGTTTCCCACAGCGGGCAAACGGCCAGCCCCTTGCGGCACGTTTCAATGGCTTCGTCTATCCGGCCGATATTGCTGAAAGTGGCGCTGATATTGACGTAGGCATCGCGATAGTCTGGGTTGATTGCCAGCGTCTTGTGATAGCACTCGAGGGCCAGCAGGGGTTCATTCATGATCACATGGCAATTGCCGAGTGCAAAGTGAGCGCGATCGAATTCGGCGTCGATAGCGAGAGCGGCAAGATAACTTTGCTTGGCCAGTTCGATTTGATTCTGCGCCTGCTGTGTCGATCCCCGGTTAATGAGCGCCGAGATGTTTTTTGGATTCAGTTCCAGCGCGCGCGCGTACGCAGCGGTCGCTTCGTCGTATGCCTTCAATTCCTGTAGAACGACCCCGAGGTTGTTATGCGTCTCGCTATTGTCTGGTTCATACTTGAGTGCCTGGCGATATGGCGCGACAGCTTGCTCGAAGCGCTTGATGTTGTTGTAGTAGTCGCCCAGATGCTTGTGCATTGCGGCGTTCTCAGGTGCGATATCGATGGCTTGCTGAAAGTACTTCAGCGCATTGTCCCTGTCCTCGGCGGCTCCGTAGGCGATGGCGAGCTGGGCGCTGGCTGGTCCATCGTCTGGTTGCAGGTGGTAGGCGCGCGTGCAGTACTCAATGGCTGCTGCGTAGTTTTTCTGTTTGCATTGAAGCAAGCCCAAATTGCTTAGCGCCTGGGGGAAATCGCCATCGAGCGCGATCGCCTGTTCATACGCGGCGATGGCTTCCTCAGCCTTCCCCAGCCACTGAAACGCGCGTCCCAGGTTATTGTGCAGCTTGGCGTCGTCCGCATGCAAAATGATGCCAGATTGGCAAATTTTCACCGCACTCTCGTACTCTCCGGCCTCATGCAGCGCCGCCGCCAAGTTGGCATGTGCCGCCTTGGTGCGTGGCGCCAGTTGCAGTACGGCCCGATAGCTGACGATGGCCGCTTG
The DNA here is from genome assembly GCF_036543145.1 of Janthinobacterium sp. LS2A. Lineage (NCBI taxonomy): Bacteria > Pseudomonadati > Pseudomonadota > Betaproteobacteria > Burkholderiales > Oxalobacteraceae > Janthinobacterium > Janthinobacterium sp. LS2A. The sequence continues at coordinate 4,455 of NZ_JAZHPB010000010.1, forward strand.
CCATTGTTTCAGGTCTAGCTGCGCATTGCCCAGATTCAGATAAATTTCCGCGTCGCCCGGCAGCAGGGCCAGCGCGCTTTGATAGCACGCGATGGCTTCGGCGCTGCGCTGCATGAGCTGTAATGTATTGCCGAGATTGAAGTGGCCCTTGGCATAATCGGGACGCAACGCCAGCGCTTGACGGTAGGCCTGTTCGGCCTGTTTCAGCTTGCCTTGCGCCTGCAGGGCCGCCGCCAGGTTGCCATGCGCCTCGACAAAATCCGGATTCAGTTCCAGCGCCCGGGCATAGCTGTCGATCGCCTGGTCGTACATGCCCCGTTCCTGCCATGCGGTGCCCAGGTTGCCATGCGCTTCGGCATCGTTGGGCGCCAGTTGCACGGTTTTTTGCAGGGCCTCGAAGGCATCCTTGCCCTGTAATTGCAGGGCGGTGCCCAGCACGCTCCAGGCAAAGTCCGAGTCGGGATAGCGCTGCGTCAGGGCGTGGCTGGCCATTTCCAGTTCGGCATGGTGGCCGGCTTGATACAGTGCAATGACGTGCTGCGTTTCCTGCGCAGTGGGCGTGCTGGCGATCGCCGTTTCAATGCGGCTGCGCAAGCCTTGCGACTGTTCGTTGTCGAGCCCGCGCGCGATGGCCGCCGTCACGATCTCCAGCGCCTGTTCGCGTTCGCCCGCCTTGAGCAAGCCATCCGCATACGACAGCCAGAACTGGCCTTCGTCGGGGTTCACCGACAGCGCCTTGTGCAGATACGGCAAGCCGGCCTCGTATTGCCCGACCTGTCCCGCCAATAAACCCATATTGTGGTTGGCGATGGCGTGATAGGGATGCGCTTGCAAAATCGCCAGGTAAAGCTCTTCCGCCTCGGCAAAACGGCCAGCCTGGTGTTCGGTAATTGCCTGCTGCAATTCGGCGTCGAGGGGCACTGCGGGAAGGGCGTTTGCGTTCATGGGCGGGCGGAAGGTGAAATAGTTAGCAGAGGGAATTGTAACTGGTGAAAGTGCTTCTGAGAAACTTTCCAGATGGAATTTATCCAGGAATGCTGTCGCAATGCAAACTTGGTGTTGCTGGCTGGTCAAAGCGCGGGGAAAAGTGGCTGTTTTAAAAACCTTGCAGGCGGATGGGCGGCATGCCTTGTGCCGGGCTGCTGGTATGATGCCCGTGAATTGGCGCCTTCCTTGCCGGGCGGTCGCTGTCCGATATCGTTCACTTTTCAGCTGGGATATGCAAAACATTTTAATCATTGGCTCGTCGGGCCATGCGAAGGTCGTCATTGACGTGGTCGAACGCCAGGGGGTCTTTCATATCGCCGGCTTGATCGATGCGTTCCGGACGATCGGTGAGGAAACCTCGGGCTATCGCGTCCTGGGCGCCGAGTCCGATCTACCGGTCCTGGTGGAGCAGCTGGCCGTGGCAGGATTACTGGTGGCCATCGGCGACAACTTCGTGCGGGCAAGCGTGACGGCCCGCGTGGCGGCATTGTGCCCGCAACTGCCATTCGTCAGCGCCGTGCATCCGCAGGCCTGTGTCGCCAGGACCGTGCACATCGGTGCGGGCAGCGTGGTGATGGCAGGGGCGGTGATCAATCCCGGCTGCGACGTCGGGCATGGCTGTATCGTCAACACGCGCGCCTCGCTTGATCACGATTGCGTGATGGAGGCGTTTTCCAGCCTGGCGCCTGCCGCTGCGACAGGCGGCAGTTGCTTCATCGGCACGTGCAGCGCCCTGGGCATGGGCGCCTTGCTGCTGCAGCGCATGCGCATAGGCAGTCACTGCGTGGTCGGCGCCGGTGCCGTGGTGACGCGGCCCGTGGCCGATTTGTGCGTCAGCTATGGCGCGCCGGCAAAAACGATACGCAGCCGCCTGGCTGGCGACAAGTATCTGTAAGCTCGCGGCAGCCGCAGCGCGGTAGCGCTGCCGCTGCATGCCGGGCGACCGGCTTACATATTCGGATAGTTCGGCCCGCCGCCGCCTTCCGGTGTCACCCACACGATGTTCTGCGTCGGATCCTTGATGTCGCAGGTTTTACAGTGCACGCAGTTCTGCGCATTGATCTGCAGGCGTTCGGCGCCGTCGTCGTTCTTCACGAACTCGTACACGCCGGCGGGACAGTAACGCGCTTCCGGACCCGCATACGTGGCCAGGTTGACGTCGACGGGCACGCTGGCGTTCTTCAACGTCAGGTGGATGGGCTGGTCTTCCGCGTGGTTCGTGTTCGAGATGAACACGGACGACATCTTGTCGAAAGTCAGCTTGCCGTCGGGTTTCGGATACACGATCTTTTTCGACTGGGCCGCCGGTTTCAGGCATTCGTGGTCGCCATGCGAGTGGTGCAGGGTCCATGGCGCCTTGCCGCGGAAGATCAGCTGGTCGATGCCCGTCATCAGGCTGCCCAGGTACAGACCTTTCGACAGCCATGGCTTGACGTTGCGCGCCACGTGCAGCTCTTCATGCAGCCAGGATTTTTCAAAGGCGACAGGGTAGCTCGTCAGTTCATCGTGCTGGCGCTGTTCGCCCAGCGCGCCAAAGGCCGCGTCCGCCGCCAGCATGCCGCTCTTGATGGCCGCGTGGCTGCCCTTGATGCGGCTCATGTTCAAAAAGCCCGCATCGCAGCCGATCAGCGCGCCGCCGGCAAACACCAGTTTCGGCAACGATTGCAGGCCGCCGGCCGCGATCGCGCGCGCGCCGTAGGAAATACGCTTGCCGCCTTCGAAGAACTTGCGGATTTCCGGATGCGTCTTGTAGCGCTGGAATTCCTCGTACGGCGACAAATACGGGTTTTCGTAGTTCAGTCCGACCACGTAGCCCACCATCACCTGGTTGTTTTCCAGGTGGTACAGGAAGGAGCCGCCATAGGTTTTCGTATCCAGCGGCCAGCCGCTCGAGTGGATCACCAGGCCAGGCTTGTGCTGGGCCGGGTCGATTTCCCACAATTCCTTGATGCCGATGCCGTACGATTGCGGATCCTTGCCGGCGTTCAAGTCATACTTGGCCATCAATTGCTTGCCCAGGTGGCCGCGCGCGCCTTCGGCGAACAGCGTGTACTTGGCGTGCAATTCCATGCCCAGCTGGAAGTCGGGACCCGGTTCGCCATCGCGCTTGACGCCCATGTTGCCGGTCGCCACACCTTTCACGGAGCCGTCGTCGTTGTAGAGGATTTCCGCGGCAGGGAAGCCCGGGAAGATTTCCACGCCCAGGTTTTCCGCCTGCTGGCCCATCCAGCGCACCACATTGCCCAGCGAGACGATGTAGTTGCCGTGGTTTTCAAAGCAGGCCGGTACGGCGAAGCCTGGCGTTTTATACGCTTTCGTTTCGGTCAGGAACAGGATGCGGTCTTCCGTCACTTCCGTGTTCAGGGGCGCGCCCAGTTCTTTCCAGTTCGGAATCAGTTCCGTGAGCGCTTTCGGGTCCATGATGGCGCCCGACAGGATATGCGCGCCCAGTTCGCCGCCTTTTTCCAGCACGCAGACGGACACTTCCTGGCTCTTTTCAGCGGCCAGCTGCTTCAGGCGGATCGCCGCGGCCAAGCCTGCGGGGCCACCGCCGACGATCACCACGTCATACTCCATGGTTTCGCGCGGTCCGTACTGTTCAACTAAGTTATTAGGCTGTGTCATGGTCTCGATTGTCAGTCACTCAATTAGGTAGCAAGGATAGGGAATAAAGCATCATCGGGGAAATTTAAGCACGAGTGTGCTTGTTTTTGGCGAGGATTGCAACTTTGGCGCCATTTTGCGTGACATTGCCCCTCGCCGCAATCTAAATCCGGCCATTTTGTGTAATGATGGCGTTTACTTTTGCTCGAGTGCGCTGCGGGGGAATTTGCCCGATTGCCATAGGCACGGCGTAAAGTGTTGTCTAAAATAAAACAGGAGTAGCTCGTGGGCATAGAAGTCAATTTCGAGGGCAAGATTGCCCTGATTACCGGCGCATCGAGCGGCCTCGGCGCGCGCTTTGCAAAAGTGCTGGCCCAGGCCGGCGCACAGGTCGTGCTGGCGTCGCGCCGCACCGAACGCCTGAAGGAATTACGCGCCGAAATCGAAGCGGACGGCGGCGCCGCGCACGTGGTGTCGCTCGACGTGACCGACTTCGCCAGCATCAAGTCGGCCATCGCGCACGCGGAAACGGAAGCGGGCCCCATCGATATCCTCGTCAACAATTCCGGTGTCTCCACCACGCAACGCCTGGTCGACGTCACGCCCGAAGATTACTCGTTCGTGATGGACACCAATCTGCGCGGTTCGTTCTTCGTGGCCCAGCAAACGGCCAAGCGCATGATCGCGCGCGCCAAGGGCGACCCGAAGAAACAGCACCGCATCATCAATATCGCTTCGATGGCGGGCTTGCAGGTGCTGCCGCAGATCGGCGTGTATTGCATGAGCAAGGCGGGCATGGTGCACATGACGCGCGCCATGGCCGTGGAGTGGGGCAAATACGGCATCAACACGAACGCCATCTGCCCCGGCTATATTTCCACGGAAATCAATGAAGATTACTTTGCCACCGAGCAGGGCAAGAAGCTGATCGAAATGCTGCCGAATAAACGTCCGGGCAAGCCGGAAGACCTCGACGGCCTGCTGCTGCTGCTGGCGGGCGAGGATTCGCATTTCATCAACGGCGCCATCATTTCCGCTGACGGTGGCATGAGTACCTTCTAGCGCTGCAGCTGCAGTCCCACCAGCTTGTGCACGAGCTCCGATGATGTCGATGCAGCGAACTTGCGCATCAGCTTGGCGCGGTGCATTTCCACCGTGCGGGGGCTGAGGTCGATCTGGCGGGCGATGACCTTGCTCGTCTTGCCTTCCACCAGCAGGGCGGCGATTTCGCGCTCGCGCGGGGTCAGTTCCGCCGTCACGGGACGTTTCTCGCTGACATCCTCGAACGTCCAGATGCCCGGCCCCAGCGGTTCCTGCGGCAGCATGGCGTGGCCCGTGACGTGGCACCAGAACAATTCTCCATTACTGCGGCGCATGATGCGCTCGTCCGAATAGCGTCCCCTGGCGTTCATGATGGGAATGATGCGGTCACCGGTGCGCAGGAATTCGTCGTGCGTGGGGTAGAGTACTTCGAACGACTGGTCGTCCAGTTGGGCGCGCGCATAGCCGAACATGGCCGCCAGCGCTTCGTTGCAGCTACGCATGATACGGTTTTCCGACATGCACATGCCCACGGGCGCGTGCAGGAAGATGCTTTCATAATCGATGGCTGACGCGGCGTTCATCTGATACGTATCACTCTCACAGGGGGATTGCCGGCACGGCGCCGGTAGTTCTACGGTATTGTACTTTCCACTCGCGTATTTTATGCTGAGTCGCTGCCTGAGTCATGGACTCAAGACCAAAGCTTAACAAAAGATAGAGGGACACCCATGAATAAAGTTTATCCTGACGCCGCCTCGGCGCTGGCCGGTATCGTCCAAGATGGCCAGACCATCGCCGTCGGCGGCTTCGGCCTGTGCGGCATTCCCGAAGCCCTGATCGGCGCCTTGCGCGATTCGGGCGTGACGGGCCTGACCGCCATCTCCAACAATGCAGGCGTGGACGGTTTCGGCCTGGGCCAGCTGTTGACCACGCGCCAGATCAAGAAAATGATCGCCTCCTACGTGGGTGAAAACAAGGAATTCGCGCGCCAGTACCTGGCCGGCGAACTGGAACTGGAATTCACGCCGCAAGGCACCCTGGCCGAAAAACTGCGCGCCGGCGGCGCGGGCATCCCGGCCTTCTTTACCAAGACGGGCGTGGGCACCATCGTTGCCGACGGCAAGGAACTCCGCGAATTCGACGGCGAGCAATATGTGATGGAGCGCAGCCTCGTGGCCGACGTGGCGCTGGTCAAAGCCTACATGGCCGACCGCGCGGGCAATTTGGTCTACCGCAAGACGGCGCGCAATTTCAACCCGAACGTGGCCATGGCCGGCAAGATCACCATCGTCGAAGTGGAAAAACTGGTCGAAGTGGGCGAGATCGACCCGGACCAGGTCCACACGCCGAGCATCTTCGTGCACCGCATCGTGGTCAACGCGAACCCGGAAAAACGCATCGAGCAGCGCACCGTGCGCACCGAAGCATAAAACAGAATACGGAGATTACTATGGCTTGGACACGTGACGAAATGGCCGCGCGCGCGGCAAAGGAATTGCAGGATGGTTTTTATGTGAACCTGGGTATCGGCTTGCCGACCCTGGTCGCCAACTATGTGCCGGACAACATCGAAGTATTCCTGCAGTCGGAAAACGGGTTATTGGGCATCGGCCCGTTCCCCACCGACGCGGAAGTCGATGCCGACCTGATCAACGCCGGCAAGCAGACGGTGACGGCCTTGCCTGGCGCCGCCTACTTCAGCTCGGCTGATTCGTTTGGCATGATTCGTGGTGGCAAGATCAACCTGGCCATCCTGGGTGCCATGCAAGTGTCGGAAAAGGGCGACCTGGCCAACTGGATGATTCCAGGCAAGATGGTCAAGGGCATGGGCGGGGCGATGGACCTCGTCGCCGGCGTCAAGAGAGTCGTCGTGCTGATGGAACACGTGGCCACGGCCAAGGATGGCACGACGTCGCACAAGCTGCTGAAACAGTGCGACTTGCCGCTGACGGGCGTGGGCGTGGTCGACGTCATCATCAGCGACCTGGGCGTGATCGACGTGACGGAAAACGGCTTGAAGCTGGTGGAACTGGCGCCGGGCGTGACCAAGGAGCAGGTGCAGGCGGCCACGGGCGCGGAACTGGACGTCTCCGCCGTGTAAGCTCGGCGGATCGTCGTATCGAAGCGGGGCGGACAGCGATGTCCGCCCTTTTTTTATGCGCTCGCCTTGCCGCGCAATGCGTCCAGGCTGTAGGCGCCGGCGCCCGCTGCCGCGAAGTACAGGAAGGTGAAGCAATACATGACGGCCATTTCGCCGCCGTTCAGGATCGGCAGGAAGCCGGCGGGCGCGTGCGCCATGAAATAGGCGGCCGCCATCTGTCCCGACAGGATGAAGGCGACGGGGCGCGTGAACAGGCCGACCAGCAGCAAGGTGCCGCCGACCAGCTCGATGACGCCGGCCGCGCCCATCACGGAAAACAGTTGCAAGCCGTCGAACATGGCCACGTGCGGCGCGCCGAACAGCTTGGCCGTGCCGTGTTGCAGGAAGAGAAAGCCGAGGATGATGCGCAGCAGGCCCAGCAGGCGTGGGCTCCAGGTGGCGTAAAAGGCGGGCGAGAGGGACATGCGTGCTCCATTCAAAAGTGAGGATGGTTCGGTGTCAGGCTTGCATTAGCGCAATGTCATTATGCGGGAGCTTGACGGCGAACAGGTGACAGTACTGTAATAGTTTTTCATTCATTGATCATCGTAATAAATATTGATGCATGATTTACTGTATGTTGATGATGCGAGAAGCGCGCGCACAACGAAAAAGCCCCGCAGATCGCTCTGCGGGGCTTTGCAATGGAGAGTACGGCTTACTTGACGATATTCACGGATGGGGCGACATACGCGTCTTCGGTCGGGTGGGTGGGGTGGGCCAGCTCGCTATGCAGCTTGTCCATGTCCAGTTCTTTTTCCCATTTCGACACGACGATGGTGGCCACGCCGTTGCCGACGAAATTCGTCAGCGCACGGCATTCGCTCATGAAGCGGTCGATGCCCAGGATCAGCGCCATGCCGGCCACGGGGATCGTCGGCACCACGGCCAGGGTCGCGGCCAGGGTGATGAAGCCGGCTCCCGTGATGCCGGACGCGCCTTTCGAGGTCAGCATCGCCACGCCCAGGATGGTCAGTTCCTGCCAGATGGTCAGTTCCGTGTTGGTCGCTTGCGCCACGAACAGGGCGGCCATGGTCATGTAGATATTGGTGCCGTCCAGGTTGAACGAGTAGCCGGTCGGCACGACCAGGCCGACGACCGGCTTGGAGCAGCCCAGGCGCTCGAGTTTTTTCATCAGGGCCGGCAGGGCCGATTCCGACGAGCTGGTACCGAGCACGATCAGCAGTTCTTCCTTGATGTACAGCAAGAAGCGGCCGATCGAGAAGCCCGTGTACTTGGCGATCAGGCCTAGCACGACGAAGACGAACAGGAAGCAGGTCAGGTAGAAGGAACCCATCAGCTTGGCCAGCGGAATCAGCGAAGCCAGGCCGTATTTGCCGATGGTAAAGGCCATCGCGCCGAATGCGCCGATGGGAGCGACTTTCATGATGATGTTGACCATGCCAAAGATGGCATGCGACAGTTCGTCGATCAGCTTGGTGACCGGACGGCCGCGCTCGCCCAGCAGGGACAGCGAAAAGCCGAACAGGATGGCGATCAAGAGCACTTGCAGGATGTCGCCCTTGGCGAAGGCGTCAACGAAGGTTTTCGGGATAATGTTCATCACGAAGTCGATGGTCGACATGCCTTCGGCATGCGTGTATTGCGCGATCGACTTGGCGTCGAGGTGGGCCGGATCGGCGTTGAAGCCGGCGCCCGGTTTGAGGATGTTAGCAACCAGCAAGCCGATGGCCAGCGCGAAGGTGGAGACCACTTCAAAGTACAGCAGCGCCTTGCCGCCCACTCGGCCGATTTTCTTGACGTCCTGCATGCCGGCGATGCCGGAGACCACGGTACAGAAGATCACCGGGGCGATGATCATCTTGATCAGTTTGATAAAGCCGTCACCCAGCGGTTTCATGTCGACGGCGTTCGAGGGGTAGAACACCCCCAGCAGCACGCCGGCCACGATGGCGAACAGCACCTGTACGTACAGGATTTTATAGAATGGTTTTTTCACGAGTGGTCTCCTCTTGCGGGTTGATGCTGCGATCATCCGCGCATTGCCAGGCCGGCTCAATTGTGGATAACCGCAGATATGCATTTTCGCTATATCGGGTATTGCGCCATGGCGAGCGTGCCAGTAGTGTGCTGCGGCGCAGCATTTCAGCCGCGCGCTTGGAGCATTGCCCGCGCTGCGCTACACTGCCGAAGAGTCGCGCGTGGGGCATCCGGCAAATTGCCGGTTTCTTTGTTTTTTACTACCAAATAACGACGCCGGACAAAACCGTAGCTCCGGTGTTATAAGGAATCGCATGATCGAAGCGAGCATCAAATCCGTGCAATGCATCTCCCCCGCAGGCTTGCATACCATGTCGTACAAGGAGTGGGGCGCTGCCGATAATCCGAACGTGCTCGTTTGCGCCCACGGCGTGACGCGCGTGGCGGACGACTTCGACAACCTGGCGCGCGCCATGGCCAGCGATTACCGCGTGATCTGCCCCGACGTGGTGGGCCGCGGTCGCTCGGGCTGGCTGGCCAATCCGCAGTTCTACCGCGTGCCGCAATATGTGAGTGACATGGTGACCCTGCTGGCGCGCGTGCTGGCCAATGGCGAGCGCCAGACGGTGGACTGGTTCGGCACGTCGATGGGCGGCTTGATCGGCCTGGGCCTGGCATCGTTGCCGCACAGCCCGATCAGCAAGCTGGTCCTGAACGATATCGGCCCGACCCTGGCGCCCGAAGCCTTGCAGCGCATCGGCGACTACATCGGCCAGGACTTGCGTTTCGAGACGTTCGAGCAGGGCGCCAAGTTCGTGCGCGACGTGTCCGCCAGCTTTGGCCCGCACACGGATGCGGAATGGCATAAACTGGCGGTGGATGTGTTGCGGCAAGACAAGGATGGCCACTGGCGCCGCCACTATGATATGGGACTGGCCATGCCGTTCCGCTCGGCCACGCCGGAATCGGCGGCCAGCGACGAAGCCATGCTGTGGGCCGCGTATGATGCCGTGCGCTGCCCGACTCTGTTGGTGCGCGGCTCGGAATCCGATTTGCTGTCGCACGAAACGGCCACGCGCATGCTCGGTCGCGGTCCGAAGGCGGAACTGGTGGAAATCGCCGGCGTGGGCCATGCGCCCACTTTCGTCCACGACGACCAGATCGCCATCGCCCGCAAATTTTTGCTGGGCAAGTAACACAGGTAATACGCTGTACAGATTTTGAAACAACCGAAAGAAGAAGCATGGAAATTACACGACTGCACGTAGGCAAACGCCTCTCCGAAGTAGCGATACACAACAACACCATCTACCTGGCTGGCCAGATCGCCGAAGACACCACGCAAGGCATCGTCGGCCAGACGCGCGAAGTGCTGGGCCACGTCGACCGTTTGCTGATGGAAGCGGGCAGCGACAAGACTTGCATCCTGTCGTGCCAGATCTACATCGCCGACATGAAGGATTTCCCCGGCATGAATGAAGTGTGGGACGACTGGGTCGCCTCCGGCCACACGCCGCCGCGCGCCACGGTGGAAGCGAAACTGGCCAATCCGGCATGCCTGGTTGAAATCGTCGTCATCGCTGCAGAACGTTAAGTTTTCAAGTTGTTCAGTCATTAAGTTTAAAGGTAATACATGGTTTCCATCTCGGCCCCGAATAGCGCCACATCGGAACAACTGGTAGAGGGCTTGAGTGCGCCGGACTGCGCGCGCGTGCTGGACGCGCTCGCGTATGCCACCGAAGCGTATGGCGACAAGCAGACCTTTGCCGGCCGCTCCGCGCTGGAGTTCGCCATCGGCGTGGCCACCACCCTGGCTTTCCTGCGCAGCGATGCGGAAACGCGCATCGCCGGCCTGATGTTCGAGCTGACCTTGCTGGAACCCGATACGGCGGCCGACATCGAACCCCGCTTCGGCAAGCAGGTGTGCGACCTGGCAACCGGCGTGCGCCAGCTGATCCGCTTGCGCGCGCTGACTCAGGCGCAGCACGGCAGCGCTGGCGGGCGCGGCAAGAATGCGGCGCAGCAAGCCGTGGCCCAGGTGGAAACCTTGCGCAAGATGTTGCTGGCGATGGCTTCCGACATGCGTGTCGTGCTGGTGCGCCTGGCCGCCTGCGTGACGACCTTGCGTTACTTTGCCGACTTGAAGCTGTTCAACGAAATGACGTGTGAATACGGCAAGGAAACCCTGGACCTGTACGCGCCGCTGGCCAACCGCCTCGGTATCTGGCAGCTGAAGTGGGAACTGGAAGACTTGTCGTTCCGCTTCATCGAACCGGAAGCGTATAAACGCATCGCCAAGATGCTGGAAGAAAAGCGCATGATGCGCGAGGGCTTCGTGTCCTCGGCGATCTTGCGCCTGCAGACGGAACTGGCTTCGGCCGGTATCCAGGCCGAAGTATTTGGCCGCCCGAAACACATTTACAGCATCTGGAACAAGATGCGCGGCAAGGAGCTCGATTTCACGGCCCTGTACGACGTGCGCGCCTTCCGCGTCATCGTTGCCGACGTGAAAACCTGCTACACGGTGCTGGGCGTGGTCCACAATATCTGGACCCCCATCCCGAAAGAATTCGACGATTACATTTCACGGCCGAAACCGAACGGTTACCAGTCGCTGCACACGGTGGTGACCGCCGAAGATGGCCGTCCGCTGGAAGTGCAAATCCGCACCAATGAAATGCACAGCTTTGCCGAATACGGTGTGGCCGCGCACTGGCGCTACAAGGAAGAGGGCGGCTCGAACTTTGCCGGCCAGAAATACGACGAAAAGATCGCCTGGCTGCGCCAGCTGCTGGCCTGGAAAACGGAGGTGGCCGACGCCGTCGTGGGCCAGGAAGAAATCCAGCGCGAGTGGGTGGAAAAGTTGAAATCCGCCACCCTGGACGACCGCATCTTCGTCATGACGCCGCAAGCGCGCGTGCTGGAATTGCCCGTGGGTGCCACGCCCGTCGATTTTGCCTACCACCTGCACACGGACGTGGGCCACCGCTGCCGGGGCGCCAAGGTCGACGGCATCATGGTGCCCCTGAATACCCAGCTGAAAAACGGCCAGACCTGCGAAATCATCACGGCCAAAGGCGCGCCGGGCACGGCCGGACCGTCGCGCGACTGGCTCAGCGCCGGCTATGCCGTCAGCACGCGTACGCGCTCGAAAATCCGCGCCTGGTTCCACGCGATCGACATGCAGGAAACCCTGGCCCACGGCCGCGCGCTGGTGGAAAAGTCGCTGCAGCGCGAAGGCAAGACGGCCGTCAACCTTGAGGCGCTGGCGCAAAAACTGGGCTTTGCGAAAGTCGACGAGCTGTTCCTGTCGGTGGGCAAGGATGAATTCAGCCTGCGCCACGTGGAGCAGGCGCTGCACGACAATGGCGAAGTGGTGGTGCCGGAAGACGCCGTGCTGGTCGGCAAGAGCCGCGCTTCCAGCGTGGAACAGGGCGCCAAGTCCGGCGTGCTGGTGGTGGGGACCGAGGGCCTCATGACCGTGCTGGCCAAGTGCTGCAAGCCGGCGCCGCCGGACAGCATCGTCGGTTTTGTCACGCGCGGCAAGGGCGTGTCGATTCACCGCGCCACCTGCAAGAACTTTGAGGAAATGCGTGCCAAGTCGCCCGAGCGTGTGATCTTCACGGAATGGGGCAGCACGGGCGGGCACGACACCGTGTACCCGGTCGACATCTTTATTCTCGCCGGTGACCGTCAGGGCTTGCTGCGCGACATCTCCGAAATCTTTTCGCGCGAAAAAATCAACGTCATCGGCGTCAACACCCAAAGCGCCAAGGGCCAGGCCCGCATGACCTTTACGGCCGAGATCAGCTCGACGGCGCAGTTGTTGAAGGCGCTGAATGTGATCAAGGATGTGAGCGGGGTACTTGAGGCAAGGCGCAGTTAGACTTGGAACCCAAAGGCTGACGCCGGGGTCGTACCCTGAGGGACTCGGCGTCCCCGTTCGCCCCCAGTCCTTGCTAGTGGGTTTTGTCACCCGCATGCAACCCCGCCATTGTGGCCGTCTCCGGCTGCAAAGTGATGTGGTCTATCCCATGCTTGGCTAACAGCATCTTCTTGATCGCCCGCAATACCTTCGGCCAATGGTCGAGGTGTTCGATTTCCACGTGGCCGATCAGGGCTGGCTGGCCGGGCGACATGTCCCATACGTGCAGGTCGTGCACGGAAATCACGCCGTCCACCTGCTCCACGTCCGCGCCCACCTGGACGTAGTCGATGTGCATGGGCACGCCTTCCATCAGGAAGTGGTACGACTCTTTCAATACCCCGAACGTGGATTTCAGGATCAGCAGAGACACTAGCACGGACAGCAGCGGGTCGATCTGCATCCAGCCCGTGAAGTAAATCACGGCGCCGGCGACGATGGCGGCGACCGAGCCCAGCAAATCGCCCATCACGTGCACAAGGGCGGCGCGCGTGTTCACGCTTTGCTTGTCTTTCGACAAGACCCACGCCACCACCAGGTTGATCGCCAGGCCGATGAAGGCGACGATGAAGACCATGCCGCCTTGCACGGTTTGCGGGGCGGAAAAGCGCAGCACGGCTTCATAGCAGATCCAGCCCACGACGCACAGCATGGCCAGGCCGTTGACGAAGGCGGCCAGCGCTTCGGCGCGGCCGAAGCCGAACGAGTGGCGCGGCGACGGCGGACGGCGGGCGATCAGCTGCGCCAACAGGGCCAGGCCCAGCGCGGCCGCGTCCGTGACCATGTGGCCCGCATCGGAAATCAGGGCCAGAGAATTGGACAGGAAACCGGCGATGACCTCGATGCCGGCAAACGACAGAGTCAGCCCCAGCGCCCACGCGAGGATGCTCTGGCTGCGCCCCTCGAACGAGTGGGTGTGCTTGGCGTCGCCTTTCAGGTGGGCGTGTAAATGGGTGGCGTCGTGTTCGGTGTTGTCGTGCGTGGGATGCATGGAATGCTTTGTGGAATGATCTTGCCGTCAGTGTAATTGAAAAGCAACAAAACAGTCGGCGCGTAAAAAAACCTGCAGGCCGCGAGGCACTGCAGGTTTTACCTGGAGCAAATAAATTTTACTGTGCCGCCGTCTCGCCAAATTTCCCTTCACGGAAATCCTGCACGGCCTGGAACACTTCCGCCTGGGTATTCATGACGAACGGGCCGTACTGCGCGATCGGTTCATTCAAGGGCTGGCCGGCGACGAGGATCACGCGACCGCCTTCGGGCGCCTCGATGCGCACGCCGTCGCTGCCCGGCGTGTTGGCAAAGATCGCCATGCGCAGGGCGGGCACGGCCTTGCCGTCGACCTGCACTTCGCCACGAAACGTGTAGATGAAAGCATTATGGCCTGGCGGCAAGGGTTGCTCGAAGCTGGCACCGGCCGGCAAGTCGATATCGAGGTACAACGGTTCCGTTAGTTCGCGCTGCACGGCGCCCGTCACGCCATGGCTCTCGCCGGCGATCACTTGCACGGCCACGCCAGCGTCCGTCGTGTAGCGGGGGATCTCGCTGCTCGTGAAATCGCGGTACCACGGCGTGCGCATCTTGTCGCGCGCGGGCAGGTTCAGCCACAGCTGAAAACCTTCCATCACGCCTTCTTCCTGCTCCGGCATCTCCGAGTGGATCACGCCGCTGCCGGCCGTCATCCATTGCACGCCGCCCGACGTCAGCAAGCCTTCGTTGCCCGCGCTGTCCTTGTGGCGCATGCGCCCCGTGATCATGTACGAGACCGTTTCAAAGCCGCGGTGCGGATGCTCGGGGAAGCCGGCGATATAGTCGTTCGGCTTGTCGCTGGCGAAATTGTCGAGCATCAAAAACGGGTCGAGACGGCGCTGCAGCTGCTGCGTCAGCACGCGGTTGATCTTCACGCCGGCGCCATCCATGACGGCTTGGCCGGCGATCACGCGCTCGACGGCGCGTGGCTTGTTGACGGTGGTGGTATCGCTCATTGCTTTCTCCTGTTTGGGGTCAGACCCGCCGGAACTCGGCGTCCCCGTCTGACCCCTTGTTGCGGCAGTCAGCTATTACACCAGGATCGCGTTGATCTCGGCGTCCGCCTGGGCTTGCGCCTTGGCCACGGCTTCCGGACCCATGCCCATGCCTTCCGAATACACATATTGCACGTCGGTCATGCCCAGGAAACCGAACATGGTGTTCAGGTAAGGCACCTGGCTATCGTTGGCGCTGTCGCGGTGCAAGCCGCCGCGGGACAGGCCCACATAGACTTTCTTGCCGCTCAGCAGGCCAACTGGGCCGTTTTCCGTGTACTTGAAGGTGACGTTGGCGCGGGCAATTGCGTCGAACCAGCTTTTCAGTTGCACGGTGATGCCGAAGTTGTACATCGGCGCGCCGATGACGATCACGTCAGCTGCTTGCACTTGCGCAATCAGCGCGTCGTCCAGGGCGATGCGGGCCGCTTGCTCCGGCGTGCGTTTATCGGCCGGCGTGAACAGCGCTTGCAGGGTCGGTTCGTCGAGCACGGGGTGCGGTGCGGCAGCCAAGTCGCGGCGGACGAGGGCGGCACCAGGGTTGGCCGCTTGTACGCGGGCGACGATGGCGTCAGCCAGGCGGGTCGAGGCGGAACCGGTGCTGCGGGCGCTGGAATTGATTTGCAGGATGTTCATCTTGTTTTCTCCGTTGTGAGGTGTCTTGCGATGAATGAACTATAGCAATTCCAAAATTGATGCGGAAGCCGTTAAAATGGATAACATTAATCCACCAATGGAACAATGAGGTTGTATGGATATCGATCCCGGAGATTTGCTGCTGTTTGCCAGAGTCGTCGAATGCGGCAGTTTCAGTCGCGCCGCCGTGCGCGTGGACTTGCCCAAATCGACCCTGTCGCGGCGCATCTCGCTGCTGGAAGCGAAACTGGGTGAACGGCTGCTGCTGCGTACGACGCGCAAGCTGGCGCTGACGGAGTTTGGCGCCAGCCTGCTCGAGCATGCGCGCAAGGTGGTCGAGGAAACGGAGGCGGCCGGCGCCCTGGCACAGCACCGCCAGGCGGGGCCCAGCGGCTTGCTGCGCATTTCCATGCCGGCCGATTTCGGCGACACCCTGATGCGCCAGGTGCTGGCCGAGTTCGTGCGCCGCTATCCTGCCATTTCGCTGGAGCTGGACTTGTCGGCGCGCCGCGTGGATTTGCTGGAAGAGAATTTCGACCTGGCCATCCGCATGGGCAATTTGCCCGACGACGCCAGCCTGTCCGCGCGCCGCGTGGCGTTCAGCACCTTGGCGTTGTATGCCTCGCCGCAATACACGAGCGTGCACGGCTTGCCCGAGCATCCCGACGATCTGTACGGCCACGATCTGCTCAGCTTGCCGCGCGCCGTGCATGGCCTCGTGCACTGGACTTTGATCCGAGGCAAGACGACGTGGGAGCGCGATCTGCCCGTGCGCCTGTTGGCCAATTCGCCGGAATTGCTGGTGCGCATGGCGTGCACGGGTGTGGGCATCGCGGCCAGCACGGACCGCTTTGCCAAGGCCTATGTAGCGACGGGGGAATTGGTGCGCGTGCTGCCGGAGTGGAGTTTTCCGCTGGTCACGGGCTGGGCCGTGTTTCCCGGCCGGCGGCTGATGCCGGCCAAGACGCGCGCGTTCCTGGACTTGATGGAAGAAATGTACAAGACCGACGCGCCCGTGTAGGCGCGCGTCCCGTTGGCTTACTTGGGCAGGTTGCCCATGACTTCGCCCAGCTGCACGGGGCCGGCCGGTTGCCAGCTGGCGTTGAATTGCACGGTGTCTTTCGGGAACAGCATGACGACGGTGGAACCGAGCAGGAAGCGGCCCAGTTCTTCGCCCTGTTTCAGCACGACATTGTCGTTCGCATAGCTCCAGTCGCGCACCTGGCCCGTGCGGGGCGGGTTGACGACGCCGTGCCAGACGGTGGCCATGCTGCCGACGATGGTGGCGCCGACCAATGTCATGACGAAGGGGCCGTTGGCCGTGTCGAATACGCAGACGACGCGCTCGTTGCGGGCGAACAGGCCGGGAATGCCGCGCGCCGTCGTCGGGTTGACGGAAAACAGTTCACCGGGTACATAGATCATGCGCGTCAATCGGCCGTCGCACGGCATGTGGATGCGGTGGTAGTCGCGCGGGCTCAGGTACAGATTGGCGAAGCTGCCGTGTTCGAACTGGGCCGCCAGGGACGCGTCGCCGCCGACCAGGGCCGTGGTGCTGAAGTTATGGTCCTTGGCCTGGAAGATCTGGTCCTTGTCGATCGTGCCGAACTGGCTGATGCGGCCATCGACGGGGCAGATGTAGTCGGCCTGGGCCAGCGGACGGACATCGGGGCGCAGCGCGCGCGTGAAAAAGTCGTTGAAGCTCGTGTAGTGCGTGATGTCCGGGTCCAGCGCCTCATCCATGTTGACGTTGTAGCGGCCGACGAACCAGCGGATCAAACGCGTGGTCATGGCGCCGCCTTTGGCGCCGGCGATCCGGCCGGCAAAGTTGGTCAACGCTCCTTTTGGAAGCAGATATTGAGGCAGGACGGCAAGACGGTCAGACACGATGGGAAGCCTTTGACGGGATGATGGGAACAATGGTGAAAACGCATTATAGCGGCGATGTGGCGCGCAATGATATGCGCCGTATGCAAGGGTGCGTATCGCAGTCCGCCGCCGAATTTAATTTGCTGTAAGAAATATTTTCGGGAAACTGCGCCACTCGGAAAAAATTGCAGCACAATACGGCGGCCTGTTTTTTAGCTTTTAGCCATTTTTATTCAGCCAACTTTTTTTCAGCCAGGTCATGATGCCACGCCGTTGCCTCCGCCTTACCGTCCTTTGTTCAGCCGTTTTACTTGCCTGGAATGCCCAGGCCCAGCAATCTGAAGCGCCAGCCGACACGGCCGCTGCCGCCACCACTGCGCCGCCGAAGGCTGAAAAGTTCGCCGCACCGGCCATGCAAACCGTCGAAGTCAAGGGGAGCGGCTACGATCCGCGCCGCGACGATACGGCCAGCAAGATGGTCGTGGGCAGCGAGGAAATCCTCAAGTATGGCGACACGAATGTCACCGACGTGCTCAAACGCTTGCCCGGCATTACCGTCTCCGGCGCGGCCGGGCGCTCGGGCGGAGAAATCCGCATGCGCGGGCTGGGCAGCGGTTACACGCAGATACTGCTCAATGGCGAGCGGGCGCCGGCCGGGTTCTCGCTCGACACCCTGTCGCCGGACGTGATCGAACGCATCGAGATTCTGCATGCGGCCAGCGCCGAATACAGCACGCAGTCGATCGCCGGCACCATCAATGTGGTGCTCAAGAAAGCCGTGAAGACGGCGCAGCGCGAGCTCAAGCTGGGCGTGCAGGGCAGCGACGTGAGCTTCTCGCCCAGCGTCAACGTGCAGCTGTCCGACCGCGACGGTAATTTCTCGTACTCGCTGGCCGGTTCGCTGTTCCGCTACGACTACCATTACGACAATCCGGGACTGGAACTGGGCTACGCGCCCGATGGCCGGCAAAACCTGCTGCGCCGCACGAATGGCACGGGTGACGGCCGTCCGGAAGGCATCAATCTGTCACCGCGCCTGAACTGGGTGCTGGCCAATGGCGACAATGTGACGGCGCAATTCTTTTTCAATGGCGGGCGCTCGAATCACCGCAACTTCAGCCGCGCGGAAACGGAGCAGGGCATGCGCCCCGACTACGATACCAATACGGGCAGCTCAAGCAACCACAACGCCTTCGGCCGCAGCGACCTGACGTGGATGCACAAGCTGGCCGGCGGCGCCAAACTGGAACTGAAAATCGGCGCCTCGGCCGCACGCAATACGTCCGACAGCCTGCAGCAAGGCTTTGTCGATGGCAGCGGCCTGGCGCTCGAACGCAAGGTGGGCGTGAAGGCGACGGAAAACGGCGTCAGTTCGACAGGTAAATATTCTTCCCCCTTGCTGCCCGGCCATGCCCTGTCGATGGGCTGGGACGGCGCCTACACGGAGCGCGATGAAACGCGCCGCCAGCGTGAAGCGGCGCTGGCTACCTTGGGCGCGCGTCCACCCGTCAACAGCGACGAAGGTTTCGACGCCACCATCAAGCGCCTGGCCCTGTACGTGCAGGATGACTGGGAAATCACGCCGCGCTGGTCGATGTATGCGGGCGTGCGCTGGGAAGGCATCGATACGCGCAGCGCGGGCGATACCTATGACGAAGTGAACCAGCGCACCAGCGTGTGGAGCCCGCTGCTGCAGACCCTGTGGAAGCTGCCCGATACCAAGGGCGACCAGGTACGTTTGGCCCTGACGCGCACCTACAAGGCGCAGCCCACGGCGAGCCTGATTCCGCGCCGCAATACCTCGACCAACAATAGCCAGACGGACCCCGACCGCGAAGGCAATCCCTACCTGAAACCGGAGCTGGCGCTGGGCATCGACGCCTCGTACGAGCACTACTGGGCCGAAGGCGCCTTGCTCAGCGCGCGCGCCTCGGCGCGCCGTATCGATGGCTATACGCGCCAAGGCTTGCTGTTCATCAATGACCGCTGGGTATCGACGCCCGTCAACGATGGCCGCGCCAATACTCAGACATTGGAACTGGAAGCGAAGTTCCCGCTGCGTGCCGTGATGGTCGCGCCCGTGCCAGCCATCGACTTGCGCGCCAGCATCAGCCGCAACTGGTCGCAGGTGGACCAGGTGCCGGGACCGAACAACCGGCTCGACCAGCAAACCCCCGTCAGCGGCAACTTCGGTCTCGACTACAAGACGCCGGACGGCGTGCTGACGACGGGTGGCAGCTTCAACTTCCGCAATGGCGGCCCCGTGCGCATCACCGAGCGCCAGAGCGCCTACACCTCGCCGCGGCGCGACGTCGACATTTATGCGCTGTGGAAATTTGATGCAAAGAACCAGCTGCGTCTGGCCGTGTCGAACTTGCTGGCGCAAGACTTCGAAAGCACCACCACGTATGCGGACGCCAGCGGCACGATAGCCCGCAACAGCATTTCGCCGAGTTCGCCGCAGGCGCGCGCGACCCTGGAAATGAAGTTCTGAGCGCGCTGTTTCTATACTGAAAACCCCGGCCGGCATCCCCGCTGGCCTATAATCTCGGCAATTGCGCGCACGGCCAGTCCGTGCGCGCCACCTTTTACTTTGCCAAGATTGCTTTTCCCATGACGTTTTCCTCCCTCGGCCTGATCGATCCCCTGGTCCGCAAACTTGACGAGCTCGGCTATGCCAAGCCCACGCCCGTGCAGGCGCAAGCGATTCCTGCCGTGCTGGCCGGGCGCGACCTGATGGCCGCCGCCCAGACGGGGACGGGCAAGACGGCCGGTTTCGCCGTGCCGCTGCTGCAGCGCCTGACATTGGAAGGCGTGGTGGCGCCCCAGTGCGTGCGCGTGCTCGTGCTCGTGCCCACGCGCGAACTGGCCGAGCAAGTCTATGCCAGCTT
This sequence comes from Janthinobacterium sp. LS2A, assembly GCF_036543145.1. Lineage (NCBI taxonomy): Bacteria > Pseudomonadati > Pseudomonadota > Betaproteobacteria > Burkholderiales > Oxalobacteraceae > Janthinobacterium > Janthinobacterium sp. LS2A. The sequence goes on from NZ_JAZHPB010000010.1 coordinate 24,516, forward strand.
CCGCAGCTATGGCGGCAACCTGCCGCTGCGCAGCTTTGTCGCGTATGGCGGCGTGCCCATCGAGCCGCAGATCAGCAAATTGCGCAAGGGCCTCGACGTGCTGGTGGCCACGCCGGGCCGTTTGCTGGACTTGCAGACGCAGGGCGCCGTCAAGTTCGAGCAAGTGCAAACCCTGGTGCTGGACGAGGCCGACCGCATGCTGGACCTGGGCTTCGAGCGCGAGCTCGATATATTGCTGATGACCATGCCCAAGCAGCGCCAGACCCTGCTGTTCTCGGCGACCTTCTCGGACGCCATCCGCGCCATGGCGAAAACCATGTTGAAGGATCCCGTCTCGGTCGAGGTCAGCGCGCGCAACAGCACGGTCAAGGCCGTCAAGCAATCGGTCATCGTGTGCGACAAGAAACGCAAGCCGGAACTGTTTTTGCACTTGCTGAAGAAAAAGCGCTGGGGCCAGGTCCTGGTCTTCGTCAAGACGCGCAAGGGTGTCGAGCTGCTGGTAAACACCTTGCTGGAGCAGGGCGTGCGCGCCGATTCGATTCACGGCGACAAGACTCAGCCGAACCGCCTGCGCGCGCTGGCCCGCTTCAAATCCGCCGAAGTGCAGGTGCTGGTGGCTACCGACGTGGCCGCCCGTGGCCTCGATATCGACCAATTGCCCGTCGTCGTCAATTTCGACTTGCCCACCGTGGCGGAAGACTATATCCACCGCATCGGCCGCACGGGCCGCGCGGGCGCCTCGGGCGAAGCGATCTCGCTCGTCTGCGCCGACGAGGTGGAATTGCTGTCGGCCGTCGAAGCGCTGACGCGGCAAACCCTGAAACGCAATGAGGAAGCCGGTTACGAAGCCGAGCACCGCGTGCCGGGCACGTCCGCCGGCGGCACGATCCAGAAAAAGGCCGTGAAAGTGTTGGCGCCGAAAGCGGCGGAGCGAGCCAAGAAAAGGCGCTTCTACAAATAATCGGCGCAGTTAAGCTGACAAGGCAAAGCGCGCTGCACGGATATGCCATTCGTGCCATCATGCGCCATGACCTCGATACCTTTGTTCCCGCTCAATACGGTGCTGTATCCCGACGGCTATCTGCCCCTGCAGATCTTCGAGGTACGCTATCTGGACATGATACGTCAGTGCATCATGGGCGAGCAGCCGTTCGGCGTGGTGCAGCTGCTGGACGGTGCGGAAGTGCGCAAGCCGGGCCAGCAAGAGACCCTGGCGCCCGTGGGCACCCTGGCGCGCGTCGTCGACTGGGCCGCGCCCCTGTCGGGCTTGCTGCAAATCAAATGCATGGGCATGCAGCGCTTCCACATCGTCTCCAGCGAACAGCTGAAGCACGGCTTGTGGATGGCGCAGGTCGACACCTTGGCGCCCGATAAAACCATCCCCATCCCGCAAGAGCAGCAGAATGTGGCCGACGCGCTCGGCGCCCTGATCCGTACCTTGCAGGAGCAAAAGATCCCGCCCGATCAAATGCCCCTGCAGCCGCCATACCGCCTCGACGAGTGCGGCTGGGTGGCGAACCGCTGGTGCGAACTGTTGTCCTTGAGCGCCATGCAAAAACAGCTATTGCTGAGCCAGGACAATCCCGTGCTGCGCCTGGAACTGGTGCAGGATATGCTCACGGAAAATGGTCTGCTCGAAGAGTAAAACATCCCAGGCCGCATGTTTGCACAACGTTCTGTTGTGCAATTGCAATCACTATTGAGAAATACTTTACGCTTTGCCGCCGCTGGCATAAGATAATGCCCCTGGGCAAGATTGCCCTGGGCAACATTCAAGAGCACACGACATGGCAAAAGTAAGCGCGGAACAGATCAATGCGGCAATGGAAGCGATGGCCGGCGAAGGCCAGTCCATCACGGTGCGCGCCTTGCGCGAACGGCTGGGCAATGGCGCCTGTCTGGGCACCATCAGCAAGCTATTGCAGCGCCGCAAGGCCGGTGCGCAGCGCCAGATCGCTGCCGCCGCCGAACTGTCGCCCGTGCTGCAGCAAGCCATCCTCGATTATGTAGGACAGGAATTAAGCGCCAGCCACAGCGCGCATGAAGCCGAGATGAACGACAATCAACAGGAATTGATGGACCTGGCCAGCGAGAACGAGCGCCAGCAAGAGTTGCTCGACCTGCAGGCGGGCGAGCTGGAAACCTTGCGCGAGGAGCTTGAACGCGAGCGGCAAGTGGCGAACCAGGCCCGCACGGATCTTGCCAAGGCCCAGCTCCGCCTGGAAGGCTTGCCGCGCCTGGAAGAGGCGGCCGAGCAGGCGCGCATGGACCTGGCCAAGGCGCAATTCAAGCTCGAAGGCATCCCCCGCCTGGAAGAGGCCGCCGAAGCGGCGCGCGCGGAACTGATCCAGGCCCAGTTGAAGCTGGAAAGCCTGACACGCGTGGAAACGGAACTGGCGGCCGCGCGCCTGGAACTGGAAGCGGAACGCGAAGAGCTGGGCGAAACGCGCGCCGAGCTGGACGAAGAGCGTACCTTGCGCATCAAGGCGCAGCAGTTCATCGTGGATCCAATATTCAAGACGCCAGTCTGAAGACACCCTGACCAAACCTGCTGCGCGTCGTCCCTGAGCTGACGCTTCTTATAGTGTTAGTCGGCGCACTGAATCGTGTTACCAGGCGCGGCAAAATAGTTCAGTGATCCGGGCGCGAAAGGGGCAGGCATGGAAACGCTGATCGTCATGGGGGCCTCGGTGGGCGGCGTAAGCGCGCTGTCCACCATCTTCGCCACCTTGCCGGCGGACCTGCCCGCGGCAATCCTGGCCGTCATGCACGTGGGGGCGCGCAACAGCGTGCTGCCCGAGATCCTCGGCAAGACCTCCGCCTTGCCCGTGCGCTTTGCCGAAGAGCGCGAACCCGTGCGCGCGGGACGCATCCTGCTGGCGCCTCCTGACCGGCACATGCTCGTTGCCAACCTGGCCGGCCAGGCGATGGTCGAGCTGACCCGGGGTCCGAAGGAAAACCATACGCGTCCCGCCATCGATCCCCTGTTTCGCAGTGCGGCCGCCGCTTTTGGGCCGAAGGTGGTGGGCGTGGTTCTCAGCGGCTACCTCGATGATGGCACGGCGGGCTTGCAGGCCATCAAGGCCTGCGGCGGCAAGGCGCTGGTGCAGGAGCCGCAGGACGCGGTGGCGCCGTCCATGCCGCAAAGCGCGATCGACCATGCCGGAGTGGACTGGTGCCTGCCGTCCACCGAGATCGGGCCGGCCCTGCTGGCGCTGGCCAGCGGCGCGCCGGCGCCAGCCGTCGCTGCACAGTCCTTGCCGCCCGTGCCCCAGTGGGTTGCCGTGGAAAACCGTTTTGCGCGGGGAGTGGGAAATATGGAGCAACTGGAAAAAATTGCCACGCCATCGACGTTCACCTGTCCCGAATGCCAGGGCACGCTGTGGGAGCTGCATGGCCAGAAGCCGCAGCGTTTTCGCTGCCATACGGGCCACAGTTTTACGGCGCAGACGCTTGGCGAGTTGCAGCATGAAAAGGCGGAAGACGCCATCTGGGCCGCCGTCAGGGCGCTGCAGGAAAAAGAAAAACTGTACCTGAACCTGGCCGCCAAGGCCCAGGCTTGGTTGCATCCGGGCACGGCCAGCGAGTATGCAGCCAAGGCGCGCCAGGCAGGCGAGCAGGCCGATATGCTGAAACGGGCCTTGCTGGCTTAAAATAGCGCACTGTCGCGCCATGCCGCGCGGCGCCTGATCGCAAAGAAGGTTTATGTCCGCAGAAAAAAAAGAGCCGCTCCCGCTTGCGGCAGCCCCCGTATTGCCACGTGCACTGCCGCCGAGGCCGCCAGCCGAATTCAGTTCGCCCGAAGCGGCCCTGGCCCGCAAGCAGGCGCGCGAAGACAAGGATGCGCAAGTGCGCGGTGTTACCTCTATCGACGCCATGCGCGAGGCCATCAAGCAGGCGGCGCGCGGCTTGCCTGCCATCACCGAGGTGCCGCGCCTGGCCATGCTGGACGCCGCCGCCTTCCGCGCGCGCGCCGCGCAGGGCTTGCCTTTCCTGATGCGCGGACTGGTGCGGCGCTGGCCCTTATCCAAGCTGGGGCCTGACGTTTTGCGCGAGCAGTTCAGCCACGTGCCCGTGCGTGCGCGGGTGGGCGACTACATCAACACGGCCTTTGCGGCCGATCGCGCCATGCAGGATATGTCGATGGGGCAATATCTGGATCTGGTGGCAGAGGGCAAGTATGTGCTGCCGCCCTACCTGGGCAACCTGGAATTACGCGAGCTGAACCGTTTGTGCCACTGGCCCACGTATTTCGACAAGATGGGCCCGCCGCGTTTCTGGGTCGGGCCGGCCGGCACGGTGACGCCCTTGCACTGCGATTACGACGACAATATCTTCGCCCAGGTGTGGGGCCGCAAGCGCATCTTTTTATCGCCGCCGCACCACGATGCCTTCCTGTATCCGAGCGAAGCGAACGCCATCCTGTTCGGTTCGCCTTTCGACCCGGAAGCCCCCGATTTTCAGCGTTTTCCCCTGGCACGCCAGGCGACGATGATCGAATGCATCGTCGAGCCCGGCGACATGCTGTATGTGCCCGCCGGCTGGTACCACCAGGTGCGTGCGCTGACGTTTTCGCTGTCCTCTAACCGCTGGGCCAGGGCCGTGCCGCTGGCCTTGCATGGGGATACGGCGCTGCGGCGTACCGACGCTTAATCTGATGGCACGATGGCTTTGCCGTCGGCGCGCAGGCGTTTCGGCCGCCACTCGCTGAGGATGCCCGCACAAATGATCAATATCGCGCCGACGATGGCCAGGGCCGGCAGCCGTTCGCCGGCGGTGCGCCCGATCACGCCCGCCCAGACAGGCTCGCCCGCATAGATCAGGGTCGCCTTGGTGGCGGAGATGCGCTTTTGCGCCCAGTTCATCACATATTGGATCAGCGCGCTGGCGCAGCCCAGGGCCAGCACGCTGAGGATGAACGTCTTGCTGAGGACAGGTGGCGCTTCGCCCATGACGGGCATTAGCAGCAGGGCGATCAATGACGCCGTCGCTAGTTGCACGATGGTCACGCGCAGGATATTCATTTGCGGCGAGACGCGGCTGATGAGGATGATTTCCAGCGCGATCGCGATGGCGCCCACGGCCGTGATCAGCTCGCCCGTGCCGAAGGCCATGTTCAAGCCGTCCGTGCCCGTGAGCAGCAGCAAGCCGACGAACGCCAGCACGACAGCCGCCCACACGGCAGGGTGAGGCCGCTGCTTGAAGACCAGCCACTGCACCAGCGGCACGATGGGCACATAAAAGGCCGTGATGAAGGCCGATTTGCTGCTGGAAATATGCATCAAGCCATAGGTTTGCAGCGCGTAGCCGCCAAAGATGCTCACGCCAATGGCCATGCCCGTCAGCAACTCCGCCTTCGTCAAGTGCCGCAACTGGCCCCGGCAAATCAGGGCGCCGATGCTGGCGGCCACGGCAAAGCGGGCGGCCACGAAGGCCAGCGGGCCGCTGACCGTCACGGCATGTTGCACGACGAGAAACGTTCCGCCCCAGATGAAGGTGATGGCGATCAGGGCCAGTTCGGGCATGCCAAAGGCGGGCGGGGGACTTGCGTGTGTTTTCATGGGGCGCTATGCTATGAGCAAAATATTTCCCATCATCATAGGAGCAATATATTGCGCAGTCAAGCCGAGGCCGGTGGCGTGCTGGCACACCTGGCCACCAATCTGCGGCGCTTGCGCCTTGCCGCCGGCCTTAGCCAGGAGGAACTGGGGCGCCAGTCTGGCCTGAGCCGGCGCATGGTCAACGGCGTCGAGGCGGGCAGCACCAATATCAGCCTGGCCAATCTCGACCATGTGGCGGCCGCCTTGAATGTGGCCTTTGTCGACCTCGTCCAGCCGCCGCAGCAGCCGCACGACAGCCTGCGCGTGCTGATGTGGCAAAGCGCATCGCAGGCCAGCCAGGCCGTGCTGCTGGGCGCGGCGCCCGCCAGCCGGCAGGTGGAACTGTGGTCGTGGACCCTGGCGTCAGGCGAGCGCTACGATGCGGAAGCCGATCCGACCGGTTTCAGTGAAATGCTCTACGTGCTGGAAGGAACGCTGCAGCTCGTGCTGGCGGCGGAAACCAGGCAACTGGCTACGGGCGAATTTTTTGTGTTCAGCAGCGCGCAAGCGTATGCGTACGTGAATGCGGGCGCGTCGACCTTGCGCTTTACGCGCAATGTGGTCAGCTGACGGCGCGGTTACTTGAGGCTACACCCCACCAGCAACAGCATCGGCCGCTCGCGCTCTTCGGCCAGGGCCGGTTGCTGCGCGAGCTGTTCGTCGCTGGGTCCCCATTCTTCCACGTGTTCCAGCTGGAAACCAGCGCGTAGCAAAGCATTCAAGGTCGTGCCGAGGGTGCGGTGCTGCTTGATCACGCCGGGCGCCAGCCAGTCCGACACGCGCGGGCCTTGTAGCTGGTAGTTGTCGACGGGCCAGGTCTTGCGGCCTTGCGCATCCGTCAGCCAGCCGGGCTGGCGCGGCGCCATGAAGATCGGGTGCTCGATGGAAAACACCAGCTTGCCGCCAGGCTTCAAGCCGTGGCGGATGGCGGCCAGCAGGGTGTCGAAACCTTCGATGTAGTGGAACGCCAGCGAACTGTAGACGAGGTCGTAGCTGGCTGGCGGCAAGGTCAGTTGTTCCAGATCAAGCCGCGCATAGCTGACCGTCGGGTGTTCTCCCATGGCGCTTGCCTGCGCCAGCATCTTTTCCGACACGTCCACGCCCAGCACGCGTGCCGCGCCAGCCTCGACAGCCCAGCGGCAGAACCAGCCATAGCCGCAGCCCAGGTCCAGCACGCTTTTTCCTTGCAACCCGGGCAGCATGGCGCGCAGGGCAGGCCATTCCGGTGCGCTGTCGAGGCCGCCGACGGAGCGCGGCAGCTGGCTGTAGGCCGTGAAGAAGCCGTCGTTGTCGTAGATATTCTGTGTCATGCGTCGATGTTCTTGGGGGGCATGCGCTTGGCATGCCCGCCCCGTTGCGCCCGGTAAATGCCCGCGTGGCCGGAAAACAGGTAGGCCACGACGCAGGCGATGGCCGCGTACACGCCGATCTCGGCGCCGAAAAGTTCCATGGCCATCAGGGTCGAGGCGATCGGCGTGTTGGCCGCGCCCGCAAAGACGGCGACAAAGCCGATGGCCGCCAGCAGGGTGACGGGCTGGTGCAACAGCGGGCCCAGCGCATTGCCCAGGGTCGCGCCGATGTAGAACAAGGGCGTCACTTCGCCGCCCTTGAAACCTGTGCCCAGTGAAACAATGGTAAACGCCATCTTGCCGAGAAAATCCCAGGCGGGCAGCGGTTCCTTCAGCGCGTCGGCGATGGTGGGAATGCCCAGGCCGATATACTTGTCTGTGCCGATCAGCCACACGGCGACGGCGATGATCACGCCGCCGGCTAGCGGACGCAGCGGGGCGTAGGCGATCCAGCGCTTCATCAGGCCGCTCAAACCGTGCGTGGTTTGCGCAAACAGTTTACCGGTCACGCCGAACAGCACGCCCGCGGTCACCATGGCGCACAAGGTCCAGGCGGAGAGGGCGGGGATCAACGGCACGGCGTAATGCGTATGGTGGACTCCCCACAGCAAGCCCACCTGGTCGGCGATGATGGCGGCTAGCAGGCAGGGCAGCATGGCTTCGTAGCGCAGGCGGCCGATGGCCAGCACCTCCAGGCCGAAGATGGCGCCCGCCAGCGGCGTGCCGAAGACGGAGGCAAAGCCGGCGCTGATGCCGGCCATCAGGATGATGCGGCGGTCTTCGTTGTTCAGGCGGAACAGGCGCGTGAGCTGGTCGGCCAGCGCGCCGCCCATCTGCACGGCCGTGCCCTCGCGTCCGACGGAGGCGCCGAACAGATGCGAGATGACGGTGCCGCCCAGCACCAGCGGCGCCATGCGCAGCGGAATGATTTTTTTCGGGTCGTGGATTTCATCGATCAGGAGATTCGCGCCGCCTTCGACGCTGCTGCCGTAGCGCAAATACAGCCAGCCGACGGCAAAGCCCGCCACGGGCAGCAGCCAGATCAGCCAGGCGTGCGCCAGGCGCGTGCGCGTGGCCCAGTCCAGGGCGAACAGGAATAAGGCCGAGGCCGATCCCGCCAGCACGGCCACGACCAAGGCCAGCAGCAGCCATTTCAACAGATGCTGTAGTAGATCGGTGAGGGCGCTAAGACGCTGCATCGTGCATCCATTCAAAACTGATGGGTGGGGGATTCCTTACAGGCCCAGTTCCGCCACCAGCACCAGGCCGATGGCGCGCTGTTCGGCCAAAATGGCGCGCAAGTGGTGGGGGCGCGTCTTGACATTCGTCATGACCACGCGCAGCACGTTGGTCGGGCCAGGGTAGCGCGTCGATTCCAGCACCGTGCGCGAAACAAAGCTGTGGCCCTGCGCCTTTTGCCGGTTTTGCAGCTTGGCGTTCAAGGTGTTCAGTTGCTTGTTCAGTTCGGTGGCAGCGTCCACCTGGCCGCCGGCCAGCAAGGCCTCCATGCGCTGGCGCAAGTGCACGGGCACGTAGCGGTAGGTGAGAATGAAGGTATCGGAGCGCGTGACCAGTTCGAAATCCTGCTGGTCGGCCAATAAATCCTGCAACTGGCCGGACAGGGTGGCCGCCTGCTGCAGCAAGGTCGTGTAGCCGGACACGCCCAGAACCTTGAACGAGGTCCACAGTTTCAAGGCATCGAAGCGGCGCGAGCCTTCCAGCGACGTCTGGCCCAAGTCGCCCGAGTTGTCGCGCAAGATGTAGTTGGCATTGTGCTTGAGCAAGTTCAGGCTGGCGCTATCCTTGAACAGCACCATGCTTTGCGCCATCGGCACCCATAGCAATTTGTGGCCATCGATGACGACGGAGTCTGCCAGCGCAATCCCGTCGTACAACGCGCGGTACTGTTCCGCGATCAATAGGGCGCCGCCCCAGGCCGCATCCACGTGGAACCAGATGCTTTCTCGCGCGGCAATGGCCGCCATCGCGGCCAGCGGGTCGATGGCGCCCGTTTCCGTCGTACCGGCGATGCCGATCATGGCGACGACTTTGATCTTGCGCAGTTTTAAATCGGCAATGGTCGCTTCCAGCGCGGCGACGTCGATGCGGTTGTCGCGGTCGACGGCCACCAGCTGCAAGGCGTTTTCGCCGAGGCCCAGGGTTGCCAAGGCCTTTTTCACGGAGTAATGGCTGCGCGCCGAGCCGATCACGGCCAGCCCCGCGTAGCCCGATTCCTGCATGGCGGCGAACAGGCCCCGCTTGCGCGTGCCCGGTAATTGTTTTTCCAGCGCCACGGCCAGCGCCGTCAAGTTGCCCATGGTGCCGCCGTTGACGACATTGCCCAGCGCGCCGCTGGTGGCGGCCATGGCCTGCGTGTAGACAGCATCGGGCTGCTGGTAGACCTGGCGGTGCAGCCAGCCGAGGATCTGTTTTTCGATCAGGGTCGACACGTACGCCGTCTCGATCTTGACTTGGTTCTGGTTCAGGGTGGCTGTAAACGCTTCGGCCAGCACGCTGATCCACGGCAGGGCCTGCGTCATGTGGCCGATGTATTGCGGGTGGTTCAGCTGGGCCGTATTGGCCAGCACGGTGGTGTCGAGTTCTTGCAGGAAATCCGCCACGGGCATGCCGTGCGCGGGCAGGCAGGTGTCGGACAATTGCGTCAGCAGTTTCGCATACGGCGTGTGCGGATAGGGCGTGTCGCGTTCGGCGGCCAGCCAGCCGCCCAGCATGCCCAGCGCCTGCTGCAGGGGCGCGGGTGCCTGCTGCAGCGCATCGATGGAAAAATGCTGCTGCAGCAGCTGTTCGATAGGGGTATCGGTCATGGCGCGTTGTCTTCTCTACGGATTGCTGGTGCCACGGTGACACAAATGCATCGCGCCCAGGCGGAAGCGGGATTTTACCCGACTCCGCCTGAGCGCATCAGTTTGCTGACTGTCTGTGATCAGAAGTAGTTGAGGCCCAGCGCCGACTTGACTTCATCGGCCGTGCGGGCCGCCACTTCGCGTGCCTTGAACGTGCCTTCCTTCAGCATCTGGATGACTTGCCCCTTGTCCTTGGCGAACTCTTCACGGCGGGCGCGGATCGGTGCCAGCATTTCCTGCAAGACCACGTCCAGGCGCTTCTTGACGATGCTGTCGCCCAGGCCGCCGCGCACGTAATGGGCTTTCATTTCGGCCAGCGCCGCTTTTTCCGGATCGAAGGCGTCCAGGTACGTAAAGGCGATATTGCCTTCCAGGTGGCCCGGGTCTTCCACGCGCAGGTGCAGCGGGTCGGTATAGACTTTTTTCACGGCGGCCGTGATTTCGGCCGAGGTCGCGCCCAGGTTGATGGTATTGCCCAGCGACTTGCTCATCTTCGCCTTGCCGTCGATGCCGGGCAGGCGGCCGATGTCCGGTACTAGCGCCTTGCATTCCATCAGCACTTCGCGGTTGTACATGCGGTTGAAGCGGCGCACGATTTCATTCGTTTGCTCGATCATCGGGATCTGGTCTTCGCCCACGGGCACCACGCCTGCCTTGAAGGCCGTGATGTCGGCCGCCTGGCTGGCAGGGTAGGTCAAAAAGCCCGCTGGAATGTCGCGCTCGAAGCCGCGCAGGCGGATTTCTTCCTTGACGGTGGGATTGCGCTCGAGGCGCGCCACGGTGACGATATTCAGGTAGTAAAAGGTCAGCTCGGCCAGTTCCGGGATTTGCGACTGGATGAACACCGTGGTTTTCGTCGGGTCGATGCCGACGGCCAGGTAGTCGAGCGCCACTTCGACGACATTGCGGTGCACCTTGTCGATGTCGTCCATATTGTCCGTCAGCGCCTGCGCGTCGGCCAGCATGATGAATTGCTTGTAGCTGTTCTGGTAGCGGACCCTGTCGCGCAGGCTGCCCACGTAATGGCCCAGATGCAAGGGACCGGTCGGGCGGTCGCCCGTCAGGATCACGGATTGCGAAGCGATGGCGGCGGGCGACAGCGGTGCTGCCGGTGCGTCATTCTGGTCTTGGGTATCTGGGGTGTTCGGCAAGCTCATCAAGTTTCCTTTTGAGCCGCCTGCATCGGGGATGATCCAGGCTGAGCCTGTTACGCCACCGATCGAGGCGGCGTGGATCTAATTCACATCACTATACAGTGGCCGCGCGAAAGTGAGCGGGACCACCAATTCAAGCAGGCGTGTTGTGAAGGGATAAATTTCATGGCGTTATGGTTGCAGTTTGGGCGCGTTCTGTCAAGTTTGCGGCCCGATTTATCTGCTGTGCTGCGTCAGAGGCTAGCCTACTGTGGAACTTGCTTTCCGGGTATTATTGCCATTCGGCCACTTTTGCGTGGCATGAATCCATTGGAGAACAGTATGCGCGTGTCGTCCCCCGTCCGGCTCACCGGCCTGGCCCTGGTTATCAGTTCCCTGTATGCTGCGCCCGCGATGGCGCAAACGCCGAAAACGCCGCCCATGACGCCCGATATCGGCGCCAAGCTGGTGATGCCCGACGTGAATGATTACGTCAAGCGCGTGGTGATGATTCCCATGCGCGATGGCGTCAAGCTGTACACGGTCATCGTCGTGCCGAAAGACGCCAAACGGGCGCCTATCATGCTCACGCGGACGCCCTATAACGCTGCCCGCCGCGCCCAGCGCGCCACCAGCGCCAGCATGCTGGCCACCTTGCCGCAAGGCGACGACACCCTGGTGGAAAACGGCTACATCCGCGTATTCCAGGACGTGCGCGGCAAGCATGGCTCGGAAGGCGATTACGTGATGACGCGCCCCGTGCGCGGCCCGCTCAACAATACCAAAGTGGACAATGTCACGGATGCGTGGGACACCATCGACTGGCTGTCGAAGAATATCCCGGAAAGCAATGGCAAGGTGGGCATGCTTGGTTCCTCGTACGAAGGGCATACAGTGCTGATGGCCCTGGTCGACCCGCATCCGGCGCTGAAGGTGGCCATTCCCATGAGCGCTATGGTCGATGGCTGGCGCGGCGACGATTGGTTCCATAACGGCGCCTTCCGCATGCCGAGCTTGTCTTACCTGGCATGGCAGACGAGCGTGCGCGGCAGCGGCGAGGCGCCCGTGCTGGGCGCCTACGACGATTACGATGCGTATCTGCGCATCGGCTCGGCCGGCGACTTTGCAAAGAAATTCGGCATCGACAAGCTGACCTATACGAAAAAGCTGTTCGAGCACCCGGCTTACGACAGTTACTGGCAAGAACAGGCGCTCGACAAGATCCTCGCCAAGCGCCCGCTGATCGTGCCCACCATGCACGTGGTAGGGCAGTGGGACCAGGAAGACATCTATGGCCCCTACGCCAGCTACTGGGCGATGGAAGGGCGCGACACGCGCAACAATCTCAATTACCTGGCCATCGGCCCGTGGCGCCACAGCGGCGTCAACTACGAAGGTTCCAGCCTGGGGGCCCTGAAGTTTGACGGCGACACGGCGCGCCAGTTCCGTGAAAAAGTCATGCAACCATTCCTCAATCAATACCTGAAGGATGGCGCGCCGGAAGCGCCCACGGCACCCGTCGTGTCGTACCAGAGCGGCACGAACCAGTGGCAGCGCCTGCAGCAGTGGCCGCTGGCCTGCGAGACCTGCGACACCAAGCTGACGCCGATCTATCTGCAGGATGGCTACAAGCTAGGCTTTGCCGCGTCATCGGCCACAGCCGATGCAGCCAGCGGCGCGTTCGATGAATACGTGGCCGATCCGGCGAAACCCGTGCCTTTCGTAACCCGTCCCGTGCGCCTGAACGATGCAGACGTGTGGAAGCCATGGCTGGTCAGCGACCAGCGCGGCTATGCGGACCGTACGGATGTGCTCAGCTATGTCTCGGAACCGTTGAAGACGGCCGTGCGCATCGCTGGCGCGCCGATGGTCAACCTGTTTGCCGCCACCAGCGGCACGGATGCCGACTGGGTGGTGAAGCTGATCGACGTGTATCCGGACGAAGTGCCGTCGCAGCCGGCCATGGGCGGCTACCAGCTTGGCGTGGCGATGGACATCTTCCGCGGCCGCTACCGTGACAGCCTCGAACATCCGACCGCGATTCCTGCCGGCAAGATCGAGCGCTACCGTTTTGCCTTGCCGAACGCCAACCATGTGTTCCTGCCCGGCCACCGCATTGCCGTGCAAGTGCAGTCGAGCTGGTTCCCCCTGTACGACCGCAATCCGCAAACCTTCGTGCCGAATATCTTCCTGGCCCAGCCAGGCGATTATAAAAAGGCGACGCAGCGCGTGTACCACGCGGCAGGGGCGGCCAGCGCCATCGAGTTGCCGATCGCGCCGCTCGACGCCCGCTAGGCCATTCGCATGAGCACGGCGCCTGCCGCTATCAGGGCGATAGCCAGATAGCGGCGGGGGCTGATTTTTTCGCGCAGGAACAGCGCCGCAATGGCGATGGCGAACAGGATCGATGTTTCGCGCAGGGCCGCGATGGCGGCCACGGGCGCTTGCGTCATGGCCCACAGGGCCAGGCCGTACGAAGCGAGCGTGCCGAAACCGCCAAAGGCGGCCAGGCGCCATTGCGTTTGCGCATAGTCAAGCAGGTCGGCGGGGCGGCGCAACGCCGTCCACAGCAGCAGGCCCGTTCCGTTCAAGACAAAAATCCACATCGTGTAGGCGGCCGGCGCGCCGGACAGGCGCACGCCAATGCCGTCGATCAGGGTATAGCTGGCGATGACGCAGGCGTTGCCCAGCGCAAAGGCGGTGGCGCGCCCTGTTTGTTTCGTGGTGCCAGCCGTGGCGGGCCGGCGCGCGGCAACATACAGGCCGAGGATGCCCGCGCAGATGCAGGCGACGGCGCCCATTTGCATGGCGGACAGGCGCTCGCCGATCAGCGGCCAGCTGGCCAGCGCCACGATGAGCGGCGCGCTGCCGCGCATCAATGGGTAGGCATGGCTCATGTCGCCGGCCTTGTAGGCGGCCGCCAGCATAGAGTAATAGGCCAGCTGCGCCACGGCCGAGGCGGCCAAGTAGGGCCAGCTGGAGGGCGCGGGAGAGGTGACGAAGGGCAGCACGGCCAGCGAGATCAGGGCCGCGCCCACGGAGACGAGCACCGTGCTGAGAAAGGTATCCTTGCCCGACTTGACGATGGCGTTCCAGCTGGCGTGCAGCAGCGCGGCAAACAGGACGATGGCGACGACCAGACCGGACATGCTGGCCTTAACGGGGACGTATGCTCTGCGATAACAATTCCTGGCGGTGGTGGCGCTGGAAACCTTCCATCAGGACGCCCGAGCGGCCCGCCTTTTCCAGCAGTTCGCGCAAGGTGGCCTGATCTTCCGTCGTCAGCGACTTGCGCGACAGGTAGGCGCCGCTCATGCCCCACGGCAATTCCGGCAGCGCTTCCAGGCGCAATCGGTCGGCCAGGCCATACACGCGCGCATCGTTTTGCGCCACGCCGGCGAGGATGGTGGGGGCCATGATGGTGGCATCGATGAAGCCGCTTTGCATCAGACGTGCCACGGAGAGCGCGTCGACTTCGTAGAACAGGCGTCCCTGGCTGCTCAATTCCTTGGCCAGCGCCTGGTACGGTGCGCCATAGTCGTAGCCGCGCACGAGCGCCACGCGCAATTCGCGCCGGTCGATCAGTTCCTGCATGGTGTTGATGGGTGCGCGCGTGCCCTGCAGCGAGATCAGCAGCGGACGGCTGCCCATCAGCGGGATGAACAGGCCATGCTGGTCGCGCCGCGGCGTGCTGCTGGCCGGGATCAGCAAGTCGGCCTTGCCCGCTTCGAACATCGCTTCCAGGCGCGCGCGGGGCACGGCCGTGAAGACAAAGTTGCAGCCGAGCTTGGCGCCCATGCTGCGCAGCAAGTCGGGATAGATGCCGCTGATCGTGGCGCCACTGACGACCACGCTGGCGCCGATCGCCGAGACGGGCACCTGGATGTCGCGCGAGCATTGCGCGCCCGCCAGGGACGGCAGCGCCAGCGCCAGCATGGCCATGGTTCGGCGCCAGGCGCTGGAATAAAAGTCAGTCATACCCATCCTTGCTTGCCATCGAATGCCGGGCGTCGGTAACGCCCCGCTGATTATCCCATTCTCGCCTATTTATTTCTCAAATACAATATTATCCCCGCGGCTACTTTGTGGTGGAAACCGCAAGTCTGGCCAGGCGCTGCGCCTTGAAGTAGCGCCAGGCCACGAGGATGCCCAGGGTTTGCATGATGGCGCACAGGTAGAAGGTGCTGCCGATGCGCCAGTCCTGCGGCGGCAAATGGCTCACTTCACCGAGGATCATGCTGCCCAGCAAAGGCATGAGGATGATGCCCAGGCTGCTGATCGATTGCAGGGAGCCCATCAGTTCTCCCTGTTCGCTGGCGTTTGATGACTTCGAGATGATGCCTTGCAGGGCCGGGCCGGCGGCAAAGGCCAGCAGGTTGCACAGGATGAGCGCATACATCATCCAGCCTTGCGTGGCCAGTCCGTACAGCAGGTAGGTGAGGGCGCCCGACGCCATGCCCAGCAGGGATAAGCGCACTTCGCCAAAGCGTTTGATGAGTATGCCCAGCAAGCCCGCCTGCACGACGGCTGCGCACAGGCCCACGCAGAACAGGGCGATGCCGTTCTGGCGCGGCGTCCAGTCGAAGCGGAAGTGCGTGTACAGCACCCACGTAGTGTTGAGCATCATTTGCGCAAACGTCATCAGGCCGAAGGCCAGCACCAGGCCGCGGATCTCCACGCGGCGCACCAGTTTCAGCAGCGCGGCAAACGGGTTGATGCGGGCCAGGGTGAACGGCGCGCGCGGGCCCGGCTGCAGCGATTCGGGCACACAGAAATAGCCGTAGATGAAATTGGCCGCCGACAGGCCAGCCGCCACGTAAAACGGCAGGCGCAGATCGATTTCGCCCAGCAGGCCTCCCAGCATGGGCCCGCAAATGAAGCCCAGGCCGAAGGCGGCGCCGATCTTGCCGAAGCTCTTGGCCCGGTTGTCGGGCGTGGAAACGTCGGAGGCATAGGCGGACGCGACCGACATGCTGGCCGACGAGACGCCGCCGATGACCCTGCCGATGAACAGGCAGGCCAGGTTCGGCGCCCAGCCCGTGGCGAGAAAGTTGATGCCCATGCCGGCCATCGAGTACAGCAGCACGGGACGGCGTCCCACGCGGTCGCTGATGGCGCCCAGCATGGGCATGAAGATGAACTGCAGCAAGCCGAAGAGGGCCGCCATGATGCCGTACCAGAACGCCTGCGCATCCTTGCCGTCGACAAAATTGCCGATCAGGATGGGCAGCACGGGCACCACGAGGCCGATGCCCAGCATGTCGATGAAGACGCAGACGAGGATGAAATTGAGGTTGCCGGCGCGCGCGGGCGCGGCGGGCGATGACGGGGAATGGCTGTCGGGGCTGGTTTGATCGGACATGCATGCTTTCGGCGCGTTGGTATTGCGCCGGCGTCTTGCAGTTTTCTGCTGACGCGCGGCGCGATAGCTGAGGCTTGCATTATAGATAGCATGCGTGCTGCTGGCTATCGCCACCAGGCTTATGTGCTCATTCCCCATTCGTCAGCGAAGGCGGCGCGGAAATCCGTCAGCACGGCCAGCCGCCGTTCGGCCAGCGCGCGGCCCGCCGCCGTCTGCATCTTGCCGGGCAATTTGTCGAGCTTGGTGACGATATGGTCGAGCGCGTAGGCCTTGTCATCGAGCGGGCGATGCGCGGCCAGCGGATCCGTGCCGTGCGCGAGCGCGCTATTCATGCGCGCGGCCGTATAGAACAGGCGCGCCAGTCCCACGGCGCCCAGCGCGTCGATGCGGTCGGCGTCCTGCACGATCTGCGCTTCGATCGTGTGCGGCGGCAGGTTGGCGGAAAAACTGTGTGTCTCGATGGCGTGGGCCACGCCGGCCAATTTTTCTGCAGGGAAATCCAGTTCCGCCAGCTGGCGGCAAGCCAGCGCGGCCGCCTGGCGCGAGGCCAGGTGGCGCTCGGGATGGTTTTTCGGCAAGTTGACCAGGTCGTGCAGGTAGCACGCTGCCATCACGGTGAGGGCGTCGGCCTGCGCATATTCTTCCAGCAGGACGCTGGCATTGCGCCAGACACGGTGCAGATGGCTGATGTCGTGGGCGCTGTCATCGCCCAGGCCGGCCGTGGCCAGCGCCAGCAGACGTGGTTGCCATTGGGAAAGCAAAGAATGCATGGTTCAAAGTCGTAAAAAAGCAGGGGCCGCCAGTGTGGCATAAAACGCCGCCGCGTGGGGCGGGGCGCCCGGCACTTCGGCGTGCCGTATTTGCCACATAAATTGTATTTTTGAAAAGCACTGGTCAGACGAATGCTCTTTTTTAGTGCATGTAAAATTTACATGGGGTAACATTGCCGCACGGAAATTAGAAGCATAAGCTAATTGCGAGAAAGTATTTGCAAAAACATACAAGTGACAGCCATTCCATCGTGCTTGGCGCGTCACATCCAGGGCTTGCATGCAGCGCGCCCTGGCCTGCGCCCCAGGCGAGTTAACGAAAGGATTATCATGAACACCAATTCCAGCGATACTGGCGCAACCGTTGCCAAGGCTGCCGAATACCTGGCCTTTACCCTGGGCCAGGAAGAATATGGCATCGACATCCAGAAAGTCAGCGAAATCCGCAGCTACGAAACGCCGACCCGCATCGCCAACGCCCCCGAGTTCGTCAAGGGCGTGGTCAACTTGCGCGGCATCATCGTGCCGATCGTCGACATGCGCATCAAGTTCAACCTGGGCACGCCCAGCTATGACCAGTTCACCGTCGTCATCATCCTCAACATCGGCAACCGCGTCGTCGGCATGGTCGTCGACCGCGTTTCCGACGTCACCACCCTGATGCCCGAGCAGATCAAGCCGGCGCCGGACATGGGCCGTTCGATCAACACGGAATACGTGATCGGCCTGGGCACCATCGACGAGCGCATGCTGATCCTGGTCGATATCGACCAGCTGATGTCTAGTGCCGACATGGGCTTGATCGAAAAATTGGCCGCCTGATTTTTCCCCGCCGGTCATTTTGATTGGCTTTGTCGGAAACAATTGACTCTCGACATTGCTTGGTTTTTCTGCAAGGCGCACGCTAGCGCCTTTCCTGGCGCACGGTTCAGCCGAACCGTGCGCCAGTTTCACTTTGGTTTCACTTTTCATGCCCGCATTGATAGCGCAGCCACGCAGCGCTTCAAGGGATGCCATCAGCCGTTCGGCGCGCTGCATCAGGGCTTTTTAGGATAGTCACATGAATGTATTACGCAACGTCAGCATCGGCGTCCGCCTCGGACTCGGTTTTGCCGTGATCTTGCTGTTTTCCATGCTTATTACGGGCATCAGCGTCTGGCGCCTGCATGACGTGGCCAGTTCCACGCGCGTCATGATGGAGCAGCCGCTGGCCAAGGAACGCTATATTTCCGACTGGTATGGCCGCATCGACAGCGCCGTGCGCCGTACCATCGCCATTGCCCGCAGCAGCGATACCTCGCTCAGCGGCTATTTCGCCGAAGAATCGAAAGTGTCGTCGTCCAGCTCGGCTGAACTGCAAAAGAAAATCGAGGCGCTGATCGACAAGCCGGAAGAAAAAGCCATGTTCGCGGGCTTGCTGGAACAGCGCAAGGTGTATATCGGTTCGCGCGACCAGGTCTACAAGCTGAAGGGCGAAGCGCAGGTCGATGCCGCCAACGAGGTGTTTGAAAAGACCTTCGTGCCGGCCGCCGCCAAGTACCAGAAGATGGTGCTGGACTTGCTGGAACACCAGCGCGCCAGCATCGACACGACGGCGCGCGAGATCGACGCCGTCGCCACTACCAGCCGCAACCTGCTGCTGGTGCTGGCCGTGCTGGCGCTGGGCTTTGGCGTCGTCTGCGCCTGGTTGTTGACGATGGGCATTGTGCGTCCCTTGCGCACGGCCGTGGAGATTGCCCGCAAGGTAGCCGATGGCGACTTGACGGCGCAGATCGACGCCAGCGCCAACGATGAAACCGGGCAATTGCTGCAAGCGTTGAAGGACATGAACACGAGCCTGCTCAACATCGTCGGCGAAGTGCGCAGCGGTACGGACAGCATCGCGACCTCGTCGACACAGATTGCCGCAGGTAACCAGGACCTGTCTTCCCGCACGGAAGAGCAGGCCGGTTCGCTGGAAGAAACAGCGTCATCGATGGAAGAGCTGACCAGTACCGTGAAACAGAATGCGGACAATGCGCGCCAGGCGAACCAGCTGGCGGCATCGGCCGCGCAAGTGGCCGTCAAGGGTGGCGAAGTCGTGGCGCAGGTGGTGGGCACGATGGAATCGATCAACGCTTCGTCTAACAAGATCGTCGACATTATCAGTGTCATCGATGGTATAGCCTTCCAGACGAATATCCTGGCCCTGAATGCGGCCGTGGAAGCGGCGCGCGCCGGCGAGCAGGGCCGCGGCTTTGCCGTCGTGGCGTCCGAAGTGCGCAACCTGGCCCAGCGTTCGGCTTCGGCCGCAAAGGAGATCAAGACCCTGATCGGCGCTTCCGTGGAGCAAGTCAACGCGGGCAGCATGCTGGTGGCGCAAGCCGGTTCGACCATGACCGATATCGTTGACAGTGTGCAGCGCGTGAGCGACATCATCACGGAAATCACGGCGGCCAGCAGCGAGCAAAGCGTGGGCATCGACGAGATCAACCGCGCCATCGGCCAGATGGATGCCGTCACGCAGCAAAATGCGGCCCTGGTGGAAGAGTCGGCCGCCGCCGCCGAATCGATGCAGCACCAGGCGCATAACCTGGCGCAAGTCGTCAGCGTCTTTAAATTGAATGGCCAGCAGACGCTGAGACGCCCGGCAACTTCGCAAACCGCCTTGCGCATCGGCACACGCTGATGGCGCCGCGGCTGCCCCGTGCAGCCGCTTTCTGCTGTTCCCCTTTTATATAGTCTGGTTCCGCTTTTTTAGGATATTCACATGAATTTGTTAAGAAACGTCAGTATTGGTGTGCGCCTCGGCCTGGGTTTTGCCGTGATCTTGCTGTTTTCCATGCTCATCACGGGCATCAGCGTGTGGCGCTTGCATGACGTGGCCACGGCCACGCGTTCCATGATGGAATTGCCGCTGACGAAGGAACGCTATATTTCCGACTGGTACGCGAAAATCGACAGCGGCGTGCGCCGTACCACGGCCATCGCGCGCAGCAGCGATACGACCTTGGGCGCATATTTTGCGGAAGAGGCCAAGCAATCGTCGGTGGTTTCGGGCGAATTGCAAAAGAAAATCGAAGCCTTGATTTCCAGCCCGGAAGAAAAGGAACTGTTCCGCCTCGTGAGCGAACAGCGCAAGGTTTACCTCGATTCGCGCGCGCAAGTATCGAAGCTGAAGGCGGATGGACAGGAAGCGGAAGCGGAGCAAGCGTTCCAGGGCATCTTCGTGCCCGGTTCGACGAAGTACCTGAAAGTGGTCAACGACATGCTGCAGCACCAGCGTGCCAGCATCGATAAAACCGCGCGCGAGATCGACGAGGTCGCCAAGACGAGCCGCAACTTGCTGCTGACCCTGGCCGTGCTGGCGCTGGTCTTTGGCGTCGTCTGCGCTTGGCTGTTGACGATGGGCATCGTGCGTCCCCTGCGCACGGCCGTGGAGATTGCCCGCAAGGTGGCCGATGGCGACTTGACGGCGCAAATCGACGCCAGCTCCAAGGATGAAACCGGACAATTGCTGCAAGCGTTGAAGGATATGAACACGAGCTTGCTGAACATCGTCAGCGAAGTGCGTACGGGCACGGACAGCATCGCCACCTCGTCGACGGAAATCGCCGCCGGCAACCAAGATCTGTCTTCCCGCACGGAAGAGCAGGCCGGTTCCTTGGAAGAGACAGCGTCGTCGATGGAAGAGCTGACGTCGACCGTGAAACAGAATGCGGACAATGCGCGCCAGGCCAACCAGTTGGCGGCATCGGCCGCGCAAGTGGCCGTCAAGGGTGGCGAAGTCGTGGCGCAGGTGGTGGGCACGATGGAATCGATCAACGCTTCGTCGAACAAGATCGTCGACATTATCAGTGTCATCGACGGCATCGCCTTCCAGACGAATATCCTGGCGCTGAACGCGGCCGTGGAAGCGGCACGCGCCGGCGAGCAGGGCCGTGGCTTTGCCGTCGTCGCGTCCGAAGTGCGCAACCTGGCGCAACGTTCCGCTTCAGCGGCGAAAGAAATCAAGACCCTGATCGGCGCATCCGTGGAGCAAGTCAACGCGGGCAGCATGCTGGTGGCACAAGCCGGTTCGACCATGACCGATATCGTTGACAGTGTGCAACGCGTGAGCGACATCATCACGGAAATCACGGCAGCGAGCAGCGAGCAAAGCGTGGGCATCGACGAGATCAACCGCGCCATCGGCCAGATGGATGCCGTCACGCAGCAAAATGCGGCGCTCGTGGAAGAGTCGGCGGCCGCCGCCGAATCGATGCAGCACCAGGCGCATAACCTGGCGCAAGTGGTCAGCGTATTCAAACTGAATGGCCAGCAGGCCAGTGTCAGCGGTTTGAAGGGTGCCAAGCGCCCGGCAGCCAAGGCGCAGCGAGAAGCCTTGCGGATCGGCCGCGTTGCTTAATTTGATGGTTGCCGGGGGGACTTAGGCCCTACATCAACTGCTGGGGTCAGACCCGGCGGGTCTGACCCCCGATCGACCGCCAGCTGCGACAGCCGGTCCGCCTCGCCATTGCGGTGGCGCGGCAGCCAGCGCAAGCTGACCTCATTGAATTGTTCCAGCAGGGCCACTACGGTGGCCCTTTGCGTTTCCAGTCCCTTGGCGCCGACCGGCGTCGTTCCCAGCACGTCATTGATCACCACCTGGCTGTCGCCGAACAGCAGCAACTGCACGGGCGGCGGGCGCACCTTGAGTGCCGCTTGCAGCACGGCCGTCAGGGCCGCGTATTCCGCGTCGCTGCTGCTGCCATACCCGGCCGACTCGCTCACTTCGATGCGTTCGCCGTTCGGCCCCAGGAGCAGTGCGCCTATGCCCAGTTTGCCCGGATTCGGGTGGGCGGAACCGTCGAACCAGCCGCGCCAGGCCAGCGGGCCGCCGTGGTCCTGGCGGCTGAGCGCCTGCTGCGCGCGGCGCGCCTGCATCTTGGCTTCCTTGCGTGCTTTGCGCGCGACCGCTTCTTCCGTCATGGCTTGATCAGGAAGGTGTCGATGAGGCTGGCTACCCAGCACGCCACCATGACGCCCACGGCCACTGTCATGGCCGGGCCGTCATTGGCGGACAGCGCATCGACCTTTTCCACGATCAGCTGCACGTCGAGAGGCAGGGCGCCGCTGTCGATCTGTGCCATTACCTGGTCCAAACGTGCCATGATCTGGCGTAATACGAGCACGAGCGCGACCAGGGCCGGCACGAGGAAGAGGCAGCCGCGCGCCTTGCGTTTCAATACAAAATGCCCGCTGCCGGGAAACACGAGACCCGACAGCAGCAGGGCGAGATTACGTTTGTAAAGGGGGGAGCCGCTCATGCGTACCTTTGTGAGGAGAAAGAGCGGCTCATCATACTATTGCCAGCCGAATTTGCGCAGATACACGCGCTTCATGAACGTTGTCAGCACCGTGTAGCAGACGAGGATGCCCAGCAGCCATGGGAAATATCCGAGCGGCAAGGCTTGCAGCTTGAAGTAGGTCGCCAGCGGACCCATCGGCAGGAAGACGCCCACGGCCATGATGGCGGTGGTGGCCACCAGCAGGGGCACGGATGCGATGCTGTCGATGAACGGCAGCTTGGGCGTGCGGATCAGGTGCACGATCAAGGTTTGCGTCAGCAGCCCCACGACGAACCAGCCGGACTGGAACAGTGTCTGCTGCTCGGGCGTATTGGCGCCGAACACATGCCACATCAGGATAAACGTGCTGATGTCGAAGATCGAGCTGATGGGTCCGAAGAACACCATGAAGCGGCCGATGTCGCGCGGATTCCAGCTCAGCGGCTGCTGGATCAGCTCGGCATCGACATTGTCGAACGGGATGGCGATCTGCGACACGTCGTACAGCAGGTTTTGCACCAGCAAGTGCAGCGGCAGCATCGGCAGGAACGGTAAAAAGGCGCTGGCCACCAGCACGGAAAACACATTGCCGAAGTTCGAGCTGGCCGTCATGCGGATATATTTGAGCATGTTGCTGAAGGTGCGCCGGCCTTCCAGCACGCCTTCTTCCAGCACCATCAGGCTCTTTTCCAGCAGGATGATGTCGGCCGCTTCCTTGGCGATATCGACGGCCGAATCGACGGAAATGCCGATGTCGGCCGCGCGCAGGGCGGGCGCGTCGTTGATGCCGTCGCCCATGAAGCCGACGATATGGCCATTGCCGCGCAGCGCGCGCACGAGGCGCTCCTTGTGCAGCGGGCTGAGCTTGGCAAACACGGTGTTGTCCTCTGCCGCCTGCGCCAGGGTGGCGTCGTCCATGTCATCGAGCTGCGGGCCTTGCAGCACGCCATGCACGGCCAGGCCCACTTCGCGGCAGATCTTCGCCGTCACGAGGTGGTTGTCGCCCGTCAAGACTTTCACGGTCACGCCGTGTTCGGCCAGCGCGCGCAGGGCGGGTGCCGTCGATTCCTTCGGCGGATCGAGGAAGGCCACGTAGCCGATCAGGGTCAGCGCCGTTTCATCGGCCACGCCATACACGGTTTTATGCGGCGGCACTTCCTTGACGGCCACGGCCACCACGCGCAAGCCTTCCGCATTGAGGCCATGCGTGGTTTCCAGCACCTTGTCCAGCAGGGCAGGATCGAGGGGAATGTTCACGCCGCCCAGGCGCAGATGGCTGCAGGCGGCGAGGATTTCCTCGACGGCGCCCTTGCAGATCAGCTCATGATGATCATTTTTTTCGGAAACGACGACGGACATGCGGCGGCGCACGAAATCGAACGGGATTTCATCGACTTTCACGTAATCGCGGGCCAGCTGCATTTCCGTCTGCAATTCCACATGGTCGAGCACGGCGCGGTCCAGCAGATTTTTCAGGCCGGTCTGGTAGTGGCTGTTCAAATAGGCAAATTGCAGCACTTCATCGGACGGTTGGCCGAACACGTCCGTGTGACGCTCAAGCACGATCTTGTCTTGCGTCAAGGTGCCCGTCTTGTCCGTGCACAGCACATCCATGGCGCCGAAGTTCTGGATCGCATCGAGGCGCTTGACGACGACTTTCTTTTTCGATAGTTTCACGGCGCCCTTGGCCAGGGTGCTGGTGACGATCATGGGCAGCATTTCCGGCGTCAGGCCGACAGCGACAGAGAGGGCAAACAGGAAAGCTTCCATCCAGTCGCCCTTGGTCCAGCCATTGATGAGGAACACGAGCGGCGCCATCACGAGGGCGAAGCGGATCAAGAGCCAGCTGACGCTGTTCACGCCCGCCTCGAACGCCGTCGGCGTGCGCTCGGTGGCCGTCACTCTCGTGGCGATGGTGCCAAAATACGTGCGATTGCCCGTGGCCAGGACCAGCGCCGTGGCGGCGCCCGAAATCACGTTCGTGCCCATGAACAGCAAATTGGCCAGTTCCATGGGATCTTTGCCATGGGCGTCGGCCAGCTCGGCCATCTTTTCCACCGGCAAGGATTCACCGGTCATGGCGGCCTGGCTGACGAACAGGTCTTTTGCGGAAAGCAAACGGCAATCGGCGGGGATCATGTCGCCGGCCGACAGCACGATGATGTCGCCCTGCACCAGTTGGCGGATCGGCAGTTCGATCTGCTGGCCGTTGCGCAGCACGGTGGCCGTATTGCTGACCATGGCTTTCAGGCGCTCGGCGGCGCGGTTCGAGCGGCCTTCCTGCACGAAACGCAGCAAGGTCGACAAAATCACCATGGTGCCGATGACGATGGTCGCCTTCGGATCTTCCGTGAGGTAGGACACGATGGCCAGCACGGTGAGCAGCAGGTTGAATGGATTCTTGTAGCACAGCCACAGGTGCTGGTACCAGGCCAGCGGCTTTTCATGCTCGACCTCGTTCGGGCCCGTTTGCGCGCCGATGACTTGCGCCTCGGCATCGCGCAAGCCTTCGACGCGCGTGTGCAGGCGGTTCAGGGCGCTGTCGAGGTCTTCATGGGCGGCGGCCAGCAGCTGGCGCGCCAGGTGGTCGGGCACGGGGCGGGCCGTGCTGTTTTCCAGCGGCATGGCGCGGCGGCGGAAATGACCGGCCGTATGGCGTTTGCGCAGGAACGATTCGAATAAGCGGGTGAAGAGATTCATGGCTCTTCCTTTCACGGCGAGGTGTTGACGGGCGGCGCAGCCGCAGGCAAGACTTGCGTGCCGCCGACGCAACATGGCGAACCATGACGCAGGCGGGCAATCCGGGTCAGTAGCCGGTCGCGATCGGAAAGAGGGAGGAGGCGCGCAGCCGGACTGGCCGCGCGAGACACCGCACCTTGCTCAGCAAGGCACGGAGGAAAGAGAGTTCCGCGTTGCTTGCTGTTTAGCTGCCGAGGCAATCACCGATACAAGATCGGCTACTGTCACTAGAACAAGTACCCACGTGGGACTCCGTAAATGAATAATGAGGGCATCTTATGGATGGGCTGCAAGAGTGTCAACTGAAGAAATCTTAGGTTTCCAAAGTGTAATGTTGACGTCAAGGTGCCTGCAATTGCGCGAGCGCCCGCGCCACACCGAGCGATGGGCTCGACAGCACCGGCACGCCCAGTTCCTGCAGTGCCTGCGCTGCCGGCGCCATCGACGCTTGCGCCAGCACGATCACGTCGGCCGCCGGCGTGGCTGTCATTATGCAGCCGGTGATGGCGCCGATATACGCCGCGTGATCGCCAGCCTGGAAGTGCGTCCACGCGCCTTCGGCCAGCAGCGACTGCAACTGGATAGGCCTGTCCAGCGCGGCAGCCGATTCCTGCAACAGGCGCGTGGTGGGCGCCAGCGTGCTGGCCAAGGCCGCCACGACCAGGATGCGCGGGCCTGCCAGCACGGCGGTATCGGCCATGGCGCGGTCGATGCGCATGGCGGTGTAGCGTCCGCCGGTCGGCGTGCGTTCGGCGGCGGCTCCGATGGTGGAGCACGTGCAGACCACGACGGCCGCCCCGTTGGCAGCGGCAGCCGCCATGGCGGCGTGGATGCGCCGTTCCAGCGCGGCCTCATCGGCGCCGGCTTGCTGCGCCGCCGCCAGCAACGCTTCATCCACATGGTGTTCGGCGACCATGCCTGGCGCCTGCGTGTCGAGAAGGCGTGCGAAGCTGGCCACATGCACGGGAGACGTGTGCAGGAAGGAAATGAATGATGTCATGAGGAAGGCGTAGCCGTTTGCACCATCGCCAGTGAATCGGACAATATCTGCCACAGGGCTGCATGGCGCTGCTGCAGCGCGGCGCCGCCTGCGTAGATCAGTTCCACGTGCAGGCTGTCGACGATGCCCAGGTAGGCTTGCGCGTACAGGTCGACGCGTTGCGGCGCCAGGGCGGGCGCCATGCGGCCCAGGCTGGCCACGTAATGCTGCTGCAATTGCGCAAGCAGGGCTTCATATCCCGTGCCGACTTCGATGCGCAAGGGCGCGGGCGGTAAATATGCCGTGCGCAGCAAAAAGCGCAGATGGGCCGAGTCGGCGTAGCGCTGCGCCATGCGGTCGCAATACAGGGCGCCGGCCTGCAGGCCGCCGGGCGCCGTCAGCGCCGCTTCATCGGCGAAGCAGCTATCCATGAACGCTTGTTCCTCGGCCAGCGCGTCGGCAAACACGTCGAGGAAGAGGGCGTCCTTGCCGGCGAAGTGCGAATACAGCGAAGCCTTGCGCATGCCCGACTGCGCGGCAATGTCGCTGAGCGACGAGGCGTCGTAGCCGTGTTCGGAAAAATGCACGACGGCGACGGCGCAGATGTTATCGGCCGAGGCCGAGCGTTTCTTCATATGAGGCTAGTGGTTGGGTGAAGCGTCAGTGCGCTCCCAGGCTGCCGGCATGGACCGGATGGATGCGCGCAGTGGCCAGGGTCAGCCATGATACCAGCAGGCCGGCCACGGTCAAGAACAGCAGCCAGGGCAGCGGCCCCCATTCGGACAGGCTGGCCGCCAGCGGCGTGGCCAAGGACGACAAGGTCATCTGGATGGCGCCCAGCAGGGCGGCCGTGGAGCCGAGTGCGCGCTGCTGCGAACCCATGGCCATGGCCATCAGCGCCGCTTCCGCGATGCCGAGGCCAAACAGGGCCACGAACATGCCCGGCACGACGGCGGCGATGCCCGCTCCCGCCCACGCGCCGAGCAGGGCCAGTGCCGCGCCGCCCAGCATGGCCACGCTGCCCGCCAGGCTCAAGCGCGCCACGCCATGCTGTTCCACCATCCGGCCGCTGGCCATGGCGCCCAGCAGCACGGCCACGCCCGTCGCGCCAAAGACGAGGCCGAAACTGCTGGCGGACAGGCCGAAGTCGCGCTGGTACACGAGCGACGCGCCGCCGATATACGCGAACAGGAAAAAGAAAGTGGCGGACAGGGCCAGCGCGGGCAGCAGGAAGGCGCGGTCCAGTGCGATGCGCGCATAGGTACGGTGCATGCCTCGTGGCGAAACGCGGCGGGCACGGGGCAGTGTTTCCGGCAGGAACAGCGCGCTATTGAGCAGGGTCAAGGCGCCCAGCGCGGCCAGGGCCAGCATCACGGCGCGCCAGCCGTAGTGCGCGTCGAGCAAGCCGCCCACGGCGGGCGCCAGCACGGGCGCCAGACCGACAATGGTCATCAACAGGGCAAACAGCTGCGCCGCTTTGACCCCATCGGCCACGTCGCGCACCATGCTCATCACCACGACCAGGGTCAGCGCCGCGCCCAGGCCCTGCAAGGTGCGCGCCAGCAGCAGGGTGCTCAATTGATCCGCCTGCGACGCCCATACGGCCGCCACGATGTAGACGGCGATGCCGGCCAGCAGCGGACGGCGCCGGCCCAGCATGTCGGTGAGCGGCCCGCACAGCAATTGGCCTGCGCCGAGTGCCAGCAGGAAGAAGGTCAGGCTCAGCTGCACATTCGCATACGAGGTGTGCAGCTCGCGCGCCATGGCGGGCATCGAGGCCAGGTACATGTCGATGCCTGCCGGACCAAGCACGGCCACGAGAGCCAGGGAAGCCGCCAGCCCGAGACTGGCGGCGGGGAGAGTGGTTTGCTGCTGCATTGCGATTCCTTTTATCGTCAAAAAACAGGGCATGGACGCCGCCGTGTTTTTTATTGTACACTTACTGCCTACCGGTAGGTAGCTTGTTCAATCAATGAAAAGGATGAGAGCGATGAAGGAAGAGACAATGACGGGAGAGCTGGCATGACGGAAGTGGGAATTTCGCTCAGCGGCGTTGCCGTGGCGCTGCTGTTCGCCGCCTGGAGTTCGCACCGCGCCCGCTGCGAGCGGCGCGATGTCGTGTGTCTGATGATACTTGGCACCGTGCTGGGCTTGCCCGGCGCGGTCTTGCTGGCGTTGTAGGCCGCGTAGGTCGGATTAGCGGAGCGTAATCCGACAACATTGTTGGCGAGGCCGGTGGTGGTGTCGGATTACGCGCTTGCGCGCTAATCCGACCTACGCAGTGATGTTCATGCGAACATGAAAAAAGGCAGGCCGCGTGGCCTGCCTTTCTGTCGCTGACATGCCCGCCTAAGCGGGCGCGTGGCGCTTACTCTTCTTCGTAAGAGCTGATCGGAGCGCAGCCGCAGAACAGATTGCGGTCGCCGTACACGTTGTCGGCGCGGCCGACCGGCGGCCAGTATTTGCGCTGGCGCAGGGACGCGACCGGATAGGCCGCGATTTCACGGCTGTACTTGCGATCCCAACTGTCCGACATCAAGACTTGTGCCGTGTGCGGCGCGTTCCTCAAAGGGTTGTCGTCGTGGTCGAATTCACCGCTGGCGACCTTGGCGATTTCCGCGCGGATGGCGATCATGGCGTCGATGAAGCGGTCGATTTCCACTTTCGATTCGCTTTCCGTCGGCTCGATCATCAGCGTGCCCGGCACGGGGAAGCTCATGGTTGGCGCATGGAAACCGAAGTCCATCAAACGCTTGGCCACGTCTTCGTTGCTGATGCCGGTGGCGTCCGTGATCGGGCGCAGGTCCAGGATGCACTCGTGCGCGACCAGGCCGTCGTGGCCCGAATACAGCACGGGGTAGTGCGGCGCCAGGCGGCGCGCGATATAGTTCGCCGCCAGGATCGCCGTCTCGGTGGCCGCCGTCAAGCCTTCCGCGCCCATCATGGCGATGTACATCCACGAAATCGGCAGGATGCTGGCCGAGCCGAATGGCGCGGCGCTGACGGCGCCGATGCCGGCGGCGTCGCGCTGGTAGCCGCTTGAACGCTGGTTCGGCAGGAATTTCGCCAGGTGGGCGCCCACGCCGATCGGGCCGACGCCTGGTCCGCCACCGCCGTGCGGGATGCAGAAGGTCTTGTGCAGGTTCAGGTGCGACACGTCGCCGCCGAACGAGCCGGGAGCGGCCACGCCGACCAGCGCGTTCATGTTGGCGCCGTCGATGTAGACCTGGCCGCCGTGCGAGTGGATGATTTCGCACAGTTCCTGGATGCCTTCTTCAAACACGCCGTGGGTCGATGGGTAGGTGACCATCACGCAAGCCAGGTTGGCGCTGTGCTTTTCCGCTTTGGCTTTCAGGTCGGCCAGATCCACGTTGCCGTTGGCGTCGCAGCTGGTGACGACGACCTGCATGCCGACCATATTGGCCGATGCCGGGTTGGTGCCGTGCGCCGACGATGGAATCAGACAGATGTTGCGGTGGCCTTCGCCGCGCGATTCGTGATACGCCTTGATCACCAGCAGACCCGCGTATTCGCCCTGCGAGCCGGCGTTCGGCTGCAGCGAGACGGCCGCGTAGCCGGTCAGCGCGCACAGCATCTCTTCCAGCTGCGAGATCATTTCGCGGTAGCCAACCGTTTGTGCATCCGGCGCGAACGGGTGGATGTTCGAGAACTCTGGCCAGGTGACGGGAATCATCTCGCTCGTGGCGTTCAGCTTCATCGTGCACGAGCCGAGCGGGATCATGGTGCGGTCCAGCGCCAGGTCCTTGTCGGCCAGGCTGCGCAGGTAGCGCAGCATTTCGTGTTCCGAGTGGTAGCTGTTGAAGACGGGGTGGGTCAGGTAGGCGCTTTCGCGCGCCAGGTTGGCCGGCAGCGCGCTGGTCACATTTGCTTCAACGGCGTCCAGGTCCGGGGCGGCAGGCGCGTTGGCCAGGCCGTGCGCGAAGACCTTCCACAGCAGCGCGATATCATCGCGCGTGGTGGTTTCGTCGAGCGACACGCCGACATGGGTGTTGTCGATCTTGCGCAGGTTGACGCCGTGGTGCATGGCCGTCGCGTGCAGCTGCGCCGCATCGGCGACATTGATGGTCAGGGTGTCGAAGTAGCTCGCGTTGACGACGCCATAACCGAGCGTCTTCAGGTTGGCCGCCAGCACGCCCGTAAAGCGGTGCACGCGCTGGGCGATCTGCAGCAGGCCGGCAGGGCCGTGGTAGACGGCGTACATCGAGGCCATCACGGCCAGCAGCACTTGCGCCGTGCAGATGTTGGACGTCGCTTTTTCGCGGCGGATATGCTGTTCGCGCGTCTGCAGGGCCAGACGATACGCCTTGTTGCCTTGCGCATCGACGGTCACGCCGACCAGGCGGCCCGACATATTGCGTTTGAATTCATCGCGCGTGGACAGATAGCCCGCGTGCGGGCCGCCGAAACCGAGCGGCACGCCGAAGCGCTGGCTGTTGCCGACGACGACGTCGGCGCCCCATTCGCCCGGTGGCGTGAGCATGGTCAGGGCCAGCAGGTCTGCCGCGACGATGACCATGGCGCCATTCGCATGCAGTTTTTCCACGCCGGCGCGGTAGTCGCGCACGACACCGTTCACGCCAGGGTATTGCAGCAGCACGCCGAAACAGGCGTCGAGCGACTCGATTTCAGCCGGGTCGAACGTACGCACCTCGATGCCGATCGGCTGGGCGCGCGTCTGCACCACTTCCAGGGTTTGCGGCAGCACGTCGTTGGCGACGTACAGCACGTTCGACTTCGACTTACCCACGCGCTGGATCAGGGTCATCGCTTCGGCGGCGGCCGTGCCTTCGTCCAGCATCGAGGCGTTCGAGATGCCCATGCCGGTCAGGTCCGTGATCACTTGCTGGAAG
This sequence comes from Janthinobacterium sp. LS2A, assembly GCF_036543145.1. Taxonomy (NCBI): domain Bacteria; kingdom Pseudomonadati; phylum Pseudomonadota; class Betaproteobacteria; order Burkholderiales; family Oxalobacteraceae; genus Janthinobacterium; species Janthinobacterium sp. LS2A. The sequence goes on from NZ_JAZHPB010000010.1 coordinate 55,492, forward strand.
TTCAAAATCGCTTCCAGGCGGCCTTGCGAAATCTCTGGCTGGTAAGGCGTGTACGCCGTGTACCAGGCCGGGTTTTCAAAGATGTTGCGCAACACGACGCCAGGGGTGAACGTGTTGTAGTAGCCCTGGCCGATCAGGGATTTGAGCACCTGGTTCTTGCCGGCGATGGCTTTCAGGCGCGACAGCGCTTCCTGTTCCGGCATCGGCTGCGAGTACGCGCCCAGGGGCAGGGCGCCCTTGTTGCGGATGTTGGCCGGTACCAGGGCGTCGATCAGCGCGGCGCGCGATGGATAGCCGAGGGTCGCCAGCATGGCTTGCTGTTCGGTGGCGGAAGGGCCGATGTGGCGGGCGATGAAGGCATCGCGTGCTTCGAGTTGGGTCAGGCTGGTGCGGGTCATGATATAGAGGCCAAAAAAGACTGAAAAACCGGGATGCGGCGCGCGGGCGCGGCGCCGGGGCATAGCTACAAAATTAAATGCAAACGGGCCGCAAACGCGGCCCGTGAGTCAAACGCGATTACGCGCTGGTGGTAGCGCCATAGGCGGCAGCGTCGAGCAAGCCGTCCAGGGCCGACACGTCGGCTGGCTTGATCTTGAACAGCCAGTTGGCGTAGGCATCGGCGTTGATCGATTCAGGCGCATTGACCACGTCGTCGTTGACGGCCACGACTTCGCCCGACAGCGGCGCATAGATGTCGCTTGCCGCCTTGACCGATTCCACCACGGCGGCGTCGTCGCCGGCGGTGAAGGTGGCGCCGACGTCAGGCAGTTCGACGAAGACGATGTCGCCCAGCGCGTCCTGCGCGTACTCGGTGATGCCGACGGTGATCGTGCCGTCGGCTTCCAGGCGTACCCATTCGTGGGAAGCGGTGTACTTCAGGTCTGCAGGAATGTTCATGTGTGGCTCCAGATGGTAAATGTTCGTTATTGATTATGGTTGTACGGTCTTGCGGGCGGCTCTATAAATACGCTTACGCAGCCAGGATTTTACCGTTACGCACGAAAGGCAGCTTGACTACCGAGGCGGCAAGCTGCTTGCCGCGGATTTCCACGTGCACGGTGTCGCCCACGTTGACGCCGTTGGGCACGCGCGCCAGGGCGATTGCTTCCTGCATGGTCGGGCTGAAGGTGCCGCTCGTGATTTCGCCTGTTTGCTCGTTACCGGCGATGATGACTTTCTGGTGGGCGCGCAGCACGCCGCCTTTTTCACGCAGGATCAGGCCGACGAATTGCGCATTCTGGCCTTTGGCCAGCAGGGCGGCCTTGCCGATGAAGTCACGCTCGCTGACCAGGTCGATGGTCCATGCGAGGCCCGCGTCGAGCGGGTTGACGGTTTCATCCATGTCCTGGCCGTACAGATTCATGCCCGCTTCCAGACGCAGGGTGTCGCGCGCACCGAGGCCGGCCGGCTTGACGCCAGCGGCGATCAATGCATTCCACAGCGCTTCCACCTGGGTCGCGGCCACGCCGATTTCAAAACCGTCTTCGCCCGTGTAGCCGGTGCGCGCCAGCATGACTTCGCCAAATGGCGTGTCCTTGACGATGACGACGTTGAACGGCTTGATGGCTTCGGACGCGGCTTGCGTTTCTGGCAGCACTTGCCACACCTTGGCGCGCGCGTTCGGGCCTTGCACGGCCACCAGGGCCATGGCGTCATTGCCGTCGCGGCGCTGCGTGATCGTCAGGCCGCTGTTGGTGCCGGTATTTTGCTGCTGCATCCAGGCCACGTCTTTTTCAGCCGTGCCCGCGTTGACGACGAGGCGGAACCAGTTTTCATTGAAGAAGTAGACGATCAGGTCATCGATGACGGTACCTTCGGCATTCAACATGCACGAGTACAGGGCCTTGCCCGACACTTGCAGCTTGTCGACGTTATTGGCCAGCAAGCCGCGCAGGAAGGCGCGCACGTTCGGACCTTCGATATCGACCACGCACATATGGGACACGTCGAACATGCCGGCGTCGCCGCGCACGGCGTTGTGTTCTTCGATTTGCGAGCCGTAGTTGACAGGCATGTCCCAGCCGCCGAAATCGACCATGCGGGCGCCGAGGGCACGGTGGGCGTTGTTGAGTGGGGTCGCTTTGAGCGTCATGGATTCCTCGGGACGAAGGTAAAGGGGGAGTTAACAAAACATAGAATAGCCAAACACGGCTTTCCAGCGTGATCACTGACCCCCCTGTCCTTTGTACCTGAGAGATTACGGGGGCTTGCCCCGTGCGCCCCTTCGGTGGGCCGCCGGCAATAGCCGCGGCCGCTCTCCAGAGTTGAGCTAAAGATGTTGCCAAAGCAACAGCTTCAGTTCGCCTGATCGGTCCTTTTGCCTGAGAGTTTTTGGGTAGTGCCCCTTCGGCGGCAACGCTGGGTTGCCCTCTCCCGATCAAGTGGGAGGAATATATGCCAGCAGGGTGTTTCTGTCAATCTGAAAAGACGTTGCCAAATTGCAGCAAAAGCCCCGGTTTGCGGGGCTGGGAGGGGCGCTGGCCCGGTGCAAAAGGGCGCCCGGCCGCGCGGGAATGCGCTATGATGAAATCCTGGCTTTCTTGCGGGTGCCTGCCATGAACACGACACAAAGCGAGACACAAAACAACACCGAGCAGCACGGTTACTTTACTCTCTCGGGCGACGTCAACAGTGACATGGTGCGGCGCGTCTTCAACGCCGTGGCCGACATCACGGAAGACAAGCTCACCACCGCGCACATTTTGATCCAGTCCAACGGCGGCTATGTCAGCGATGGCATCTGTCTGTACAACTTCCTCAGCAAGTTGCCGCTCGACATCATTACCTACAACGCGGGCGCCGTGGCGTCCATCGCCGTCACCCTGTTCCTGGCGGGTCGGCAGCGCCACGCCAGCGACACGGCCCGCTTCATGGTGCACAAGTCGCATGCGACGGCCTCGCCCGGTTCGCGTCCCGATGCGCTCAGCATCATCGTCGAGGGCTTGCGCGCCGACGACATGCGCACCGAGCGCATCCTGCGCGGCCACGTCAACCTGACGCAAGAGCAGTGGCAGGTGCATGCGTACTCCGACCTGCACCTGACGGCCGACCAGGCGCTGGACGTGGGCATGATCGACTCGATCCGCGACTTTGCGCCGCCCAAGGGCAAGCGCCTGACGAATATCTGACGCCCAGGCGGCTGGTCTTGACGAGGAAATTTTGTAATCGAATGTAATTCTTCGCTGCAGCACAGCAAAAGCCGCGCGGAACAGGGCAGAGTCGTGGCATAGTGCAAGCTGATCATGAAATAAGCGCATGCACGATGACTTGGTGGAATGGGATTTCTTTTGCGGCCGACATGTCCGTGATGGGGCCGGCTGGCGTGGCGATTGCCCTGTGGCTGCTCGTGTCGCGCCAGTGGCGTTTGGTGCTCAGCTGGAGCTTGTGGTACGGCGGCGGCCTGGCCCTCGTGGTGCTGTCGAAGCTGGCCTTCATGAGCTGGGGCGTGGGCAGCAGCACGCTCGATTTTACGGGTTTCAGCGGCCACGCCATGCGCGCCGGCGCCGTGTTTCCCGTGCTGATGTATGTGCTGTTGCAGCGGGCCGAGCCGCGCTGGCGCCATGCCGGCGTGCTCGTCGGCGTGGCCTTTGCCGTGCTGGTGGCCATTTCCCGCGTGGTCGTGCATGCGCACAGCGTGTCGGAAGCCGTCAGCGGCTGCGTGCTGGGCCTGGCGGTGGCGCTGGGCTTCATGTGGAATGCCCGCGGCGCCGTCAATTTCGCCGTCAGCCATGCGCTGGCCCTGGCCAGCCTGGCGTTGATGGTGGTGCTGAGCTTCAAGGCCGAACCCATGCCGACCGAACAATGGCTGCAAAAACTGGCCCTGGTGCTGTCCGGCCACGAGCGCGTTTTTTCGCGTGCGGACTGGAAACTGGCGCAGGATGGCCGTCCTGCCCGCTGATCCGCTGCCAACCGGCGCCTGGCGCCGCTGTTTTTTGGCCAGAAAAGCATCAGGAAATGGTATGATGAACCACTTTTTTTGCGGTGCATGGCCAGACAGCCGTCGCGATGCTGCATCTGAACTGAATATGAACCGGGTTCACCCATAATATAACCGCCAGCATAGGCCAGGAACTCTAAAACACGTGCGTCTCTCTTCCATCAAGTTGTCGGGATTTAAGTCTTTCGTCGATCCCACCAATTTCCAGGTGCCAGGCCAGCTCGTGGGCGTGGTCGGGCCGAATGGCTGCGGCAAGTCGAACATCATCGACGCCGTGCGCTGGGTGCTGGGCGAATCGAAAGCGTCGGAATTGCGCGGCGAATCGATGCAGGATGTCATTTTCAACGGCTCCACCCACCGTAAACCAGCCGGGCGCGCTTCCGTGGAACTGGTGTTCGACAATAACGATGGCAAGGCGTCCGGCCAGTGGGGCCAGTACGCCGAGATCGCCGTCAAGCGCACCCTGACGCGCGACGGCACCTCCACCTATTACATCAATGGCCAGCCCGTGCGCCGGCGCGACATCCAGGATATCTTCCTTGGCACGGGCCTCGGTCCGCGCGCCTACGCCATCATCGGCCAAGGCATGATTTCGCGCATCATCGAATCGCGCCCCGAAGAATTGCGCGTTTTCCTCGAAGAAGCGGCCGGTGTCTCCAAATACAAGGAACGCCGCCGCGAGACGGAAAACCGCCTGCAGGACACGCGCGAGAATTTGCTGCGCGTGGAAGACATCTTGCGCGAACTCAATGCCAACCTGGAAAAGCTGGAAGCGCAGGCGGCCGTGGCCACCCGTTTCCACGCCTTGCAGGCGGACCAGGAAGAAAAGCAGAAACTGTTGTGGCTGCTGCGCAAGAACGAGGCGCAAAACGAACAGACGCGCTATTTCCGCGAAGTGGAACAGGCGCAGACGGACCTGGAAGAACAGACGGCCAAGCTGCGCAACGTGGAGCTGACCCTCGAGCAGATGCGCCAGGCGCACTTTGCCGTGGGCGACCGGCTGCATACGGCGCAAGGCCATCTGTACCAGACGAATGCGGAAATCGGCAGCCTGGAGGCGCAGATCAAGTTCGTCATCGAATCGCGCGCCCGCCTGCAGGCGCAGCTGGCCACATTGACTGCCCAGCGCGACCAGTGGACGCAGCAGGGTAGCGAATACCAGGAACAGATCGAAGAGGCGGAATTCCACCTCGAGGAACTGGCTGCCAAGGTGGAACAGTCGCAAATGATGGCCGAGCAGAAGGGCGAGCAATTGCCCGAACTCGACGCCGCCTGGCGCGCCGCACAAAACAAGAGCACGGAATCGCGCGCACGGATCATGCAGGCACAGCAGCAGCTGGAACTGGAATCGGCGCACCAGCGCAACGCCTCGAACATCCTGGCCAGCCTGTTGACGCGCCGCGAGCGCCTGCAGCAGGAAAAGAACAGCCTCAGTTTGCCCGACAGCAGCCACCTGGAAAACCTGAAACTGCAGCTGGAAGAAAAGCAGCAAACCCTGGAAGAGCAGGGCTTTTACCTGGAAGAGGCGTTGGAGCAGCAGCCGAAGCTGGAGCAGGAACGGATGGAGGCGCAGGCGCAGGTGAATGCCGAAACGGCTGCCAACGCCCAGCTGGAAGCGCGTCTTTCCGCCTTGAAACAATTGCAGGAACGGGTACAAACCCAGGGCAAGGTTCAGCCATGGCTGAAAAAGCACGAACTCGACACCTTGCCGCGCCTGTGGCAAAAGCTGCAGATCGAAGCGGGCTGGGAAGCGGCCATGGAATCGATCTTGCGCGAGCGTACGTCGGCTCTGCAACTGTCGAACATCGACTGGGCCAAGGCCTTCTTTGCCGATGCGCCACCGGCCAAGCTGGCCCTGTACGCGCCGTCGACCGTGGCGCCGCTGCCGCAACCGGAAGTGCCGGGCCTCAAGCCTTTCCTGAATTTGCTCAAACTCAACGATCCGGGCTTGCGCGGCTTGCTGCAGGATTGGCTGTACAACGCCTACGCCGTGGAAGACGCGGCCGAAGCGCTGGCCGAACGTAGTAAATTGCCGCCGGGCGGCTATTTCGTCACGCGCGCCGGTCACGTGGTCACGGCCACCAGCGTGCGCTTCTATGCGGCCGATTCGGAGCAGGAAGGCATGCTGGGCCGCCAGCAGGAAATCGAGAATATCGGCAAACAGTTGCGCGCCCAGCAATTGCTGGCCGAAGAGGCGCGCGCCCGTTCCGTGCGGGCCGACGCGGCCGTCGCCACCTTGACGCGCAACCTGTCCGACTTGCGACTGCGCATACAGCAGCTCACTTCCTCCGTGCATACCTTGCAGCTGGACGTGGTGAAACTGTCGGAAGTGGAAGCGCGCTTCAACCAGCGCAGCACGCAGATCGGCGCCGACCTGGCCGAAATCGCCGCACAGGAAGCGGAACAGCAGCAGATCAAGGCGGAATCGGAAGAGAAATTCGAACAGCTGGACATGGAACTGGGCAACTTGCAGGAAGCCCACGAAGACGGCCACACTGACTTCCTGCAAAAGGAACAGCGGCTGGCCGAGGCGCGCGAAGCCTTGCGCGATCTGGAGCGGGCCGCCAAGGATACGGAATACGCGGAAAAAGCCCACCGCGCGAAGATCGAGGAATTGCGCCGCAACATCGCCACGGCCAATACGCAGGCCCAGCAAGTGGCGGCCAGCCTGCAGGCGGGCGAACTGGAACTGGCCAACCTGGAAAGCGGCGCGGCCGCCGACGGCTTGCAGGATTTGCTCGAGCGCCGCACCACGCAGGAGCGGGCGCTGGCCGACGCGCGCCACGAACTCGATCAAATTACGCAGCAGCTGCGCCTGTCCGAAGATGCGCGCACGCAATCGGAACGCAGCTTGCAGCCGCAGCGCGACAAGATCATGGAAATGCAGCTCAAGGAACAGGCCGCGCGCCTGAACCAGGAGCAATTCGCCCAGCAATTGCTGGAATCGGGCGCCGATGAAGCGGCCCTGACGGAAAAGCTGCATCCGGACATGCGCCCGTCGTATCTGCAGGGCGAAGTCACGCGTCTGACCAATGCCATCACGGCCCTGGGCGCCGTCAACCTGGCCGCGCTGGACGAACTGGCACAGGCATCCGAGCGCAAGAATTTCCTCGACGCCCAGAATGCCGACCTGACGGAAGCGATCAACACGCTGGAAGACGCGATCCACAAGATCGACAAGGAAACGCGCGACTTGCTGCAAGACACGTTCGACAAGGTCAACCATCACTTTTCCGAGCTGTTCCCGATCCTGTTCGGCGGCGGCCAGGCGAAACTGACCATGACGGGCGACGAGATTCTCGATTCCGGTGTACAAGTCATGGCGCAGCCTCCCGGCAAGAAAAATGCCACCATCCACCTGTTGTCCGGTGGAGAGAAGGCGCTGACCGCGACCGCATTGGTGTTTTCCATGTTCCGCCTGAATCCGGCGCCGTTCTGCCTGCTCGACGAAGTCGATGCACCGCTGGACGATTCGAACACGGAACGCTTCTGCCGCATGGTCAAGCGCATGTCCGACCAGACCCAATTCCTTTTCATTTCGCATAACAAGATTGCGATGGAAATGGCCCATCAATTGATCGGTGTGACGATGCAGGAGCAGGGCGTATCGCGCATCGTGGCGGTGGACATGGAGTCCGCCGCAAATTTTGCAACCGAGGCACAAGCAGCATGACAGACCTTCAAATTACCTTGTTCGGCGCCGGCGGCGTCTTTATCGTCGGCGTTTTCTCGTACAACAAATGGCAGGAATACAAGGCCAAGAAAAGCGTGGAACGGGCTTTTTCCACCGACCATGACGACGTGCTGATGCGCGAAGGCGATGCGCCCGCAGTGGAAGCCCAGGAACCCGTGCTGCGCCAGGAGCCGCGCTTTGACGCCGCGCCCGCCGCCAAGGCCGAACCGTCGTTCGGCGCACCGCCAGCGGCGCCCGTGCCCGACGCCCCCGTGCATGCGGAACCATCATTGGGTGGCGCCGGTATCGAAGCGCCTGCCGCCGCCCCTGCCGCGCCGGTACAGCAAGACGTCAGCGCCGCCAGCGAACAGGCGACCAGCCTGGTCGACCCGCTCATCGATTGCCTGCTGCCTTTGTCTTTGGAAGCGCCCGTGCGCGGCGACAAGATCCTGCCCGTGCTGCAAACCCTGCGCCTGGTGGGCAACAAGCCCGTCCACTTCATCGGCTTGCACGTGAATGGCGACTGGGAACCGATCACGCATGGCGGTGTCTACACCAAGATGCAGGGCGGCGTGCAGCTGGCCAGCCGCAGCACGGCCTTGAACGAGCTCGAATACTCGGAACTGGTCACGCGCCTGCGTGGTGTGGCGGACGAGATCGGCGCCGAGCCGGAAGTGCCGGACATGATGGAAGTGATGGCCGAAGCGCGCAATCTGCACCGCTTCGTTGCCGGCCACGATGCCCAGCTGGGCGTGAACCTGCACACGAATGGCGCGCCATGGGCCATCTCCACCTTGCTGTTCGCGCTGGAAAAGCAGGGCTTTGACGTGCGTCCGGACGGCCGCTTCGTCATGCCAGACGGCGAAGGCGGTTATCTGTTCTCGCTGTCGACGAATGTCACCCTGGCCGAGGAAACCACGCCCCGTTTGACCCTGCTGCTGGACGTGCCCTGCGTGGCGCCCGCGCGCGACGGTTTCGGCGCCATGGTCGCTTGCGCGAAGGCACTGGTAGGCCGCCTCGACGCCACCATCGTCGACGATTACAACCAGGCCCTGTCCGATGCGGCGCTGGCCGAGATCGCCGGCCAGGTGCAAGAGTTTTACCAGGAAATGGACGCGGCCGACATTCCGGCCGGTTCCACCCGCGCCCTGCGTTTATTTAGCTGAAGAATCCCGCAACAATGACTGATCCGATCAACCAGGACGCCGCCGCCCGCGTCCTGGCACTCACGGCCGAACTCAATCGGCATCTGCACGCCTACCACGTGCTCGACAATCCCACGATCCCCGACGCCGAGTACGACAAGCTGTTTGTCGAACTGCAGGTGCTGGAAGCGACCCATCCCGACTTGCGCACACCCGACTCGCCCACCTTGCGCGTGGGGGCGGCACCGTTGCCGCAATTCGAGCAAGTCACGCACACGGTGCCGATGTTGTCGCTGAGCAATGGTTTTTCCGATGACGATATCGTCAATTTTGACCGCCGCGTGCGCGAAGGCCTGGGCCTCGATGCGCAGGACGTCGCGTATGCGGCCGAAGTGAAATTCGACGGCCTGGCCATCAACCTGCGCTATGAAAACGGCCTGTTCGTGCAGGCGGCCACGCGCGGCGACGGCGCCACGGGCGAGGACGTGACGGCCAATATCCGCACGATTTCCGGCATCCCGCTGCGCCTGCATGGCGACAAGATTCCCGCCTTGCTCGACGTGCGCGGCGAAGTCATGATGTTCAAGGGCGATTTTGCCCGCCTGAACGAACGCCAGCGCGAGGCAGGGCAGAAGGAATTTGCCAATCCGCGCAATGCGGCCGCCGGCAGCCTGCGCCAGCTCGATTCGCGCATCACGGCGCAGCGCAAGCTGCGTTTCTATGCCTACGGTATCGGCGCCCTCAATGGCGCCGCCATGCCGGCCTCGCATTCGGCCTTGCTGGACTGGTACGAGACCCTGGGCATTCCCGTGTCAAAAGAGCGCAAGGTGGTGCAGGGCGCGCAGGGCTTGCTGGCCTACTACGCCGATATCGGCGCGCGCCGTCCCGCCTTGCCGTATGAAATCGACGGCGTCGTCTACAAGGTGAATGCGACGGAAGACCAGCTGGAGCTGGGTTTTGTCTCGCGCGCACCGCGTTTTGCGCTGGCGCACAAGTTTCCCGCCGAAGAGGCGTTGACACAGGTGCTGGGCATCGATATCCAGGTGGGCCGCACGGGTGCCATGACGCCCGTGGCGCGCCTGGCGCCCGTCTCCGTGGGCGGCGTGACGGTGACCAACGCCACCTTGCACAATGAAGATGAAGTGCTGCGCAAGGATGTGCGCGTGGGCGATACCGTCGTCGTGCGCCGCGCCGGCGACGTCATTCCTGAAGTGCTGAGCGTGGTGCTGGAAAAACGCTTGGCGCCGGCGCCGCTGCCGTTCAAGATGCTCGAAGCATGCCCCGTCTGCGGCTCGCACGTGGTGCGCGAAGAGGGCGAGGCCATCGCCCGCTGCTCGGGCGGCCTGTTCTGCTCGGCGCAGCGCAAGGAAGCGTTCCGTCATTTCGCGGGCCGCCGCATGATGGATATCGAAGGCCTGGGGGAACGTTATATCGATACCCTGGTCGAACTCGAATACGTGCATGGCTTGGCTGACCTGTACAGCCTGACGCTTGATAAATTGCTGGAAATGAAGCTGCGTGCGGACGAGCGTGACGGTTCGACGCCGGAAACAGTGCAACAAGGCAAGATCCCCACGAAATGGGCGGAAAACCTGCTTGCTGGCATCGAGGCGAGCAAGCGCCCGCCGCTCGAACGTTTCCTGTTCGCGCTGGGCATCCGTCACGTGGGCGAATCGACGGCGAAGACCCTGGCCGAGTGGCTGGGCAGCCTGGCGTATGTGCGCCAAGCGCCAGCGGCCTTGCTGCGCGTGCTGCCCGATATCGGCGGCACGGTGGCGGAATCGATTGCCGATTTCTTTGCCGAAGAAAAGAACCAGCAGGCGCTGCAGGCATTGCTGGACGCTGGCGTCACGCCGCAGGGCGAACACGCGCCCAGCGCCAAGCTGCGCATGCAGCTCGAGGAAACCAAATTGCTGGCGGCCATCGGCATCCCGAAATTGACGGAGCCGCGCAGCAAGCAACTGGTGGAGCGGGGCGTCACCCTGGCCAGCCTTGCGGCGCAAGGCGCCAGCTTCCACGCGGGCTTGCCGGCTGCCGTGGCCGAAGCGCTGGCGCAGTGGCTGGCCGATGAGAGCAATGTCAAGCTGCTTGGTCAACTGGACGCCCTGCGAAATGAATTAATGTCACAATTGCCTGAAATGCCAGCCGCTGGCGGCAAGCTGGACGGCAAAACCTTCGTCTTGACGGGCACGTTGCCCAACATGAGCCGCGACGAAGCTGCGGAGCTGATCGAGGCTGCCGGCGGCAAGGTCAGCGGTTCCGTGTCGAAGAAAACCGGTTATGTCGTGGCCGGATCGGATGCTGGCAGCAAGCTGGCCAAGGCCCAGGAACTGGGCGTGGCCATACTCGACGAGGCTGGTTTGCTGGCCTTGCTCGCGCAAGACTAATCATTTAAATATTACAGAAGACCCATGAAAAAAATCAGAAAAGCAGTCTTTCCCGTCGCCGGCCTGGGCAGCCGTTTCTTGCCTGCGACCAAGGCGCAACCGAAGGAAATGTTGCCCATCGTTGATAAGCCATTGATCCAGTACGCGGTGGAAGAAGCCGTGGCGGCGGGCATCACGGAAATGATCTTCATCACGGGCCGCAACAAGCGCGCCATCGAAGACCATTTCGATACGGCCTATGAGCTCGAGTCGGAACTGGAAGCGGCCGGCAAGCGCCAGTTGCTCGAGATGGTGCAAAACGTCATTCCCAAGCATATCAACTGCATTTACATCCGCCAGTCGGCGCCGCTGGGCCTGGGGCATGCCGTGCTGTGCGCCCGTCCCGTGATCGGCGACGAGCCGTTTGCCGTCTTGCTGGCCGACGACTTCATGGACGTGGAAGAGGGCGTGCGCCCCGTGCTGGCGCAGATGACCGATGTCTTCCAGTATGAAAATTGCTCGCTGCTGGCGGTGCAGGACGTGCCGCGCGCGGAAACCAAGCAGTACGGTATCGTGTCGGCAAAGAATTATCAGCCGGATCTGGAACTGGTCTCGGCCATCGTGGAAAAGCCCTCGCCGGAAGAGGCGCCATCGACCCTGGCCGTGGTGGGCCGTTATGTGCTGACCAGCCGTGTCTTTAATCACCTGGAAAATATCGGCACGGGCGCCGGCGGTGAAATCCAGTTGACGGACGGCATCGCCGCCCTGATGCGCGAAGAGCGCGTGCTCGCTTACCGCTACCAGGGGCAGCGTTATGATTGCGGCTCCAAGCTGGGTTATCTGAAGGCCACGACGGCGATGGGCATGAAACATCCGGAAACCGGTGCGGCCTTCCGCACCTACCTGCAAGAATTGCAATCGGCACTGGAAGCAAAATGACCGTACGTGAAATCCTCAAGATGGGCGATCCGCGCCTGCTGCGGATGGCCGAGCCAGTGCGTGAATTCGATACGCCCGAACTGCATGCCTTGATCGCCGACATGTTCGACACCATGCATGCAGCCAATGGCGCGGGCCTGGCGGCGCCGCAGATTGGCGTCAACCTGCAACTGGTGATCTACGGCTTCAAGCAGAATCTGCGCTATCCGGACGCGCCGCAAGTGCCGGAAACCGTGCTGATCAACCCTGTGCTGACGCCCTTGTCGGAGCGCAAGGAAGAGGGCTTCGAAGGCTGCCTGTCCGTGCCTGGCCTGCGCGGCAGCGTGCCGCGCTGGAGCGAGCTGCACTACGAAGGCGTGGACCAGTTTGGCCAGCCCATCAGCCGCGACTGCGACGGCTTCCATGCGCGCGTGGTGCAGCATGAAGTGGACCATTTGCACGGCATTCTGTATCCGATGCGTATCGTCGACTTCACGCAGTTCGGTTATACGGAAGTGATGTTTCCGGACCTCGATCCAAACGACGACGACTGATCGGTACCTGAGAAAACGCCCATGGCGGCGTTGCATTGCCTCGCCGTACTATTCGTACTGTCTTCGGCAATGCGCCTTGCCCTGAGCGTTTTTCAGGCACCTCGTACTTGTGACTATCAAACAAAAAAATGGCCGCGCAGCAATCAGCTGGGCGGCCATTTTTTATATGCGAAGCAAACCTAGCGCACCTTGCGGCTGCTGCCCAGGTTATCGAGCAAGGCTTTCAATTCATCCTCCATGGCTTCCGTCAGGTTCAGGAAGCGGCAGCCGATCTGCACCTGCTCGCCCAGCAGGAAGGAGCGGAAGGTGCGCGACAGGCGGATTTCCAGGTCGGCGATCATGACCTTGTTCGGCCCCAGTTCCAGGCGCACGCGCGACAGCTTGCGGCCCACGTACAGGCCGACCGTGTCGCGCGGATGGGCGCGCATGCCGATGCCGCCGGCCGAGAAATCGTACAGCTGCAGCTCATACGGACGCCCCTCGAGCACGAAGGCGGCCAGGTAGTACACGCCCAGCGGCGTTTCCAGGCGCGTCGATTCGCGCCGTTCCAGCACCAGGCAATGACTGGGGAAGTTCGTCAGGTAGACGTTGGGACGGTCGGGATACGCTTGCCATTCGCCATTGATGGTAAATTGCAGCTTGGCGCTTTGCACCCACGATACAAACGTGGCGCCACCTTCCGGCAGGGTCGCGCCTTCATTGAGTTCCAGCACGAATTGCGGCAAGTCATCGTCGACGGACAGGATGCGCGCCAGGATGACGTCTTCGCCGCCCGCCGGGTAGATGGAAATGGCGTCGCCGTTGTCAGCCAGGCTGCACAGGGTTTCACCGATATCCCATGGATCGCTCATATGGTGCGGCTTGGTGCCGGGGGCCATCGGCTCGGCCACGTCAGCCAGACTGGGCGCGCCCTTGCGCAGGGGATTGGGAATGGGATCGTTCACGACAGCGTATCTCTTCTGTTCTAATGGGGAATAGTGTATAGGTTTAAGGCAATATTTACTAAGTAAATCACAATAATTGATTTTATATCACTATATTCCTGTTGCTTATGTGGCCTGGCATGCCAGGCGGGCGCTTAGAATTGCTCGTCAGCGCTCAGGTAACGCCATTGTCCCGTCGGCAAGTCGCCCAGTTTGACCTTGCCGATGCGCACGCGTTTCAATCCCAGCACTTTCAGGCCGACGGCTTCGCACATGCGGCGGATCTGGCGTTTCTTGCCTTCGCGCAGGGTAAAGCTCAGCTGGTCTTCGTTTTGCCAGCGCACCTTGGCCGGCAGCAGCGGCTTGCCGTCGAGCCACAGGCCGTGGTTGAGCTTTTTCAGTTCGCTGTCGGGCAGGGTGCCGCCCTTGGTGTAGCTCACGCGCACCAGGTATTCCTTGTCGATGTCGGTATCGTGGCCGATCAGCTGCTTGGCCACGCGGCCGTCCTGCGTCAAGACCAGCAAGCCGACGGAATCAATGTCCAGTCGGCCGGCGGCCACCAGGCTGCGCAGCTGGGTCGGGTGGAACTGTTCCGGGCTGCGGTCTTCCGCCCAGCGGTTTTCCGCCTTGATCAGGGCCACGGCGGGCGTGTAGCCGTCTTCGGCCTGGCCGCTGACGTAGCCGACCGGTTTGTTGATCAGCACGGTGACCCGCTTCGATTGCTCGGCCGCCGCCTGGCGTTCCACGGTGACTCTCTGGCTCGGGTAGACCTTGCTGCCCAGCTCGGACACCACCTTGCCATCCACGCGGACCCAGCCGCGGGCGATCCATTCATCGGCTTCGCGGCGCGAGCACAGGCCCAGTTCGGACATGCGTTTGGACAAGCGTAATAATTCTTCGGTCATGTTGTTTCAGTTTCAGTAAGGGTAGGCGTTGCGCGGAAAGCTTACACTTTCAGTGCATCGAGTAAATCGGTTTCCAGCAATATCTGGTTGCGGGCATTGTTGAGCGCGGGACCGTCGACGAGGAAGACGTCTTCGACCCGCTCGCCCAGGGTCATGATCTTAGCCGTGTGCAAGTTGATGCGGTACTTGGTCAGCACATTGGCGATCGCATACAGCAGGCCAGTGCGGTCGTTGGCCGCCACCGACAGCAAATAGTATTGGCCCTTCTCATCGGGCCGCAAATCCACGGTCGGCTGGAAGGGGAAGGTGCGTGACAGGCGCGACAGCCGTCCCTTGCCCGGCGGCGGCAGCGGCGTTTGCGACTGCAGCAGCTCGCCCAGCTCATGCTCGATCAGGCTGATGATGTCGCGGTAGCTCTTGGCAAAATTCTGTTCGGTGACGAGGAAGGTATCGAGCGCATAGCCGTTTTTCGTCGTGTGGATCTTCGCGTCGAGGATGCTGAAATTCTTGCGGTCGAAATAGCTGCAGATGCGCGCGAACAGGTCGGGCTGGTCGGGAATGTACACGGCCACCTGCAAGCCTTCGCCGATGGGCGCCAGCCGGCATTTTACCACCGGCAACTTGCTGTCGAGCTTGTCATAAAGCGAGCGCGTCTGCCAGGCGATGTCGGACGCGTCGTGGCGCAGGAAATACGCCACGTCCAGCTGCTGCCACAGTTTCAGGTGCGCATCGGGCGGCAAGCCGTACAGGCGCAGGGTGGCCAGCGCTTCCTGCTGGCGGTTTTTCAGCTCGCGGTCGGCCGTGTGCGGCTCGCCGCCGAGCACGCGCAGGGTGATCTTGTACAGGTCTTCCAGCAGCTTGCCCTTCCAGGCATTCCACACTTTCGGGCTGGTGCCGCGGATGTCGGCCACCGTCAGCAGGTACAAGCCCGTCAGATGACGCTCGTCCTTGACCACTTTCGCAAAGGCGGCGATGACGTCGGGATCGGACAAGTCCTGCTTTTGCGCCACTTGCGACATGGTCAGGTGATTTTCTACAAGGAATGCCACGAGTTCCGTGTCTTCTTGCGACAGGCCGTGGTCCTGGCAGAACTGGGTGGCGTCGGCCACGCCCAGCTTCGAGTGGTCGCCGCCGCGGCCCTTGGCGATGTCGTGGAACAGGGCCGCCACGTACAGCAGCCACGACTGCGAGAAGTCGGCCATCAGCTGGCTGCAGAACGGGTATTCGTGTGCGTGTTCGCTCATGGTGAAGCGGCGCATGTTACGCACCACCATCAAGATGTGCTGGTCGACCGTGTACACGTGGAACAGGTCGTGCTGCATCTGGCCCACGATGCGGCGGAAATTCGGCAGGTAGCGCCCCAGGATGCTCATCTCGTTCATGCGCCGCAGCGCATGGATGATGCCGACAGGCGCCTGCATGATGCGCAGGAAGAGGGCGCGGTTGACGGGGTCCTGGCGGAAGGCGGCGTCGATCTTGAAGCGTGCATGCCACAGGGCTCGCGTGGCGCGCGAGGTCATGCCCTTCAGGGCCGGGCGCTCCGTCATCAGGACAAAAATTTCCAGCATGGCAGACGGATATTGTTCGAACGTGTCGTCGGCGCTGATGTCGATCAGGCTGTTGACCTCGTTGAAGCGCTCGTTGATGGGCACGGCCACGTCGTCTTGCGGGAACAGCCGTGCCTCGATGTTTTGCAGCAAAATCGTGTTGAGCTGGGTCACCGTCTTGGCGGCCCAGTAGTAGCGCTGCATCAAGAATTCGCTGGCGCGGCGCATGTGCGGCCCGCTGCCCGTCGCCTGCAAGCCCAGCGATTCGGCGATCGCCGTCTGCACGTCGAACACGAGGCGGTCTTCGCGCCGTCCCGCGTGCAGGTGGAGGCGCACGCGGATATCCTTGAAGGCGCGCTCCTTTTCCATCAGCTGGCGCGCTTCCGTCAGGGTGATCAGGCCGCTCGTGGCCAGGGTGCGCCACGAGTTCGCCAGGCCGGCCGCCTTGGCCACCCACAGGATGACCTGCAGGTCGCGCAGGCCGCCCGGGCTTTCCTTGCAATTCGGTTCCAGGCTGAAAGCCGTGTCTTCATATTTGGCATGGCGCTGGCGCATTTCCGCTGTTTTTGCCTGGAAGAAGGCCTGCGGGTCCATGGCCGCGTCATAGCGCTGCTGCAATTGCGCGAACAGGTCCGCGTTGCCGCACACGAGGCGCGCTTCGAGCAAGCTCGTTTGGACGGTGATGTCGGCCTTCGATTCGACCATGCATTCATCGACCGTGCGGATGCTGTGGCCGATTTCCAGGCCCAGGTCCCACAGCAGTTGCACCAGTTCCTCAAGCTTTTCCTGCGTGGCGGCGTCCGGCGCCTGTTGCAGCAGGATCAGCAGGTCGACGTCGGAATACGGAAACAGTTCGCCGCGGCCATAGCCGCCCACGCCCACCAGTGCCGTGCCGGGCGGCAAGCCCGCTTCCTGCCAGGCACGCGCCAGCACGCCGTCGACGCTGTGGCGCAGGCTGCGCAGCAGTTTTTCAGGCTTGCCGTCGGCCTGGAAGGCCGCAATGACGACCTGGCGGTCGGCTTTCAGTTGCTGTTTCAGCTGTTCCCGAACTTGCTTTTTCATCTGGGCCCTGGGTGGCGGTGCGTGGGATGGAAGATCAGGCTTTGTTCAGGATCAAGGCGGGCGGTGGCGGCATGCCGGGCGAGACGGTCAGCACTTCATAGCCCGTTTCCGTCACCAGCACCGTGTGTTCCCATTGCGCCGACAGGCTGCGGTCCTTGGTTTTGATGGTCCAGCCATCGTTCATTTCGCGGATTTCGCGGCGGCCCGAGTTGATCATCGGTTCGACGGTGAAAATCATGCCCGCTTCCAGGCGCTCGAGGGTGCCTGGTTTGCCGTAATGCAATACCTGCGGTTCTTCATGGAAGACCTTGCCGATGCCGTGGCCGCAGAATTCGCGCACCACGCTGTAGCCGGCTTTCTCGGCATGCTGCTGGATGGCGTGGCCGATATCGCCGAGATGGGCGCCCGGCTTGATCTGGTCGATGCCCAGCCACATGCATTCATAGGTGATTTCCGACAGGCGCTTGGCCAGGATGGTCGGCGTGCCGACGAGGAACATGCGGCTGTTGTCGCCGTGGTAGCCATCCTTGATGACGGTGATGTCGAGGTTGACGGAGTCGCCGCTTTTCAGGACCTTGTCGCCGGGAATGCCATGGCAGATGACGTCGTTGACGGAGGTGCAGATGGCTTTCGGGTACGGCGTGTAGCCGGGCGGGCAGTAGTTCAGCGGGGCAGGGATGGTGCCTTGCACGTTGACCATGTATTCATGGCACAGGCGGTCCAGTTCGCCTGTCGTGACGCCGACCTTGACGAACGGGGTGATGTAGTCGAGCACTTCGGCGCCGAGCTTGCCGGCAACGCGCATGCCTTCGATGTCGGCGGCGGTATTGATACGGATGGTGGACATGGTGTAATTCGCAATCTGCAAGAATTCAGGTGAAAAGCACAGACGATCCCTGCTGTATGGGAAAAGTCTGCAAATATGTCGAAATTATAAACGAGGCGCCCTCAATCCGCCGCCTCCTTCCTAGGGCCGGAAGGGGATTTGTGGGGAGAAAGCGGATGAAAAGGCGGCGCGGCCACGCCTTGCACCATGGTGGTGCGCTGGGTGTTTCCGCCGGGCGCGCGATTTGCGGTGCGGACTTGATGCGGCAGGCATTTCAGTGTAGAATCCCGGGTTGCTTGAATTCTCTTTTAAGCAATGCAGTAAAACAGTGTCTTTAATTTATATAAACACGCGAATCCGGTCGACAAGGGTGCCTGTATGGTGACTGATCGGATTCCAGACCCAACCCTGGAGTTAATAATGTCCGTAACAATGCGCGAAATGCTGGAAGCCGGTGTCCACTTTGGTCACCAAACCCGTTTTTGGAATCCAAAAATGGCACCGTTCATCTTCGGCCATCGCAACAAGATCCACATCATCAACCTGGAAAAAACCATGGCGATGTACCAGGACGCAATGAAGCACGTGCGTCAACTGGCTGCAAACCGTGGCACCATCCTGATGGTTGGCACCAAGCGTCAAGCTCGCGAAATCATCGCTGCTGAAGCGCAACGCGCTGGCGTGCCTTTCGTTGATCAACGTTGGTTGGGCGGCATGCTGACCAACTTCAAAACGATCAAAACCTCGATCAAGCGTCTGAAAGACATGGAAGTGATGATCGAAGACGGTTCGATCGAGAAGCTGTCGAAAAAAGAAGCGCTGATGTTCTCCCGCGAAATGATCAAGCTGCAAAAATCGATCGGCGGCATCAAGGACATGGGCGGCATTCCTGACGCAATCTTCGTCGTCGACGTCGGCTACCACAAAGGTGCGATCACCGAAGCAGCTAAACTGGGTATCCCGGTCATCGGCGTTGTCGATACCAACCACTCCCCAGAAGGCGTGAACTTCGTGATCCCAGGTAACGATGACTCCTCGAAAGCCATCATGTTGTACGCTCGCGGTGTTGCTGATGCAATCATCGAAGGCCGTGCAGCTGCCGGTAACGAAGTTGTTGAAATGGTTAAAGCAGCCGCTGGCGACGAATTCGTCGAAGTTAACGAACAGGCTTAATGGCCAGGCTATCGCAAGATAGCCGTTTGTAAGCACAGCAGTAAGGGAAAAGGGGTGGCAGCAGCTCCCCCTTTTTTTTAACAAAAAAACGATAGTGACCGCTGGCGAGGCATGCATGCCCGGCCGCGACTATCGACTCACCGAATCAGGAGAAACACATGGCAGCGATTACAGCAGCGATGGTAGGCGAATTGCGCGGCAAAACCGACGCACCAATGATGGAATGCAAAAAAGCACTGACCGAAGCCGAAGGCGACATGGCTCGTGCGGAAGAGATCCTGCGCGTCAAACTGGGCGGCAAGGCATCGAAGGCATCGGCACGCATCACCGCTGAAGGCGTCGTGGCAACCTACATCGCCAACGGCGTAGGCGCCCTGGTCGAAGTGAACTCGGAAACCGACTTCGTTGCGAAAAACGACGATTTCCTGGCACTGGCCAACAACGCTGCCCGTCTGGTAGCGGAACACAACCCGGCTGACGTAGCTGCCCTGCTGGCCCTGCCACTCGATGGCAAGACCCTGGAAGACGTGCGCGCTGCCCTGATCGGCAAAATCGGCGAAAACATGACCATCCGCCGCTTCCAGCGTTTCGAAACCAGCGCCAAGCTGGCTTCGTACCTGCACGGTTCGCGCATTGGCGTGATCGTCGAATTCGACGGCGCCGATGAGCAAGTGGGCAAAGACGTGGCCATGCACATCGCTGCCATGAAGCCAGTGTCGCTGTCGTCGAACGAAGTTCCAGCGGAACTGATCGAAAAAGAGCGTTCGGTTGCACAACTGAAAGCCGAAGAAGACGCAGCCAAAGCGGCCGCCGAAGGCAAGCCAGCGCAATCGCCGGAAATCCTGGCCAAGCGCCTGGAAGGTTCCGTACAGAAGTTCCTGAAAGAAGTTTCCCTGCTGAACCAAGCTTTCGTGAAAAACGACAAGCTGTCGGTTGAGCAAATGCTGAAGGCGGCTAACACCAGCGTCAAAGGTTTCGCCATGTACGTAGTGGGCGAGGGCATCGAGAAGAAGCAAGACGACTTCGCAGCAGAAGTCGCAGCACAGATGGCTGCCTCCCAGGGAGCGTAAGTAAAGCGGGCCGAGAGGCCCGTTTTTTTGGCCCGCCCGCACCTGTCGTGCCGGGCGGCGGCATGGGCAGCTTCCTCCCGCCTATCCGGCGCTGCAAGGCGCTGCGCCATGTCATACTCGAATAACCTCATTTATGGAGCCCCAGCTCATGTCAAAACCAGCCTACAAGCGCGTCCTCCTCAAGTTGTCCGGCGAAGCCCTGATGGGCGATGATCCCTACGGCATCAACCGCGCCACGATCGAGCGCATGGTGGCCGATGTGGCCGAGGTGGCGAAGTTGGGTGTGGAACTGGCAATCGTGATTGGCGGCGGCAATATCTTCCGCGGCGTCGCGCCTGGCGCGCAAGGCATGGACCGTGCCACCGCCGACTACATGGGCATGCTCGCCACCGTGATGAATGCACTGGCCCTGGCCGATGCCATGCGCCACGTCGGCATTACCGCGCGCGTCATGTCGGCCATCGGCATCGAACAAGTAGTCGAGCCGTACGTCCGCCCGAAAGCCCTGCAATACCTGGAAGAAGGTAAAGTGGTCGTCTTCGCCGCCGGTACCGGCAATCCGTTCTTCACCACCGACACGGCAGCCGCCCTGCGCGGTTCCGAGATCAGCGCCGAGATCGTCCTGAAGGCCACCAAGGTCGACGGCGTCTACACGGCCGATCCGAAGAAGGATCCGAACGCCACCCTGTTCCACACGATTACGTTCGACGACGCCATCGCCAAGCACCTGCAAGTGATGGACGCCACCGCTTTTGCCCTGTGCCGCGACCAGAAACTGCCAATCAAGGTGTTTTCGATCACCAAGCCAGGCGCGCTGATGCGCGTCATCATGGGTGAAGATGAAGGCACGCTGGTTCACGTATAGAAATAAGGAGCACCGAGAAACCGTCCATGGCTGCGTTGCAGCGCCTCGCCGTACTATTCGTACTGCCTTCGGCGCTGCGCCTTGCCCTGAACGGTTTTCGGCACTCTTGACGGGCGCCAGCCGCTCGTTATATGGATGTAATTGCAAGATTAATTTATCACTAACAACGCCTGACAAAACAGTCGCGAGCGGAAGGGAGTTGTGGCAGAGAAGCGCAACCGTACGAAGGTACGGTGAGCATCGCAGGCCGCAAATACCGACGCGCAGCAGGTTTTGACAGGCGTCACTACAGGAGTACAGTAATGTCCTTAGCTGACGTTAAAAAGAATGCCCAGGAACGCATGACGAAATCGCTGGAAACACTGCGTGCCGACCTGGCCAAAGTGCGTACCGGCCGCGCCCATACGGGTATCCTGGACCACGTGATGGTCGACTACTACGGTTCGCCGACGGCGCTGACCCAGGTTGCCAACGTGACCCTGATCGACGCGCGCACCATCGGTGTGCAGCCGTATGAAAAGAAAATGGCCTCGACCATCGAAAAAGCCATCCGCGACGCCGACCTGGGCCTGAATCCATCGGCACAGGGCGACCTGATCCGCGTTCCGACGCCGCCGCTGACGGAAGAGCGCCGCAAGGAAATGGTCAAGCTGGTCAAGAGCGAAGCGGAAGACGCGAAGATTGCCGTGCGTAACATTCGCCGCGATGCGAACGAGTCGCTGAAGAAACTGGTCAAGGAAAAAGCCTGCTCCGAGGACGATGAGCGCCGCTCGTCGGAAGAAGTGCAGAAGCTGACGGACAAGTTTATTGCCGACATCGACAAGATGGTTGTCGACAAAGAAAAAGAAGTGCTGACGGTCTAGTTTTCAGTCCTTTTGACTCTGCCCGGGAAAGCATGGCTTTTCCGGGCAGTGCTATTTGGAGCATAATAGTTATCTTTTATTTTTGGTATTCGTGTTTTCATGATCTATTCGAGTTCGACAACGGCAGTACCTGAGGTGGGCACGGTGCCGCGCCATGTGGCAATCATTATGGATGGCAATGGCCGCTGGGCAACCAAGCGCTTCCTGCCGCGCGTGGCTGGCCACGTCAAGGGCGCCGATACCGTGCGCCGTGTCGTCGAGACCTGCCTCGAACGCGGCGTCGAATACCTGACCCTGTTTGCCTTCAGCTCGGAAAACTGGCGCCGTCCGGAAGAAGAGGTGTCGATGCTGATGCGCCTGTTCGTCACCATGCTGGAACGCGAAGTGGTCAAGATGCATGCCAGCGACATCCGCCTGAAGGTGGTGGGCGATCTGTCGCGCTTCAATGGAGAGCTGCAAACCCTGATCGCCAATGCGGAGCGCAAGACGGCGAACAACACGCGCCTGACGGTGTCCATCTGCGCCAACTATGGCGGCCGCTGGGACATCATGCAGGCAGTCAATAAAATGACGGCCGAGGCTGGCGCCAATGGCCAGCCTGCCGGGCACGCTTACACGGAAGAGCAACTGGCGCCGCACCTGGCCATGGCCTACGCGCCCGAGCCCGACCTGTTCATCCGCACGGGCGGCGAACAGCGCATTTCCAATTTCCTCCTGTGGCAACTGGCGTACACTGAGTTGTTTTTCACCGAGACTTTCTGGCCCGACTTCAATGACGAGTGCCTCGACGCGGCAATCGCGTCTTACCAGCAGCGCGAACGGCGCTTTGGCCGTACCAGCGCGCAATTAACTGAAAAGACAAACTGATGCTGAAAACACGGATAATCACCGCCCTGGTCCTCCTGGCGGTCTTGCTGCCCGTTCTGTATCTGAATTATTTCCCCGCCTTCGCCGTGATCGCCACGGCGTTCTTCGGCGCCGCCGTCTGGGAAAGCTTCCGTATCTTCAAAAATCGCCAGGCGCTGCTGATCGCCGCCGTCTGGACTGCCGCCTTCGCGTATACGTTCTTTGTCGGTAACGGCATGGCGCAGCTCAATTTCTGGTTCGCCCTGTGCGTGGCCATCTGGCTGATCCGCTTCGTGCCTTCGCTGGCGACAGGCTTGCCGCCGACCGAAGGCCTGGGCAATACCTTGCTCAGCCTCGTGTACCCGGTGACCATCGTCGGCTGCTTCGTTGCCATCATCGCCCTGTTCCTGCATAGCCCGTTGTACCTGCTGTCCGTCATGGCCCTCGTGTGGATCGCCGATATCGGCGCCTATTTCTCGGGCAAGGCGTTCGGCAAGCGCAAGCTGGCGCCAAGTATTTCCCCAGGTAAATCCTGGGAAGGCGCCATCGGCGGCGGTATTGCCGTGCTGATCATCTCTGCCATCACGATTATCGCCGCGCCATCGCTGCCGGTCTTGCAAGATACCTTCGCCGTGCAGCTGCAATTGCGCCGCGGCTGGCTCGTGGCCTTGCTGGTGCTGTTGCTGATCGTCGCCGCCAGCATCGTCGGCGACCTGTTCGAATCCCAATTGAAGCGCCGCGCCGGCATCAAGGACAGCAGCAACCTGCTGCCTGGCCATGGCGGCGTACTTGACCGTATCGACGCGTTGATCCCGGTCCTGCCATTTGCCGCCCTCGTGGCCAGCTGGCTTTAAGGAAACTCATGCAATACATCACCATCCTTGGCGCGACCGGTTCGATCGGCGTGTCCACCCTGGACGTGCTCGCGCGTCATCCCGAGCAATACAGCGTATATGCGCTGAGCGCGCACAGCCGCGTGGCCGAACTGGCCGCCCAGTGCCTGCAATTTCGTCCCCAGCGCGCCGTCGTCGGCACGGCGGACGCGGCCCTTGAACTGACGCGCTTGCTGCGCGGGCAGGGCGTGTCTACGGAAGTCGAGTATGGCGTGGAAGCCCTGTGCGCCATCGCCAGCGCGCCGCAGGTGACGGGCGTGATGGCGGCCATCGTCGGCGCGGCCGGCCTGGCGCCGACCCTGGCGGCGGCGCGTGCTGGCAAGAAAGTATTGCTGGCCAATAAAGAAGCGCTGGTCATGTCCGGCCAGCTGTTCATCGATGCCGTGCATGACAACGGCGCGGTGCTGCTGCCGATCGACAGCGAACACAACGCCATCTTCCAATGCATGCCGCATGCGCATGGCCGCGCACCAGGCGCTGCGGGCGTGGCGAAAATCGTGCTGACGGCATCCGGCGGTCCCTTCCTCACGCGCGCCGTCGAGACGCTCGACACGGTCACGCCGGACCAGGCGTGCAAGCATCCGACCTGGGCCATGGGGCGCAAGATTTCCGTCGATTCGGCCACCATGATGAACAAGGGCCTGGAAGTAATCGAGGCGCACTGGCTGTTCGGCGCGCCGGCCGACCAGATCGAAGTGCTGATCCACCCGCAAAGCGTGATCCATTCGATGGTGTCCTATATCGACGGTTCCGTGCTGGCCCAGCTGGGCAATCCGGACATGCGCACGCCGATCGCCCATGCGCTGGCGTATCCGCAGCGCATCGCTTCCGGCGTGGCGCAGCTGGACCTGGCCCAAGTGGCCACTCTGCAGTTCGAACGTCCCGATTTCCGCCGTTTCCCTTGCCTGGCACTGGCGTTTGACGCCCTGCGCGCGGGCGGCACGGCGCCGGCCCTGCTCAACGCGGCCAATGAAGTGGCCGTGCAAGCGTTTCTTGACGAACGGATCGGCTTCCGCCAGATCGACCGGGTCATCGCGCACGTGATCGAGACGGTGCCGCACGGCGCCGCTTCCAGCATCGAAGCCGTGATGGAGCAGGACCGCCTGGCCAGAGCGGCCGCGCAAGCGTACATTGCCCAAAGGCTGGCTGCATGACGCTCATCACCACCTTGCTGGCTTTTATCGTCGCGCTCGGTTCACTGATTACCCTGCACGAGCTGGGCCACTACCTGGTGGCGCGCTGGTGCGGCGTGAAGGTGCTGCGTTTCTCGATCGGCATGGGAAAAGTGGTGTATTCGCGCAAGTTTGGCAAGGACCAGACGGAATGGGCGATTTCCGCATTGCCGCTGGGCGGCTATGTGAGCATGCTCGACAGCCGCGCGCAAGACCTCAGCGATTTGCCGGAAAGCGAATTGCGCCGCGAGTTCACGCGCCAGAGCGTCTGGCGCCGCATCGCCATCGTGGCCGCCGGCCCGCTGGCCAATTTCCTCGTCGCCATCGTGCTGTACGCGGGTCTGTTCATGCATGGCATCGAAGAACCGTCGAGTAAACTCGGCCCCGTGGCCGAACAGACTGCCGCCTATGCGGCCGGCCTGCGCAGCGGCGATACGGTCGAAGCCGTCAACGGCAAGGCCGTGGCCAGCTGGTCCGAGCTGCGCTGGGAACTGATCCAGGCCACCCTCGACAAGCAGCCGGCGCGCATCGAAGTGCGCCGTCCCGACCGTGGCCAGCAGGAAGCGACGTTGCCGACGGCCAGCCTGACGGAGACGGACCTGGAAGGCGACGTGCTGGGCAAGCTGGGTCTGACCCTGGCCCGTTCCGCGCCCACGCTGATGGAAATCATGCCCGATGGCGCCGCCGCGCGTGCCGGCCTGCAGAAAAACGACCAGATTCTCGCCATCGACGACCAGCCCGTGCACGACGTGGCGGCCGTCATTGCCACCCTGAGCCAGGCGCCGGGCAAGACCTTGCAATTGCAGCTCTTGCGCCAGGGGCAGGACCTCACCCTGCCCATTACGCCGGACGCCATGCCGGGCGCCGGGGCGGAGGGAGCTGTAACAGTTGGTAAGATACAAGCAAAGCTGGGACAGGTGCCGGATATGATCACCGTGGCATCGGGACCGTTTTCTGCCGTGGGCAAGGCGTCCGCCAAGGTCTGGGATACCAGTGTCATGAGCCTGAAAATGCTGGGCAAGATGATCACCGGCCAGGTGTCGCTGAAGAATGTGACGGGGCCCATTACCATCGCCGATTACGCGGGCCAGACGGCGCGCATCGGCCTGGTAAGCTACCTGAGCTTCATCGCCTTCATCAGTATCAGTCTGGGCGTGATGAATTTGCTACCCATTCCTGTTCTGGATGGCGGGCATTTGCTGTATTATTCGCTGGAAGTTTTGACCGGACGCCCCTTGCCGGAGCGCGTAGGCGAGATTGCCCAGCGCCTGGGGATCGGTTTGTTGCTGACCTTGATGGTGCTTGCCGTCTTTAATGACGTGTTGCGATTGCTGAATTAGGGCGGTGGTTGATGCCATTGCGTGAGTCGCACAAGCAATCTTTTGTGTATGTTGTCCATTGATTTACCCATTGAATAACCCCAATGAAATTACATTCTGCTCGTTTTGCCTTGCCTTCCTTTCGCCGCACCCTGATCGGCGCCGCCGTCATGGCCTTCTGTTCCGGCCATGCGCTGGCCGTCCAGCCATTTACTGTCAAGGACATCCGGGTCGAAGGGATCCAGCGTACTGAAGCGGGCACCGTGTTTGCCTACCTGCCGGTGCGGGTCGGCGAAACGTTCTCCGACGAGAAGAGCGTTGCCGCCATCAAGGCCCTGTATGCGACGGGCATGTTCAAGGATGTGCGCCTGGAAGCCGATGGCGACGTGCTGGTGGTGCTGGTAGAGGAACGCCCGGCCATCGCTTCCGTGGCATTTACCGGGACCAAGGAATTTGAAAAGGACGTGCTGGTCAAGGCGCTGAAGGAAATCGGCGTCGGTGAAGCCAAAATTTTCGACAAGGCGTCCGTCGACCGCGCGGAACAGGAACTCAAGCGGCAGTACCTGTCGCATGGCTTGTACGGCGTGAAGATCACCACCACCGTCACGCCGATCGAGCGTAACCGCGTCAACGTGGTGTTCGCCGTCGACGAGGGCGACGTGGCCCGCATCAAGCAGATCAACATCGTCGGCAACAAGGCTTTCACGGACAAGGAACTGCGCGAGCAGCTGGCCCTGAACACGGGCGGCTGGTTCAGCTGGTACACCAAGGCCGATCAATATTCGAAGACCAAGCTGACGGGCGACATCGAGTCGCTCAAGTCCTACTACCTGGACCGCGGCTATATCGAGATGCAGGTCGACTCGACGCAAGTGTCGATCACGCCCGATAAAAAAGATATCTACCTGACGATCAACATCACCGAAGGTGAGAAGTACAAGATCGCCGGCACCAAGTTCGAAGGCGAGATGTTCGGCCGCGAAGAAGAACTGAAAGCGCTGAACCTGATGCGCGAAGGCGACATCTACTCGGGCGCACGCCTGACGGCCACGAACAAGCGTATCCAGGACCGCCTGGCCACGTTCGGCTATGCGTTTGCCAACGTCAACGCCAATCCGGAAATTAACCGCGAAAAGCATGAAGTCGGCTTCACTTTCTTCATCGACCCGGGCAAGCGCGTCTACGTGCGCCACATGAATATCGCCGGCAACACCACCACGCGCGATGAAGTCATCCGCCGCGAATTCCGCCAGTTCGAATCGTCCTGGTACGACAGCAACAAGATCAAGCTGTCGCGCGACCGTGTCGACCGTCTCGGCTACTTCAAGGATGTGACCATCGACACGCCGGAAGCGCAGGGCACGACCGACCAGGTCGACGTCAACGTGACGGTGGTGGAAAAACCAACCGGTAACTTCCTGATCGGCGGCGCCTTCTCGCAATCGGAGAAGTTCACGCTGTCGGCATCGATTTCGCAGGCCAACTTCGCCGGTAGCGGCAACACGGTCGGCATCGAACTCAATACCAGCCATTACAGCCGCACGATCGCGTTTTCGCAGACCAATCCGTACTACACGGACGATGGCATTTCGCGCAGCTTTGAAGTCTACCTGCGTACGACGGAACCGCCGGCGCTGAACATCGGCAGCTACAAGATCAAGCAGACCGGTGGCCGCGTCAGTTTCGGCGTGCCGTTCTCGGAAGTCGACACCGTCTTCTTCGGCATCGGCGCCGAGCGTTCGCGCATCGAAACCGACGTCACCAGCCCGATCCGCTTCAAGCAGTACGTGGTCGACAATGGCGGCCCGTCCGACGGTATCGGTTCGGCCACGACGAATTCCATCCCGCTGACGGCGGCATGGCAGCGCGACAGCCGCGACAGCGCACTGACGCCATCGATTGGCCGCTACCAGCGCGTCAACCTGGAGGCTGACCTGATCGGCGACCAGAAATACTTCCGTGCCATTTATGAGCACCAGTATTTCCGTCCGCTGTTCAGCAAGGTCACCCTGGCGTTGAAGGGCGAGCTCGATTACGGCCACGGCATCGGCAATCACGTCTATCCGGTCTTCAAGAACTTCTACGGCGGCGGTATCGGTTCGGTGCGCGGCTACCTGAGTTCCTCGCTGGGCGCGGTCGAACCGAGCACCAACGATGCACTGGGCGGCGCTTCGCGCCTGATCGCGAACGCGGAACTGCAGATGCCATTCCCCGGTTCGGGCAATGACCGCAGCTTGCGCTGGTTCGGTTTCCTTGACGGCGGCCAGGTCTACCAGGAAGGCGAAAAAATGCGTCTGTCGCAATTGCGCTATTCTGCTGGCTTGGGCATCAGCTGGATTTCGCCGGTGGGCCCGCTCAAGCTGAGCTACGCCAAGCCGCTGAACGCCAAGCCGACGGACCGCCTGGAGCGCTTCCAGTTCCAGATGGGCACCGGTTTCTAACCGGCCATCTGAACGGGGGCGACAGCTTTTACTTTTTGACCATGGAGTATCATGAACACCGCATCCGCTACCCTGCCCAAGACCCTTGCCGTGATCGCATTGTGCTGGAGTTCGCTGTTGCCGGTGCAGGCGCAGGCTCAGGAGTCGAAGATCGCCTGGATCAGCAGCGAACGTATTTATAACGAGTCGAGGCTGGCCAAGCTGGCCAGCGCCAAGCTGGCCGAAGAGTTCCGCTCGCGCGAAAAAGCCGTGCAGGAACTGGCGGCCCGCTTCAAGGTGGCCAACGAAGCCCTGGAAAAGGACATGCCGACCCTGAGCGAGGCGGAGCGCGCCAAGCGCCAGCGCGAGTTTTTCGAGCTGGACAAGGAATTGCAGCGCCGCCAGCGCGAGTTCCGCGAAGACCTGAACCAGCGCACGAACGAAGAGCGCAGCGCCATCGCGGAAAAAGCCAACACCATCATCCAGCAGATGGCGCATATCGAAGGATATGACATCGTGCTGCAGGAAGCCCTGTGGGCCAGCCCGCGCATCGACATCACCGACAAGGTTTTGAAGGCGCTGGACAAGTAATCGAAACGGTTTCAAGCCTGGCAGTGCCGTAGCGAGCGGATGTGAGTTGTGGTTGAGAAGCGGAGCTGTGCTGGAGCACAGTGAGCATCGGAGACCGCAAATCGCGCCGCGCAGTAGGCATAGTCAGGCGTTTTTATAAGGGTATATCGATGGGCACTCGACTAGGTGAATTGGTCGAACGCTTCGGCGGACAGTTGGCGGGCGATCCGAACCTGGAAGTTTCAGGGATCGCGCCGCTGGCTGACGCCGGCGCTTCGCACATCAGCTTTCTCAGCAATAGCAAATTCCGCGCACAGGCGGCCCAGAGCGGCGCCGCGGCGCTGATACTCACGCCGGCCGACGACGCGCTGATCGGCGGCGACTACGCCGGCGCGCGCATCGTCACACCGAATCCCTATGTGTATTTCGCGCGCGCGGCGCAGCACTTCGCCGCCCTGGGCGAGATCAAGGCGCCCGTGGGTATCCACGCCAGCACCATCGTCGATGCCAGCGCGCGGGTCGACGCCACTGCCTCGGTCGGACCGCGCGCCGTGATCGAAGCGGGCGCCGTGATCGGCGCCGGCTGCGTCATCGGCGCCGGCTGCGTGGTCGGCCGCGACGCCGTCATCGGCGCCGGCACCCAGCTGTTCGCCAACGTGACCTTCCACGCGCGCTGCGTGATCGGCCAGCGCGGCATCATCCATTCGGGCGCCGTGATCGGCACCGACGGATTCGGCTTCGCCAACGAAGGCGGCGTGTATATCAAGATTCCGCAGACGGGCAGGGTGGTGATCGGTGACGATGTCGATATCGGCGCCAACACCACCATCGACCGTGGCGCACTAGCCGACACTATCATCGAAGATGGCGTCAAGCTCGATAACCAGATCCAGATCGGCCACAACTGCCATATCGGCGCGCACACGGCCATGGCCGGCTGCGTCGGCGTGGCCGGCAGCGCCATCATCGGCAAGTACTGCACCTTTGGCGGCGCCGCCATGGTGCTGGGCCACCTGACCATTGCCGACCGCGTCCACGTGGGCTCGGGCAGCATGGTCTCGCGGTCGATCGCGGAGCCCGGCCAGTACACGGGTTTCTATCCGCTGGCGAAGAACGCCGACTGGGAAAAGAGCGCCGCCATCGTGCGCAACCTGTCAAGCATGCGCGAGAAAATCCGCGCGCTTGAAAAAACAATTAAAACACTGACCACGCAAGACGAAAAATGACTACTGAAAAAAAGACCCTCGACATCCTCGCCATCAAATCGCTGCTGCCGCACCGCTACCCGCTGCTGCTGGTCGACCGCGTGCTGGACTGGGAAGCGGATAAAACCATCACCGCCATCAAGAACGTGACGGTCAACGAAGAGTTCTTCCAGGGCCATTTCCCGCACAAGCCGGTGATGCCAGGCGTGCTGATGATCGAAGCGCTGGCGCAGACGGCGGCCCTGCTGTCGTTCCTGTCGATGGGCGTGAAACCGGACGAAAATTCGGTCGTGTACTTCGTCGGCATCGACAATGCGCGCTTCAAGCGTCCTGTCGAACCGGGCGACCAGCTGAAGATGGATGTGGAAATCCTGCGCGTTTCGCGCGGCATCTGGAAATACAAGGCCGTCGGTACGGTCGACGGCAAGCTGGCGGTGGAAGCGGAACTGATGTGCACCATCCGCAGCGCGCAAGATGCGAGCCAGTCTGCGAGCCAGCCAGCGGGACAGTAACATGGCGGCCATCCACTCCACGGCAGTCATCGATCCGAAGGCCGAGCTCGACAGCTCGGTCGAGGTGGGTCCGTACACCATCATCGGTCCGCACGTGCGCATCGGCGCTGGCACCAGGGTTGGCCCGCACGTGGTCATCGACGGCCACACGACGATAGGCTCCGACAACCACCTGTTCCAGTTTTCCTCCATCGGCGCGCAGCCGCAGGATAAAAAATGGGCGGGCGAGGCGACGCGCCTGGAAATCGGCGACCGCAACACGATCCGCGAATTCTGCACCTTCAACACGGGTACCGTGCAAGGCGGCGGTGTGACGCGCCTGGGCAATGACAACTGGATCTCGGCGTATGTGCACCTGGCGCACGACTGCCTGGTGGGCAACAACACGATTTTTTCGAACAACGCGCAGCTGGCGGGCCACGTGGAAATCGGCGACTGGGTCATCATGAGCGGCTTCGCCAATGTGCACCAGTTCTGCAAGATCGGCGCGCACGCCTTTGTCGGCATGAGTACCAGCCTGACGCAGGACGTGCCACCATTCGTCCTGTTGAGCGGCAATCCGGCGCAGGCGCATGGCGTCAATATCGAAGGCTTGAAACGCCGCGGCTTTACGCGCGAACAGATCAACGGCATCCGTACCGCGTATAAACTCATCTACCGCGCGGGACTGACCCTGGAAGAATCCAAGGCAGCCCTGTTCGAAGAAGAAGCGGCAGCGTCGCCCGAGGTGGCGGAACATATTCGCGCCATGCGCGAATTCCTTGGCGTGGCGTCGCGTGGCATCGTCCGCTGACCATGCCAGCGACCTGTCGGTCGCCATCGTCGCCGGCGAGGTGTCGGGCGACTTGCTGGCCAGCCGGCTGCTGTCGGGCCTCGTGCCGCAGCTGCCCGGCGCGCGCTTCCATGGCATCGGCGGCGAGCACATGGCCAAGCAGGGTTTTGTGTCCGATTGGCCGCTCGACAAGCTGACCGTGCGTGGCCTGTTCGAGATCATTCCCCGCTACCGCGAGATCAAGGGCATCCAGAACGCGCTGCGCGACCAGCTGCTGGCCGAGCGTCCCGCCGTCTTCATCGGCGCGGACTATCCGGGTTTTAACCTGGGACTGGAACAGCAGCTCAAGGAAGGCGGCATCCCCACCGTGCATTACATCGGGCCGCAGATCTGGGCCTGGCGCGGTGGCCGCATCAAGAAAATCATCAAGGCCGTGTCGCACATGCTGGTGATCTTCCCGTTCGAGGAAGAGATCTACCGCAAGGCGGGCGTGCCCGTCACCTATGTCGGCCATCCGCTGGCCGAGATGATTCCGTTGCAGCCCGATGAAGCGGCCGCGCGGCGTGTCCTGGGTTTGCCCGAAGACGCGAATGTCGTGACCCTGATGCCGGGCAGCCGCATGGGTGAACTCAAATACAATACCGTGGCCTTTGTCGGCGCCTGCAAGCTGCTGCTGGCGCGCGACCGCTCCTTGCGTTTCGTCGCCCCCATGGCCGGCGAAAAGCAGCGCCAGTATTTCCTGCAATTGATAGCGGAAGCGGGCTTGCAGGACGTCGAGATATTGCTCACGGACGGCGGCTCGCACACGGCCATCTGCGCCGCCGATGCGGTGCTGGTGGCGTCCGGCACGGCGTCGCTGGAAGTGGCGCTGTACAAGAAGCCCATGGTCATCGCCTACAAGATGATGCGCGCCTCGTGGGAAATCATGCGCCACATGGGCTACCAGCCGTGGATCGGTTTGCCGAACATCCTGGCGCGCGACTACCTGGTGCCCGAGCTGCTGCAAAACGCGGCCAGCCCGGAAGCGCTGGCCGAGGCCATGTGGCAGCAGCTGAGCGACGTTCCCGGGCGTTTGCGCCTGGTGCAGCGCTTCACGGACATGCACCACAGCCTGCTGCGCGACAGCGCGCAGGAAAGCGCGAATGCCGTCATGCAGGTCATCGCCGCCAACCGCAAGTAAGCACCGTTTCAATCGCAGTTCCTACCAAAGATTCAACGTGAAAAATATCTATCCCGGCCTGTTTGACGACTTGCCATTCTCGCTCGATGAAATCATCTGTGGCGTCGACGAGGCAGGCCGCGGTCCGCTGGCAGGCCCCGTGTTCGCCGCCGCCGTGATCCTCGACCCGAACCAGCCCATCGACGGCTTGCGCGATTCGAAAAAACTCAGCGAAGCAAAACGCGACCTGCTGGCGCCGCAGATCAAGGCCAAGGCCCTGGCCTGGGCCATCGCCGAAGCGTCGGAAGAAGAGATCGACCGCCTGAACATCCTGCAGGCGTCGATGCTGGCCATGCGCCGCGCCGTCGAGGCCCTGGTCACCGTGCCGACCCTGGCCCTGATCGACGGCAACCGCTGTCCCGTGATGCCGATACGCGGCATGGCCATCGTCGGTGGCGACGACAAGGTCGATTCGATTTCCGCCGCTTCGATCCTGGCCAAGACGGCGCGCGACGCGGCCCTCGTGCACCTGCATGCGGCCTATCCCGAGTACTGCTTCGACCAGCACAAGGGCTATGGCACCAAGCTGCACCTGGAGCGCCTGCATCTGCACGGCGCCTCGCCGGTGCACCGCCGCTCGTTCGCGCCCGTGCGCAATGTGATCGCGCTGTTTGGCGGACGGGAGGTGGCGGCATGAAGACGATCACTTCGCGCGACAATGCGCAATACAAGGATCTGCTGAAGCTGGCGGGCAGTTCGCAGGCGCGCCGCAAGTCGGGTCGCACCCTGCTCGACGGCGTGCACCTGTGCCAGTCGTATCTGCAGCTGCGCGGCATGCCCGAGCAGTGCATCGTCAGCGAAAGCGCCTTGCAAAATGCGGAAGTGGCGGAGATCGTCGGCCAGCTGGAAAGCCAGCGCGCGCATGTACTGGGCTTGCCCGACGCGCTGTATAACGCCGTGAGCCAGGTCGAACACGGCGTGGGCGTGATGTTCCTCATCGAGACGCCGGAACGGGCCGTCACGCAACCACTGAGCGTGTCGGCCGTGCTGCTCGATAACCTGCAAGATCCGGGCAACGTGGGGTCGATTTTGCGCAGCGCGGCCGCCGCCGGCATCACGCAGCTCTACTGCAGCGCCGGCACGGCCTTCTGCTGGTCGCCGAAGGTGCTGCGCGCGGCGATGGGCGCGCACTTCGTGCTCGACATCTTTGAAAACGTCGACTTGGCGGCGCTGGTTGCTGGCGCCAAGGTGGCGACCCTGGCCACCAGCGGCTACGCCACGAAGCGGCTGTACGACGTCGACCTGCGCCAGCCCGTCGCCTGGCTGTTCGGCCATGAAGGGCAGGGCGTGGCCGACGACCTGCTGGCTATGGCCACGCACCAGGTGGTTATTCCCCACCTGGGCCAGATCGAATCGCTGAACGTGGCCGCCTGCGCCGCCGTCTGCTTCTTCGAGCAGCTGCGCCAGGGCCAGTCCTGAACAGGGTAGCCATGTCTTTTCCTCCGCTTGCCGATGGTGCCGCACGTGACGAGGCCTGGTGGCGCCAGGTAGCCGCGTTTTATCCCGCGCCGCCGGACGCCATCGTCAATCTCGAACATGGCTATTTCGGCGCCATGGCCGCGCCCGTGCAAGCGGCGTTCGAACAGGCCGTGCGCTACACCAACGAGCAACTGAGCCCTTTCGTGCGCGGCGAGTTCACGCGCACACATGTGGATATCCTGCGCCAGCGCGTCGCCGCGCTGATCGGCGCGCAGCCGCACGAGATCCTGCTGACCCGCAGCGGCACCGAATCGATGCAGGTGCTGATCACGCAATACCATGGTCTGGCGCCCGGTGATACGGTGCTGTGGAGTAATC
This sequence comes from Janthinobacterium sp. LS2A, assembly GCF_036543145.1. Classification (NCBI taxonomy): domain Bacteria; kingdom Pseudomonadati; phylum Pseudomonadota; class Betaproteobacteria; order Burkholderiales; family Oxalobacteraceae; genus Janthinobacterium; species Janthinobacterium sp. LS2A. Next base: position 90,044 of record NZ_JAZHPB010000010.1, read on the forward strand.
TCGATTATCCGGCCATGCGCACGGCCATGCGCTGGCTGGCGCAGCGCCGTGGCGTCACCAGCACGCAAGTCACATTGAGCCTGCCCATCAGCGATGACGAGATCATCGCCCGTTACGCGCAAGCCATGCGCCAGGCCGTCAATCCAAAATTGCTGCTGCTGTCGCAGGTGACGCCGGCCAACGGCCAGCAACTGCCGCTCAAGGACATCATGGCGCTGGCGCGCGAACACGGCATCGACGTGCTGCTCGACAGCGCCCATGCGCTGGGACAGGTCGACGTGGACATGCAGGCCATGGGCGTCGATTTCGCCGGTTTCAATCTGCACAAATGGCTGGGGGCGCCGGCGGGGCTCGGTGTCGTGTATATCCGCGCATCGCAGCTGCATAAGATCGAGCCGCACTACGGCGACGACGATTATCCGCTGGACGATATCCGCAGCCGCCTGCACATGGGCATGCCCCCGATCGGCGCCATCCTGGCCGCGCCCGCCGCGTTGGATTTCCATGCGCGCCTGGGCGGCACGCCGGCCAAGAACGAACGCCTGGCCTGGCTGCGCAATTACTGGGTCAGCCGCGCCGCGCAACTGCCCGGCGTGCGCATGTTGTCGCCGCCCGATGCGAGGCGTGGTACGGCGCTGGTCGCCTTTGCAGTCGATGGCATGAGCGCGCGCGATCTGCAGCAAGCCTTGCTGCAGCGTTTCGGCGTCTTTACCGTGCAGCGCAATATCGGCGATACCGATGTCGTGCGCGCCACGGTGGCCGTCACGACCACCACCGGTGAACTCGATCAGCTGGTGGCCGCGCTGACGGTGCTGTCCAGCGAGGCGACCGCCTGACAAAACCGACGCGCAGCGGGTCTGGTCAGGTGCTTTTCTCAGTATTCGCGGCGGTTCGGTTTGATTTCCTGGAGGATCGTCGTGGAGATCTCTTCAATCGACTTGGTGGTCGACGACAGCCAGCGTATGCCCTCGCGTTTCATCATTTTTTCCGCCTCGTTGACTTCGTAACGGCAATTTTCGATGGCCGCATACTTGCTGCCAGCGCGTCTTTCGTTGCGTATTTCCGACAAACGTTCGGGCGTAATGCTCAATCCGAAAATTTTATTCTTAAATTCCAGCAGGGCCGATGGCAGCTTGTCGCGCTCGAAATCGTCGGGAATCAGCGGATAATTGGCTGCCTTGATCCCGTATTGCATGGCCAGATACAGGCTGGTCGGGGTCTTGCCAGAGCGTGAAACACCCACCAGAATGACATCGGCCGAAGACAGGTTCTTGTGCGACTGGCCGTCGTCGTGCGCCAGCGAATAGTTGATCGCCTCGATGCGGTTCTTGTACTCCTCGCTGTCGACGATGTTGTGCGAGCGGCCGATGGTATGGGTCGACATGACGCCCAATTCCTGCTCCAGCGGGGCGACAAAGGTCTGGATCAGGTCCATGTGCATGCCGCTGGACTTGCGGATCACGGCCGACAGGTCGTTCTTCACCAGGGTGGAGAAAATGATCGGACGCTGGCCGTCGCTGGCAAACGCTTCGTTGATCTTGCGCGCCGCCTCATGGGCCTTGTCCATGGTGTCGATGAAGGGCAGGCGGATCTGGCGGAAGCGCAGATCGAACTGCGTCAGCACCGAGTGGCCGAACGTCTCGGCGGTGATGCCGGTGCCGTCGGAAACGAAGAAGACGGTGCGGGCCGCGGAGGGCAGAGGAGGGCGTGGTTCTTGTGTCATGGGTTTTCGGATCAAGATTGTGCGTCGTCAATTTGCGCCGCACAAGGTAAAATGGCTGCAACGGTATGATTGTGCTGCACGACGCCAAGAATAACAAGAAGACTGTCTGTGCGCCGCGCGTAAAGATTTCTATCATCAGTAAGGGTGTCATTATGACCAACGCAGTATCGCAACAGCAGGAAGACAAGGACGCGGTGTATGTTGCCTCGTTCGAGCATTTGCGCATGACGGATGTCGAATCCGTCGGCGGCAAGAACGCCTCCTTGGGCGAAATGATCAGCCAGCTGGCGGAAGCCGGCGTGCGCGTGCCCGGTGGCTTTGCCACCACGGCGCAGGCGTTCCGCGATTTCCTGTCGTATAGCGCCAACGGCGGCTTGCCGCTGGCCGAACGCATCGCCCAGCGCCTCGAAGGGCTGAACATCGATGACGTGCGCTCGCTGGCGCAAGCCGGTGCCGAGATCCGTCAATGGATCGTGGAAACGCCATTCCAGCCACGCCTGGCCGCCGAAATCGACCAGTTCTATGCCAAGCTGGTGGCCGATTCCGACACGGAAATGTCGTTTGCCGTGCGCTCCTCCGCCACGGCGGAAGACTTGCCGGACGCGTCTTTTGCTGGTCAGCAAGAAACTTTCCTGAACGTGGTCGGCATCGACAACGTGCTCGAGGCCATGAAACAGGTATTCGCCTCGCTGTACAACGACCGCGCCATCTCGTACCGCGTACATAAAGGCTTTACGCACGCTGAAGTGGCCTTGTCGGCCGGCGTGCAGCGCATGGTGCGTTCCGACCTGGGTGCGGCCGGCGTGATGTTTACCATCGATACGGAATCGGGCTTCAAGGACGTGGTCTTCGTCACCTCCAGCTATGGCCTCGGTGAAACCGTGGTGCAGGGCGCCGTCAACCCAGACGAATTCTATGTGCACAAGCCGATGCTGGAAAAAGGCAAGTCGCCTGTAATCCGCCGCAATATCGGCTCGAAGCTGCTGAAGATGGAATTCACGAACGAAGCGAAAGCTGGCCGTTCCGTGAAAACCGTCGACGTGCCCGTCGAAATGCGCAACCGCTACTCGCTGAACGACAGCGAAGTGGTGGAGCTGGCCAAATACGCCGTCATCATCGAGAACCACTACGGTCGTCCGATGGACATCGAGTGGGGCAAGGATGGCCGCGACGGCAAGCTGTACATCCTGCAAGCGCGTCCTGAAACCGTGAAGTCGCAGCAAAAGGCGACCGACGTGCAGGAGCGCTTCAAGCTGAAAAGCACGGGCACCGTGCTGACGTCGGGCCGCGCCATCGGCCAGAAGATCGGCGCCGGCCCCGTGCGCGTGATTCACGACCCGGCCGACATGGAGCGTGTGCAGCCAGGCGACGTGCTCGTTGCCGACATGACGGACCCGAACTGGGAACCGGTCATGAAGCGCGCATCGGCCATCGTCACCAACCGTGGCGGCCGTACTTGCCACGCTGCAATTATTGCCCGTGAACTCGGCGTGCCTGCCGTCGTCGGCTGCGGCGACGCGACCGACGTGCTGAAAGACGGCACGTTCGTCACCGTCGTGTGCTCCGAAGGCGACGAAGGCAAGATCTACGATGGCTTGCTGGAAACGGAAGTGTCGGAAGTATCGCGCGGCGAATTGCCGAAGCTCGACACCAAGATCATGCTCAACGTGGGCAATCCGCAGCTGGCGTTCGACTTCCAGTCCGTGCCGAATGCGGGCGTGGGTCTGGCGCGCCTGGAATTCATCATCAATAACAATATTGGTGTGCATCCGCGCGCGATCCTCGAGTACCCGAACATCGACGCCGACCTGAAAAAGGCCGTGGAATCGGTGGCGCGCGGCCACGCTTCGCCGAAGGCGTTCTACATCGACAAGCTGGCCGAAGGCATCGCCACCATCGCCGCCGCGTTCTGGCCGAAAAAAGTCATCGTGCGCCTGTCCGACTTCAAGTCGAACGAGTACAAGAAGCTGATCGGCGGTTCGCGCTACGAGCCGGACGAGGAAAACCCGATGCTGGGCTTCCGCGGCGCGGCGCGCTACCTGTCGGCCGACTTCTCCGAAGCGTTCAACATGGAATGCGAAGCGATGAAGCGCGTGCGTAACGACATGGGCCTGACGAACGTGGAAATCATGGTGCCATTCGTGCGTACCCTGGGCCAGGCAGAGAAAGTCATCGACCTGCTGGCAAAGAATGGCCTGAAGCGCGGCGAGAACGACTTGCGCGTCATCATGATGTGCGAAGTACCGTCGAACGCCATCCTGGCCGACCAGTTCCTCGACCATTTCGACGGCTTCTCGATCGGTTCGAACGACCTGACCCAGCTGACCCTGGGCCTGGACCGCGATTCCGGCATGGAATTGCTGGCCGCCGACTTCGACGAGCGCGACCCTGCCGTGAAAGCCCTGCTGGCCCTGGCCATCAAGGCTTGCCTGGCACGCGGCAAGTACATCGGCATTTGCGGCCAGGGTCCTTCGGACCACCCTGACTTCGCCGTCTGGCTGATGGAGCAGGGCATCGAATCGATGTCCCTGAATCCCGACTCGGTGATCGACACCTGGCAAAAGCTCGCTGCGCTGAAAGCGTAAGCATCTTTATCGCCGTCTGAAAACCCGCTGCCGCTCACCCGGCAGCGGGTTTTTTTACGCCTGCCATGCGGCGCACGGCAGTATCCGATGGGCTTGCGCCAGATCAGCTAAAATGATTCCACCAATACATTGAAACAGGAGTTCACATGGCAAGCAAGAAACCGAGCAAAGTTGCAAAGATCGACATCGGCATTTCCGAGGCGGACCGCGCGAAGATTGCGGAAGGCCTGTCCGGCCTGCTGGCCGACAGCTACACCTTGTACCTGATGACCCATAATTTTCACTGGAACGTCAAGGGGCCGATGTTCAACACCTTGCACCTGATGTTCATGACGCAATACACGGAGCAGTGGGGCGCGCTGGACCTGATCGCCGAGCGCATCCGTGCCCTCGGCTACCCGGCGCCGGGCACCTACAAGGAATTCGTCAAGCTCGCTTCGATCAAGGAAATCGACGGCGTGCCGCCGGCGCTGGACATGGTCAGCCATCTGGTGGCGGCACAGGAAGCGACCGCGCGTACGGCGCGCCGCCTGTTCCCGTTGCTGGAAAAAGCCAATGACCAGCCGACGGCCGACCTGATCACGCAGCGCTTGGATCTGCATGAAAAGACGGCGTGGATGCTGCGCAGCCTGCTGGAAGAGTAATTGCCGGGCTGGCGGCGCTAATTCGCCCCTGGCTATTGACGCCATCCGGAATTGCGTTAGACTGCTTGTATATAGGTGTTTGGCAAGAATAATATCAGGCAGCACAGCGCATTAAACCCCGTCGCTTATATAGGCTGCGGGGTTTTTTATTTTCGGATTTACAAAGATGGAGGCATCATGGCTGAATGGGTAGGCTGGTTTGTGGCGGCTGGCGCGGTATTGATCCTGGAGCTGTTTACGGGCACGTTTTATCTGCTGATGATCGCCATCGGCGTCAGTGCGGGCGGATTGGTGGCGCTGGCGGGCGGAAATGGCAGCTGGCAGGCCCTGACGGCCGCTATTGTCGGCGTGGCGGCCACCCTGTTATTGCGGCGCAGCCGTTTTGGCAAGGCGGCGCGGCGCGATGCGGCGCAGGATCCGAATGTGAATCTCGATATCGGCCAAAGCGTGGCGGTCGCGCATTGGGTCGATGGCGCGGCGCGCGTCATGTATCGCGGAGCCTTGTGGGATGTGGAACTGATTCCCGGCAGCGATACGCAGGCCGGTCATTACACCATACGTGCCGTGCGTGGCAGCCGTTTGATTGTTGGATAACCTGGAGAATAAATTATGGAAGTAAGTATCGGAAGCGTGTCGCTGATCTTGTTATTGCTGGCGTTGGTATTTGTCTTCAAGACGGTCAATGTCGTGCCGCAGCAGCATGCCTGGGTGGTGGAGCGCTTGGGCAAGTTCCATGCGGTATTGGGTCCTGGCCTGAATATTGTCGTGCCTTTTGTTGACCGTATCGCTTACAAGCATGTGCTCAAGGAAATTCCACTCGACGTGCCGCCGCAGGTGTGCATCACGCGCGACAATACGCAATTGCAGGTCGATGGTATTCTGTATTTCCAGATAACCGATGCCATGCGTGCTTCGTATGGTTCGTCGAATTATATTGCCGCCATTACGCAATTGGCGCAAACGACCTTGCGCTCGGTAATCGGTAAAATGGAGCTCGACAAGACATTTGAAGAACGCGACCATATCAATACAGCCATCGTGAATGCCATCGATGAATCGGCGGCGAATTGGGGCGTCAAGGTATTGCGTTATGAAATCAAGGATTTGACGCCGCCCAAGGAAATCCTGCATGCGATGCAGGCGCAGATTACGGCCGAGCGCGAAAAGCGCGCGCTGATTGCTGCTTCGGAAGGGCGCAAGCAGGAGCAGATCAATATCGCCAGCGGAGAGCGCGAAGCGGCTATCGCCCGTTCCGAAGGCGAAAAGCAGGCATCGATCAACCGCGCCGAAGGCCAGGCCACGGCCATCGTCGCGCTGGCGCAGGCCAGCGCCGAGGCGCTGCGCCAGGTGGGGGCCGCCATCCGCGAGCCGGGCGGCGAAGATGCCGTCAACCTGAAAGTAGCCGAGCAGTATGTGGGCGCCTTCGCGCAATTGGCGAAAACGAATAACTCGATTATCGTGCCGGCCAATCTCGGTGATATGAGCGGTTTGATCGCCACGGCGATGCAGGTGGTGAAAACGCAGAAGCCGAAAGGCGGCGTGGCTATTCCCTGATTGCCTGGCGAATAGCAAACTGGTAGCAAGTTTGCCGTCAAAACTGCCCGCCATATGGTGGGCAGTTTTCATTTGCGCTACCGGAATATGTGGTGGCAGCAGGGATCGAGTATCTGCGCTTGAACCAGTAACGTTGAAAATATTTTCTTTATGCTATGCTGTGCGCACTTTCGGGATTATATGCTGTCGTGCGACGCTTATCTTTTTGATTGAAGTAGAATCTGCTGCACCGATGTCCGCTACGGATGCCGGTGCGGGGTTTGGGGCGGATGGGCGATGGCCGATAGTATTGGCCTCATGTATATTTTGAATTGCAATTTAGAATTACTATAAAATGCAATGAAACAAAAAATACTGCAGAATAAATGCGGCCGATAGCGCTGTATTGAATCGTCGCCGCACAAAACAGAGGTGCTTGCGCAGACGGTCCATGTGTGATGTCCGCCCCACTTGGTTGAAGACAGCATCGCTTGAAAGCCGGGGGGGAGTAGGATTTTTGGTAAAAGAATTGTAAAAAACAATCAAATCTTCAAAAAAATCACCTCAGTCGCGTTACAATTGGATAGAATTTAACTATTCAGTTATATTTTTCAACTCACACAAGGAAATATCATGGATCTGTCCAGCTTATCCCTGTCCGAACTGCGCACCTTGCAGGACGACATCAAGAAGCAAATGAAGAAACGCGAACAGGACGATCTGTCCAAGGCGCGCGAACAAATCCTGGCGATCGCCCAGAGCGTCGGCGTTTCCGTGAAAGATCTGGTTGGTACGGGTATCCGCGCTAAAACCGGCACGGTTGCAGTGCGCTATCGCAATCCGGATGATGCGACGCAACAATGGACTGGCCGTGGCCGTCAACCGAAATGGGTCAAAGAATGGACCGATTCGGGCAAGTCGCGTGATCTGCTGAAGGTGTAATGTAATACGCCATTCATTCGGATGCTTGTCCTGTGGAGTAGTGCAGGGGTAATGCCAGGCAGCACGCAAGCATCCGGAACTTTCCTCGTTATCGTCTTTGGCCAGGCAGGCAAAGCTGATTCACATCGCTTATCTTCCCGGTATTTTCGTCAATACCAGCCTTATTTCCGCCGGATCTCTTCCTTTCCCTGTTTTTATCCCGTTACGTTATGCATTTCCGCTTGCCGCAGGCAATCGGCAAAATAAAACCCGGCATATAGCCGGGCTTGTTGGTATTGGCGCAGCACGCTGCGCGCAGTGCCGGATCAGCGGCGGTGCGATTTCATTGCCGCTTGCACTTCGCGCGCGCCATCGCGGTCGCGTTCCGCAGCCCGTTTGTCGTGCTGCTTCTTGCCTTTGGCCAGGCCGATTTCGCATTTCACGCGGCCGCCCTTGTAGTGCAGGTTGAGCGGGACTAGGGTGTAGCCGGAGCGTTCCACCTTGCCGATCAGTTTATCCATTTCCGTGCGGTGCAGCAGCAGCTTGCGCGTGCGTACGGCTTCCGGATGGATGTGGGTGGAGGCGGTCGGCAGGGCGCTGATGTGCGCGCCGAACAGGAAGAGTTCATCGCCGCGGACGACGACGTAGGCTTCCTTGATTTGTACGCGGGCGTCGCGGATGGCCTTGACTTCCCAGCCTTCCAGCACGATGCCCGCTTCGTAGCGATCCTCGATAAAGTAGTCGTGGAAGGCTTTTCTGTTGTCTGCTATGGTCATGAGATGGTAAATGTGCGCGGGTCGGTTAAACTACTGTCTCGCGCAAGCGCGATAAAATCAAATGTATCCAACATCATAGCAAATGGTTCTTCAATGGCAGTAGTACATAAATCAGTTTTTCTCGGCTATAGCGCCGAACAAATGTTCGCGCTGGTGGCGGCGGTGGAGGATTATCCCAAATTCTTGCCCTGGTGCGGTGCGGTCGAGATTCGCGAGCGGGGCGAGAACACGGTTGTCGCCAGCGTGGGCATACATTACCACGGCGTGCGCCAAAGCTTCACCACGTCCAACGAGAACGTGCCGCCGTCATCCATCAAGATGAAGCTGGTGGACGGCCCTTTCAAGACCCTCGATGGCGTGTGGACCTTCAAGGCCCTGCGTGAAGATGCCTGCAAGATCGAACTGGACCTGCACTACGAGTTTTCCAGCCGCGTGCTGGAACAGATCATCGGCCCCGTCTTCGGCATGATCGCCAACAGCATGGTCGATTCCTTCTGCAAGCGCGCGGAGACCGTGTATGGCTGACGCCAGCATCCACGTGCAAGTCTGCCATGCCTTGCCGGATAGCAGCTTCCTGCGCGCCTTGACGGTGCCTGCAGGCACCACCATCGAACAGGCGGTGGCGCAGAGCGGCTTGCTGAAGGCCATCCCCGGCATCGACCTTGCCGTCAATATGGTGGGCATTTATGGCAAGAAGAAGCCGCTCGATACGGTATTGCACGAACATGACCGGGTGGAAGTGTACCGTCCCTTGCAGGCGGACCCGAAAGAGGCGCGCCGGCGCAGGGCTGGCGGCAAGCCTGCCAAGGGCTGAGCGGGCAGGGTGGCCGCTGCCTGGCGCGCGCCATTTTTGGCTATTTTCAAATATCTTTTCTATGCTGCAAGGACGGAGGGCGCTTTTTTCTGTATAATCTGCTTTTGCGCCAATAGGAAATGCTATGCGTCTACTTCAAAAAGCACTCACATTCGATGACGTGCTGCTCGTCCCAGCCTACTCCAACGTTCTGCCCGCCGATACGTCCCTCAAAACTCGCCTGACCCGCAATATCACCTTGAATATTCCCTTGCTGTCCGCAGCCATGGATACGGTGACGGAAGCCCGTCTGGCGATCGCGATGGCCCAGGAAGGCGGCATCGGCATCATCCACAAGAATTTGAATCCGAAGGACCAGGCACGTGAAGTGGCCCGCGTAAAGCGTTTCGAAGCAGGTGTGCTGCGTGATCCGATCACGATTCCGCCGGAAATGAAAATCCGCGATGTGATCGCGCTGACGGAACAATACGGCATCAGCGGTTTCCCTGTCGTCAAGGGCAAGGAAGTCGTCGGTATCATCACCAACCGCGATTTGCGTTTTGAGCAGGAACTCGACGCGGAAGCTTCCGCCAAGATGACCCCGCGCGAAAAGCTGGTGGTCGTCAAGGAAGACGCCGATACGGCCGAAGCCAAGCGCCTGATGAACAAGCACCGCCTCGAGCGCGTGCTGGTCGTCAACGACGCATTCGAACTGCGCGGCCTGATCACCGTCAAGGATATTCAGAAGTCGACTTCCCACCCGTTCGCGTCGAAAGACAGCCAGGGCAAACTGCTGGTCGGCGCTGCCGTCGGCGTGGGCGCCAAGGATGAAGAGCGCATCGACCTGCTGGTCGCCGCCGGCGTCGACGTGCTGGTGGTCGACACGGCCCACGGCCACTCGCAAGGCATCCTCGACCGCGTACGCTGGATCAAGACCAAGTATCCGCAAGTCGAAGTGATTGGCGGCAACATCGCTACCGCCGCTGCCGCCAAGGCGCTGGTGGAATACGGCGCCGATGCGGTCAAGGTCGGTATCGGTCCTGGCTCGATCTGCACCACGCGTATTGTCGCCGGTGTGGGCGTACCGCAAATCACGGCCATCTCGAATGTGGCCGAAGCACTGGAAGGCACGGGCGTGCCGTGTATCGCCGACGGCGGTATCCGCTTCTCGGGCGACATTTCCAAAGCGCTGGCCGCTGGCGCCTCGACCGTCATGATGGGTTCCATGTTTGCCGGTACGGAAGAAGCACCGGGCGAAGTGATCCTGTACCAGGGCCGCAGCTACAAATCGTACCGCGGCATGGGTTCGCTGGGCGCGATGTCCGATGGTTCGGCTGACCGCTATTTCCAGGACGCCACCATGAAGGCCGACAAGTTCGTGCCTGAAGGTATCGAAGGCCGCGTCGCCTACAAGGGCAGCGTGCTGGCGATCATCTTCCAGCTGGTGGGCGGCGTGCGTCAATCGATGGGTTACTGCGGTTGCGCCACCATCGACGAACTGCGCGAAAAAGCGGAATTCGTGGAAATCACCTCGGCCGGCATGCGCGAGTCGCATGTCCATGATGTGCAGATTACCAAGGAAGCGCCGAATTACCGTTCCGAGTAAATAGCGACACACCAGACCGGCGCCTAGTGCGCCGGTTTTGTAATGACCTCAGATAAAGTCCCCATCATGCATTCTAAAATCCTCATTCTCGATTTCGGTTCCCAAGTCACCCAGTTGATCGCCCGCCGCGTGCGCGATTCCGGTGTGTTTTCCGAAGTCTTCCCGCATGACGTCAGCGACGAGTTCGTGCGCAACTACGGCGCCGCCGGCGTTATCCTGTCGGGCAGCCACAATTCCACCCTGGACGGCGACTCGCCGCGCGCGCCGCAAGCCGTGTTCGAGCTGGGCGTGCCCGTGCTGGGCATCTGCTACGGCATGCAAACCATGGCGGCACAGCTGGGCGGCAAAGTGGAAAACGGCCTGGTACGCGAATTCGGCTACGCCGAAGTACGCGCCCGCAGCCACACCAAGTTGCTCAACGGTATTGCCGACTTCGTCACCGACGAAGGCCACGGCATGCTGAAAGTGTGGATGAGCCATGGTGACAAAGTGCTGGAAATGCCGCCAGGCTTCAAACTGATGGGCAACACTCCGAGCTGCCCGATCGCCGCCATGGCCGACGAAGAGCGCCAGTTCTACGGCGTGCAATTCCACCCGGAAGTGACGCATACGGTGCAGGGCAAGGCCATGCTCGGCCGTTTCGTGCATGAAATCTGCGGCTGCAAATCGGACTGGAACATGCCCGACTACATCAGCGAAGCGGTGGAAAAGATCCGCGCGCAAGTGGGCACCGACGATGTCATCCTGGGCCTGTCCGGCGGCGTCGATTCCTCCGTCGCGGCAGCGCTGATCCACCGCGCCATCGGCGACCAGCTGACCTGCGTCTTCGTCGACCACGGCCTGCTGCGCCTGGACGAAGGCAAAATGGTGATGGACATGTTCGCCAAGAACCTGGGCGTGAAAGTCATCCGCGTCGATGCGGAAGACCAGTTCATGGGCCACCTGGCCGGCGTCACCGATCCTGAGCAAAAGCGCAAGATCATCGGCCGCGAATTCGTCGAAGTGTTCCAGGTGGAATCGGGCAAGCTGGTCAACGCCAAATGGCTGGCGCAAGGCACGATTTACCCGGACGTGATCGAATCGGCCGGTAAAGGTAAAAAAGGCCAGACCATCAAGAGCCACCACAACGTGGGCGGCTTGCCGGACACCATGAAGCTGAAATTGCTCGAACCTCTGCGCGAACTGTTCAAGGACGAAGTGCGTAAACTCGGCGTGGCCCTGGGCTTGCCGCATGACATGGTCTACCGCCACCCATTCCCGGGCCCGGGCCTCGGTGTGCGCATCCTCGGCGAAGTCAAGAAAGACTACGCCGACCTGCTGCGCCGCGCCGACGCCATTTTCATCGAAGAGCTGCGCAACACGCCGTATGAGCCGGTCGTGGTTCCTGGTTTCGACCAGGATAGCGTTCCGACCAACTGGTACGAAGCGACCAGCCAGGCGTTTGCCGTCTTCCTGCCCGTCAAATCGGTGGGCGTGATGGGCGACGGCCGCACCTACGAATACGTGGTGGCCCTGCGCGCTGTGCAAACGCAGGACTTCATGACGGCCCACTGGGCACACCTGCCGCACAGCCTGCTGGGCAAGGTCTCGAACCGCATCATCAATGAAGTGCGCGGCATCAACCGCGTCGTCTACGATATCTCGGGCAAGCCGCCGGCGACCATCGAGTGGGAATGATTTGATGTCTAGCAACTGCTGGCACTGATAGGCAGGAAACCACACCTAAGCCCGTGATTTCACGGGCTTTTTTGTTATTTTGTCTGGCACTATGTAATCAACGGCCGCCAGGAGACCGTTACCCTCGGCCGCTATGGCGTCGGCGGCATGACGCTGGCGGAGGCGCGCGAGAAGCTGGGCGAGGCAAAGAAACTGATCACGGCGGAGAAGTCCCCGGCGAAAGGAACGGCGCGGAATAAGGCCCGCGTCAAGGACGCCGAGACAAGCGGCGGGATCAGCATCCGTGAATCATGTACCTGAGTCTCCGATATGCTTGCCACCAGAGGCAGACCGCGTTGATCGATGAGCAGATGGGGCTTGCAGCCAAGCTTGCCCCGGTCGGTTGGATTGGGGCCGGTATGCTGTCCGCCGAGGGGTTTCTTTGGACGACGTTTTGTTTAGGCGTTCCAAGGCAGGCTTTTCCTGCCTCTTGCCTTCAATAAGATCAGGTTTAGGACAGCGCGGTTTAGCAAAAAGATGTGCAACAAAGGTTGGAGATGGAAGCTGGAAAGTCGCAGGCAAGACGCAAGCTTTGGACGGTACGGCAGGTAGGTGGATGATCTATTCGAAACGAAGAGTAGCAGGCAATTGAGCGGCAAATTACCTGGACTTGCCTTTGTATCAGGGCAAGATTTCAAGTAAGCTGCCGCCCGACTGTACTTTAGCGGTTGAGGATTGCCTCAGTTGTCGCGCCGTTCTTCACTTCGACTGTTCGCACAACCAGGCCGCCTTGTTGATCAAGAAGGCCCAAGCGCCGTGAATATTCATTATCCGAAATGGTTTCCCAATTCACATTACTGAGTACGTAGTATTGACCTGGTGGAACTTCATTAAACTCAAAACGACCTTCACCATCAGTAGTTTTAGTTTTATCATAGGTCGAGTAGCGTGGATCCTGAGAGACTGCTGCTGCCCTGCCTTCCATGAGTACCGCCTGGTACCACTGTTGCCTGTACTTTGTCACTGGTATTAAAAGTACTGCATTCCCGGCACCTTTTTTCACGGTGCCGCCCACTGTTTTTGCAAAGACTTGACCTTTTACAATACCGGTGCCACTTTTAGGAAGTGCATCATATTCAACGGCGTCAAATGGCAACGGAGTGAAGCTTGGACGTTGAGGTGCCACGCAGCCTCCAAGTAGTGCTGCAAGGGATGCGACCAGTACAATTTTTGTAATTTTCATCAGTTTATTTTCACTAAGATAGGAGAATCAGCGTTGGGTGTTGCAGTTGACAGTACCGCACTTCAAATTGGCATGACGGAACCTTTTGAATTATTGCATAATTTCACTGACGGTTTTAGATCCTATGTTTAAATTTTAGAGATTTAAATCGATCGCGCGATATACCCAGCAATGATTGGTAATCCCCCATTTTTAGAGCGCTTTAGAAGTAGAGGTTAAGCGGCCATGGCAAGCTTCTGTTTTGGCGTGATGCCGTCAGGTGCCATGTCGCGTCAGCCGTGATCGCTATTGCTACTCCACCACCAGCGCGCAAAGTCCCCGATCTGGCCGAGCGCACGAAGCAGATGACGGGCTAGTTTATCGTAGCTAACTATGCCGTTATTGCTCTCAGAAGCAGATGCTCTGTTGCTTACTCGGTCGGATATGTCATCCTTCGCCGTACTTTATGGCAAGGGCAGGCCATTTTGATTGAGCGCGGTAGTAGTCTCTGTAGGGCAGGGGAATAGGAAGGCCCGGCACGATCTCGTCGTAGGATCAGACAACGATATCAGCACCCACTTGGTGCTTGGCAGAAGGCCAAAGGTCTCAATACGATTTATCTACTTCTTATTTACGCAGAACTATGGTGCGGGAGAGGCCAAACCACTGGTGACAATTCATTCTGTAGTTCTGTTGGCGGCTCCAAGCGCATCTTTTGATTATTGTTTGACCAATATCAAGGATATCATTACCCTGATGAAATTACCTTCTCTTGCATGAATATCGTTGATCTATAAGACTGCATGTATAGGCTGGTAACACCCCATCTATCCCGCCATAGAGAAAGAACGCAGTATGGAGCATTCATTTGGTGGTTCCTGGAGCCAGATTAAGTTCGACATGCTGCGCAGGTGTTCGTTTGCTCGCAGAATTGCCCCACTCTGTTTGACGCGCCTTCCACTGCCTGGCAAACGCTGCCACGCGGTCGTATGACCCTGCATAGCCCAGCTCTTTCAGGTCCTCATGGATCTGCTTCAAATTGTGCCGCTGCTTACGCGGCTTCGTCGTCTCGGACTTGAGCCACCCGGATAGCTGTACCGAGTATTTGTCTAATCCGCTAACTGATCGCCGCTCCGCATAGAGGGCTTAGTGGTTTCCGATCACAGATAGCGTCGGGCGGTATTGCGTGATATATGCAGTCGCCTGGCTATTTCTCGTCAGGCAGACCGAGACGAGCATGGCAGCCTATCGCCTCACTCCTCTTTTTCAAAGATGCGGATCTTCGCGCCGCCCTGGTAGTCCTGCAGCTCCGTTTCGCCATCGATGCGTATGTCGCCCTTCAATATCACCTCCACGCTGATATCGACTCTTTTGATGCGAAACGTTTCAATGTCGGTCGGATGTATATCGATTTCCATGGAAATCGAGGCGCCTGGCGCGATCGTGGTGAATTTCGTCTTCAGCGCCGGATTGGCCAGGCCACGGCGGGCGTAGGTGACGGCACCGGTATCGGTGTCGATGAATTTGACGATCGGGCCCGACTTGCGCAGGTAGTCGAGCGGAAAACCGATATCGCGGCTGCCGTCGTTGCGGATGGTGACCAGCACGTCCATCGGCTTGCGTTCATAGACGCAGCCAGCGTTGCCCAGGCATTGCAGGGAGATGGAGAGGGGCGCGTGGGTGCTCGTCATGGTGTTTGCTTTCAATGGTAGTGCCATCAGCATGGCATAGATAAGGAGGCTCAGACAATATCGCATCGTATTTTCCTGCCAATTTTTTTGCTCAATAATTCCTGCGCTTCAATCGCGATATTCCAGCCGTGGCGTTTCAGGATCAGCGCGCCTTCCGCATACGACATGATCGATTGCGTCAGGTCTTGCGGCGAGGTGCCGTTGACGTGGCAAACGATGGGCGCGTCGAGTGTGCCGTCCGGCTTGAAATAGCGTACCGTTTCTTCGAACTCCGTGTACGAGTATTCGTCGGGCATGCCGACGCAATGTCCGAATTCATGCGCATACGTGGTCAGTTCCGTTGCCAGCGACACGTTCATCACGTCGCCGGTCACGTTTTCGCGGTCATAGCGCTTGTGGATCTGCAGCGTGTAGTGCTGATTCTCGTCGACCCAGAGGACGCGGAAAACCACGGGCAGCACTTTTTGTCCGCATTGCGGATCATTGATTTCAAGCCGGAACTTGTTGTTCCAGTTGCCTTCGATGCCGGCCGTCGCGTTTTTCTGCGCCAGCGCCACCACGTAGGCGCGCTCCTTGACGCGCCGCGCCGCCGATTCCGTGCCCTTGTCGCTCTCTTCCAGCGCCTGTCCTGCGGCGTCCAGTACCGTGATGGCCTTGAAACGCACTTCCACCACCACCGGACCGTCCGATTTTGCCGGCACGTACAGCTTGAACCAGATCTTGTCCCTGTATTTGTGCGGCGTGCCGTCGTGCTGGTAAGGCTGCGCATAGCGGCCATACGAGGGACCGGCGATTTCCTTTTCGTAGTCCGCGATCCAGCAGGCCGGCAGCTTGACCAGCACTTCCTTGCGCCGTTTGTTGTCCACCGGCGTGGTGCTGGAGTCGCCTGCCGGCTTGTATTTCGGTTCCGGCGGGGTGCTGGTTCTGGCTGCCGGCTGCCCTGGCGAACCTGGTACCGGCGCCGGCGCTGAAGAGGGGGCAGGGTCGGGTGCCGATGCCGATGCCGAACCCTGGCCGCCCATCGTTTTCAGCAGCTCGATCACCAGCGCCTCGGCGGCGGCCGCTGCAATCACATGCGTCAAGCCCTTTTCGTCGGTCATGCCGCTCTCATAGCTGCCATCTTCGCGCTTGATGCGGTAGGGCTGGCGCGGCATCGGTTCGCCCGTGTCGCGGTCGCGCAGCACAAAGCCTTCGTCGAACAGCTTGATGCGCGTGTCCGGCAGCGCCGGCAGCACGCCGGCCGCGCTGGCGGCGCCGTTGAGCACGTGCTGGCCGCCCTTGACCGTGAAGTTGCCGGGACAGGTAAACGTGATATTGCCGCCTTCAAGCGTGATCGACGATTGCCCGGCCTGCAGCGTGATCTTTTGATTGGCCTTGATGTCGATGCAGTCGTTGACCGAGAGTACGGTAATGGCCTTGTCGGCCAGGATTTCCAGTTGTCCCGTATGCGCCTGCAGCGATACGGGGCCGTTGGCGGCAATCGCCTGGATGCCGCCGGTGTGGGTAAACAAGCCATGTGCACTGGCCGACACGGACGAATAAGTGTGGCCAGCCGTCATGTGCAAGTCCGACTGCGTCGTCCACTGCAGCTGCTGGGCGGCAAACAGTACGGTCGAGCCTGGCGTGGCCCAGTTGATGCTGGCAGGCGCTTCCATCACGACCAGCGGCTGGCCGAATTTTTCCACCGGCTGGTCGGCAGCCAGCTTGCGCTCGCCCGCGCTGGCCTTCAGCGCCTCCTGTCCGCCCACGCTGGCCTGGTATTTGCCATCTTGCTGGGGATCGATCTGCTTGATCAGGTCCAGCTGGGCCTGTTTCGCGTCCTGGCTGAACAGGGCGGTTTGTTGTTGCGCGGCCTCGGCCAACGACTTGTTCAGTTCGGCCGCGCCTTTTAGCTGGGCCAACGCTTCCGTGGTGTCGAGCTGGGTAGAGGCAATGCCCGCGCCAGTCTGTGCGCGGGCTGTGGTCGAGATGAGCACGCCTTCGCCGCCGCGCAGTACGGTCCAGGCGTCGGTGCGCAGTTCGAAACCGCTGCCGCGGTAACTGCCGCGCTGCGCCGTGTTGGGGCCTTGCTGTACCAGGTAACCGAGGTTCAGCTGCGTGGCCGCGCTGCTCGTCGCCAGGCGGGTGCGCAACTGGCCAGGCGTGTCGTCGATCACCCACTGGTTATAGCCGCCGCCATCGAAATTGTGGCTGTGGATGCCGGAAATCACGCCGGCGTGATTGACGTCCGAATCGACGCCGGCCGCATAGGGCGGCGTGTCGCTGCCGGTATAGAGCTGGGCCACTACCAGCGGACGGTCCATGTCGCCTTCGATGAAGTCGACCAGCACTTCGGTGCCGATGCGCGGCGTAAATTGCGAACCCCAGTTCGGGCCGGCCAAGGCTTCGGCAACGCGCACCCAGGTGCCTGACGCTTCGTTGCCGGGCGCGTTGCCTTGTTGATCCGTGTTGTGCGCCATGCCGCCGGGATTGGCGGCGGCGCCCCGTTGCCAGGCAAACTGGATGCGTATCTGATGGTCGCGCCCGGTGGTCGCCACGCTGTCGGGCAGGCCGACCACCAGCGCCGTTTGCGGCCCCAGCGCGCTGCTGGCCTGGCGCGCGGCGGTGGCGAGCGGCACGATGGCCACGCTGGTACGCGCGCAAGCGAAGGTATTGCGGTAGGTGCCCGCCTCGAGCTGGCCGGCGAGCAGGCTGGCGACATCGCCCAGGCTGGCCACTGTCGATAATTTCGACAAGAGCGTCGTCAGCGCGCCGCCAGCCGGGCCCAGGTTGTTGCGTGCCTCGTGCTCGACCCAGAGCACGGTGAACTGGTTGGCGCCACCGGCATACTGTTCGTGCTGCAGCAGCTCAAAGGCGTGGCCGGCCGCCATGCGCCGCACCGCGCCAGCGCCCGTGAACTGCTTGTTCTCCAGTTCCAGTGCCTGCAGCATGCGCAAGCCGTGCGGATCGGCGGCAGCACTGTCGGCATGGCGCCGTTCGCCGGACCCGTCGTACAGGGGCAGGGGCGGCAGCTCGCCCGCCTGCAGGCTCGAGCTGTGTTCGGCGGCCGGTGCCGCCAGTTGCTGCGGGTCCCAGCTGCTGATGCCGACCGCATTGGCCCGCACCTGGCGCCGCGCGCTGAAGCTGTCGATGGCGTCATCGGTATCGCTGGCGCGCACGCCGTGAAAGCGCAGGCCAGCCACGCCCGGCGTCGGCGGCGCGGCTGCCTTGCTGTCGAAAATCACCAGCTTGTGCTTGGCCTGCTGTGCGTTCTGTTGTTCGCCTTGTTGCGCCGCGCCATCGTCCTGCTCGTGCTCGAAGCGCCAGCTCAGGCCTTCGAAAGCGAGCACGCGGGTCAGGAAGTCCAGGTCGCTTTCGCGGTATTGGGTCCAGACGGGGCGCGGTGCCAGTTCCTGGCTGACATCGAATTCGAAGCGCACCTGCGGATAGTCGGCGAGCAGCTCCGTGATGAGGTCGCGCGCATTCTTGTCCTGGAAGATATAGCTGTCGCGGCGCAAGCCCAGCAAGGCCAAGGCAGGCTCGAGGCGCAGCCGGTAGCGCGCCACGCCGCCGTCGGCGCCGGCAAAGCCGCAGTCGGTGCACAGTCCGTGCCAGGCGCGCCAGCTGCCGTCGGGCTGCAGCAGCTTGAGCGTGATTTCCTCACCGAGAAAGCTGGCAAGGTCCAGGCCCGCCGCCGTGCTCAAGGCATCGACCTCGAAGCGGAACAGCTCGTTGACCGCTTCGCGGCCCCTCATGCGCTCGGCCATCAGCGATTCGGGCAGGTTCGATGCCTGCGCCGTGGCCAGCGTGATCAGCCGCGCATGCTGCGACAGGCCGGTGCCGAACACGCCCTGAGGAGCTTCTGTCGTTGCCGGGCCGCTCATTACGGCAACGTGATGGTCAGGTTGGCCGTGCGCGGCGCCAGCTTGACGATATCGCTGTAGGCGTTCATCTGCTGTTCGGTGTTTTTGGCCAGCATGGTGCGCAGGCCCAGGTAGCCCAGTGCGCAGATCAGCGCGAATACCGAGCACAGCACCCACAGCGGCACGTCGTTGCGCAACTTGTGCGCGATCTGGTCGGGGCGTTCCGCATGTGGCGCAAAGCCCGCCTTCTTGCCCTTCATCTGGGCGATCTCGTCACCCAGGCGGGCCGTCAGGTAGGCCAGTTTTTCCGAGCCTTCGAGGATGTAGCGACCCTGGAAACCCAGCAGCAGGCACATGTGGAACACTTCCAGCGCCTGCAGGTGCGCGCTGCCGCGCGCGCGCAGCGCTTCAAGGCGGATGAAGAAGTTCTCGCCGGCCAGCTGGTCGCCGAACAGCACCAGTTGCAGCGGGCGGCGCGCCCACTCGTCGCGGATGGCATAGGGCGAGCGCAGGATGATTTCGTCGACAGCCGCGCAAAATGCATACTTGGCCGCATCGATATCATCGGCCGAGGCGGCATGTTTTTTCGCCGCGTGCCCGAACTCGTCGAGAAACTGCGTCATCTTTCTGATGAAGTCGGCATTGTCTTGCGGGCCGCTGCCGTTTTTCAGCATGAACAGCGCGTAGAAACCGTCGTACATCAGGTCCGTCAGCGTGTGTTCGGTACCCGGGCCGGCCGGTACGCTCGATGCGTAAGCGGCGGAGCCGCCGGACATCAGGGAGGGGGCGTTTGCATTCATCGTTTATCTTCAGGAAGTGATGGCGACAAGTTCAAGTTTCAGATCCCGCATGCCGGACGGAACGTAGATGGAAATCGACTGGGCCTGCAGCATGCGGTCGTACATCTGGCCCTTCGCCTCAATGGTGAAGTAATAGGTATCGGGCCGCACCGGCACGGCGGCCGGCACTTGCGGCGTGTGCTGCAGGCGCACGCCGGGCAGGGCCGACAGCACGAATTTTTCCACATCGTCGGGTGCGCCGATCTTGAAGCGCAGCGGCACCACGTCCACCAGTTCCACGCCCGGCAAATCGGCCGAGACGCCCAGGTAAAACGCCGTCTTGTCGTCGATCTTGCCCGAATCGAGCTTGCCGTGATGGTAAGACGGCTTGACCTCGGTCAATGCAATGGCGAAATATTTTGAAGAGATCACCGTATCGAGCAGTTCGCGGATGATCGCGTGCAGCCGTGCGAACGACGGCCCGGGATCGGCATGCTGGTAGGCCGGCAGGTCGGCCAGCGCATGGGTTTTCGAGAACGTCATCAGCGCGCCGGCCAGCGCCAGCAGTGCTTCGTACAGGCGTTCCGGGTGCAGCGCCGGATGATGGAAATAATGACTGAGCGAGGCGAACGCCGAACTGGCCGTGTGCAGCAGCCAGAACGAGGACATGTCGCCGGAGCGAAATTCGATCACATTCTTGCTCGGTTCGCGGTGGTGGCCGTACAGGGCGTTGACCTTTGCCTGCAGCGCATCGATCAGGCGGCGCAGTTGCAGGAACAGCAGCGGGGCGCTGCGGATCGACAGGCTAGGCGGCACGAACGACGGGTCCGGCTCGAAGCCGCCGGTCGACAGGCGACGCAGGCGCAGCAATGGAAAATTCACATACGAATCGCGCGGTTCCGATTCGGCCACCAGGCGCAGCGATTTTTGCAGGTAGGCCAGTTCGGCCTGCGCCGCATGGGTGTACAGGTCGGGCGTTTCCAGGTTGGTCTGGCCGTAGCGCGCCGCACCGTTGGGCTGGTCGGGCGCGGCAAAGTTGCCGCCGAAATGCTTGAAGGCGGGCAGGGCGGCATAGAACGTGGCGGTTTGCTGCGATTGCAGCAGCTTGCTCAGGTCCAGGGCTTCGGGCAACTCATCGGCGCCGGGAGCGTTGTAGATTTCGCCGTCCTGGAACACCAGCGACAGTTCCAGCAGCCGCAGCGTGTTATTGCTCAGCGCATCGCGGTCGATCTGCACGTGGTTGACACCCCAGGCGTAGGGATGCAGCGCCTTGATGCTTTCGTGCAGGCGATGTTCATGGTACTGGTCTTGCTGCTGGAAGTGCTGGGGGCGCAGAAACAGACCTTCACCCCATAACAATTTGCTTGTAATGCTCATCGATTGCCCTTTTTTCCGAAGAAGTAAAAGCGCGGAGAACGCTGCCGCTCCCGGGTTCTTTTGAAGCGCGATCGGCGCCTTGCCGGAGCGTCCGATCATTCAATCTTTGCAATAGGAAATTATGTGCTTTTTTCGCAACTGCAACAACATTAACATTATCTTGAAGAAAGGTGCGTACGGTACGTTTCCCGCATGGTGCCTGCCTTTGCGGCCGGTTGAAATGTGAGTTTTCGCGTATTTTCTATTGAACGGAGTCAATATTAAATCCGTGTTAGTCTCGGCAAAAATACGAATTTGGCAACTATAAATTGCAAGTTTTTTAATGACCGCGTCATCTTTTTTTTGAGGGAAATCAGACCATGTCTCGCCAATTCACATTGCATTTGTTTGCCGCTGTTGCCTGCGCATTGACGCTCAGCGCCTGCAGCACCGCACCTGCGGTCAAGACGGCGCCGCCGCCGCCCTCGCTTGAGGAACTGATGGCCAAGGCGACCCAGGCCGCCAGTTCGGGCAACAACGAAGCGGCCATGGGTTTGTGGAAACAAGCCGCCGTCGAATTTCCAGCCGATAAGAATCCATGGGTTCGCATGGCGCAGACCCGCTATGAGGCGGGCCAGTACGGCGACGCCATCATCAATGCCCAGGAAGTGCTGGTGCGCGACCCGGCTGACAAGCTGGCCAACAGCGTCATTGCGATCAGCGGACTGCGCCTGTCGACGCGTGCATTGGCCGACTTGAGCCGCCAGAATAATCTGTCCGGCCCGCTGCGCACCGAATCGCAGGACCTGGCCAAGCTGCTGCGCGAAAGCCTGGGCGAAACCGTGCTGGTACCGGCCCCGGCCGCAGCGCAGGTACGCGACAAGCCGCCGGTGCGTTCGCAGCGCAAGGGACAGAGCAAGACTGCTGACAGCAGTGCCAATCCCTTCGATGGTTTGAAGTGAAGCTGAAGCAGTAAGGCGATCTACCAGGGGCATCGCGGATGCCGCCCATTACTCGTGAAGGGATGTGTCATGTCAAAAAAAGAAAGTGTTCAAAAACGCCTGCAAAAGGTCCGGCCGCCACGCGTGCAGATGACGTATGACGTGGAAATCGGCGATGCGATTGAAAACAAGGAGCTGCCCTTCGTGATGGGCGTCGTGGGCGACTTCGGCGGCAATTCCGAAGTCGAGCAAAAACGGCTGAAGGACCGCAAGTTCATCGGCATCGACCGCGACAATTTCGACGAAGTGCTCAAGGGTGTCGAGCCGCGCGCCGCGTTTGGCGTAGCCAACGAGCTCAGCGATGAGGGCGGCCAGCTGCGCGTCGACCTGCGCTTCAAGTCGCTCAACGACTTCCGTCCCGAGGCGGTGGTGGAACAGGTGGCACCGTTGCGCCGCCTGCTCGAGGCGCGTACCAAGCTGGCCGACCTGCGCAACAAGCTGGCCGGCAACGACAAACTGGAAGATATCCTGAACGACGTGCTCAACAGCACGGAGAAGCTGGCCCAGCTGGAACAACAATCCACCGCCAAGAAAGACTGATCCCATGTCCGCTCAACTGACCCCCGCGTCCGGCGCCGCCGCGACCACCGATATCGGCTTGCTCGACCAGATCGTCGAACAAAGCAAGGTCGCCAAATCCAGCGTCGAGCATGCACGCGCCAAAGACCTGATTTCAGAACTGGTCAGCCAGGTGATGGAGGGCACCGTGGTGGTGTCGAACAACCTGGCGGCCACCATCGATGCGCGCGTTGCCGAGCTGGACAGACTGATTTCACGCCAGCTCAGCGTCATCATGCATGCGCCCGAATTCCAGAAGCTGGAAAGCAGCTGGACGGGCCTGCATCACCTGGTCGACAACACGCCCACCGGCACCAACCTGAAGATCAAGCTGCTCAACGCCACCAAGCGCGAGCTGGTGCGCGATTTCCAGAGTGCGCTGGAATTCGACCAGTCGACCATGTTCAAGAAAGTGTATGAGGAAGAGTTCGGCACTTTCGGCGGCGCTCCGTTCGGCGCGCTGCTGGGCGACTTCGAGTTTACGCGCCAGCCCGAGGACATGTATTTCCTCGAACAGATGTCGCATGTGGCCGCTGCGGCCCACGCACCCTTCATTTCGGCCGCATCACCCGAACTGTTCGGTCTTGAAAGCTATGCCGACCTCGGCAAACCACGCGACCTGGCCAAGGTGTTCGACACGGTCGAATACGCGAAGTGGAAGTCGTTCCGCGAATCGGAAGATGCGCGCTACGTCGGCCTCACGCTGCCGCGCTACCTGGGGCGGCTGCCGTTCAACCCGGCCGATGGCGCCACCGTCGACGGTTTCAATTTCGTCGAGGACGTCGATGGCACCAACCACCAGAAATACCTGTGGTGCAATGCCGCCTATGCCTTCGGCGCCAAGCTGACGGCGGCTTTCGACGACTACGGCTGGTGCGCGGCGATCCGCGGCGTGGAAGGCGGCGGCCTGGTCGAAGACTTGCCGACGCATACCTTCAAGACCGACGAAGGCGAAGTGGCGCTGAAATGCCCGACCGAGATCGCGATTACCGACCGGCGCGAAAAAGAGTTGAGCGACCTGGGTTTCATTTCGCTGGTGCATTGCAAAAACACCGATTACGCGGCGTTCTTCGGCGCCCAGTCGGCGCAGAAGGCCAAGAAATACAACACCGATTCCGCCAATGCGAATGCGGTGCTGTCGTCGCAGCTGCAATACATCTTTGCCGTCTCGCGCATCGCCCATTACATGAAGGCGATGATGCGCGACAAGATCGGCAGCTTTGCCGCCGCGTCCAACGTCGAAGATTTCCTCAACCGCTGGCTGATGCAATATGTGCTGCTCGACGATAACGCCAGCCAGGAACAGAAGGCCCAGTTCCCGCTGCGCGAAGCGTCGGTGCAGGTGTCGGAAGTGCCGGGTCGTCCCGGCGTCTACCGCGCCATTTCCTTCCTGCGTCCCCATTTCCAGCTCGATGAGCTGTCCGTTTCACTCCGTTTGGTCGCGGAGCTGCCGCAATCGACCAAATCCTGATTTTTTCATCAACAACCGAAAGGAATGACATGGCAATCGACGTTTACTTGCAAATTGATGGTATCAAAGGCGAATCCACCGACACCTCCCATAAAGATTGGATCGAATGCAAGTCGGTCCAGTGGGAAGTGCTGCAGCCGAAGTCCGCCACCGCCTCGACCGGCGGCGGCCATACCGCCGAACGTACCGAGCACAAGGATATCGTGGTCGCCAAGCTGGCCGACCTCGCCACGCCTCTGCTGCTGCAAAATTGCTCATCCGGTAAAACGATCCCGAAAGCCAAGTTCGAATTCCTGCGCGCCGACGGCCAGGGCGAGCGCATCAAGTATTTCGAGATCGAGCTGGAAAACGTGCTGATCAGCAGCGTGGCGCCGTCCGTCGCCGCTGGCGACATCCTCGGCGAGAACGTGTCGATCAAGTATTCCAAGGTCAAGTGGAAATACACGCAGCAAAAAGTCGGTGGTGGCTCGGGCGGCAATACCTCTGGCGGTTGGGATCTGTCGGCCAACAAGACGATTTGATCGACAACGGCCCTTGCCGGATGACGCCGTTCCGGCTAGCCGCCGACGGTGACTCCGGCTTGTGCCTGCGTGACTGATGCTTCTGAATCAAAGGGCCGCCGCAGGCCGCCCTTTTGTTCCTTCCCACCGCCAACGACAGGATACCGATGAAGGGTTTTACGCCGGGGTTGTTCGACCGCCTGATGGACACGCCCGTCCAGGGCGCTTCCAGTAGCACCGTCTCGCGCCTGTCGCTGGAGGATTTGAAAGACACCGTGGCACGCGACCTGGAGGCGCTGCTCAACACGCGCACCGTGATACCGGAAGCGCTGCTGAAAAAATTTCCCGAATGCGGCCGTTCGATCGTCACCTACGGCCTCAATGATTTCGCCGGCCTGAGCTTGTCGAGTTCCGACGACCGCGCGTATATCTGCCAGTGCCTGGAAAAAGCCATCGCGCGCCATGAACCGCGCCTGCGCAGCGTGCGCGCTTCGCTGGAAATCCAGGAAGGCTCGATCAACCGCCTCAATTTCGCCATTACCGCGCTACTGGTGGTGCACTCGGCCCAGGAACCTGTCAACTTCGACGCCATCCTGCAGCCGTCCAGCCTGCATTACACGATCAGCAAGGCGCGCCGTACGGCGCAAGGAGCCTGAACTTGGAAGAATTATTGCCGTACTACGAACGTGAACTGGGTTTCCTGCGCCGCTATTCGCGCGAGTTTTCCGAGCGCTACCCGAAGATCGCGGGACGGCTGCTGATCGGCGGCGAAGTCTGCGAAGACCCGCATATCGAGCGCATGATCCAGTCCTTCGCGCTGCTCAATTCGCGCATCTCGAAACGCCTCGATGACGACTACCCGGAATTCACCGAGGCGCTGTTCGAGGTACTGTATCCGCATTACCTGCGGCCATTTCCTTCGTGTTCGATCGCACGCCTCGACTACAGCGGCGCGGCGGCGCAGCTGACGGCCGCCACCGAGATCGCGCGCGGCACCGAGCTGGCGACACGCCCCGTCAAGGGCGTCGCATGCACCTTCCGCACCGCGTATCCGGTCACCGTGGCGCCGCTGGCGCTGACGCATGCGGCGTTTGCCGCCATCATCGACGCGCCCGAGCAGGTGCAACTGCCGCCAAACGCCACTTCCAGCGTCAGCATCGTCCTCGAAGCGACCGCCGATCAGATCAGCCTGGCGCAACTGGGCGTCAAAAAGCTGCGCGTGTTCATCGACGGCGAACCGTCGTTTTGCGCGGCGCTGCGCGACGCGCTGTTCATGCGCACGGTCAAGGCCTATGTCGAAGCGGACGACGGCGGCCGCTGGAACGCGCTGGCGCAGCTCCCCGTCAGCACCGCCGGCTATGCCGAGGACGATGCGCTGATCCCGTTTTCGGCCCGTTCGCATCCGGCCTACCGGCTGCTGACCGAATATTTCTGCTTTCCCGAAAAATTCAATTTTTTCGACATCGACCTGGCCGCGCTGTGCGCGCCGCTGCCGTCCGGCTGCCGGCGCATCACCTTGCACCTGGCCCTGGCCGGCCTGCGCACCGATTCGAATACGGCGCGCATGCTGGGCACCATGACGACCAATAACCTGCTGCTGGGCTGCACGCCGGTGGTCAACCTGTTCCGCCAGCGCGGCGAGCCGATCCGGCTGACGCACACGGCCGCCAGCTATCCGGTGCTGGCCGATGCGCGCCGCGCCTATGCCTTCGAGGTGCAGGCCATCGAATCGGTCAAGCTGGTGCGCCAGACGCCGCAAGGGGAGTCGATCACCGAATTTCGCCCGTTCTATTCGCTGCGCCACGGCCAGATGCCGGCCAAGGACGGGCATTACTGGGTGATGCGGCGCGATGACACCGTCAGCGAAAAAAGCCCCGGCTACGAGACCGAGATTTCCATCGTCGACATCGATTTCGACCCGGCCGCGATCGAAACCGATACCCTGAGCCTCGAGTTGAGCTGCACCAACCGCGACTTGCCGGCGCAACTCACCTATGGCCTGCGCGGCGGCGACCTGTTCCTGGAAGGCGGATCGAGCGTGCGCAGCATCCACTTCTTGCGCAAACCGACGGAGTCGCACCGCTTCGAGCGGGGCCGCGGCGCGCACTGGCGCCTGATCTCGCACCTGTCGCTGAACCATCTGTCGCTGTCGGGCAGCGGCCTGGAAGCGTTCCAGGAAATGCTGACCCTGTATGACTTGCCCCGCTCGGCGGCCTCGCAACGGCAGATCAGCGGCATTGCCGCGATCGACCACAAGGCGGCCAACGCCTGGCTGCCCGGCAATCCCTTCGCCTGTCTGGTGCGCGGCCTTGAAGTGCGGCTGACGCTCGACGAGGAAGCTTTCGTGGGCAGCGGCATCCATGCGTTTGCCCATATCGTCGAGTGTTTTCTCGGCTTGTACGTGCATGCCAACAGTTTTACGCAACTGGTGGTGCTGTCGAAAAAATCGGGAGAGGAGTTGTTGCGATGCAAACCACGCAGCGGCGATTTGAGCCTAGTGTAATCGAGCGCCTGTTCGCCGAGCCTTACCGCTTCCAGTACTTCCAGGCGGTGCGCATGCTCGAAATCTGGCTGGTTCGCAACGGTATGGCGCGCGAGGGCGCGGTGGCCAACTACCTGCGCTTTCAAAATTCGGTGTCGCTCAATTTCGCGCCCAGCCAGCTTGAAGCCGTGCAGGCCGAACCGCGCGAGCTGGGCGCCCTGGCGGCCGACATGCGCGCGCTGGGCGAAGCTGTGCGGGGCGGCGGACTGAAATACGTGCGCATCACGCCGGCCTTCATGGGCTTTCTCGGCGTGGCCGGCGCGCTGCCCGCCCATTACACGGAACGCATCGCCGCGCACCAGCTGTACGAAAAGGACGAAGGACCGCGCGCTTTTCTCGACACTTTTTCCAGCCGCGCGCTGGCGCTGTTCTACGAAGCGTGGCGCAAGTACCGCCTGGAACTCAAATACCAGCTCGATGGCAGGGACAAATTCCTGCCGCTGCTGCTGTCGCTGGCGGGGCTGGGCCATGCGTCGCTGTGCCAGCGCCTGTACGACGATGGCGATGGCGTCCTCGACGAGTCGGTGGGATTTTTTGTCGCGGCCATGCGGCACCGGCCGCCATCGGCGGTGGCAATCGGCCAGGTATTGTCCGCGTATTTCGGCCAGAGCATCAAGGTGACCCAGTTTGTCGGCTGCTGGTACGACGTGCCGCGCGACCAGCAAAGCAGCCTCGGTGGCATGAACGCGATGCTGGGTTCGACGGCGCTGGTCGGCGCGCGCGTCTGGCAGCGCGATTTGCGCCTGCGGCTGGTGGTCGGGCCGCTGGCGCGTGCCCATTTCGACGCCTTCTTGCCGGGCGGGGCGGCCGCGCGCGCGCTGGAAAAAATGCTCACCATGTTTACCGGCCTGTGCCTCGAATACGAAGTGCAGCTGGTGCTGCGCGCCGAGGATGTGCATGGCGTCACCCTGGAGCAGCCGCGCAGCGGCGGGCGGCTGGGCTGGGACAGTTTCCTGATCACCGCCGGCGCCGCGCAGGACCGTGGCGACGTGCGCTACGAATTGCACACGCTGGCATGAACCATCTTTCTTTTTTATCCGTTTCCACACAAGGACCTTTGCCCCATGAGCATCAACCT
The DNA here is from genome assembly GCF_036543145.1 of Janthinobacterium sp. LS2A. NCBI lineage: Bacteria > Pseudomonadati > Pseudomonadota > Betaproteobacteria > Burkholderiales > Oxalobacteraceae > Janthinobacterium > Janthinobacterium sp. LS2A. Next base: position 118,321 of record NZ_JAZHPB010000010.1, read on the forward strand.
CAAGACGCTGATCAGCAAGCTCAATGACACCAGCCGTACCGCCGCCACCCGCGCCGCCGGCATTTGCGTCGGCCTCGGACAATACGAGGTCGACCTGGAACACCTGTTCCTGGCCCTGCTGGAACAGCCGGCCAGCGATTTTGCGCTGATCGCCCGCCACAGCGGCATCAGCGTCAGCATGCTCGAAGCGGACTTGCAGGCCGAAGTGGCGCGCCTGCAGACCGGCAATGCGCGCACCCCCGTGTTTTCGCCCCGGCTGCCGAAGCTGTTTGAAAACGCCTGGCTGATCGCGTCGCTCGACGTGCAGGCGGGCCGCCAGGCCAGCATCCGCAGTGCGCATCTGCTGCAGGCGCTGCTGACCGACCCTGAATTGGCGCAGCTGGCTTACCGGGGCTCGAAACTGTTCAACAAATTCAAGCTCGACGACTTGAAGCATAACCTCGACAAGATCACGCAAGGCTCGCAGGAGGCGGCAGGCGCTTCGGCTGCCGATGGCGAGGCTGGCGAGGGCGGCGAGGGAGGAGGAGACCCCGTCGGCGAACTGGCAGGGCGCGCGGCCGCGTCGAAAACTCCGGCGCTGGACCAGTTCACCACCAACCTGACGGCGCGCGCGCGCGACGGCAAGGTCGATCCGGTGATCGGCCGCGATGCGGAGATCCGCCAGGCCATCGATATCCTGATGCGGCGGCGCCAGAACAACCCGATCCTGACGGGCGAGGCGGGCGTGGGCAAGACGGCCGTGGTCGAAGGGCTGGCCCTGCGCATCGCGCAGGACGACGTGCCCGATGTGTTGAAGGGTGTCGAGATCCATACGCTGGACATGGGCCTGCTGCAGGCCGGCGCTAGCGTCAAGGGCGAGTTCGAGAACCGCCTGAAAAACGTCATCGACGAAGTCAAGAAAAGCACGCACGCCATCATCCTGTTCATCGACGAAGCGCACACCATGATCGGCGCCGGCGGCACGGCCGGCCAGAACGACGCGGCCAACCTGCTCAAGCCGGCATTGGCGCGCGGCGAGCTGCGCACGATTGCCGCCACCACCTGGGGCGAATACAAGAAGTATTTTGAAAAGGACGCCGCGCTGGCGCGCCGCTTCCAGGTCGTCAAGATCGAGGAGCCGAGCGAGGAACTGGCCTGCGCCATGTTGCGCGGCATGGCGCCGCTGATGGAAAAGCATTTCAATGTGCGCATCTATGACGAAGCCATCACCGAAGCGGTAAGGCTGTCGCACCGCTACATCATGGGACGCCAGCTGCCCGACAAGGCCATCAGCGTGCTCGATACGGCCTGCGCCAAGGTGGCGCTGGGCCAGAACGCGACGCCGGCCCTGCTGGAAAACCTGGTCAAAAAGCTCGACCGCATCGACGCCGAAGTCGCCACGCTCGAGCGCGAGGAAAAGAGCGGCGGCAACCACCCGGTGCGTCTGAAAGACTTGCGTGAGCAGCGCAGCAGCGCCGCCGGCGAGCATGCGGCGCTGGCCGCGCGCTGGGAAAACGAAAAGACGCTGACCGGAAAAGTCAGGGCGGCGCGCCAGGACCTGGAAAGCGCCGGCGTCAAACCGGACGCCAGCCAGGCCGGCGATCTGCAGGCCCTGCTCAAGGACTTGCGCGCGCTGCAGGGCGAAACACCGATGGTGCCGGTGCAGGTCGACGGCCACGTGGTGGCGGAAATCGTCGCCGGCTGGACCGGCATCCCGCTGGGAAAAATGGTCAAGGATGAAATCCGTACGGTGCTCAAACTGAAGGACATGCTGGAAGAGCGCGTGCTGGGCCAGTCGCATGCGATCGAAGCGGTGGCGCAGCGCGTGCGTACCTCGCGCGCCAACCTGGACGATCCGAACAAGCCGAAGGGCGTGTTCCTGTTCGTCGGCCCGTCCGGCGTGGGCAAGACGGAAACGGCGCTGGCGCTGGCCGATGTGCTGTATGGCGGCGAACGCAAGCTGATCACCATCAACATGAGCGAATACCAGGAAGCGCACAGCGTGTCAGGCCTGAAAGGCTCGCCGCCCGGCTATGTCGGCTATGGCGAAGGCGGCGTGCTGACCGAGGCCGTGCGGCGCAACCCTTACAGCGTGGTGCTGCTCGACGAAGTGGAAAAAGCCCACCCGGACGTGCTCGAGCTGTTCTTCCAGGTCTTCGACAAGGGCGTGATGGAGGATGCCGAAGGGCGCGAGATCGACTTTAAAAACACCATCATCATTCTCACCTCGAACGTCGGCTCGAGCATCCTGATGCAGGCCTGCCTGAATGTGGCGGCGCCAGACCTGCCGACGCCGGAGCAGCTGGAGGAAAAGCTTCGCCCGCAACTGATGAAAACCTTCAAGCCGGCCTTTTTGGGACGCTTGAAAGTGATCCCGTTCTATCCGATCTCGGACGACGTGCTGGTCAATATCATCGGCCTGAAACTGGGCAAGATCGCCCAGCGCATCGCGGCCAATCACAAGGCCGAATTCAGCCACGACGAGGCGCTGGTCGAGGCCGTGCTGGCGCGCTGCACCGAAGTCGATTCGGGCGCGCGCAATGTCGACAATATCCTCAACGGCACGGTGCTGCCCGAGATCGCCGAGTCGGTGCTGGCCAAGATGGCCGAAGGCGCAGCGATTACGAAAATCAAGGTCAGCGCCAGCAAGCAGGGGCAGTTCAAGTACACCATCAAGTAAGTCCTGCCGCCATGGTGCGTGGAGAGGAGGGAGCAATCTGTTCACCCGGTTTCAATCGCGCTCCGGTGATATAAATTCCTCGCTACAATAATTGTTAAATATGCAAAATTTGGTAAACGACTGACGGGAAGCGCATGTCATCCACCTCGACCGACAAGATTGCTGACGCGCTGGCTGCTTTCACGAGCGCCACGCGGCTGTACGAGTTGACCTACGGCGAGGACGCGGACAGCGGCTTGCTGGTCGAAGCCTTTGCCGCCGACGAACGGCTGCAGGAGGTGGGCGCGCGCGACATCATCGCCTTGTCCACCAGCGCCCATGTGGCGCTGGCGTCGCTGCTGGGCCAGCCGGCCAGCCTGCATATCAGCCTGGCGGACGGCACGCGCACTCCATTTTCCGGCTATATCAGCGCCGCCGCCACGCTCGGCAGCAATGGCGGACTGGCGCGCTACCGGCTGCGCATCACCCCATGGCTGTGGCTGCTGACCCAGGCGCGTAACAGCCGCGTCTGGCAAGACCGGAGCGTGAGCGCCATCGTCGACGAGGTCTTGCAGGCGTATGCGCCGTACGCGCTGTGGCGCTGGAGCGACGAGGTGGCGTCATTCATGCAGGAAGCGGGCGAGCGCAGCTATTGCTGCCAGTACCGCGAATCGGACTACGATTTCGTGCGCCGCCTGCTGACGGAAGAGGGGCTGGCCTGGCGGTTTGACGGTCAGACCATGATCGTCTTTGCCGACAGCAGTCAGGTGTGCGCCACGCCCGAGGACGCCAGCAGCGCGCAAGGCGGCGGCTTGCGCTTTCATGGCGCGCGCGTCGGCGAACCGGGCGACAGCGTGCAGGCCTTGAGCGCGCGGCGCAGCCTGCAGGTGGGCCTGAGCAGCGTGCTCAGCTATGACTACAAGGCGAAAAAGGCCGTGGCCGCCAGCGTGCCGACCAACACTGCGCTCAGCGGCAAGCATGCGCCGGTGCTGGAAAGCTACGATACGCCGGGCCAGTACTGGTACGCCAGCGCCGCCCAGGCGCAACGCTACGCGCAATTGCAGATGCAGGCGCATGAAGCGCGCGCCCAGCTATGGCAGGCGCGCTCGACCGTGCGCACCCTGCGCGCCGGCACGCGTTTTACCCTGACGCAGGGACCATTGCCGCCCGCCGATGGCGCCGCACCCGAGTATGTCGTGCTGCGCGTGGCCAGCATCGGCGTCAACAACCTGCCGGCGCCGGCACTGGAGGGATTGGCGGAACTGTTCGGCCCGATACCGGAATTGCTGGAGGAAACCGTGGCGCAGTGGGGCGACGGTTTTCCCGATGTCGCCGCCGCGATCACCCAGGCGCAAGCCAGCGGTTACGCCAACTGCATCGAGATGATCACAGCAAGCACGCCGTGGCGTCCGCTGCAGGATGGCAACGATGCGCGCCAGCATGCCACGCCGACGGCCCTGGGCAGCCAGAGCGCCATCGTCGTGGGCGCCGATGGCCAGGACGCGGCCAGCGGCGCCGATGAAATCTATTGCGACAGGCTGGGCCGGGTGCGCATCCGCTTTCACTGGCAACAGGAAACGGCCGCGACCTGCTGGGTGCGCGTGGCGCAGCGCGCGGCTGGCGGCGGCATGGGCAGCCAGTTCCTGCCGCGCATCGGCCAGGAAGTGCTGGTGCAATTTTTGGAAAACGATATCGACCGGCCCGTCATCGTCGGCGCGCTGTACAACGGTCAGGGCGAGGGCGGTACCAAGCCGACCCCGGGCGGCATCGGTGGCGAGCCTGGCGACGCCGGCGTGTTCCAGCCGGCACACGATCACGCGGTAGCGGGCCAGGGCAATGTGGCGGGCGGCAACAGTCCCTTGTGGCATGGCGCCGCAGGGGCCAGCGCGGCGCACCGCAATGCCAGCGCGCAATGGGGTATCCGCAGCAAGGAGTTCGGCAAGGCGGGAGGAGCGGCGGGCTACAACCAGCTGCTGTTTGACGACACCGACAGCCAGGGCCGGGTGCAGCTGAAAAGCAGCCATGCGGCCAGCGAACTCACTCTTGGCCACCTGATCCACGCGGCCGACAATTACCGGGGCAGCCTGCGCGGCGCCGGCGCCGAGTTGCGCACCGATGCGTATGGCGCGGTGCGGGCCAAGGCGGGCTTGCTGGTGAGCAGCTATGTGCTCAGGCACGAGGCCGCGCAACGCGATCCGGCCGGCGACAATGCCGGTGGCATGGCATTGTTGAAACAGGCTGTACTGCTGGGCGACACCTTCAGCCAGGCCGCACAAACGCATCAAACGGTGGCCTACGCCAGCCATGTCGGCGCCAGCGCCGCCAATGCCAGTGAACTCGACGAGCAGGCGGCGCCCCTGAAAGCCATGCAGGCCAGCGTGGCGGGCATGCACGAACAACTGCCGCACACCAAGGACTCGCTGATCGCCATTGCCGCCAAGGCTGACCTGGGCCTGATCGCCGGCCAAGACCTGCAGCTAGCCAATGGCGAGAGCGTCATCCTGATGAGCGGGCAGGACACGCAATGGAGCAGCGGTGGCCAGTGGCGATTGCACACGGGCCAGGCCATCGGCATGCTGGGCGGCGCGATGAAGGCCGGGGAGGGTGATGCCGGGGTGCAGCTGATCGCCGCCCAGGGCACCATCGACGCGCAGGCGCAAGGCGACACCTTGCGGCTCCAGGCGCGCGACGAGGTCAACGTCATCAGCGCTAACGCGCATGTCGACTGGGCAGCGCTGAAAAGCATCCGTTTGTCGACGGCGGGCGGCGCCAATATCACGATCGAAGGCGGCAATATCACGATCCAGTGTCCGGGCAAGATCACCGTATTTGCAGGCAAGAAGAGTTTTATCGGCCCCACGCGCGCGCCGTATGTGATGCCGCCGCTGCCATCGAGCACGTGTAAAAGCTGCATTTTGAGCGCCATGCAACAGGGTGCAGCGGGAGTACTGCGGTGACGCCCGGCAGCGTTTCGGCATTGCACGGCTGGGTCCGGGCCAGTCTTGGGCGGCAACGCCTGCCTTATTTGCTGCTCGACAGTGCGCAGGCCGAAAACAGCCACCTGACGCTGCAGCGCTGGAAAGTGCCGTATGCCTCGCTGTTCGAGGAAACCCATGAAGCAAGCCTGCCCGAGATCGCGCCGCTGCTGATATCGCTGTCCGGCCTTGCGCCTGCCATGCTGGAGAAAGTCTGCGACTGGGCCGAAAAACTCGGTTATGGCGCACCTTGCCTGAGCTGGATGGAAAGTCCGTGGCCCTTGCCCGAACTGGCGCGGCATTTGCGCCAGTTTCACGCCGTCGGCCTGAGTGACGAGCAGCAGATGATGCTGCGCTGGTACGACACGCGCATCCTGCCCGTCTGGCTGGCCTGCCTGGGGCCGCTACAGCGCGAGCAGTTTGTGGCGGGACTGTTGAGTTTGCAGTACATCAACCGTTTTGGTGACGTTGCCGTCCTGCTCGATGTCGACACCGCCGGTGCTGCGCCGGACGCTGTGCTGATGGGCTCGCCGCTCATCCACCTGGACGATGCGCAATACGGCATGCTGGTCGATGCCGGTGACGCCGATACGCTGATCAGTCATTTACGGCGGGTGATCACGGACGAAACCAACGATACCCCGCCCCGGCTGCTGTACGAATTCGTTGCCCGCTACCAGCAGCGCGCCCTGGCCGCCGGCATCGACGACCTGGACCGCCAGACGCAATACCTGCTGCTGGCCCTGTACACCTCCGGCGCCGGCATCGAACACCCCGATTTCATCGCCCTCATGCAAGACCCACCCACCTCTATCGAAAGTTTCTATGAAGCCATGCAAGCCTTGTCCGACGACGTATGGGAAGCCGGTCCGCCCTTGTGGGGCATTCAACTTGAAGCTTGACCGGCTCCCGGCGCTGGCACTGTGCCTGAGTTTGGCCTTGGTGATTGCCAGCGGCAACGTCGCAGCGCAGACAGCGGTAAAAGCCGCGCCGCAGGCGTCAAGCGCCGTCAAGCACGCCAAGCTGAAACCGGCCGACACCGCCAACTTGGTCAGCCATTTGCGGCGCGTGATCACCGATGAAACCAATGACACGCCGCCGCGCGTCCTGAACGCCTTTGTCGCGAAATACCAGCAGCGCGCGCTCGATGCCGGGATCGATGACCTCGACCGGCAAACGCAATATGTCTTGCTGGCGCTGTATACCTCTGGCAAGGCAATGGAACAGCCCTTGTTTGTTGAATTCATGAAAAACCCACCCGCATCGCTGGACGCCTTTTACGACGCGCTGCAAGCCTTGCCGAAAACCGTTTGGGAAGCGGGGCCGCCGCTGTGGGAGGCGTATGAACCCAAGGGATAAGTTACATCTAAGGTTGATGTAATTTTCATTTCAATCTCGGGATGTATTTGGTCAATGAATTTCAGGAACTCAGATGATAAAAAGGCTATTTCCAAGAAATTTAATCAATGTATTTTTATGTATTTTTATGGCATTTTCAAATACGGCATGTGGCAAGGAAAAAATGGACTTGACAGTCAATTTGAGCGCCTACAATCATACCGAGAATGGAATCGGTGGATATGTCGTGACGCTATCAAATGGGTCAAGGGTGGAAGCCGGATTCCTTGCTCCTGGAAAAGGTGGAGGAGGGATGACTTGCTGCCTTTCCCTGCCGACAATATGGCGTCCGGGAATGACTGCAAATATCATCATGAGTTCAATAGAAAATGGCAAAGAAATTCATGTGGAAGAAAGTGTTCCGGTGCCAAAGTACACTGCTGGCGATGCTGGGATGTTCATTGTACATTTTCTGCACAATGGAAGTTATAAAGTATTTGTGACCAGATACCTGCTGGGACATCGAAAATATCCTCTTTATGGAAAAGAAGCTGAATTGCAGCAAGGCGAGCCGCTTGAGATAATTTGGGAATAATTTTTCTGATATGAATGTTATTTGCGATGAATTATTTTTATTCTTGAGAGGTTATGATGAATTTATTGGGAAAACGATTTTATTGTGTCCTTTTATGTGGGTTTCTTTTGTTTTCAAATATGGCTTGTGGCAAGGGAAAGATGATGTTACCAGTCAATGTAAGTGGATATAATCATACCGAACATGGGATTGGGGGTTACTTAGTGACCTTGTCGACAGGGTCGGAAGTGGAGGTCGGTTATCTCGATGCGGGTTCCGGTGGCGGCGGATACACTTGTTGTCTTGCAATTCCAGCAGTATGGCAGCCGGGAATGACGGCAACAATCCGCATGAGTACCATAAAAAATGGAAAAGAAATTAGTGTGGAAAAAACCGTCCCAGTGCCTAAGTATGTCTCAAGCGATGCTGGAAGATTTATAGTACATTTTCTGCACAATGGAAATTATAAGGTATTTGTAACTAAATATGCATTAGGGCACAGAAAGTATCCACTCTCAGGCAAGGAGGCAGAGCTTGAGCCAGGTGTGCCATTGGAGATTATATGGGAGTAATTCCAAAAAAATTTTTCATGGAGCTTATATAATGTCTATTATTTATACTGGACGTAAAGCCCCCTTGGATGGGCGTCGCAGGCTCACGGCAAAAGAATCGTCACAACGTGCAAAAGCCATGGCATGTGTTAGATCACCTCACAAAACTGAATGCCAAGGGCAAGTTTATATCGGTCTGTTTTATGATGGGAGTGGAAATAATGCTGCGTGGAGGCAGGTTGATCCCGTTGTCAATCCGAAAAATCTTACACAGCGGCAACGGAACAAGCACAGCAACGTTGCCAAGTTGTGGGATGCGCATCTTGAGCAAGAGAGAAATGGATATTTTAGTGTCTATATGCCAGGTGTAGGAACTCCGTTTGCTGCTATTGGTGACACTATTTCAGCCCTTACCGATAATGCTGGCGGTGGATTTGGCTATATGGGCGCCGATAGAATAAACTGGGGCATTACCTCGCTGTTCAATGCAGTGCATTCATACTTGACCGGCTCCAACTTAATTGAGTCCGACACACAGCGGGTGCTGGTTAACTTGATGAGTTCTCAGATGCTGCTGGGTAAAGAGGGCGTGCGGCGCTGGGCAATGTTGACCGCTCTGGAAGAGCGTCTTGCAAAGGTCGTAAAAACCCATCAGCGCAAGGTAAAGCAAATTAATGTTTCCATTTTCGGTTTTTCCCGTGGCGCGGCCGAAGCGCGTGCCAGTGCACATTGGCTGCATCAGATATTTGAACGGGAAAATGGCGCATTTGAGCTTGCCGGCGTACCCATTCGGATAGGTTTCCTGGGAATTTTTGATACCGTTGCGGCAGTAGGTGTGGGTGATGTGACACCAGTCACCTTTGGTCATATGGCTTGGGGAGATGGAACGCAGAGCATCCATCCAGTAGTCGAAGAATGTGCCCACTTTATTGCTCTGCATGAACAGCGCGCGAGTTTTCCGTTGGAATCGGCAACTGGACGGGGTAATGTAGGATATCCCGGCATGCATTCCGATGTGGGCGGCGGTTATTACCCGGGAGAGCAGGGCCGATCCATGCCGGCCTGGGGGCCCTCACCTCACTTGTCGCAGATACCGTTGATCGACATGCATTTCGCCGCCCTCAAAGCGGGAGTGCCGTTATTGACGATCAAAGAAATGAACGAAAAACAGCGTGTTGCTGTTCGAAAGTCTTTTTCCACCGACCCAAGACTGATCGCCTCCTACAACAACTGGCTGACGCATAACGGCATCAAGGGCGCAGACGTGAAGACCTTTACCGAGGCGCATACAAAACAATATCTGCGCTGGCGCGGCATGTTGCACGCGCAGGGAACAGCGCAATTGAAGACCAAGCGTTTTTTCAAGGAGTCGGATAAGCCGGGCCAGAAAGACTTGCTGGAGGCCGATAGCGATCTGGGCGTATATCTGCGCTCCTGGCGCGAACGAAAGAATGCCAACGCGACCTTGTCGGGATGGCTCAATGAACGCGCCAAGACGGTCTTGCATCGCGTCAGCCCGGCCGGCATGCTGTTTGTCGAAGAAGGAAAAGACCCGTTAAGCGACTGGGAAGAGCGGTTTTTGAAAATCATGACGGAAGGCGCGCAGCCGCCGGCTGGCTGCGTCACGCTGTTTGAGGATTATGTGCACGATTCGCGCGCCGGCTTTCGCATCCTGGGCAAGCACGAGCCGGTATGGCTGACCGGCGGCTATGGCCGCTTCCGCCACGTTTTCGTGCAAAGCGATGATTATTCGAACATGTCGAATATCGCCAATGAATCGCTGAAGGCCGTCAAGGCAGCCGGCGATGCGGCCGTGACCTACTTCCAGAAGCTGTATGGCTACACCGTCAGCACCTACCGGGTGGCGCGCAGAAAGATCGCTGCCACCGCGCGAGCGGTGTCCGAGGCCGAAAAGCGGCTGGAACGGCAGGCGGTGGAAACGTACAGGGAAACGAGCCGGATGATTGTCGATGGCGCCACCCGCGCCGGTCACGACGTGCACGATGCCGGGGTGGAGGCGGAAAAGAAATTGAACCACGCAGTCAAAACCGCGAAAAATGCCATGCAGCAAGCCAGCCAGGAAGCCCGGCTTTATTATGAGGCAGAAAAAAAAGTCATTTTGAAGTACGCGAATGCAGAGGCCGAGTTACTGGAGCAGCTGAAAAAGCGCTGGCTCGAGCAAGACCGGGAAAAAACGAAATAAGACGGAGTCAGGTACAGCCGCCCCTGGCGGCGGCAGACACGCCGCCAGAGGGACATTAATCTAGCCATTGCCGGGCGGTTGCACGCCCAGCAGCTCTTCGATATGCGCCAGCGAACCGGCATCCTTGACCACCGAACGCAGCCAGCTGTGCAAATCCTGGTCGGCCGCATTGGCGGCCTTGTCGGCAAAATAGGAGACGGGGCTGTGCGGTTCGCTGCGGCGGAAGAATTGCGCCACGGCGCGCAGTTGCTCGATCGCCTGTGCCCGCGTGGTGATGGCGCCTGGCGGGCCGGCCGGGATCGCTGTCACGGCCGGCGCCATCGCGCTTTCTGCCATGGCCAGACCGCCATCCGCCACAGCGGCGGGCACGGCGGGCGCCACGCCGGCACTGGAGGGCATTACGCGCAGCATCGCTTCGACGGCTTCGCGTGCCGTGGAAAAGGCCGGGCTGTCGTTGCCCAGCCGGGCGTCGACGACTCTTTCAAGCTTGCGCAGCGCTTCCAGGCAATCTTGCGCGTCGACGGCGAAACTGGCGCAAAAGGCGGCCGAGTTGTTGCGCCGCGCCGCTTCCATGTCGGACAGCTTGACGCCCTCATGCTGCCTGGCGGAATCCCCCGGGGCGGCCTGGCGTCGCGCAGTCTCGAAATCGATGGTGGAAAAAGCGCCGCCCGGGCCGCCCGTGATGGGCACTTCGCGCAGCAGCGCCGGGATGCGCGAGAGTATCCAGCTCAGGTTGCCGATGCGCTGCTCCTGGTCGCCGTCCTCGGCTTCGGGGAACAGGCCCCGGTCCCAGAATTTTTCGCACAGCCCCGCCAGCACCAGCAAGCCTTCGGCCATGCCGCGCAGGTGGTGGCGCTTGGTGCCCGCTTCTGTCAGCCAGACGGCCAGGCGCAGATCCTTGCTGCTGCCGGCAAGCAGGCCGGCGCAGCTGCGCACGACGAAGTCCCAGTCGGCCTCCTTCAGGTCGGCAACCCATTCGCCCTGGTCGAGCGTGGGGTCGTCGAACTTGCGTGCCAACGTGATCGCGTCGAGTTCGGGCGAAAACGCCAGGTCCACGCCTGCCGGTTGTTCATTGCTGATCGGAAGTAATAACTGTTCGGCTGAAAACATGTGGTCCTCTGATGGATGGTTATTGCGCCATGCGAAATTCAATGCGCCGGTTGCGGGCGCGCCCGTCCGCCGTGTCGTTGCTGGCGATCGGCCGGTCGGAGCCCTGGCCCGATGCCGTCAGCAGGTCGCCGTGGATGCCTTTCGATGCCAGGTAGAATTTGACGGCCTCGGCCCGCGCCTGGCTCAGGCTCTGGTTACTGGCGCGCAAGCCCTGGTTGTCGGTATGGCCGATGATCTCGACCTTGCGGCCGGCCAGCTTTTGCATGGCTGCCGCCATTTCATCGAGGATGGCGCGGCCCGACGGCGTCAAGGTGGCCTTGCCGCTTTCAAACTCGATGGTGCGGTTGGCCAGGGTTGTGTCGAGCACGCCTTGCTCGCTGGCCGACACGCGCAGGCCATTGTTGACGGTGTAGGTGGGATTGAGGCTGGTGGCGATATCGCTGGCGATTTTTTGCCGCTGCGCCTCGTTCGCCACTTCGCCGCGCACGCTGACGACACTGCCGTCGATTTTCAGCTGGCCGCGGCTGATCTGCTTGAGGTTGGGCGACAGCAGCTTTTGCACATACGCGTTCCAGTTGGCGGGCATCACCACCTGGCCGACGGCGATCTGGTCGACCACCTTGTCGGTGCCGTACAGCTCGCGCAGGCGCACCAGCACGGCCGCCTTGCTCGCTTCGTCGGGCACGGTACCGGAGGCCAGCACCTGGCCTGGCTGCGGCGTGGCGGCCGTGGGTATCGCTGTGGGCGCTTGCGCCGAAGCGGACATGGCGGCCAGCGCCATGCCGAGGAAGAGAACGATACGGGATAGGCGCATGGTCAGGTTCCGATAAAGGCGGCGCGCAAGGAATCGTGCGCCGATTTGAGCGAGAGGTTGGCTTGCGCCAGATAGGTCGACACTTTCTTGATCGCATAGTCGCTGCCGACCTGTTCCTCGACCCAGTCCAGGTCGTCGAACGCGATATGGTGATCGAGCGCCGCTTGCGGGTTCATCAGCACATGCAGGGTCTGCGCCGAGGCGCCGGAAAATCCCAGCACCAGCGTCTGGCGGCCGCGCAGCCGGGTGATGAACAGCGCCAGCTCGAAGTCGGCGCGCGCCAGGAACGGCGTGATCAGGTGCATCCAGAACGCCGCCACCATGTTGCGGTACAGCGGGTCGGCCGGCAGCGGCAATTCGAGGCTTTTCTCCAGCCGGCTGGAACTGCTGGCCATCACCGGCTGCAGCAGCAGGCCCAGCGCCAGCAGCACCTGCCGCACCGTGCCCGTGAAACCGGTGGGCGCCAGCAGCGCGTCGAGTTCGCCCACCGTCTGCATGTCGAGGAAGTCGTTGAAGGTGGCTTCATAGGCGGCGGCGCGCAGGTCGAGGTCGATGCTGGCATGGCTGGCCGCATGCAGCGCGTTGCCCGCATCGGGGCCGCGCATGTCGTTGCTGAGCGCCTCGAAACGGTTCCACAGGCGCGACAGCACCAGCGGACTGTTGGCGACAAATGCGGCCGGCTGGTCCACTTCCATGGTGCTCATCATCAGGAAGGGAAAACGGCGCGACGAGGCATCGCTGCTGGCGGCGATATGGCCGGCGATGGCGCGTCCACGGCGCGGGCCGATAAAGGCGAAATGCATGGGCGGCAGCGCATCGTAGGTCAGCTTCCAGCGCGCGTCGGCGCTGAGCAGGTCCATCGCCTGCGCCAGCCAGTCGTCGAGGATCTTCAGCAGGGCCGGGTTGTCGCTGGCCTTGACGAAGTCGCCGCGGCTGGGCAGCTTGCCGAAATAGCCGATCGGGGTGGCGGTGGTGCGGTTCATGGCGCGACGGCGGCATTGGCCGCGGTGGTGCCTGCCGGCGCGGGAGTGTTGACGGCCGGAACGCTCTGGGCCACGATTTCCGGCAGCTTCAGGCCGCGGAAGCCTGCGGCGCCCGAGGCGGTGGCCGGTGCCGCAACCGGCGCCGGGGTGGCGACGATCTTCAGGTTGGCCGCCACGCTCACGCCGCTGTTTTCCCAGCTCAGTTCGAATACGCCGCCATCCTTGCGCTTGCGCTTGGCCGAATCGATCATTTTCTTCAGGCCGAAATGGCCAGGCTCGTTGAGCAACACGACCGTGCGGCCTTCCGGCGTGATGGCGCTGATGCGCGCGCCGGGCGTACCTTGCGGATTCGGCCAGACCATATGGATCCATGGCTGCGGCTGGCCGCGCCAGCGCAGCGCCTGGCCGTCGATCTCGATCGTGTACTCGGTGGCGCCGGTGGCGGCCAGCGCCTGCAGGTCGAAACGGGTTTGCGCTTCGCCGGCGCCGGCCGCCGTGGCCACGCCGTTGGCGCTGAGCGGAGCGATCCAGCCGGGGAAGCTGGCCACGACGGACGGCGCCAGGCCGATGCCCATGTTGGCCCAGGTCTTGGCGCTGAGCGAATCGCCACGGCGCACCACCAGCGGGCCGATGGTGGTATTGAAGAACTTGGCGATGCTGCCTTCCGGCCCGAACACCTGGCCGATATCGGCATTGCTGGCCTCGCTACCCGAGGCGGGCGCAAACGGATACTTGGGCGCCAGGGTTTTCTGGAACGGTTCGAGTACCTGCGCCAGCCAGACCTTGTTGATTTCCGTCTCGGTCGGCTTGATGATGACGGCGAACGTCTGCATCAGCGGGCGTACCAGCAGCGGCCGGATGGCCTGCTTTTGCGCATCGGTCATGCCGGTCAGCATCTGTTCATCCACGTATTTGAGCGCATCGGCCAGTTCCGAACCGGTGCCGTCCAGCGTCTGCTGCATGAACTGCTTGGCGCCGGGGCCCGTATCGCCCTGGTTCTTGATCAGGTTGAAACGGGCGCGCAGCTTCGACAGCGCGTCCATGTAGCCGCGCATCAGCGAAGCGTCCTTGTCCTTGGTCACCACCAGGCGGGCCACACCGGAAAACTCGCGGCCCACCGGCCCCATCGGCAAGGCGCCGGCGGCGGGCGCGCCGCTGCCGATATTGACGTTGATGCCGGACGGTTTCTGGCGCAGGATGGTTTCCTTGAACCAGCCCATCATGCCGCGCTGTGCCCGCTGCAAGCCCTGGCCCAGCAGCGAAGGGTTGTCCCACGAGGTTTCCTTGTACACCGTTTCGATCAGCTTGTTGATCGGCGAGGTTTGCGGGTCGCCGAGCCGGTTCATGGCCGCCGCGGCGTTGTCGAAGCCGTTCAACTCGCGGATGCTGACGCCCTGGATGAATTTCTGCCACTCCTTGGCGTAGTCCGTTTTATACAGTTCGACCAGCGCTTTCTGGATCTGCTCGGGGCTGCCTTCGAGGGTCAGATCGTCCTTCGACGCCGTTTTCAGCACCCAGTCGGCGCTTTGCAGTTCGCGGTTGGCCGCTTCCTGGAAGGCTTGCTGGATGAATTGTTCCCAGGCGTCGCGCGTAAACGTGCCGGGAATGGCGTAGCTGCCCAGCACCAGTTCCTTGTCCTGCTCGCCGACAATGCGCGCCACCGTCATCGAGGCGAAGCGCGTGGCGGCGCGCGCCTTGACGTCAGCGTACACGCGCTCGCGGGCCGGCATGCCCCGCACCACGCGGCGCAGGCTGTCGCGCGACTGGTCGACCAGCGCCAGCTTGCTGTCGACCTGCGGCCAGGATGGGTCGTTGATCTGGGTGAGGTAGAACGAAATCATGCGTTCGGCGCTGCGTATCATCTGTTCGCGCGGCATGCTGCCGCGGTTGCTGTCGAGCCAGACCCGCCAGAAACGGGTCAGCTGGTCATTCAGGTGGCTCGCTTCGGCGCGCGACTTGTCGCTCAGCATCAGATAGGTTTTCAGGGCGTTATAGGCGTCTTCCACATTGGCCGGCGAGGCGTCCTTGAACTGCTGTGCGCCGAGGTTGACGGCGGCCGCCGTGGCTGGCGGTGCGGCGGCAGGGGCGCTGGCCAGGGCTGGCGTCGGCGTGGCGGCCACCGGTGCGGCCAGGGTGCCGGCTGGCGCGGGCAGGGTAGCGGCCGCGCCGGCCGACACCGCGCCCGACTGCGGCGTGCTGGCCATCGGCTGCAAGCGGCTGGCGCCGGCATTGACCTCGGCCAGGAAGGCTTCCAGCGATTGCGCAACCGGGGTCAGCATCACTTCACGCACACCCGAGAAATACTCTTCGCGCAGTTTGCGTTCCAGCAGTTCCCCCTGATACAGGCCCAGGCCCAGCGAGATGGGCCGGCTGTTGCGGTAGGCATCGAGCTGCTCGATCCGGTCCTGCATGATTTCCAGCGCTTCGAAACGCGATTGCAGGTCGAGCCGCTTGTCCTGCACCTTGATCGCCTGGTCCAGGTCGGCCTGCACATTGGCCACCAGCTGGCGGTTGGCCATGTAGGACCAGCTCCAGCCAGCCAGCGCCAGGCCCACCAGCGCGGTGGCGGCAAAGAAAGTGGCGTAGCGCAGGCGGGTCTTGGCTGGACTGGCGTACTGGGCGACCAGCTCCCTGTCGGCGAAGATCACCTTGCGGAACAGATTGAGCAGGAAATAGCCGTGCTGGTCCTGTACCGCGTTCTGTTGCTGCGGCTGCAATTTCAAATCGAAGCGCTGCGCCACGCGTTCCGACGAGGCCGATACCGACATGCCTTCCTGCAACGCGCTGGTGAAATAGAAGCCGCGCATGACGGGCTTGAACTGGAACGGGTTTTCCTCGAACAGGGTGGCGATGAAGGCGCGCAGCGAACCCTTGATCGCGCTGAACTCGAGCGGGAAGGTGAACACGCCCGGCGGCATGCGTTCCTGCTGCTGCAGCGCCATGCTGGCCAGGCTCAGCTCTTTCAGGCCGTCATACAGTTCGTCGAAACGCTGGTCGAACTGCTCCAGTACGTCCTGTTTGGAACTGGTCTGGCTGTAGGGCAGGGTGGCGCCCCATACCCGGTCGCGTTCGCCCCGTTCGGTGTCCTGGAAGAATTCGTTGAAACCGGTAATCAGGTCGGCCTTGGTGAACACCACGTAGACGGGCGCGTGCACTTCCAGCTTTTCCGTCAGTTCCTGCACCCGCTGGCGCAGGTTCTTGGCCAGATTGATGGCGAATTCGGGCCGGCTGCCAGTCAGTTCGGCAATGCTGACGGCGATGATGATGCCGTTGATCGGCGCGCGCTTGCGGTGTTTTTTCAATAGCGCCAGGAAGCCGAACCATTCGGCGCGGTCTTCGTCGTTGACGGAATAGCGGCCCGCCGTGTCGAGCAGGATGCCGTCGGTGGTGAAGAACCAGTCGCAATTGCGGGTGCCGCCGATGCCTTGCACGATCTTGCTGTCGGCAAAAGGAAACTGCAGGCCGGAATTGGCGATCGCCGTGCTCTTGCCTGCCGCCGGGTTGCCGATGACCATATACCAGGGCAGCTCATACAAGGCCGCGTCACCTGACAGCTGGCCCAGTTTGGACGTCTTGATGGTACCGATCGCTTCGAGCATGCGCTTGCGGATGGTTTCGGTTTCCTCGCGCTGGGTAGGGCCCGCCTTGGGCGCCGCGCCAGCCGTCTGCTGTTCCAGCATGCCGCCGAACCGGGCGGCATCGCGCTGGCGGCGCCTGCGCTGCAGCCACCATACCGCGCTGGCGACCAGCAGGACCAGCGCCAGCGGCGGCACGATCCATACCAGCGGCCATTCGAAGATGATGGCGCAACTGGCCAGCAGTGCGGCCAGCGCCACGAAGCCGATGGCGAACAGGCTGAAACGGGTAGTAATGGAATGCCAGAATCGTTGCATCATAGTATGAGGGGCGAGAGGTTGATAGGCATGGTGGAGGGAGGGGTCATGTCGCTGCGAGGGGTTCAGGGGCAAGGGTCGGCGCCCCCACCACCACGGCGGCCCGGCGGAAAGCGTCGAGGTTGCTCAGGCATAGCACCTGGCTGGCATTGTCGGCCGCCTCGTGCCGCGCCAGCACGAGCGCCGCCAAGGTGGCCACCTGGCCACTTTGGCCGCAGGCCGCCGCCACGCTTAGTACATCGTTGCTGAGATCGATATCGGGCAGCAGCGTGCCGGCATTGTTCATCAGTTCGATCATGCGGCTCGAGCGCTGGTCAGTATCGGCGTATAGCCGCGTAATCGCGGCCGGGGCGACAGACGCCGCCGACATCGCCTTGCCGCCCAGCTCGGTCAGCAAGGTGGCATCGCCGTGGCCGCGGCTGTCCGCCGACTGGCCACGCACGGCCATGCTGGCATGGTGCAGCAGTACCGGCGTGTCCACCTGCAGCGCCGCCGCCTGGGCCGCGTCGGCCAGCAAGAGGCCGGCCGCGCCTTCACCGGGAATTTGCCCGCCCGGCTGGCCCGCATTGAACAGCAGGCCGCGCGAGGTCCAGTCATGCACGGTCAGCTCGCCGATATGCGAACCGCAGGCCAGCACGATGGCCAGGCAAGGCAACTCTTGCAAGGCAGCCTGCGCGGCCAGCTGTTCGATCAGCGCCAGCGGCCCGCTGTCGCCAGCCAGGTGCACGCCGAGCTTGCCGGCAGGCCAGCCTTGCTGTTCCGCCTGTGCCTGCAGCCAGGCGGCGCCCGTGTCGCGCTGCGGCTGGTCCCAATCGGGTGGCAACAGCAGATGCAGCTGCAGGGTCGGCAGCGCCAGCGCGGCGCGCGATCGCGGTTGCGCCGCCTTGTAGTCGTCGAGCTCCGTGTGCATCGCCGCTTCCTGCATCAGTTCGGTCAATACGTCCGCGCCCAGCGCCAGTGCGCGCAAGTGTTCGGCATCGAAATGCGCTGTTGCGCCCTGCGCCGTATCGGCCGGACGGGTCCGCAGCCAGTCGTCCAGCAGTGCCTTCTGCTCATGTTCATCGAGGTCGGCCACGCGGGCGCTCATCACCGGGTAGCCTTGCGCGTCGGTCAGTTCCGGGTCGAGTTCGGGGCGCTGCTGCTTGTCTTGCAGCGCGGCCGCCAGTTCCGGCGCCGAGGCGCCGCCCGGCATGCGCAGCGCGGCGGCGGCCAGGTGCAGCGGCGCGCGCGGCGCAGGTTCATTGCCGGGCGCCCCGGCGTCGGCCCCGGCGGCGTCAGCCAGCGCGGGAGATGCCGCCGCCGGCGCCGTCAGCCTGGCCAGCAGTTTCTTGCCCAGCCACCAACTGATGAGCAGCGCCAGCGGCAACGCCAGCATGCTGCCGGCCAGGTCGCCCGTCGACGGCATGCGCGTGCTGGTGCGCCAGTACCAGATCGCGCCGCCCCAGCACAAGGCGAACACGGCCAATATCAGCAGGCTGCGCCGCAGCCACGCGCGCATCAGCGCGCTCCCTTGCAGTGGCGGCCGGACGTCATAGCTGATCCGTGGTGGCTTGCTGGCTGGCGATCAGCACCGCGCCACAGCTGGTCTTGTCGCCCTGGCGGGCCACCGGCTTGCCATCGACGATCCAGCTGGCGTCGCCGCTGACGATGGGGCAGGTGCCATGGCCAGGCCGCGGGCACGAAACCTTGTCGCCCACGCGCGCGATGCCGATGCCGCCGCTGTCCGTCACCGCCGAGGCCTCCAGCACGCTACCGCCATGCGATGTCTTGTCACCCAATCTGATTACAGGACCAGCCATATGTGCTCCTTAAGTCATCGTTGTTTTTTCATCACACCAGGCACGCGCAGTTCCGTGTGGCCGAAATCCATCATTTTCCAGCGGCCGCCCCAGGTCATGCCAACCGATTCGGCCACTTCGCCATACAGCTGATAGCCGCGCATGGCCCAGGGATCTTTTTCCGAGATCACCAGCTTGCCGTCGCGCAAAAAGGCGCAATCGGCCGCCAGGCCATACTGATGCCAGCTCTGGAACGCGGCCGCATTGGTGACATTGCTGCCCATGCCGGCCAGCATGTTTTGCCGTTCCGGACTGCGGTAACCTTCCAGGATGGCCATGTCGTAGCCATGTTTTTCCTTCATGATCTTGAACACCAGCAGCAGCCTTTGTGCGTACTCGGTATTGAGCAGCGTCCAGTTGCGGCTGGCCGATACCAGCATCGGCCGCACTTGCTGTACTTCCTCGGTGGCGAACACCAGCGGCGGCAGATCCACCGGCGGCACCAGCTGTTCGCCTTGCAGCAGGGCCGATACTTGCGTATTCATTTCGCGCGTCGACACTTCGTAGCCGCCCAATACACTCTTGCTGCCTGCCAGCAAGGCGATTGCCGGTGGCAGGCACATCACCGCCGCACCGCCCAGGAACAGCAGGTAATGGCGGCGCACGAACGCCGCGCTGCCGAGCAAGGTGCTGACGCCACCACGGCGCAGCGTGTCCAGGCCGGCGTTCCTGCGCCGGGCAAGCCGATCGAGCCGTGCCCCGATGCCTTGTTCGGCCGTCGCCAGCGCCCGCAGCAGCAGTTCGCGGCCCGATGGAAACAGCACGAGCCAGCTGATCAGGCATGCCAGTAAAAAATAGAGTGCCACCGCCAGTAGAAACACGTCCACCCCGCTCGAAAAAGGCGCCATGCATGGGCAGTGGAATGCGGCTGCGCCAGCGTTTGCGCTAATATTGCCTGTGAGTATATCTTACTAACTTGCTAATTACGGGCGCTTAGTTTCAATTGTGCGCCGGGTGCGCACTGTTGATTTCCTAACATGCGTCACGCTTTTTTTTATTGTCGTAAGGTATTGCAAATATTGACAGGAGTTAAGATTTTGCAAAGCAATGACGACAGCCCACGGCCATCGACACGGCCCAGCTTATTGACGCCAGCGCAACAGGCCGAGGCCGACCGCAGCCGTATCCTCAACCATCTCGAAGGTGGCAGGCGGCCTGCGCCCGTGCCGCATGAAGGCAGGCGCGCCAGCCGGTGGCCCATCTGGGGCGGCATGCTGGCCGGCGCTTTGTTGCTGCTGGCCACCGGCGCCTGGCTGGGGCAACACGAGGCGGCGGCGGTGGCCGAACCCGCGTTGAGCAGTACGGCACCAGCGCCGGAAACACCGGCCGTGGCCGCCGCGCCCGTCACCGCCGCTGCCAGCATCCGGGAGGAGGAACAGCAGGCGCTGCCACGGCAGAGCTTGAGCGAAATGCTGGGCGCCGACTTGCCAGTCCCAGCGCCGGCGTCCGTGCCCGGCCCCAAGGATGTGCTGAGCAAGGCGCTGGAAAGCCCGCAGAAGAGCGCGTCCAAGCCGGCGCGCGCGCCGCAGAAAAAAACGCCAGCCAAACCGCTCAAGCCCGCTGCTCCGGCCAAGCCCGCCGTCACGCCGGAACAGGAAAACGACCTGGCGCTTCTGGCTGCGCTCGTATCGCATGCCCAGGCTGGTACGCCGCCCAAAAAAGCGCCGTCCAGCCTGCAAGTCCAGTTACAGCAATGCAGCAAATTGAAACCGGCGGCCGCCGATAGCTGCCGGCAGAGGACCTGCGCCGGCCGCACTGACAAGCCGTTATGCAAGGCGGCCAGGGCTGCTGCGAAAGGCGCGCGATGAGCGCAGCGCAGCTGGAGCAGGTGGATGCCGCGTTGGGAGCGTTCTCCAGCATCACGCGCTTGTACGAGATCACGCTGGAAGGCGACGGCGCGCAGGATGCGGGCCCCTTGCTGGTGGAAGCGTTCGCCGGTGACGAACAATTGCAGACACAAGGCGCGCGCGATGTCATCGTGCTGTCGACCAGCGCCCAGCTGGCGCTGGCGCCCATGCTGGGCAAGCTGGCCACGCTGCAAGTGAGCCTGTTTGATGGCAGCCGCGCCAGCTTCAGCGGCCATGTCAGCGAGGCGGCCATGCTGGGCAGCTTCGGCGGCCTGGCGCGTTACCGGCTGCGCCTGACACCGTGGCTGTGGCGGCTGGGCCAGGTGCGTAACAGCAGAGTCTGGCAAGACAAGAGCGTGATCGAGATCGTCGAGTCCGTATTCCAGTCCTATGCTCCCGCGGCGAGGTGGCGCTGGAGCGATGACACGCGTCCGTTCATGGATGGCGCCGCGGTGCGCAGCTATTGCTGCCAGTACCGCGAATCGGACCTCGATTTCGTCGGCCGCCTGCTGACCGAAGAAGGACTCGCATGGCGCTTCGAGGAGCAGGAAGGCGGCCATTGCCTGGTGCTGTTTGCCGACAGCAG
Source organism: Janthinobacterium sp. LS2A (assembly GCF_036543145.1). Classification (NCBI taxonomy): domain Bacteria; kingdom Pseudomonadati; phylum Pseudomonadota; class Betaproteobacteria; order Burkholderiales; family Oxalobacteraceae; genus Janthinobacterium; species Janthinobacterium sp. LS2A. The sequence continues at coordinate 139,671 of NZ_JAZHPB010000010.1, forward strand.
CGCCGACAGCGCGGTGCCGGAAGATGCTTCCAGCGCGGCCGGCGGCGGCATCCGCTTTCATGGCGCGCGCGCCGGCGAGCAGGGCGATACGCTGCAGGCGTTCAGCACGGCGCGTTCGCTGAACACGGCGCTGGCGACCGTGCTCAGTTATGACTACAAGGCCAAGCAGGCGGTCGCGGCCGGCGTGCCGACCCGGACGGCGGTGGGCGGCCAGCATGCGCCATTGCTGGAAAGCTACGATACGCCGGGCCAGTATTACTATGCCGACGCTGCCCAGGCCAGCCGCTACGCGCTGTTGCGGATGCAGGCGCTCGAAGCGCGCAGCGAACGCTGCGTTGCGCGCTCGACGGTGCGCACCTTGCGCGCCGGTACGCGGTTCAGCCTGACACAGGGGCCGCTGCAGGGGGCGGGCGGCGATGCGCCGGCCCCGGCTTATACGGTGCTGCGCGTCTGCAGCGTGGGCGTCAACAACTTGCCGGCGCCGGCCAGGCAAGGATTGGCCGAACTGTTCGGCCCGATTCCGGAACTGCTGCAGGAAAGCCTGGGCACGCTGAACCTGGGACCGCGCCACATCGAGCATGTCGAGCAGGTGATCGCCCAGGCGGTGGCCAGCGGCTATGCCAATCATCTGGAAGCGATTCCCGCCGCCACGCCGTGGCGCCCGGTGCTCGGTGAAAACGGATTGCGCCAGCATCCGAAACCGACCGCCTGCGGCAGCCAGAGCGCCATCGTCGTGGGCGCCGATGGCCAGGACGCGGCCAGCGGCGCCGATGAGATTTATTGCGACAGGCTGGGCCGGGTGCGCATCCGCTTTCACTGGCAACAGGAAACGGCCGCGACCTGCTGGGTGCGCGTGGCGCAGCGCGCGGCTGGCGGCGGCATGGGCAGCCAGTTCCTGCCGCGCATCGGCCAGGAAGTGCTGGTGCAATTTCTGGAAAACGATATCGACCGGCCCGTCATCATCGGCGCGCTGTACAACGGCCAGGGCGAGGGCGGAAGCAAACCGACCCCGGGCGGTATTGGCGGCGAGCCTGGCGACGCCGGCGTTTTCCAGCCGGCACACGATCACGCGGTAGCGGGCCAGGGCAATGTGGCGGGCGGCAACAGTCCGCTGTGGCATGGCGCCGCTGGCGCCAGCGCGGCGCACCGCAATGCCAGCGCGCAATGGGGCATCCGCAGCAAGGAATTCGGCAAGGCGGGCGGCCTGGCCGGTTATAACCAGCTGTTGTTCGACGACACCGACAGCCAGGGCCGGGTACAGCTGAAAAGCAGCCATGCGGCCAGCGAACTCACTCTTGGCCACCTGATCCACGCGGCCGACAATTACCGGGGCAGCCTGCGCGGCGCCGGCGCCGAGTTGCGCACCGATGCGTATGGCGCGGTGCGGGCGGGCGCCGGGCTGCTGATTTCCAGCTACCTCGTCAACCACGACGCGCGGGCGCGCGAGCCAGCCGGCGACAATGCGCCCGGCATGGCGCTGCTCAAGCAGGCGGCCAAGCTGGGCGAAACCTTTAGCGAGGCGGCCGTCACGCACCAGGGGGTGGCCTATGCGGCGCACCTGGGGGCGACGGCGCCCGGCAGCAGTGCGCTCGATGCCAAGGCCGCGCCGTTGCCGGCATTCTTGACCAGTGCCTCGGGCATGCTGAGCCGCGACAGCGTGGACGCCGCCAGGAGCGACGCGGCCGGTAAACCCACGGCGCCAGCCGACGACAAGCTGCCGCACAGCAGCGACGCCATCATCGCGGTGGCGGCCAAGGCGGGCCTGGGCGTGGTGGCGGGCCAGGATATGCAACTGGCCAACGGCGAAACGGCAACACTGATGAGCGGGCTCGATACGCAGTTCGCCAGCGGCGGCCAATGGCGACTGCACACGGGCCAGGCGATCGGCATGCTGGGCGGCGTCGTCAAGCCGGGCGAAGGCGAGCTGGGCGTCCAACTGGTGGCGGCCAGCCAGCCCATCGAGGTGCAGGCCCAGTCCGACGAGATCAAGGTGCAGGCGCGCGAGGAAGTCAACGTCATCAGTGCCAACGCACACATCGACTGGGCGGCAGCGAAAAGCATCCGCCTGTCGACGGCGGGCGGCGCCAACATCACAATCGAGGGCGGCAATATCACCATCCAGTGCCCCGGCAAGATCACCGTGTTTGCGGGCAAGAAGAGTTTTCTGGGGCCGGCAGGACTCGGCTATCCGCTGCCGCGCCTGCCGCGCTCCGAGCTGGCGCTGCGGCCCTTGAAATTCTTGCTGCGCCTGGCCGATACGCCGGGGCTGAAAGGCCATGCACTGGCGCACACGCCGTGGAAGATCGCCCATGGCGCGCAACCCGACGGCATGGATTTCATCGACGACGTCAAGCTGGTGGCGCAGGGCAAGACCGATGCATCGGGGAATATCAAGCTCAGCGATGCAGAGGAAGAAAAGCTTGCCGCCGTCTATGCGAGCAATCCGGACCATACATGGATCGTGTATCCGGGCCACAGCGTGCGGCTGAACGTGGAAACCGAATCGCCCGACTGGAGCGACAAGGACAAGCTGTTCCATGCGATGCAGGCGGCGGACTTCAGCGCCGGACGCTACGGCACCATCTTCGAGGCGGCGGCGGCACCGCAGGCGCGCTATGCGAAAGAAGCGCTGGCTTCGCTGACCCTGAAAAACATCCTGCCGAAGGTGAAAGTCTGATGGCGACGCTTTCTTTCCCACTACGCCACGTCGGCAACAGACTGCGACATGTGTCATGACAAATAAAAATATCTCCCAACTGACGGCCGAGGACGGTACGCCGAGCGCGCCGGCCACGTCGGCGCCCGGCTGTTTCGTGCACGATGGCGAGGAACTGCCGAATTTCCCCAAGCATAAGTGGGGCAGCATCTTTTCCGAACAGCAAAAGGGTAACCGCGTCGAGTTCTATGTCACCGGCGAAGAGTATTTCACGGCCGTGGCCAAGGCCATCGAAGGGGCAAAAAAATCGATTTTCATCACCGGTTGGCAAGTCAATTTCGATGTCGAACTGACGGCGACGAAGACCTTGTTCGAATGCCTGGAAACGGCCATCGCCAGCCCCGCCGCGCCGAAAGTGTACGTGATGCCGTGGCTTTCGCCCAAGGTCGGCGTCGACACGGGCGACTTCGAAACCGTGCTGGCGATCTTCCAGCTCAATGCCGGCGTCGACGGCCCCGCCAAGGCGTTCGCCTTGCCGGCGATCGCCCAGAGCGACATGGAAGGCATGCTGGGCATCGGCTTTTCCCATCACCAGAAACTGGTGGTGATCGACGATGAGCGCGCGTTTGTCGGCGGCATCGACCTTGCCTATGGCCGCCGCGACAATGGCAAGTTTGCCCTCAGCCATGGCACGCGCAAGGGCAACGAGGTGTACAACACTTGCATCCCGGCCATCGACCAGATGAATAACGAAGCGCAAACGGCCTACCTGACGCGCGCCGAACTGCTGGCCGGCTGCATCGGCGGAAAAGTCGGTGGCGTGGCCACGTTCGCCACCTCGGCCATGGCCACGCCGGTCGCCGTCGTGCTTGATGTGGTACAGGATGCCAAGGACGGCATCGCGCGGATATCGAAGAATATGTCCGCCAAATGGCAGGCGATCGACCTGATGCCCGACTTTATCGGCAAGCTGCAGGACATACCGATCGATGTCGCACAGGATATATCGCGCTGGGCTTACGGCCAGCTCGACAAAGGTTTGCGCGACAAGGTCGATGGCGTGCGCACCACGGGCAGCGCGCATGTGATCGACGGCGGCACGGCACTGATGTCGTGGCTGAATGCCGGCTCGCTGAACAAGCTGCCGCCCGAATTGCGCAGCGGTACGGTCAAGCTGCTCGAGACCTTCGTGATCGGCGTCCTCACTTATCTGTCGACCTTGGCCGACGCGCGTCCCACGCGCTATGAAAACCTGAAAAAACTGCGCAAGATCATGCCGACCGGGGCCAAGACCTTCGCCGCCACGCAGCCGCGCATGCCATGGCACGACGTGCATGCGGCCATCGTCGGGCCGTCGGTAAGCGACTTGAGCCGCAACTTCATCGAGCGCTGGAATGGCATTGCCCAGCGCTATGAAAAATCGTACCAGGCCAGCATGCCGCCTGCGCTGATCAAGATGTTCCAGGCACTGGGCATGTCCGGCACGCCCAGATTGGTCTTGCAGCGCATCGCCGCCGCGCCGCCGCCGAATACGCATGCGCAGCCGGGCGACGCCTGGGTGCAAGTGTTGCGCAGCGCGCCGATGAAGCTGCTCAATGACGAGCGGGCCGCGCATGCGCGCGGTAGTAAACGTTCGGCCAGGCCGGAGTGGCCGCAGAACAATTGCCTCAAGGCGATGTTGACGGCGATTAATGGGGCGCAGAAATTCATCTATATCGAGGGCCAGTTTTTCCAATCGGAATATGGCGACGATGCGAGCAAGACCAGGCCGCTGTCCGGTCCCATGGCGGCGCTGCTCGATATCAGCAAGTCGCCGGCCTACGAAAAGTACGCGCGGCAGCTCGGCGTGTACGGCGTGCCGCCGGCGGAGATGATCGACAAGCTGATCTGGTCGCAGATCGACGATGTCAGGGCCGACATTACCGGTGGTGGCAGCGATTTCATGGCCGATCTGTTCAATGTGATGAGCAACTATGCCGATATCACCTCGACGCGCATGATGGGCAAGGAAGAGCCGGGCATCCTCAACCCGATCGGCCTGGCATTGTCGCAGCGCATCGAGCGCGCCATCAACGATGGCTTGCCCTTCCATGTCTACATGGTGCTGCCGGTACATCCGGAAGGCACGCTCGACACCCTCAATATCATGACGCAGCTGCATTTGACGATGCAGTCGCTGGTGTTTGGCAAGGATAGTCTGGTTAACCGGATCAGGCGCGCCATCCTGGTGCGGGCTCTGCGCAAGAGCAAAAAACTCGGAGCGGAAGAGGCCAGGACAGCCGTTGCCGGCTACGCGCCGGACCGGCTGGCCGAACTGGCCGGCGACAAGTGGACCAGCTACCTGACCTTGCTCAACCTGCGTTCATGGGAAACCCTGGACAAGCGTCACGTGACGGAGCAGATTTATGTGCACTCCAAATTGCTGATCGCCGACGACCGGGTTGCGATCCTGGGCAGCGCCAATATCAACGACCGCAGCCAGCTGGGCGGGCGCGATTCGGAACTGGCGGTCGTCGTCAGGGATGACAACCAGACCGATGTCGAGCTCGATGGTGTCGATAGCGACAAGGTCAGCGTCAACGTGCATGACTTGCGGGTGCGCCTGTGGAAAAAACTGTTCGGCCTGACCGATGGCGCCACCCCGGCCAAGGACCTGATCAAGCACCTGTTGCGTCCGGCGGCCCCGGACACTTGGGAGGCGATTCAAAAAGTGGCGCTTGCCAATGCGGAAGCGTATGCCAAGGCCTTCGCTTTCCTGGCGCGGCCAAGCGGCAAGCCCAGCTCGATTTGGCCCACCTGGAATGCCAGGACGCGCAGTCTGGAACACCACATGCCGTTCCACGAGCGCTTCTGGCGCGATGCCGATATCTTGCGCGACAAATCGCATTCCTGGGAGGCGCAAACGCGCGCGCCCGAATCGGCTCCCGTGGGCGTGCAGGGTTTTATCGTGGCCTTGCCGGTCACCTGGACGGCAGGCGAAAACAATATATCTGGCATGAATCTGACCCTGCTGGCCCATCAGGAGAAGAAACGGCTGCACGATGTCGACCATCCATTGCCGCAAGAAACCTACGCCCACGTTGAATCAGGCAAACGCCCGCCAACCGGCCAGAGCGAAAGCGCGGCCTGAAGAATAGTGTATTTTTTGATTGCTACCCATGATGATAGTTCGTTTTCCGCGTAGTGCCGTACGCCATCTCGCCGCTCTCCTGCTGTTTGCAGGCGCGCATGGCGACGGCATGGGCGCTGAGCAGACCGATCCGGCGGTGCCGTCGCGCAAGCCGACGGCGCAGGAACTGATGCAAGCGACCGCATCCGGTTACGTGACGCCGGCCGGCACGGCGCGCGAATGCCTGGGGCGGCTGGTGTTCGACGTGCATGCGCCGGTGCAATGGCCGACCCGCTACAAGGACGCTTCCGACACGGGTATCTTTTACCGCTCTTTCAGCGAGGAAGTATTTCACCAAGGTGATGAGATACAGGTCGGAAATGTCCGCATCGGCGTGCTGGGGCCGTTAGGCAAGGAAGACCTGGCCGCCTTGCGGGAAGCCATGCCGCAAGCGAGGATCGACAGGCTGCAGGCGCTGCTCAAGGACGATGAGGCGGAACTGGCCCAATTGAAAGGCCAGCCCGCCAACGCCAGGACCCGTCAGGCGAGCTATCTGGCGCAAAAGTCGGTTACCGGCAGGCAGGCGCAGATCAAGGAACTGCAAAGTAACTATCAGGCATTTGATTCCGGCCTGCCCGGCAGTGAAGGCTACCGCAGCAGCGAAGGTTCGGGAACGGTCAACCCAGTGCGCTATTCCATCTATCGCAGCCACCTGAAGCGCGGCGATTATGTCTACGTGTTTGAATCCACGCAAGAAATACGCGACAAGGATAGCGAGGCAGCGCATGGCCAGCAGTTCATCCGCTTCCTGAAAAGCTTCCGCCCGCGCGCCGCCAATGAAGTGCCGAAAGACTTGGGCCTGTGCATTCCGCATGGCTTTATCGCTGACGATGGCAAAACGGTCAGCGCCATCAAGCAGTCCTTGCGCTGGCCCGACGCGCCCGGCGTGTTGTATACGATCAGCACCGGCAATGTCGATCCGCGCGCCTTGAAAGTGCCGCTGGTCCAGGCGGCCGCCACCGGCGGCATCGGCAAGTTCGGCAGCCGCGGCGAGCAGGAAGCCCAGCCTTTCATTGTCGAACGCATCGCGCCCCGTAGCGCCCGCATCGGCGCACTGACGGCGCAGCAGGGCGGCGTGGCGCTGAAAGTGAGCCGGCCCGGCAGCACGCCGTTTGAAACCTATACGGTATTTACCGGTTACGCGGGATGGCTGGGTACGGCAGTGCTGCCCTACATCCTGATCGAACTTAACAGCCGCAGCATGGAGCAGGCGCCGGAACTGAAGCAGAATCCGCCGCCGTTCAAGACCAGCTACGCGCGCCTGGAAACCTTGTTGAAGAGTACACATTTGCGGCCTACGGAACCGGCCATGCCGGAACTGCGCGGTATTAACGGCTTGCAATGATTGCCGCAGTCCGGATTTCAATCGAAACACTCTTGCTATAACGAAATTTCTAGGGTGTAATGGCTTTGATAAAAGTGCTTATTTACTAATTTTATGCGGTAAGCCGCGTGATGGAGTTCCGGATGTCCATGTCCTCGCCCGCCAGTTTCACGCAAGCCAGCAGATTGTTACAGCTGACCACGCCCCTTGGCGCTGACCGCCTGCTGGCCGAATGCGTGCGCGGCGAGGAGGGCTTGAGCACGGGCTTCGTGTTCCAGATCGCGGCCCTGTCGACGGACGCCGCCATTTCCTTGCGTACCTTGATCGGCCAGCCGGCCATGCTGCAATTGCTGACCGCGACCAGCGCCGACGCGCTGCGCCCGTTCCACGGCCACATCACCGCCGTCGAGCTGGTTGGCGCGAACGGCGGCATGGCGCGCTATCAGTTGACATTGGAACCGTGGAGCACGTTTCTTGCCCACGGCCGCGACAGCCGCGTGTTCCAGGACATGACGGTATTCGACATCCTCGACGCGCTGTTTGCCGCTTATCAGGCGCAGGGCAAGCTGGCGCCGGCCTGGCGTTTCGATATTCTCGACCGCGCGGCATACCCGAAACGCAGCCTGAGCACCCAATACCAGGAAAGCGACTGGGCCTACGCGCAGCGCCTGATGCACGAGGAAGGCCTGTTTTATTACTATGAGCATAGCGGCGATCCGGGCAGCCCCAGCCTGGGCAGCCACTGCCTGGTGATCGCGGACCATAACGGTGCGTTCAAGCCGAATGCCCAGAGCAGCATCGATTTCACGCAGCCGGGTGCCGTGATGAAGGTCGACAGCATCGACCGATGGCGCACCGAATTGCGCCAGCAGACCAATGCCATCGCCATCGGCAGCTGGGATTACCGCTCGCTCGACCAGCGTGTCGCCAGCGCGACGGGTGCGGCGCAGCAGGTGGAGCTGCTCAGCCGCGATGCGCCCGGGGCCTATGCCTACGCCTCGCGTGAGCAGGGCCAGCGTATCGCGCGCAACCAGTTGCAGGCGCTTGAAGCGGGCAAGGAGGTCCATGTGGCGGCCGGTACCGTGCGTACCTTGTCGCCGGGCACCACGTTCAGCTTGCAGGGACAGCCGGTGTTCGACCAGGGTAGCAACGACGAACGCAACTTCCTGGTCGTGCGCACGGTGCATCTGATGCACAACAACCTGAGCGCGGATCTGCAGTCGTCCATTGTGCAAACGCTCAAGACGGGCCTGCTCGATGCGGCCATCCGCAAGGAGCAAGCGGGCAGCCTGCACCGCATGCCCGCGCTGCTGGGCGCCATTGCCGAGCGGCCCCTGTACCGCAACCGCATCGATGCCATCCGCAGCAACATTCCTTATCGCGCCAGCGGCAAGGACCAGCATGGCCGGCTGCTGCATCCGCGCCCGACCGTGCATGGCCAGCAGACGGCCGTCGTGGTGGGCCCGGCCGGCGCCGCGATTCACACCGACCGCGACCACCGCATCAAGGTGCAATTTCACTGGCAGCGCGGCGTCACGAGCCACAGCCGCCTCGACCATCCGCAAGGCGGCAAGCATACTGGTGCGCCTGGCGATGACAGTGCCGGCACCTGGGTGCGCGTGGCCTCCACCATGGCGCCGGTGGCGGGCGCCAACTGGGGTGGCCATGCCTTGCCGCGCATCGGCCAGGAAGTATTGATTGATTTCCTGGAAGGCAATATCGACCGGCCGCTCGTGATCGGTGCCGTCTACAACGGCCAGGGCACGGCCGATGCCCAGAATAATCGCGTGTCCCATGGCGCCGGGCCCGCCACCGGCAATGCACCGGCCTGGTTTCCCGGTGAGGCGGGCGCGCATGCTCACCCGGCCGCGTTGTCCGGCATCAAGAGCCAGGCCATGCAGGCCAGCCAGCAGGGCGGCGCGGCGTACAGCCAGCTCGTGTTCGACGACAGTCCGGGTCAGCCGCGCGTGGCCCTGCAGCGCCATGCCGGCGCGCACCAGGGTACTGCCGAGCTGAACCTCGGGCACTTGCGCCATCAGACCGACAACCAGCGGCTGGCCGCCGCCGGCTTCGGCGCCGAACTGAAAACCGAGCACAGCGCCGCGCTGCGTGCGGGGCAGGGGCTGCTGCTGTCGACCGACGGGCGTACCAACGCCAGCGGCACACAGATGGATACGAAGGAAGCCACGGCCCAGATCGAACAGAGCCTGGCCTTGCTGACTTCGCTTGCCGAGACGGCGCAAAAGCACAAGGCTGTGTTAGGCGGTGGGCAAGGCCAGGCCGAAACGGCGCCCGATACCTTGCCTGCACTGAAACAATTGGCGAACAGCATCGACATGCTCAAGGGCACGACGGGCACAGGCGACGGCCAGGCAACGGCCTACGGGGCGCCCCAGTTGCAATTGTCCAGTCCGGCCGGCATCGCCGCCACCACGCCGCTCAATGCGCTTTTCGCCGCCGGCAATACGAGCAGCATCGCGGCAGGGCAGGACATCAATTTCGGCGCGCAAGGCAACCATTTTCATGCGATCAGTTCCGGCATCAGCCTGTTCACCTATGGCAAGGCCAGCAAGGCAGACAAACCCAACCAGGAAACCGGCATCCGCCTGCACGCCGCCAGCGGCAAGGTCAGCAGCCAGAGCCAGTCCGATGAAACAAAATTAACCGCAGACAAGGCCGTGACCGTGGCCAGCGTCAGTAAAAGCGTCAATATCAGCGGCAAGCAGCATGTGCTGATGACAGTGCAGGGCGCCTATATCAAGCTCGAGGGCGGCAATATCGAAATCCATGGACCCGGCAAGATGGAATTCAAGGCCGGCATGAAGGAGTTCACGGGGCCGGCCAGTGCCAGTCCTGTACCCCTGGCCTTGCCGATGGGACAATTGAAAAGCTGCGCGCTGAAACTTCTCGATGCCACGATGGCGGGAGCGGCCAGTGTCAAACGATAATTCACCATCGCCAACGGTATCGGCGGTGCGCGCCGATGAAGTGCTGTACAACGTGGCCCGCGACTATGACAGGACCATCGTCCTGATCGACCAGTTCATCGACAATCCCTTGCGCGAGGCGATCGAAGCCCTGTCGCCGCCTGCGGCCAGCGTGCTGCTCGATGACCCGATCTTCGAGGATGACTTGCAACGCGCGCCGATGCTGCTCGAACTGTCAAACCGCCGGCCAGAGCACTACGCGCTGGTCGAACAGAGCCTGAAGCTGGCGCTGGAGCAGCAAGCCGAAGCGGGCGCGGTACCCCGGATCTGTGCCTGGCTGTTTGGCCAGGCGACCCTGGAGCGCTTGCGCAGCGCCATGCTGGCGCGCCTGAATGTGCGCTATCCGTCCGGCGACGCCGTCTATCTGCGCTATTTTGACCCGCGCGTCATGCCGCATCTGGCAAGAGTGTTGCCGCCTTCTACCGCAGCAGGCGTGCCTGGGCGCAGCAGTTTTTCCGATCTGCTCGGTCCTGTTGAAAAATGGTGCCAGCTCGACCGCGATGGGCAGTTGATCCAGCATGGCCATGCGCAGCCGGTATCGGCGCTGCAAGACATTCCCCTGCGTATCGATGAGCCGACCATGCAGGCGATGGAGCGCATCGAGCAGATCAACCTGGTGGTGCGCATCCTGCGCGCAAGGCGAACGGCAATCGGGCCAGGCATCGATGCGCAAATCGACCACCATCTTGTCCACAGCGCAAGTGCGGGCCTGGAGCAGGCTGACGATCAGATCGCCTATGCCTGGCGCGCCGTTGAATACGGCCAAGCCTTCACCTTGCACCCCGCCCTCGGGGAACTGATGCGGATGGCAGCGACGCAAGGCTTGCCGCTGGACATAGTATTGAAAGCCCGTCTGCATTCCCTGGACTGATGCCCAGCAGGATGGCCGCGTGCCGCACACCTAACAGGAAGAGCGATGAAAGACTGTAAATTCTGCGATAAAAACGGCTTGTTCATCTTGCCCTTGCGCTATGCGGCAGTGGTGGGCGAGGGGGCGGCCGGCAGCGTGCCCGCGCTGCCAGGCAAGCTGGGCGACAAGGTCAAGCACATCAAGCTGGAAAACGCCAGCTATGCGCCGCGCCTGCTGCGCTCCGGCTTCCTGTACGTGCTGATCAAGCGGTCGGGATTGCTGTATTGGGAGGGCTATTTTGCCGACGACGACGCCTTTCTGTCGAAGTTCCCCGTCGATACACCGCCCTCGGCGGCCGTGACTTTCTCCTGCGACCGCACCACCTGCGGCATCAATGCCAGCCTGATCGCGATCGACAAGATCGAGTTTGTCGAAAAAATTTATCTGCTGTTTACGCCGACTGCCATGACGACAGATCGGCTGGACGCCTATGCGGCCAATGCCGACGCCAGGGTTGGAACTGGACAGATGCAGGTATTCCTGCCGAAGGAATGGGCAGCAGGCAGTACCGAACAGCCGCACAGCCTGAAGCCAGAAGAGCTGGGCAAATACGTGCCCGAGGCCGTACTCGCCCGGCAATATCAAAATGCCTGCAAGAGCCCCTTGGGGAAAATCCTCATGCAGCAGCTCTACATGGCAAGTTGCGATGCTTATGAAGGCATGGCAAATCTTCCGCTAGCGACGCCGGGCGGGCGGATCGGGAAGCTGGAAGAGAAAATGGTGGCGACCAAGGCGGCAGCCTTTGCTGTGTTTGACCCGATCGGCATCACACAGGAATTGAACGATTTTCGTAATGCCGCCCTACAACCGCTTGAGGATTTTCTTGGGCAGGTTGACAAGGAAAAAGTCAGCAACCGGCGGAAAATGGACGTCATGGTCGGTATTGATGATATCAAGGACTGTGTCGTCAAATATGGCGTAGAAATCAGAAAGAAAAATCTTGATGACATGGATTTGAGGGCACTTCCGGACATCAATAAAAATAACGCTGAAATGCTCAGGAAATTAAATCGGGTAAAAGAAGCTGAAATAATCGAAGAGAGAATAAGAAAAACTTCTGAAGCGAGAGAGAAAAGGCGCGAGCAGATTCTTGAGGGCAGTGAACAGGATGCGCGCGAAAAATTCGAGAAAAAATATGAATCGCTCATCTCTGTCTCGGAAATTGATTTGCTTCGGAAAACCCTGGATAAACTGTCGCGAGAAGCTGAGGCAAAATCGAAGAAGAGAACCGCCGATCATGCCAGGTGGGTAATATCCACGGAACTGGTTGACGCATTTGATAGTTATGATGAAGAAAATATCAGCAGCGGTTTTTGCTTTAATTTTGAATATTCCCGGTGTGTGTTTGGCATGTTCGCGAGTACGGAAAATGCGCCTGTTCTTAAAAGTTGGATGGATGTAAATTCAATTGAAAGAAAAAATTTGTACATGCGTTCAAATTTTTACAATCATAAATCTTTATACGATGCAGCGGAAAAAGCTTTCAAGGAAGCTAAAGACCAGGTCGAGGCTGCCGGAGATATTTCAAAAGTACAGGCGGCGCCGTGGTTAAAGGCCTGCAAAGGCCTGATTGATTCCTTTAAGAAAATTGATTCCGCATGGGATGAATGGTTGCGCGATAGCGGGGTCCTTAAAATTCACAACAAGGACCCATCGGCCAGTACAAAAAAGCCGATAGTAAATTTATCAAAATATCATCGAACTGCGGAGGGGATGGCATTTGCAAAAATATCGGAGTGGACTCAGGCACTGTCCACTAAAAGCGGGAAGCTGGACAAGGCAATTTCCGGCGTCGTCGGTGTATTGCTGTACTCTAAGTTAGCTGATCTTGCTGAAAAGATAACTTTCGAAGAGTTGATGGTTCCTCTAAAGCAAAAAAATATTGATGAATTAAGAGAAAAATCCAAGAAATACGCTGAAACGCTGAAAACGGAAAGTAAAAAAAACAAATTAGAGCAAAGCATAGAAAATAAAGCTGAGCGTCTAGCGCGAAAAGAGGCCACCAGAATTGCTCAGGCAGATGCGGCAAAAGTGGAAGGGAGCATAGAAAAACTGATAGAAGATGAACAGGCAAAGGTAAAAAACAAGGTCAAGATTGCACTGGACGAATTAGATGTGGGTAAAAGGCCCGAGACCAATAACTTTCGCCATGCCCGCATGGGTGTCCTTTTAATGTCAATTGAAAGCCTTTCCCTGGCAACAAAATTGCCTCATTTTCAGGATTCTCCCAGACTAAAGGCTGAGGTGGCAGCCTCAATATTTTCACTGAGTAGTATAACTTTTGATCTGATCTATGCTGTGACAAAATCTATACGGGAAATTTTACCTTATAGTAAAATTAACGGGATAAATAAGGCGGCAGATATTATTCGCGGCGGATTCAAAATGGCTGCGGGGGTACTGGGGGCTATTTCGGGTTTCATTGTAGTTTGTTTGGATATTCTTTCGGCTTATGATGAAATAAAGAAGGAACGATCTAATGGGGTTTTGGTGGGAATTTACACTACCCGAGCTGTTTTTGGTGCAATAAACATGGGTTTGGGCTTGGCCGCTGCATTATCCTACGGCGCTCCTTTATTGGCGCGATTGGCAGGATCCCAATTGGCGAAAAATTTCAGTTTTTCTTTGAAGACAATAAATTATTTTGGTGGATTGGCACAAAGCCTGGTAGGTGGTAGAACTATTTTATTGATAAGGTTGGCTCGGTTTAATCTGATTGGTTTAGGGATAACTGTTGTCGAAGTCGGATATCGAGTATGGATCATGGACGATGAATTGGAAAATTGGTTTCAAGCGTGTAGCTTTAGAAAGGAAAGAGGATGGTTTTCTGAGAAACCATTTGCTACTGTTGAACAGGAGCTAATGGAGTTGCAGAAAGCTTTGAAGGCAATACAATCATAAATTTTGAGGTTAGTGTGACAGAAGAGAAAAATGAAGACATGTTTTCAAATGAGGTTTTCTTTACACTGGAAGGAAAAATCACAGATTTTCAGACTGCTGCAACAACTATAAACTTACTCAGGAAAATAGAAAAAAATATTGAGGAGAAAAACCTTGCAGGTGGCGTCGCAGCGGCCATCAATGGCATGCCTGGAACATTGGCAACGTCAGCCATGCTAAGTTTTTACGATGGCGAAGATATGCATACTTTTGCCGGGCTGGTCAATGGCGAAGTAGTCTGTGGTGTTTTTGATGATGCGGACAAGATCAGGGATGGCGATGTCGTCAAATTGGTCGTGGCAAGAAGGGGTGATGTCCTGCACGTACACAGCCTTCTTCGTATAGAGGATAGCCTCTTATTGATGCCTCTGAATGCTTATTGCGGAGAACGCGCTTTTTTATGGAATTGCATGAGATTTGCAAGAAACATGACGTTATTTGTTTGGGTTGTTTTATTTTCTGGATTTTTTTTATTGATCGATGTATCAATGGAAAAGAAAGAAAATTTAATTACAGCATTTGGCGCAATATTGTTGATACCTCCGTTGTTTTGTTTTCCTTTCGAATACTGGACATATAAGAGTATGCGTGGTTATTCAGTCTACGCTGAGAAAATTTTCCTCGCTTATGGTTTCCCAAAGCCAGATGTATTTGATGCTCGCAGAGGGATTACTTTTTTCGAAAATAATGGAAATGGATTTTTTGCGACGAATTGTGAGCTTGCTCTGAAAAAACACAGGTTGAAGCACAAGATTCCACCTGCTTGATAAATATGTAACTTTATGAAAAGAAGAGGGGGCTAGCGAATAGTTGTTTGATTCTGGTGAAAAAAACGATGGAGTTACATAAAGCATTAAAGGTGGCTCAAGCAGAACTGTTAGGAAGCGCATCATGGCCGAAGAGAATATTGAAAAAACATCTTCCGAAGGGGATTTTTTTACAGTGGAAGGAAAGCTCACGGAATTCCATATGGCTGCAACAAATGTGAATTTACTTGATGAAATCGAAAGCAGCTTTGTGGAAAAAAATTTGGCAGGTGGCGTTGCCGCCCTCATCAACGGCATGCCAGGGGCATTGGCAAATGCCGCCATGCTGAGTTTTTACGATGGCGAAGATATGTACAATTTTGCCGGAATGGTTAACGGAAAAGTAGTGTGTGGTGTTTTTAGAGACGCTGATAAAATCAAGGATGGCGATATCGTAAAATTGGTGGTGACACAGAGAAATGACGTGCTGTACGTGCACAGTTTGCTCCGTATTGACGATAGTTTGTTGCTGATGCCATTGAATACCTATTGCGGAAAGCGAGCTTTTTTCTGGAGTTGCATGAAGTTTGCGCGGAATATGATACTGTTTATGTGGATTATGGCTTTTGCTGCCTTTTTTTCATATGTTGATATATCAGTTGAAAAAAAAGAATATTTAATTGTGGCATGTGGAATTATATTCCTGGCTCCTTTAGTTTTTTGGTTTCCTTTCGAATATTGGAGCTTCAGAACCATGCGTGATTATTCGATATGTGCGACAGAAATTTTCGCTGCCCATGGTTTTCCAAGACCTAGTGACTTTGATATGCGAATGGGTGCTACTTTATTTAAAAATCAAAGCCATGGCTTTATTGGATATAGTTGTGAGTTGGCTTTGAAGAAACACCGGTTGAAATATAATATTCAATCTTCCTGATAATTTTTTTAATTTTGAAGTTCGATCTCAGTTACTCCCTGCGCGGAATTGATGGGTTATTGGAAATATATTATTGGTATCAATGGAAAAAAGAAAATTTAATTACAGCATTTGGCGCGATATTGTTGATGCCTCCGCTGTTTTGTTTTCCTTTCTAATGCTGGACATATAAGAGCATACGTGATTATTCTGTATGCGCTGAGAAAATTTTCCTCGCTTATGGTTTCCCAAAGTCAGATGTATTTGATGCTCGCAAAGGGATTACTTTTTTCGAAAATAATGGAAATGTATTTTTTGCAACGAATTGTGAGCTGGCTCTGAAAAAACACAGGTTGAAGCACAAGATTCCATCTGCCTGATAAATATGCGACTTGAGGAAAAGAAGTGGGAGCTAGCGAATAGCTGTTTGATTCTGGTGAAAAAATTGATGGAGCTGCATAAGGCATTAAAGGCGGTTCAAGCATAATTGTTAGGAAGCGAATCATGGCCGAAGAGAATATTGAAAATACATCTTCCGAAGGGGATTTTTTTACAGTGGAGGGAAAGCTCACGGAATTCCATATGGCTGCAACAAATGTGAATTTACTTGATGAAATCGAAAGCAGCTTTGTGGAAAAAAATCTGGCTGGTGGCGTTGCAGCCGTGATCAACGGCATGCCAGGAGCCTTGACAAATGCCGCCATGCTGAGTTTTTACGATGGCGAAGATATGTACAATTTTGCCGGAATGGTCAATGGAAAAGTAGTGTGTGGCGTTTTTAGAGACGCTGACAAGATCAAGGATGGCGATATCGTCAAATTAGTGGTGACACAGAAAGAGGATGTGCTGTACGTACACAGTTTGCTGCGCATCGACGATAGCTTTTTTATGATGCCATTGAATGCTTATTGCGGAGAGCGTGCTTTTTTCTGGAGTTGCATGAAATTTGCAAGGAACATGACATTCGCTGTTTGGATAATTCTTTCACTTATGCTTCTTTTTTCTATCGATGTATCGTTAGAAAAAAAAGAGCATTTAATTACGATGTTTGGCATCATATTTCTGATGCCGCTAATTTTTTGTTTTCCTTTTGAGTATTGGAGCTTTAGAACCATGCGTGACTATGCGGTCTATGCGACAGAAATTTTCGCTGTCCATGGTTTTCCAAGGCCAAATGACTTTGATATGCGCGAAGGCGTTACTTTATTCAAGGATCACAGCTATGGTTTTATTGGGTATAGTTGTGAATTGGCATTGAAGAAGCATAGGTCGAAATACAAAATTCAGTCTGCTTGATAATTTCAAAAATAAATTTCCCGTTCAGAAAATATCTAGCTTGGCAGTGATCGTCCAGGCTGCTGCAGGCACGCTAGGTGCTGTTCCAGCGTACAGGCAGCGACAAGTGACGGAGATCTTGTCGCAGGCTTCAGCATGATCTTGGGTGCTCAAGACGATATCTTTGATTACTAGTGGTAATTGGATAGATGAAAAGTAGTTACCAAAGAGGTAAAGTTCTCAAGAAATAAATAAAGTTGCCCGGTAGAAATAATTAATTTATAATTTCCTTACGTAAATAATTATTTAAGGCAACATATGCACCTGCGCTTGACGCCATGGTGCGGTGTATTTTTGTTTAGCGGCACCCTGTGTGCCGCCGTGTCCGCGCAGACCCGTCCCGAAATCGCGCCGCCCCTTCCCACCACGCCTGGCAGCAGCCAGCGCGACGATGCCAGCCAAGAATTGATACGCCAGCAAGAGCGCGAGCGCGTCCTGCGCCAGCAGCAGGAACGCAATCCCGACGTGCGCCTGCTCGAGGCGCCTGCCGCGGTGTCAGCAAACCGCTTGCCGACGGGCGAATCGCCGTGTTTTACGATTGACCATCTTGTGTTGCGGGGCGAGGATGCGGCGCAGTTCCAGTGGGCATTGAACGCCACCAACCGCGACGACCTGGGCGCGCCGGATTCTCCGCTGGGCCGTTGCCTGGGCACGCAGGCCATCAATGTACTGATGGGCCGCATGCAGAACGCCATCATCGCGCGCGGCTACGTCACCACGCGCGTGCTGGCCGAGCCGCAGGACTTGAGCAAGGGTAGTTTGGCCTTGAGCGTGATACCGGGGCGTATCCGCCAGATCGGTTTTGCGCCCGGCACGAATCCCCGGGCCACCTGGTGGAATGCCGTGCCGGCGCGGCCCGGCGACTTGCTCAACGTGCGCGATACGGAGCAGGCGCTGGAGAACTTCAAGCGCGTGCCGACGGCCGAGGCCGATATCCAGATCATGCCGGCCGAGGGCGGCAACGCCAAGCCGGGCGAGAGCGACCTGCAGATCCAGTGGAAGCAGGGCTTGCCGTTTCGGCTGGCGCTGGGCCTCGATGATGGCGGTTCGCGCTCGACAGGCAAGCTGCAGGGCAGCGTGACCCTGTCGTACGACCACTGGCTGACCCTGAACGACCTGTTTTACCTGAGCCTGAACCAGAACGTCGACGGCGACCGCAACGGCCCGCGCGGCACGGGCGGCATGGTGGCCCACTATTCGATTCCCTACGCCTACTGGCTGTTGGCCTTCACGGCCAGCGACAGCCATTACCACCAGTCCGTGGCCGGCATCAGTCAAGACTACAACTACAGCGGCGCCAGCCAGAACAAGGAAGTGAAACTCTCGCGCCTGGTGTACCGCGATGCGTCGCGCAAGACGACGGTGTCCTTGCGTGGCTGGCAACGCGCCGCGCAGAATTTCATCGACGACACGGAAGTGGAAGTGCAGCGCCGCCGCATGGCGGGCTGGGAACTGGGTATCGGTCATCGCGAATTCATGGGACAGGCCACCTTGGACTTGAACCTGCAATACCGGCGCGGCACGGGCGCGATGCATGCGATGGCGGCGCCCGAGGAAGCATTTGGCGAGGGCACGTCGCGTTTCAAACTCGTCCTGGCCGACGCGGCCCTGTCGGCGCCGTTCAAGCTGGCTGGCCAGCCGCTGCGCTACGCGGGCAGCTGGCGCATGCAGCACAACCGCACGCCGCTGGTGCCGCAAGATCGCTTTGCCATCGGCGGGCGCTACACGGTACGTGGCTACGACGGCGAAAGCAGCTTGTCCGCCGAGCGCGGCTGGCTGCTGCGCAATGAGCTCGGCGTGCCGCTGGGCAGCAGCGGCCAGGAAGCGTATGCCGGGCTGGACCACGGCGAAGTGTCGGGGCCATCCGCCGAATGGCTGATTGCGCGGCGCCTGACGGGCGGCTTCGTCGGTTTGCGCGGCCAGTGGCTGGGCGTGCAGTACGACGCCTTTGTCGGCTGGCCCGTGCGCAAACCCGAGCTGTTCCGTACGGCCAGCCATACGGCCGGCTTCAGCCTGAACGCCAGTTACTAAGACGCGGCCATCGATCAGTTGTCATCTCCCTTTATCGCATCATTTAATTGTCATTAGGACATTTCATGAACAAGAACCTGTACCGCATCATCTTCAATAAACGCCGTGGCCAACTGATGGTCGTCGCCGAAAATGCCTCGTCGCAAGGCAAGGCGGCCAAGGGCGAAGGCGGCCTGGATAGCGGCGTATTTGAGGGTGATGGCGGTGGCGGGCTAAGTTTAAGTGTGAATGGCCGCTTGCGGCCGCTGGCCTTGGCGATATTTGGCGCGCTGGGCATGGTGGCCTTTGTCGTCGGTCCGGCCATGGGGCAGATCGTGGCCGACCCGAACGCGCCGGGCCGCCAGCGTCCGACGGTGGTGCAAAGCGCCAATGGCGTGACCCAGGTGAATATCCAGACGCCGAGCGCGGCGGGTGTCTCGCGCAATACCTACAGCCAGTTCGACGTGACGGCGAATGGCGCCATCCTCAACAACAGCCGCGGCAATGTGCAGACGCAGACGGGCGGCTGGGTGCAGGGCAACCCGTGGCTGGCGGGCGGCAGCGCGCGCGTCATCCTCAACGAGGTCAACTCGGCAAATCCGAGCCAGTTGCGCGGCTATGTGGAAGTGGCGGGCCAGCGCGCCGAAGTCGTCATCGCCAATCCGGCTGGCGTGGCCATCGATGGCGGCGGTTTTATCAATGCCAGCCGGGTCGTGCTGACGACGGGTACGCCGATGCTCAACGATGGCAGCCTGGACGGCTACATGGTGCAGCGCGGCGTGGTCACGATCAATGGTCGCGGCCTCGATACGTCGCTGAGCGACTATACGGCCATCCTGGCGCGCGCCGCGCAAATCAATGGCGGTATCTGGGCGCAGGAACTGAAAGTGGTGACAGGAACGAATCAGATCGATGCGGCGCATGGCGTGGCGGGCGCAGCGTCTGGCGTAGGTCCTGCACCAGCCTACGCGCTGGACGTGGCGCAGCTGGGCGGCATGTATGCGGGCAAGATTACCTTGATCGGCACGGAAGCGGGCCTGGGCGTACGCAACGCGGGCGTGCTGGCGGCGACGGCGGGCAACCTAGTGCTGCAATCGAACGGCTGGCTGAGCAACAGCGGCAACATCCAGTCCGCCGGCAGCGGCAGCCAGACCAGCATCGCCGTCACGGGCGACGTGGCCAACAGCGGTACCGTGTATGCGGGCGGCGACAGCCAGGTGCAGGCGCAGGGCAATATTGCGAACAGCGGCGTGATCGGCGCGCAGAACAATGTCGGCGTGCAAGCCACGGGCGCCGGATCGCGCATCGATGCCACGGCTGGCTCGGTGCTGGCGGCCGGCTTGAATCTGGACAATACATTGACCGTCAGCGGCAAGCTGAACGTTTCCGCTGGCGACACCATTGCCGTGCACGGCACGGCCGTGGCGGGCGGCGACAGCAGCCTGGCGGCGCGCCAGCTGGACCTTGCTGGGGCGCAGGTTTCGGGCGCGAACGTCAGCCTGGGCGCCAGCGCCGGCGACCTCGACGCCAGCCGCGCCCAGGTCAGTGCCCGCGAACGCCTGCAGCTGGACGCTGCGCGCACCGTGCGCAGCGATGCAGCGCAGCTGACGGGCCAGCAGTTGGGGCTGAATGCGCACGACTTGTCGAACGTGGGCGGCCAGATCACGCAACTGGGCACGGGCGATCTGTCAATGCAATTGCCGGGGAGCCTGGACAACACGCGCGGCGTCATCGCCACGAATAGCCAGGCCTTGCGCCTGCAGGCCGCCAGCCTGAGCAACCAGGATGGACAGATCCAGCATGCGGGCACGGGTGCGCTGGCGATCGGCGCGGGACAAATCAACTTACAGCGCGGCAGCATCATCAGCAACGGCGCGATGGCGCTGACGGGAGAACAGGTCGACCACCGCGACGCGCGCACGGTGGCGGGGCAGCTCATTATCAATGCCGGCACCCTGGACAACCGGGGTGGCAGCCTGGCGCAGAGCGGCCAGGGGGCGACCGGCGTGCAGGTGCGCGGCGGGCTGGACAATCGCGGTGGTGCGCTGGAGAGCAACGGCACGATGACGGTACAGGCGGCCGGCGTGCAAAACCAGAAAGGCCGTATCGTCGCCAGCAGCGACCTGGCAGTGTCGACAGGCGTGCTGGACAACACGGAAGCGACCCTGGCCGCTGGCGGCAAGCTGCGCCTCGATAGTGGCGACGTCGACAATACGCGCGGCCAGATCCAGGCGCTGGCGGGCGATGCGGCCTTGACGGTCGCAAAGTTGAACAATACGGCCGGCAGCGTGTTTGCCGGTGGCAACCTGAACACCCAGGCCGGCGAAGTACTCAACAGCGGCAATGTGTATGCGGCTGGCAATCAGACGCTGCAGGTGAGTGGCGCCGTCAGCAACAGCGGCGTGATCGCTGCGCAGGGCGACAACCGCATCGACGCCAGCCGCATCGACAGCACTACCGGCAGCTTGCTGGGCGCCGGGGTCCGCGCCGACGGCAACTTGGCCGGCGGCGGCCAGTTGCAGCTGACGGCCACGCAAGCGATCGCGGCCCATGGCCAGAATCTGGCCGCCGGCAAGACCAGCCTGCATGCTGCCGCCATCGACCTGAGCGGCAGCCAGACGGGCGGCGCGGCGATTACCTTGAACGCTACTGCAGGCAATGTCGTCACCGATAACGCGCTGGTGACGACCACCGGCCTGCTGTCCGTGACGGCGGCCGGCAGCGGACAAGCTCTGTCGAACGTGCGCGGCACCTTGAGCGCGGGCCAGTTGGATATCCAAACGGGATCGCTCGACAACCGCAGCGGCACCCTGATTCAGACGGGCAACGGCGACACCACCCTGCAAGGCAGCACCCTGGACAACACGGGCGGACGCATCGCCGTCAACAGCGCCAAGCTGGGACTGCATGCCGACACGGTGCTTAACCGTGACGGCAGCATCGAACACGCGGGCACGGGCAGCCTGAGTATTGAGGCGGCGCGCTTTGATGACGAACGCGGCAAGGTGACGGGCAATGGTTTAGTTGATATCCAGGCGGAAACGATCGATCACCGCCATGCCATCACCTCCGGGCAACAGGTAACAGTGCAGGCCAGCCAGCTGGACAATAGCGACGGCACCCTGCAGCAGACGGGACCGGGACAGATGCGCGTGGACGCTGCGCAGACCCTGGACAATACGCGTGGCAACATCGCCAGCAATGGCGGCCTGCAAGTGCAGGCGGGCGTGCTGGACAACAGCAAGGGCCGCATTACATCCGCTGCCTCGGCGGATATTGCCAGCAAGGGGGTGCTGAACAATACCGATGGCGTGATGGCAGCGACTGCCGACTTGCATGTCGGTGGTGTGCATGTCGACAACACGCGCGGCGTATTGCAGGCGGAGAATGCACGCCTGGATGCGGCAACTTTGCTGAACCAGCAGGGCACGGTCAGCGCCGGCATGGACCTGACGGCGAAAGTGAGCGGCGATCTGAACAACGCGGGCCTGCTGTACGCGGGCCGCAACCAGCAATTGACGGTGGGCGGCTTGCTCAACAACACAGGTTCCATCGCGTCCGTCAACAACACCAATATATCCGCTGGCAAGATCACCAGCAGCGGTCTGCTGGGCGCCGGCGTGAAAGCCGACGGCAGCCTGGGGACGGCTGGCGATCTGATCATCAATGCCGATGGTGTGTTGCAGGCCAGTGGCCAGAATCTGGCAGCAGGTACGGCCACGCTGACGGGCGCCAACGTGGACCTGTCTGGCAGCCAGACGGGGGCGGCGAATATCGCCATCACGGCGCGCAGCGGCGATGTGCTGACGAACAAAGCCGTCATCTCGGCCAGCAACGTGCTGGCCATCACGGCCAATGCAAACAACGCCCAGTCGTTGGTGAACGGCCAGGGCCAGCTGGTGGCAGGACAGTTGCAACTGAACGTGGCGAATCTGAACAATGCCAGCGGCGAAATCGTGCAGACGGGTAGCAGCGATACCGTCATCACCACGGGCAAGCTGGACAACACGGCCGGCCGTATCGCCGTCAACAGCAATAATCTTGCCCTGAACGCCACGGTGTTAACGAACATCAATGGCAAGCTGGAACATGCTGGTGCCGGCATCCTGGCTATCAACGCGGGCCAGTTCAACAACCAGTTCGGCAAGATCACGGGCAATGGCAAGCTCGACATCACTGCTGCGACGCTGGATCATCGCAATGCGACGACGGTGGCAAATCAGCTGACCATCAACGCAGCCAGCCTGGACAACCGCAGCGGCAGCCTGGCCCAGACGGGTACCGGACTGATGACGGTGAGCGCTACCGGCCAGCTGGACAACACGGGCGGCAAGATCGAAGGCAATGGCAATGCGCTGATAAAAGCTAACTCCTTGCTGAACAACACGGGCCGCGTCGTGGCGGCGCAGGATGCCGAACTACAGTTTGGCAACCTGGACAACACGGAAGGTACGGTGGCGGCGGGCCGTCACCTGAACCTTTCCGGTGGCGATATCGATAATACCAAGGGTCAGCTGCAGGCCGTGGCGGGCAACGCCATCTTGAATGTGGCGAATCTGAACAATGCGGCGGGCAGTGTGTTTGCCGGAGCAAACCTGAACGCGACACTGGCTAGCCTGACCAACACGGGCAGCTTGTATGCTGCCGGCAACCAGACCTTGACCGCCAGTGGCGCCATCGTCAACACGGGCGTGATCGCCGCACAGGGCAACAACAGCATCACGGCAAAGATGCTCGACAGCAGCGCGAGCAGCCTGATCGGTGCCGGCATGCAAGCTGATGGCAAGCTGGGCACAATTGGTGACCTGACGATCAGCACAACACAAACGTTGGCCGCGCATGGCCAAAACCTGGCGGCGGGCAGCGCCAATCTGACAGGTGCCAGCATCGATATCGGCGGTAGCCAGACCAGCGCGGCCAACATCGGCCTGACGGCAACCCAGGGTGACGTCGGCACAAACAAGGCGGTGGTGACGACGCCAGGCACATTGAATGTGACGAGCAGCGCCGCGTTGCACAACACGGACGGTACCTTGCAGGCAGGCCAGCTCGACTTGCATGTGGCCAATCTGGACAACGCAAAAGGTACCATCTTGCAGACGGGCACGGGTGACACGAACATTGTCACCGGCAATCTGGACAATACGGCTGGGCGCATCGCCGTCAACAGCAAAGACTTGAACATCGATGCGGCCATGCTGACGAACCGCGATGGCAAGATCGAACATGCGGGTACGGGCATTTTGTCGGTGCAGGCTGGCGTGGTGGACAACAGCAAGGGCCGTATCACCTCGGCGGCAGCTGCTTCTGTCGTCAGCAAAGATGGGCTGAATAATACCGATGGCGTGATCGCCGCGACTACTGGCCTGCAGGTGGGTAGTACTGCGCTGGACAACACGCGCGGCGTGTTGCAGGCGGACATGTTGCGCATTGATGCGGCAACTTTGCTGAACCAGCAGGGCACGCTCAGCGCCGGCACGGACCTGACGGCGCGCATCAGTGATACGTTGAACAATGCTGGCCTGCTGTATGCGGGCCGCAACCAGCAGCTGACGGTGGGCGGCTTGCTCAACAACACAGGTTCCATCGCTTCCGTCAATAACACGACGATTACCGCTGGCAAAGTGACCAGCAGCGGTCTGCTGGGCGCCGGTGTGAAGGCCGACGGCAGTCTGGGCACGGCGGGCGATCTGACCATCAATGCCGATGGCGTATTGCAGGCCAGTGGCCAGAATCTGGCGGCGGGCACAGCCACGCTGACGGGGGCCAATGTGGACCTGTCGGGCAGCCAGACGGGGGCAAGCAACATCGCCATCACCGCGCGCAGCGGCGATGTGCTGACGAATAAAGCCGTCATCTCGGCCAGCAACGTGCTGGCCATCACGGCCAATGCAAACAACGGCCAGTCACTGGTGAATACCCAGGGTCAGCTGGTGGCAGGACAGCTGCAGCTGAACGTAGCCAAGCTGAACAACGCCAGCGGCGAGATCGTGCAGACGGGCACGGGCGACACCGTTATCACCACGGGCAAGCTGGATAACACGGCAGGCCGCATCGCCGCCAACAGCAATAATCTTGCCCTGAACGCGACGGTCTTGACGAACATCAATGGCAAGCTGGAACATGCTGGTGCCGGTGTGCTGGCCATCAACGCGGGCCAGTTCAACAACCAGTCCGGCAAGATCACGGGCAATGGCAAGGTCGATATCACGGCAACCACTCTCGATCATCGCAATGCGATGACGGTGGCGAATCAGCTGACCATCAACGCCGGCAGCCTTGACAACCGTGCCGGTAGCCTGGCCCAGACGGGTAGCGGACTGATGACGGTGAGCATCACTGGCCAGCTCGACAACACGGGCGGCAAGATCGAAGGCAATGGCGATGCACTGGTCAAAGCCGCAACCTTGCTGAACAACACGGGCCGCATTGTGGCGGCGCAGGATGCCGAGTTGAACGTCGGTAGCCTGGACAACACGGAAGGGACGGTGGCGGCGGGCCGTCACCTGAACCTTTCCGGTGGCGATATCGACAATACCAAGGGCCAGCTGCAAGCTGTGGCGGGCAACGCCACCTTGAATGTGGCGCACCTGAACAATGCGGCAGGCAGCGTGTTTGCCGGTGCGAATCTGAACACCACGCTCGATACCTTGAGCAATACCGGCAGTCTGTATGCGGCTGGCAATCAGACCCTGAACGCCAGCGGCGCCATCGTGAACACGGGCGTGATCGCGGCACAAGGCAACAGCAACATCACGGCGAAGTCCATCGACAGCAGCGCGAGCAGCTTGATCGGCGCCGGCATCCAGGCCGATGGCAAGCTGGGCACGTCGGGTGAATTGACGATCAGCACTGCGCAAAACCTCGCCGCGCATGGTCAGATTCTGGCGGCAGGCAATGCCAATCTGAGCGGTGCCACACTCGATATCACCGGCAGCCAGACTGGCGCCGCCAACATCGGGCTGACGGCGACACAGGGCGATGTCAACGCTAGCAAGGCGGCAGTCACGACGCCCGGCACATTGAACATCACAAGCAACGCCACCTTGCACAACACGGAAGGCACCTTGCAGGCAGGTCAACTCGACCTGCACGTGGCAAACCTGGACAACGCCAAAGGCGTCGTGTTGCAAACGGGTACGGGCGACACGACTATCGTTACCGGCAATCTGGACAACACCGCCGGACGCATCGCCGTCAACAGCAAGGACCTGAACATCGATGCCGTCACGGTCACGAACCAGGATGGCAAGATCGAGCATGCGGGCACGGGCATCTTGAATCTGCAAGCAGGCGTGCTGGATAACAGCAAGGGCCGCATCACGTCCGCTGCCTCGGCGGATATTGCCAGCAAAGGCGTGCTGAATAATACGGACGGCGTGATTGCCGCGACTGCCGACTTGCATCTCGGTGGTGTGAATATCGACAACACGCGCGGCGTGTTGCAGGCGGACAATTTACGTCTGGATGCCGCTAAATTGCTGAACCAGCAGGGCACGGTCAGCGCCGGCACGGACCTGACGGCGCGCATCAGCGCAGACCTGAACAACGCGGGCCTGCTGTATGCCGGCCGCACCCAGCAACTGACGGTGGGCGGCTTGCTCAACAACACAGGTTCCATCGCCTCCGTTGGCAACACCCATATTACCGCGGGCAAAGTGACCAGCAGCGGTCTGCTGGGCGCTGGCGTGAAAGCGGACGGTAGCCTGGGGACGGTGGGCGATCTCACCATCAACGCCGATGGCGTCTTGCAAGCGCGCGGCCAGAATCTGGCAGCGGGCACAGCCACGCTGACGGGTGCCAATGTGGACCTGTCGGGCAGCCAGACGGGGGCAAGCAACATCGCCATTACCGCGCGCAGCGGCGATGTGCTGACGAACAAAGCCGTCATCTCGGCCAGCAACGTGCTGGCCATCACGGCCAATGCGGCCAACGCCCAGTCGTTGGTGAATACCCAGGGGCAACTGGTGGCCGGCCAGTTGCAGTTGAACGTAGCCAGCCTGAACAACGCCAGCGGCGACATCGTGCAGACGGGTGCCGGCGATACCGTCATTACCACAGGCAAGCTCGACAACACGGCCGGCCGCATCGCCGCCAACAGCGCTAATTTGGCCCTGAACGCGACGATATTGACGAACGTTAATGGCAAGCTGGAGCACGCTGGTGCCGGTGTGCTGGCCATCAACGCGGGCCAGTTTAACAACCAGTTCGGCAAGATCACGGGCAATGGCAAGCTCGACATTACCGCTGCGACTCTCGATCACCGCAATGCGACGACGGTGGCCAATCAGCTGACCATCAATGCAGGCAGCCTGGACAACCGCAGCGGCAGCCTGGCCCAGACGGGTACGGGCCACATGACGGTGAGCGCCACAGGCCAGCTGGACAACACGGGCGGCAAGATCGAAGGCAATGGTGATGCGCTGGTGAAAGCGGCTACCTTGCTGAACAGCACGGGCCGCATCGTGGCGGCACAGGATGCCGAACTACAGTTTGGCAACCTGGACAACACGGAAGGTACGGTAGCGGCGGGCCGTCACCTGAACCTTTCCGGTGGCGATATCGACAATACCAAGGGCCAGCTGCAGGCCGTGGCGGGCAACGCCACCTTGAACGTAGCGAGCCTGAACAATGCGGCAGGCAGCGTGTTTTCTGGCGCCAACCTGAACACCACGCTCAACACCGTGAATAACACGGGCAGCCTGTATGCGGCAGGGAATCAATCCTTGACCGCAACAGGTGCCATCACGAACACGGGCGTCATTGCGGCACAGGGTAACAACAACCTTACGGCAAAGTCTATCGACAGCAGCGCGAGCAGCTTGATCGGCGCCGGTATCCAGGCCGATGGCAAGCTGGGCACGTCGGGTGACTTGACGATCAGCACTGCGCAGAACCTCGCCGTGCATGGCCAGATTCTGGCGGCAGGCAATGCCAATCTGACCGGCGCTACGCTCGATATCAGCGGCAGCCAGACTGGCGCCGCCAACATCGGGCTGACGGCGACACAGGGCGATGTCAACGCTAGCAAGGCGGCAGTCACGACACCCGGCACATTGAACATCACGAGCAACGCCACCTTGCACAACACGGAAGGCACCTTGCAGGCAGGTCAACTCGACCTGCACGTGGCAAACCTGGACAACGCCAAAGGCGTCGTGTTGCAAACGGGTACGGGCGACACGACTATCGTTACCGGCAATCTGGACAACACAGCGGGCCGCATCGCCGTCAACAGCAAGAACTTGAACATCGATGCCGTCACCATCACGAACCAGGATGGCAAGATCGAGCATGCGGGCACGGGCATCTTGAATCTGCAAGCGGGCGTACTGGACAACCGCAAGGGCCGCATCACCTCGGCTGCGGCGGCCGATATCGTCAGCAAAGGTGTATTGAATAACACCGATGGCGTGATGGCAGCGACTGCCGACTTGCATGTCGGTGGCGTGAATATCGACAACACGCGCGGCATGTTGCAGGCGGACATGTTGCGTATTGATGCGGGAACTTTGCTGAACCAGCAGGGCACGGTTAGCGCCGGCACGGACCTGACGGCGAAAGTGAGCGGCGACCTGAACAACGCGGGCCTGCTGTACGCGGGCCGCAACCAGCAACTGACGGTCGGCGGCTTACTGAACAACAAAGGTTCCATCGCGTCCGTCAATAACACCAATATATCCGCTGGCAAGATCACCAGCAGCGGTTTGCTGGGCGCCGGCGTGAAAGCCGATGGCAGCCTGGGTACGGCGGGCGACTTGACCATCAACGCGGATGGTGTGCTGCAAGCGAGCGGACAGAACCTGGCAGCAGGCAGTACGACGCTGACGGGTCCCAGTGTGGATCTGTCGGGTAGCCAGACGGGCGCAGCGAATATTGCCATCACGGCAAATACTGGTGATGTCGTGACGAACAAGGCCGTGATTTCCGCCAGCAACGTGCTGGCGATCACGGCCAACGCGAATAACGCCCAGTCACTGGTGAACAGCCAAGGCCAGCTGGTGGGCGGCCAGTTGCAGCTGAACGTCGCCAACCTGAACAACGCCAGCGGCGAGATCGTGCAGACGGGCACCGGCGACACCGTCATCACCACGGGAAAACTCGACAACACGGCGGGCCGCATCGCCGCCAACAGCGCGAACCTGGCCTTGAATGCGACAGTCTTGACGAACGTCAATGGCAAGCTGGAACACGCGGGCACCGGCATCTTGGCCATCAACGCGGGCCAGTTCAACAACCAGTTCGGCAAGATCACGGGCAATGGCAAGCTGGACATTACGGCAGCCACCTTCGACCACCGCAATGCAACAACGGTGGCCAATCAGCTGGCCATCAACGCCGGCAGCCTGGATAATCGCAGCGGCAGCCTGGCGCAGACGGGTACCGGCCTGATGACGGTGGCGGCTACCGGCCAGCTGGACAACACAGGCGGCAAGATCGAAGGTAACGGCGATGCGCTGGTGAAGGTAAACACTTTGCTGAACAGCACAGGCCGCATCGTGGCGGCGCAGGACGCCACATTGAACTTGGGCAGCCTGGACAACACGGAAGGAACGGTGGCAGCAGGCCGCAATCTGGGATTGACCGGCGGCGATATCGACAATACCAGGGGCCAGTTGCAGGCAGTGGCCGGGGATGCCACCCTAAATGTGGCGAACTTGAACAACACCGCAGGCAACGTGTTTGCCGGTGCCAACCTGAACGCGACACTGTCCAGTCTGGACAATACGGGCAGCCTGTATGCGGCAGGGAATCAATCCTTGACCGCAACAGGTGCCATCACGAACACGGGCGTCATCGCGGCGCAGGGCAATATCAGCATCACGGCAAAGACCCTCGACAGCAGCGCAAGCAGCTTGATCGGCGCGGGTGTTCAGGCCGATGGCAAGCTAGGCACGGCTGGTGACTTGACGATCACTACCGCGCAAACGCTGGTCGCACATGGCCAGACTCTGGCGGCAGGCGGCGCCAATTTGACTGGCGCCAGCGTTGATATCAGCGGTAGCCAGACCGGCGCCGCCAACATCGGCCTGACGGCAACACAGGGCGATGTGAGTACCAATAAAGCCGTAGTCAGCACGCCTGGCGCCTTGACGATCCATGCGCAAGCCACCTTGCGCAATACGGAAGGACAACTCAGCGCCGGCCAGCTCGATCTGCACGTAGGTAACCTGGACAACACCAAAGGCACCGTTATCCAGACGGGCACGGGCGACACTGTCATCCAAACGGGCAAGCTGGACAACAGCGCCGGGCGTATCGCTGTCAATAGTAATAATTTGACTCTGGACGCGGCCGCCTTGACGAATGCAGGCGGCAAGATCGAGCATGCCGGTACCGGCACCTTGGTCATCACGGCAGCCACCTTGCAGGGCGCCAGCGGCAGCATCATCGGCAATGGCGCCGTCAATCTCAAGGCTGGCTTGCTGGATCACGCCAACGCTACCACCACGGGGCGCACCTTGAGCGTGCAGGCAGAAAGCCTGAGCAACCGGGGCGGCCATTTGCTGCAGACGGGCGCGGGCGGCGTGACGGTCGCCGTCACGGGTCTGCTGGACAATACGAATGGAGAAATCGCCGGCAATGGCGTGCTGTCGGTACAGACCGGCAACCTGGACAACACCAAGGGCAAGATTACCTCGGCCATGTCCGCCAACATCGTCAGCACTGGCGCACTCGTCAATACCGACGGCGTGATCGCGTCGGCAACCGATTTGCACCTGGGCGGCGCCATCGACAATACGCGCGGCTTGCTGCAGGCGGGTACTGGCGCTCTCAGCCTGGATGCGGCCAGTCTGCGCAATGCGCAAGGTACGGTCAGCGCGGGCATGGATATCACGGCCAAGGTCAGCGGTGACGTGCTCAACGCAGGCGTGCTGTACGCAGGACGCAACCAGACCTTGGACATCGGTGGCTTGCTGAGCAATACAGGCTCGCTGGCCGCCCTGGGCAATACGGCGATCACGGCGGGTAGCCTGAGCGGTAACGGTTTGCTGGCGGCAGGCATGCGCGCCGATGGCAGCTTTGCCTCGGCTGGTGACCTGGCGGTGACGGCCCGTGGCGTCTTGCAAGCCGGTGGCCAGAACATGGCGGCCGGCCAGTTGCAGCTGACGGGCGCGTCGGTCGATATGGGCGGCAGCCAGAGCAGCGCGGCCAATATCGGCTTGACGGCCTTGACGGGCAATGTGACGACCAGCAAGGCGGTCGTGTCGACCAATGGCCTATTGAGCATCACGGCGAATGCCGCCAATGGCCAGGCACTGGTCAACCAGGGCGGCGGCCTGAGCGCCGGGCAGCTGGCCTTGCGGGTGGCCAACCTGGACAACACCAAGGGGACCTTGATCCAGACGGGCGCTGGCGACACGGTCATCGAGACGGGCAAGCTGGACAATACGGGCGGGCGCATCGCCGTCAACAGCGCCAATCTGCGTCTGCAGGCGGGCGACCTGACGAATGTGGATGGCAAGATCGAACACGCGGGCAAGGGTGTGCTGGACATTCGCGCCACGAATCTGTACGGCCAACGGGGCCAGCTCACGGGCAATGGTGCATTGGGTGTGGCGGCCAATTACATCGATCACCGCAACGCCAGCCTGTTGGCGCAGCAAGTGGGCGTCACCGCCGGCATCCTCGACAACCGCCAGGGACAGATCACGCAGCTGGGCACGGGTGCGGCAACAGTACAGGCCAGCACGCGCCTGGACAATAGCGGGGGCAAGATCGAGGCGAATGGCAATGTGCGCGTGGAAACGGGCGAGTTGCTCAACGATCACGGCCGTATTGCGTCCGCGCAGGACGTCAATGTTGCGGCGACGGGCAAGCTGGACAATACCAGCGGCGTGATCATTGCCGGGCGCGACCTGACGCTGGCTGGCGGCAAGGTGGACAATACGCTGGGACAATTGCAGGCAGCGGGCGGCAATGCGCAATTGAGCATGGACGAGCTGCTCAATGCGCAGGGCAGCATCGTTGCCAGCGGCAATCTGACGACGACGGCGGGCAGCGTGCGCAACAGCGGCAGTCTGTTTGCCGGCGGCGAGCAAGTGCTGAAGGTGAGCGGCGCGCTGGAGAACACCGGCGTGATCCTGGCACAGGGCAACAACACCATCAGCGCCAATACCGTCAACAGCGGCGCGTCCAGCCTGATCGGCGCGGGCGTGAAAGCCGACGGCAGCTTGCAGACGAGCGGCAACTTGCAGATCACGACGCAACAGGCGCTGGGTGCCCATGGCCAGGTGCTGGCGGCAGGCAATGCCGTCCTGGGCGGTGGCAGCGTCGACCTTGGCGGCAGCCGCAGCAGTGCCGGCAATATCAATCTAACGGCGACAATAGGCGACGTCAGCACCAGCGGTGCCGTGGTCACCACGCCGGGCGCCTTGACGATCACGGCCGGTGCGAATAGCCAGGCCTGGAACAACCAGCGCGGCGATATCAGCGCTGGCCAGCTGGCCGTTGGCGTGGGCAACCTGAACAACCAGCAAGGCAGCATCGTGCAGACGGGTACCGGCAATACGGTCATCGAGCTGACATCGCCAGCGGGCGTGCTGGACAACACGGGCGGGCGCATCGCCGTCAACAGCGCCAACCTGGGCCTGAAAGCAGGCATCCTGACGAATACGGATGGCAAGATCGAGCACGCGGGCAGCGGTACCTTGAACTTACAGGCCACGCAGTTGAACGACCTGCGCGGACAGATCACGGGCAATGGCGCCCTGGTCGTCACAGCCGGCACCATCGACCACCGCAACGCCAGCACCATCGCGCAGCAAGTGAGCGTGACGGGTAGTACCCTGGACAATGCGGGTGGCAACCTGACGCAGCTGGGTAAAGGTGATACCAGCATTCAATTGACGACCAGCCTGGACAATCGTGGTGGCACGATCGCCAGCAATGGCAACACCAATATCGTTGCCCCGAGCCTGAACAACCAGGGCGGCAAGCTGCAGGCGGCCGGCACGGCCAATCTGACGGTGACGGCGAACAACGTGCTGGACAATAGTCATGGCGGCGCCATCGCTGGCGGCGGCAATGTCGTGCTGGGTGCTGGCAGCCTGCTGAACCAGGGCGGCAGCGCCACGGCGAGTGGGCAGCTGACGGCAAATGTGGCGCAGGCCTTGAACAATGCGGGCGGCTTGCTGGCCGCCACGGGCAATATGACCGTGAACGCGGCCAGCGTCGACAACAGCGCGGGCGGCAAGCTGGCCTCGGTGCAAGGCCAGTTGCAGGTTACCTCTACGGGCGCCACCGTCAACAGTGGCGGCACCATGCAAGCGGGTGGCGACATCATCCTGGGCAATAGCGGCCTGTGGAACGGGCAGGGCACCATTGCCGGCGCGAACGTCACGCTCGACACGCGTGGCCAAGTCTTCAACAACACGCAAGGCACCTTGGCGGGCACGGGAACCGTCAACTTGCAGACGGGTATCCTGGACAACGATGGCGGCCTGCTGCAGTCGGGTGGCGCTATGACCATCGACACGCACGGCAATGCCTTACTCAACACCAATGCGGGTGCGTATGCCGTACGCCATCCTGGCAGTGCCGGCGGCATCAGCAGTGGCGCCGGCCTCAACCTGCAAACGGGCAGCTGGAACAATACGAGCGGCTACCTGGGTGCCGCTGGCAACATCACGGGCAGCGTGGGCCCGCTGGATAACCGTGGCGGCCAGATCGTCGGCAAGTCGGCGCTGGATTTGACCTTGAGCGGCTTACAGAACCAGGGCGGACAAATCCAGGTGCTGGGCAATATCGGCCTGAACGCCGGTGGCGGCAGCGTTAACAACCAGCAAGGCTTGATCCGTTCCGGCGCCACCGTCACGCTGACGGCCGACGCGATCGACAATGCCAGCACCCTGGGCGCGAACCAGGGCATCGAAGGCATCCATGTGACCCTGAACAGTGCCAACGTCAGCAATGTGCAGGGCGCGGTGCGTGCCGATGGCAACCTGGCAATCAATAGCGCGGGCAGCATCAACAATACCTTGGGCATGCTCAGCGCTGGCGGCGCGCTGGCGTTGCAGGACACTGGCTCCGACCGTGGACTGGCCGTGACCAATACGGGCGGCACCATCATCGGCGGCCAGCGTACCGACATCCGCGCAGGCAGCCTGAGCGGCGACGGCAAGGTACTGTCGCAGAAAGACATGGCGCTGGACCTGGCCGGCAACTTTACGCTGAACGCGGGCGCCGAAATCATGGCCAACGGCAATGCGGATATCGCCATCGGCGGATTGCTGACCAATGCAGGGAAAATCCAGGCGCGCAGCACCCTGACCCTGGGCGCGGCCAATTTCGATAATACGAGCACGGGCGACATCAACGCGGGCACGACGCGCGTCAACGTCGGCGGTCTGCTGAACAACCGTGGCGTGATCGACGGCATCAACACGGAACTGAACGTCGGCACATTGAACAACATGGGCACGGGCCGCATCTACGGTGATCATCTGAGCATAGCCGGCGGCACCGTCAACAACGACGTGGAGGGCGGGATTGCAGCCACCATCGCGGCGCGCACCCGCCTCGACATTGGCGTGACGACACTCAACAACCGCGAACACGGCCTGATTTTCAGCGGAGGCGACATGGCCATCGGCGGCTATCTGGACGGCAACCGCATCGCCACAGGCTGGGCGGGATCGGTGACGAATGCCAGCGCGACGATCGAGGCGCTGGGGAATCTGGATCTGGCAGCGAGTCAGTTCCGAAATTTAAATACGCATTTCAGAATTGAGACAGTCGATAGTGGCACTGAAACCGTCACCGAATATGAGGTAGACGGCCAGAGGTATTTAAAAGGTAGTCCTGGAGTGGCAGAGGCGGTATCGATAGGTGGTGGTGCTGACCTATATCATTTAGGGATACCTGCAAGTGGGAAATACCCTAAAAGAGCTGTTGAAAGATATTTGGTCTATCAGATTACCCGTAGCTCACGCAAGGAGTCCGTTGTCGATTCTGATCCGGGTAAGTTGGTTTCAGGTGGAAATCTGACCATACATTCGAGTGATGCGCTCAATCAGCAAAGCCACGTGATAGCTGGCCGCACGTTGACCGTTCTTGGCACAACCTTAGTCAACCCGGTGATTGAATTACACAGCTACAGCAAGGAAACTGGAACGGTAACAGCTGTCGCTCCACGTTTGCGCGCACCTTCGGATCCTGTAGTTCATTCCGGAGGAATTTATGGAAAAAGTCAAGCCTATGCTCCGGTTGAGACCAGCAATAAAATACGCGTCAACGAAGAATACCAACGCGTAACATACGCGTTGCCATCTGGACAGCCTGCCAATGCTGTAACTGGTGCGACCAGCGCACCAGGGGGCGCCTATGCAAATGTGGCGCAGACCGCCGTGAACAAGACGGCAGGTGCTGTTTCCGGAGTAGATTCCGCTGCTGGAAAGGGTGTTGCCACTGCCAGCGGAAGCGGCGCGCTGACCGGTGCCACAGGTATTGGAAATGCCGGTCAAGCAGCCAGTGCCGGCACCGCCAGTGGCACAGCAGTAGCTGGTGCCGCTGCCGTAGGAGGCAAAGCATCGGCTTCCAGTGTTGATGCAGGCAAGGTTTCCTTGGGAGTGGACAGCAAGAGTGCTATGGCAGTTGCTGGGGCGGCAGTGCAGGATGGTAGTGGCCGTATCGGGAATGCCGGAAAAACAGCAACTCATGGTGATGTAGTGCACGGTGCTGCTGGACACATCAGCGGCACAGGTGCTGCTAGTACTGTTGACCCAGCCTTGCTGGCCAGCAACGCCCAAGATGGTCCCGCAATGGTGGGTGGCGACCAAGGATTGCAAGGGAGCGGCCTCCTCGGGCCAGCTGGCCGGGCCTCCGCCTATGGCAAAGTGCAAAATGCTGCCGCGACAGCTGTCAATGCTGGAACCAGTGACGGAACGGTCGATCCTGCTTTATTGTTGACGAGTGCGCATGGTGGTCAGTCAATGGTGGACGGGGCCGAAGGTTTGGCGCGCAGCGAGCGCCTTGGCAATGTGGGGCAAGCGGCGGTACACGATGGTGTGCATGGTGAAAGTGTCATCGTGAGAGGAGCCCCTGTCGGCGCTGTAGTTGATGCAAGCTCTTTGGCCATCAATTCGAAAGGCGAGTCTGCCGTGGTGGGGGGGCGCGGTGGCCTGCAAGCGAGTGACCGCACTGGTAACGCTGGCCAGCTTGCCAATCTTGGTGCCGTAGCAGAAGTGCTCGTTACCGGTGCCAGTGGCCCGGAAGCAATGACACAAGCCAGCATGGCAGCGGCAACTGCTGCTTCCGTGTCGAACAATTCAGGTACTGCAGCAAGAGCGAGTGCGGCGAACGGGCCTTTGCAGGCGCGTGTACGCGAGATTGCGCAAATCGCGCTGAGCAATCCATCCGGCAGAGCGCAGGTAGTGCGTACCTTATCTCCGCCAATGCAATTGCCAAGCGCCAGTCTGTTCAAGACTAGTACTGGGCCTTTAGCACGTTATCTTGTCGAAACCGATCCACGCTTTGCCAATTACCGTGAATGGACTGGATCGGACTACCTGACCAACCTGGTTCAGCTTGATCCTGGTGTGACGCAAAAGCGCCTTGGCGATGGCTTTTATGAGCAGCGTCTTGTGCGCGAGCAAATAGCTGAACTGACGGGACAGCGATTTGTGGGTGACTACAGTAGTGATGATCAGCAGTATCGCGGTTTGATGGATGCCGGGGCTGCCTATGCCAAGACGTGGGATCTGCGCCCTGGCGTAGCCTTGACTCCAGCGCAGATGGCTGCATTGACCAGTGATATCGTTTGGCTGGTAGAGCGGGAAGTCGCTTTGGCCGACGGTTCCACGCAAAAAGTGCTAGTGCCGCAAGTATATGTACGCCTACGCGCAGACGATCTTGATGGCTCTGGCAGCCTACTTTCAGGCAAAGATATTGATATCAGTCTATCTGGCGACTTGGTAAATGGAGGCACCATTGCTGGCCGCGAAGTTGTCAGGCTGAATGCTGAAAATGTGGAAAACATGCAGGGCCGTATTCAGGGTGATGCGGTTGCAGTCGCCGCAAAAAAAGATCTGAATAATGTTGGCGCTACAATTTCTGCCAATAGCGAACTGTTGGTCTCTGCTGGCCGAGATATCAATATAGTCAGTACTACGACTGACTTTTCATCCAAGTATGCCTATACGACATCTACATCGACAGTTCTGGAGCGAGTGGCTGGTTTGTATGTGACGGGAGGAGAAAGCGGTAACGGCACGTTGATTGTTGCGGCTGGACGTGACGTGAACGTAATCGGGGGCGTTGTTGCAAATACGAGTAGCAGCGGCGACACATATTTGTCTGCTGAGCGCGACATCCAGCTCGGCGTCGTTGAGGTGGGTAGTAGCAAGCATACTTATTACAATGCCGAGAATTATGTAAAGACAAGCAATATTACTGATATTGGCAGCCAAGTATTGGGAATGGGGAATATCACACTGCAGGCGGGGAATAATCTGACGGCTACAGCTTCCGATATACAAGCAGGAAAAGGCTTGTCACTGGCTGCGAGCAATAATATTAGTTTGATTAATGGCCTCTCCACAGACATTTATGATTCTGCCAGTAAGGTCAAGTCGAGAGGCGCATTCTCCAGCAAAACCACGACCACGCGCGATCTCGTGCAAACCAGCACGGCGCTGGGGACTTCATTGACGGGCAATACCGTCGGTATCGTCGCTGGGCATGATTTGAAGGTGGCGGGTTCATCGGTACTTGCGCACGAAGCAGCCAATTTAATGGCGAAAAACGATATCAGCATCGAGTCCGTCGGACTGGACGGCAAGGAGATTCACTCCAAGCAAGTCAAGAAGAGCGGCACCTTTGGCCTGAGCAAGTCGCTGACCAGCCAGGCCGACGATGGCCGCACCGTTACCCAAGCGGGAAGTGCCGTCAGTGGCGGCAGTGTGACGATGGTGGGTGGACGCGATGTCGCCATCAAGGGCAGTACGGTGGTGGCCGATGGCAATATTGACTTGACCGCCTTGCGCAACCTGAGCATCGTCAGTGCCGAGAATGACAAAGACACGACGTCGAGCAGCTTTAGCAAGAAATCTGGCTTTATCGGCAGCATCAACCAGCCAGCTTTTGGTACGGTAAAGACCACCAGCGATGGCAAGAACACGGGCGTGGCGCAAGTGGGCAGCCAGATTGCCAGCCTGGGCGGCAATGTGTCGCTGCGCGCGGGCGAGACGTATACGCAGACGGCCAGCGAAGTGCTGGCCACCGGCGCGGGCGCGAATGGCGGCTTGCCTGGCGATATCAGCATCGTGGGCAAGAACGTGTTGATCAAGGAGGCGTACAACAGCAATGCCAGCGAGCAGCACACGACCTTCAGCAAGGTGGCCCTTGGCGGTACGGTCAACGTGCCGATTGTCGACGCCGTGAAAAGCATTGGCAGTCTGGCGAAGGCAGCCGAACAGACGAAGGACTCGCGCATGCAGGCCCTGGCTGCGGTGACTTTGGCATCGAAGGCCACAGATCTGGCTGGCTTGGCTTCGAAGGGATTGACCAGCAATGGCATCAAGATCAGCGTCAGCCTGGGCAGCAGCAAGAGCGAAAGCGAGATGCACCAGAGTAGCAGCACGGTGGTTGGCAGCGCGGTCAATGCAGCCGGTAATGTCAGCATCGTTGCGACTGGGGCAGGGGCGGGCAGTGATTTGACAGTGGCTGGCAGCAAGATCGGGGCTGGCGGCAATCTCACTTTGTTTGCCGACGACAAGATCAACTTGCTTGCGGCGCAAAACACGGCGACGCAAACGAGCAAGAACAGCAGCAGCGGTTCCAGCATCGGCGTCGGCTATACCTTTGGCGGCACGCAAAACGGTTTCAGCCTCGATATTGCCGCAAACAAGGCACGCGGCAAGGCCGATGGCACGGACAGTTACTACACCAACACCTATGTGACGGCAGGCAAGACGGCGACCATCATCAGTGGTGGCGACACGACCTTGCAAGGCGCGATTTTGGCGGCAGACACGGTCAAGGGCGCCATCGGCGGCAACCTGAACATTGTCAGCTTGCAGGATACAAGCACCTACGCCAGCAAGAGCAGCAGCGCGGGCTTCAACATGAGCTTGTGTATTCCTCCGTTCTGCTATGGCGCCAGCAGTGTCGGCGGCAGTGTCTCGAAGAGCAAGGCCAAAGGTGACTTTGCCAGCGTTACGGAACAAAGCGGCATCAAGGCGGGCGACGGTGGCTTCCAGATCAACGTTACTGGCAACACCGATCTGCAGGCTGGCGTGATTGCCAGCAGCGGCAAAGCGGTCACAGATGGCAAGAACTCGCTGATCACGGGCACCTTGACGACGAGCGAACTGCAAAACAAGGATGAGCATTCGGCTAGCGGGTTCAGCTTGAGCGGATCCGTTAGCGGCAAGATGGGCGATCAGAGCACAGCCAAAACGACCGAAAGCAAGGACGCAGCGAAGATGAAGTCCAATCCGGGAGGCTCGGCCGGTATCGGTAGCGTATCGGGCAGCCAGAGCAGCACGACGGGTTCGGGCATCAGCGGCGGCACTATCTTGATCACGGACGCAGAGAAGCAACAAGCGCTGACGGGCAAGACGGCGACGGAAATGCTTGCTGAACTGAACCGCGATGTCAGCAGCGAGAAAGATAGCAGCGGTGCCTTGAACAAGGCGTGGGACGGCAAGAAGCTGGAGAAGGAAACACAGGCGCAGATGGCGATCACAGCGGCGTTCGGTTCAATGGCCGCGAAGGAGATCGGGGATTACGCAGACAAGAAAATGAAAGATGCCAGGGATGTGGGCGATCTGGCGGAGGCTGCAAAATGGGAGGAAGGCGGGGCGTATCGTGTTGCCGCGCATACGGCCGCTGGTGCGCTTGCGGGTGGCGTGGGTGGTGCGCTTGGTGCTGGTGCCAGCGCTGCGGCCATGCCCAAGATTGGTGAGATGATCGACGGTATGGATCTGCCTGAACCCGTCAAGCAGGCCTTGGGTGCGGCGGCAGCCACGTCGATTGGCGTTGCTGCCGGAGGAGGGGCTGGTGCGGCGACAGCATTTAATACCGATGTCAATAACCGTATGTTGCATCCGGGTGATCGCAAGGCGGCAAAGACTTTAGCCGAGTTAAGTAAAGGAAAATATACCGAAGAAGAAATATTGGCAGCCATGCGCTACGCGGGTCTACTTGACAAGGCCGGAAATATTATTGTGGCCGAAGATACACGGGAAACCTTCGTTAAAAATGTTGATATTAAGACAGGAAAGACGATACAAGAGACATTAGCGGCTGACAATACTATGTCTTTGGTATCTGTTCCCGGGGATCAAGTCACTTTACTTGAAAAAGCACCGACTCGGCCGAGTAATGACTTGATGACCTACATTACTGCCAATACTGGTGGCAACGCTAGCCCCTATATATTGACGCCCGGCCGGACCTATGTAACGGGTTCATCCCTGCCCGCAGCTCCTGAGGGCACAAAGCGCGTAACCATGACCGTCGAAGGTGCGGTTTACTTTCCACTGGCTGTACCATGTCCGGCGGTTAGCTGCACCAATGGCGACCCTATTGCTAATGCCATACCGGATGTGGGCACCAAAGCTTACAATGAAGCTGTGGCGCGTAAGACCGCGAAAGAAGTCGAAATTTTTACGGCGGCACTTGGGGTAGTTGGTACTGCTGTTCGCGGCGTTGCTGTTTTTACCGATTTGGCGGCAAAGGCGAGTACTACAGCGCGTATAGTTGACGTTGCTGGGGAAAGTGCTGTATTTCGTCCTTTGAAGATGGAGGAAATCACAGCACCAAATGGAAAAAATATCACTGTCGCGGTTGACGGAAATGCGATTGTCCCTACTGATAAAGTTGCTATTTACGCTCGTGGTAAAGTGGCAGACGTCGGCGAAGAGTTGAATGCATGGAATCAATACAAACAGGGCGCTAGAAAAATATTTGATGCAAACCCTGAAAATGCTACGCGTTTAGATACATTGAATAAAATGCAGAAAAATTTTGATCGCTCTAACGATATGGGGAACAGCCTTGAAAAAATAGGTTTGATTGACAATGATAGAAATAATAATTTAATAATTAACCACCTTCTTGATACCGGGAACGGAGTGAATTCAGAAAATAGATTATGGTTGCCAAGTGTTCTTGAAGGGCCGCAGGGGACGTTGAAAGTTAAAAGTACATGGAAGATACTTGACGATAATCGAGTCTATCTAAATACAATAATGTTGGTTCCTATTAAGTAGATAATTATGGATGAAGATAAAAATAAAGAGATTTTCGATATTAATGATCTTGCTCGGACTGCATTAATTGTGGAGGATTTCGATGATGCTATGGGGGCTTTGGGAGTTATTAAAGCTATTGATAAGTCACGAGCTAAAGATGTTGCATTGAAAATCCTGAAACTTCATGTTGGCGATGTCTTTTACCAAGCATATGCATTTGAAATTCTGTATGATATTTCTCTTTCTGATGCAGTGAAGTACATGGAAGAAAATGCCAACATGGTTCATCCTTATATCTTACGGTCAATGCTTGCATGTGTAGCTATTGATGCAGGATTGATTGATAGCCGAAGTGAGATATTAAGTGCAGTTGGGACATTGCGTTGTGTGTTAATGAGTAGATCGCTAGATGATTTGAGTGAAGTTCACGAGCAAAAAAAATTTTTCGAAGATGCCTTCCCACACGTATAGATCGACGTTAAATTTCGCAGCGAATAGTGTTTTTTCTTTTAATGTAATGAATGTGGGTCGGGGGCAGATACCGTCTTGAATGGCAAGTCCTTTTGCCCAGAAGCAGGGCCGGGGTCAGATCCGCTATTCGTACACGATCTCAGCCCTAGCCGTCGCGATCTGCAGCAAGTTGCGCTTTATTAAATGCCGATCGGGCTCGACTGACTGTCCTGCTCGAGACGTGAGAAGCGGCGGCGATGTGGGACATGGTAAAAGCGGTTGACAGATAAGCGCGTGCCATGGCCTCGTCTCTGTCGCTATAGCGGGCTTGATATTGTGCTAATGACAGCTTGATAGCGCGGCGCTGCTGCCTTGGCGTATCTTTGAATGCATTTTACCGCTGCGATTGTTGATGTGCCGAAACGAAGGCGTCATTGCCTAGAAGCATCTGGTGACGGGTATGGGCGAGCGGACTAGTTTCGCTCATCCCGGCCGCAACCAAGCGGCAACCATAGATAAATCCGGTGAGGGTATCGGCAACTGAATGGTTTGGAAATCACTGAAAAATCAATCGCTTAGCCACCTCGTTGACCATCGAGTGGGAATAATCTCCCGTCCAGAACCGTAGGCTAATGCCGGGTCAATGAAACAGCTGAGCTCTGGCTATTAGGTTTTTTTGCCTAGTGGCTGTCGCAAACTACTGGCGATATCTGCATCGGCTATGCCATCTGCCCCAAGCTGATCAGCCGAGCCAAAGTCTCCTGCGCATTCATGCTTTTGGCCAGCGAGACGGCGGTCATGCCCCGGCTGTCCACGGCATCGATGCGGGCGCCGTGTTGCAGCAGCAGGTCGAGGATGGCGACGCGGTTGAACATGGCGGCCATCATCAATGGTGTCTTGCCGTCCGGGCTGGCGCCCTCCACATTCGCGCCGTGCTTGAGCAGCAGCCCGGCGATGTCCTGGTAGCCTTTGTAGGCCACGCCGGCCAGCGGTGTCTGGCCCTGGTCGTTGGGGACGTTGGCGTCGGCGCCCGCTTCGAGCAGCAGGCGCGACGTTTCCAGGTGGCCATGGTAGCTGGCCAGCATGATCAGGCTGTCGCCTTTTTCGTTGCGGAAGTTGACCGGCACGCCTTGGGCAAGCATGGCGCCCAGTTGCTGGGTGTCGCCTTCGCGCACGAGGGCAAACAGGCCCTGGATGAATTCCAGGGTTTCGGCATCCATCGTTGGGGGGAGTTTTCGTGCATCGGTGTTCATCGTGTTCTTTCTGCGAAGGTTTAAATGGATATTGAAGTAGTGGCCGGGAAGTGTCAATTGTACGAGTCCGGCTTCTCACTTGAGGTAAATGCAACAAGGTGCTCCGCTTGTAAATTTCCATTATTAAACTATATTGGAAAATGATGTGATTTTTATATCATTTCAGTTATTCCGATTCGGAAATTTAATACTTCCAGAAATTCCAAAGGGGGGACGAGTCATGAGTGCAATGTT
Source organism: Janthinobacterium sp. LS2A (assembly GCF_036543145.1). Classification (NCBI taxonomy): domain Bacteria; kingdom Pseudomonadati; phylum Pseudomonadota; class Betaproteobacteria; order Burkholderiales; family Oxalobacteraceae; genus Janthinobacterium; species Janthinobacterium sp. LS2A. Next base: position 182,800 of record NZ_JAZHPB010000010.1, read on the forward strand.
AGAAAAGAAGTCCATCGACAAACCGGACGAAGTGCGTCCATTCAAGGACGGAGCCGGCCGGATGGCTGTCTTTACGCTAGGCGAACAGACCATGGGGCGCGGCGAATTTGAGCCTGGCTGGCGCTGGAGCCTGCATGTCAAACCGATTGCGGGAACGGATTCGTGCCAGGCAGCGCATACCGGCATGGTTCTCGAGGGGCGGATGGTGGTACGGATGAATGATGGCGCCGAGATGGAATATGGACCGGGTGACGTCTTCTATATGCCACCGGGACATGATGCCTGGGTGGTTGGAGATCAGCGTTGTGTCCTGTTCGATGTCACCGGTGTCGCAAGGTATGCCAAACCGCAATAAAGGCGGCAGCTGAAGACAGCCGCTCACGCGCCCGCCGCCAGCGCCTTTTGCCGCGATGCCAATGCGGCGCCGATAAAGAGGGCGATGGCCGAGGCGATCAATCCCCGCTCCAGTCCGGCGGGGCCGTCGGCGATCCAGCCGACGACGATGGGGCCAACGATCTGGCCCAGCGCGAATACCGTCGTGTAGGCACTGATGCCGGCCGTCCAGGATTGCGGTGGCAGGTTATGCCGCACGAGGGCCGTGGTTGACGCCACCACGGACAGGAACACGGCGCCGAAGACGAGGCCTGAAATGAACACGACGGGCGCAAAGCTCGTCAGCGCGGGCAGGATCGTAACTGCGCCCAGCACGCCGTTCAATATCGCCAGCGATTCGCCGCCCCTGTAGCGGTCGAGCATGCGCGCCCAGATGCGCGACGACGCCACCACCGCCAGCCCCAACAAGGTGTAGAACACGGTGATCAAGGTGGCGCTCATGCCTTGCTGCTTGAGCAGGGCGATAACGAAGGTCATGTAGCCGATGTAGCCGACGCCAAACATGAAGTAGCCGGCCAGACTGGGGGCAAAGTCGCGCCAGGCGAAGCGCCGCGGCGTGTCGAGGGCGCGCGGCGCTTCGCCGATCGCCTTCGCCGGCACGGCCATGATGGCGGTGGCGGCCAGGCAGGCGATGCCCAGGGCCAGCCATGGCCATTGCCAGGCATGTGCGGCGCCGTGGTCTTGCGCGGCGGCCAATGCGGCCGGCACCAGCAGGGCCGACAGCGCGATGCCAAAACCCGTGCCGCCGTAATACAGGCCGATGTAGAAGCCGGCGTGCTGACTGTGCATGGAGCCGAGCCGCGCCGCCAGCACGCCGCCAGCGATGAAAATGAAGGCGCTTGCCACGCCCGCGCACACGCGCTGCAGGAACAGGGTGGTCGTATCGCTGACGAGGCCCGACATCAGCATGAAGATGCTGGCCAGCACGGAACCAATGATGAGCAAGCGCCACACGCCCAGGCGGCGCATCAGCGCCGGCGTGGCCAGGGCGCCGAGAAAATAGCCGAGCGCATTAAACGTGTTCATGGCCCCGGCCAGCAGGTAGGACCAGCCCAGGTCGTCGCGCATGGGCGGCAGCAGCAAGCCATAGGAAAAGCGCGACAGGCCCAGGGCCACGGCGGCGCCCAGCGACAGGGCCAGCGCCGTGGCCAGCGGATGGGACGGGGAATGATCGTGTGTCGGCATGTCCAGGATACCCGTCTATATGAAAAGCGTGGAGTTGGCGCCGGGGCAGGCCGGCGGGCAAGGTCTGTGCGGGACAGTGGCATAGGGCGCTGACGACACGCTTTTTTACTGCCAAGTTAGCGAATCGTGCCTGGGAAGTCAAGCAGGGACGTGCCTGGACATGGCGGGAGGCAATGCGATTTTTCTATCATTGCTTGTGGAGATTCGCCTTTCGCGCCAGCTAGAGCGCCGGGACGCGCCGGCTCCAGAACGGTGCCGTGGGCCAGCGCGTTTCCTGGCCGTAGCAGTACGCCAGGTGGCGTTCATACGCCGCGCCGATGGCGGCCAGTTCCCCATTGTAGTGCCGGTAGGCTTGCAGCTCTCCCTGCAGCGTACGGTCGGCTGCCTCGGCGGCGGCCAGGCCCGTGTACAGGGCGTTAAAGATGCCTTGCGACGACAGCGGGTCGAAGCTCAGGGCCGCGTCGCCGACGGCGAACCAGCCTGGGCCGGCACCGGCGTCCAGGCTGGCCGTATGCGCGGGCGTGGCCATGGCGAGCGTATCGGCCGCATAGCCTTGCTGCGCCAGCAATTCCCCCGTAGCGGGCAGCTTGCGCGCCGCCGCTTCCAGCCAGCCGGCGTCGCGCAAGGCGTTGTTGGCGAGCAAGTCCGCATCCGTATGCAGGGCCAGCACGCGGCGCTGGCAGGGCAGGGGCGCGCTGTACCACCAGCCGTATTCGCAAGCCTCGATGTGAGCAAAGCCACGCGTCGATGGCGTCCTGTCATGTCCGTATTGCCATACTGAAACTAACCGGTCGCCGCGCTGGCGCCGCGCCCCGACTTTGCGGGCCAGTCGGGCGCTGCGTCCCGTGGCGTCGATGACGATGCGCGCGGCCACGTCGCAGGGGCCATGCCGCGTTTGCAGCCGTACTTTCCAGCCGCCATCGTCGGGCACGATGCCCGCGACTGTGGCCGAGGCCAGCAGGGCGGCGCCGCGCCGGCGCGCTTCGTCGCGCAGCCACAGGTCGAAGGTGCCGCGCGCCAGGTGCCAGCCGTGGCCATCGGGATCGCTGAGGAAATGGTGTTCCGTCCAGGCGCCGTTCCACCAGGCGCGGTTGCCGTGGTAGGGCGGATGGCCCTGCCGCAGGAAGGCGTCAAGCAAGCCCATGTCCTGCAGCAGGCGCGCGGCGGCCGGCGGCAGCGATTCGCCGATGCGCGCCAGCGGGGCGGCCAGCCGGTCGACCAGCAAGACCCGGTGCCGCCCCGCCAGGTTCAGGGCGGCCGTGGCGCCGGCAGGACCGGCGCCGACGATGAGCACGTCGGCTTGCAGCACGGTCACAAGCGGTGTCGCTGCAGATGGCGCGCTTTTTCCGTGCCTTCCAGGTCGACGTCGACGAACTCGTCCGGTATGGCCGCTGCCGCGCGCAGCTGGTGCTTGCCGGCTATCGGCGGTGGCAGGTTTTCCACCTGCAAGAATGAGGGGAAGCCGGTCACGTCCGTGGGGCCGGGGCGCACCTCGACCACGCCCACTTGCGCCAGGTCGGCGATCATGTTGTTGATCTGCTCTTCATAGCTGATGTTGCCCAGCGGACGTATCCACGCGGCGCGCCGGGCGAACGCGGCCAGGCGGTCGTCGACGGGCACTTCGCGGTTCATTACCGTGTCGTAGGCCAGTTTGCTCATCACCTGGTTCGGCACGCGCGCGGGCCAGAACGTGGGCACATAGGGATCGTAATCGGACTGGTAGCCGGAGCGGCAGCTGGCCGTGTCCGTCTGCCATGGCACGGCCATCCAGCGCGTCACGCCGCCGGCGATCTGCGCCGAGCAGGGGCTGCCGATATTGTCCGGCGTCAGGACGGCGCCGTAATCGGGCTCGACCCAGCCGGGCGGCCGGTGCGCCAGGCGGAATGGCGCGCTGTACATGCTGGCCTGGCGCATGGGCCAGGTCATTTCGCAGCCGGGGTGGAAGGCGTCGGCCAGGCAGAATTCCATGGCCGCGCGCAGCAGGGTGTCCGGTTGCTGCGCCACGTCCACCTCGGCCAGGCTTTGCGGCGGCGTCTTGCCGGGCGCGTAGTCGGCCGTGAATTCGCCAGCCGCCCATTGCTTCAGGAAGCGCAATTGCAGATTGCTCAGCGCGCAGTTCTGGCGCGGCGTGTCTGCCGGCGGGATGGCCATCGCATCGCCATACAGCCACGGCCACGGCGATGGCGCCCAGGCGTCGCGCTCGAACTGGCGGAACTGGTTATAGATGACGTTGCGCCACTCCCTGCGGTTTTCGGACGGGCTGGCCAGGCGCGCCATCCACTCGTCGCGGCTGAACGGCGTGCTGCCGTCCCAGCCGAAGGCGGCCGCGAAGCCCGCGTTGACCCACTGCAGATTGGACAGGCGCTCGAAAATAGGGCGGATATCGTCCTGGAACGAGGGAACGGCCGGTGCGGTAATTTTGCCTTCGGAAACAAACAAGTCGCGCATCAAGTCCCACATCGTGCGCACCGACTTTTGCTGCGGCGCGTAGTCGGGCGGCGCGACGACCACCCAGGCCATGTCGACGGGCAAGGCCTGGCCCTGGTAGTGGACGGTGGCGCAGACGGGGCCGTCGGACGTGTCGTCATGCCAGCCTTCATTGTTGGCGAAGGTGATGGCGCGCGCGCCATTCCACGAGGCCGACTTGCCATGGCCGCCCAGCACGATCAGCCGTCCCATGGCGTCCGTGCGCAATTCGCCCAGGTAGACGGGCGTGCCCAGGAAGCTGCCGCTGTCGAAGGCGACGGCCGGCTGTTCCTTGCCGCTGATCTTGCGCTCGCCCGGCGTGATGGACAATTGCGCGCGGTCGGTGACGGCCATGTTGCGCAGGAACGAGGGCTGGGTGACATGCGCTTCCGGAATATCGAGCGCGATCTGGAACTGGTACCACGCCGCCTTGGTGTTGGCCAGGGTGACGGACCATTCGATGTCGGCATTGCCGGCGTTCAATTCGGCCACCGCCACGCCGGCGGCATTCAGGCCGTAGAGGCGAAAGCTTGCCGCCTGGCGCTTGATGGCCCCGGACGCATCGCGGTAGTAGCCGGCCGGCCGCGCCGCCGGTTCCGGCACTTCCGGTCCCAGGAAGTATTCGCTGGGGCTGTTGCCCACGCGGGCAATGCCGATGGGCGGATAAATCGCGGCCTTGACGATGACGGTATCTTGGGTGGAACTGGACATGGCGTGCCTTTCCAGATGCGTGGAGGGAAGGAAAATATACCGCATAAAAAACGCGCCAAATGCGCACATAGTCACCGCATCGTGAATTCCTGCGACGGGCGCCGGACACATGCTGCTGCGGCGGCCAGGCCCGCTTTTTCCAGCCACGTTAAGATAGCGGTATTTTCAAGACTGTGAGAGGCCCAGGTGCGCGTGTTGCTGGTGGAAGACGATCCGATGATCGGGGAAAGTCTGGTCGAGGGCTTGCGCGGCGAGTGCTATGCCGTGGACTGGGTGCGCGACGGCCACGATGCGGAGCTGGCGCTGGCCGGTTTCGCCTACGATTTGATGCTGCTGGACCTGGGCTTGCCCGGCAAGCAGGGCATGGACGTGCTGCGCAGCATGCGTGCGCGGGGCGCCGAGTTGCCCGTGCTGATCATCACGGCGCGCGACGGCACACCGGCCCGCGTCGACGGGCTCGACAGCGGCGCCGACGATTACCTGGTCAAGCCGTTCGACCTCGACGAGCTGCTGGCGCGCATCCGCGCCTTGCTGCGGCGCCGGGTCAGCCGTTCGCGCTCCGTCATCGAGCATGGCGCGCTGATACTCGACCTGGCCAGCCACGACGTCACGTTCGAGGGGGAACTGATCAAATTGCCGCCGCGCGAGTTTTCCGTGCTGCGCGCCTTGCTCGACCATCCGGGCAAGGTGGTGTCGAAACGCCAGCTGAGCGAAAAACTGTATGGCTGGGATTGCGAAGTGGAAAGTAATACCGTCGATGTGTACGTATACCAGCTGCGCAAGAAGTTCGGCGCGGACTGCATCCAGACCGTGCGCGGCGTGGGCTACAAGATGCGGGTGGCGGCATGCTGACCATCCGCCGCCAGTTGCTGCTCGGCTTGCTGGCCGCCACCTTGCTGTGCGTGCTCGGCGCCGGCATTTCTCTGTTCCGCTCGCTGCTGGAAGAAACCAATGAACTGGCCGACTTGCAGCTGCGCCAGCTGGCTGTGGCCTTGCCCGACGAGTTCGAGCCGCAGGCGGGCCTGGCCGCCGCGCAAGATCCGGAAGAAGCGTTCGTGCTGCAGGCGTGGGACGAGGACGGCCAGCCCTTGCCCGTCCTGCAGGGCCAGCCGGCATTGCCGCGCTATGCGCTGGCCGGCTTTGCCGATGTCGTGCTGCACGGCGAGGACTGGCGCCTGTACGGCGAAACGCGGCGCGGCCGCTACGTGCAGGTGGCGCAGGCGCAGGCCGTGCGCGACCAGCTGGCCTGGCAGATGACCATGCGGGCCGGCGCACCGCTGCTGGTGTTCGCGCTGATCCTGGCGCTGCTGATCGTCGTCGTCGTGGGGCGCGCGCTGGCGCCGCTGCACCGGCTGGCCGAATCCGTGGCGGGCCGCTCGCCGGACGCCTTGACGCCGCTGGCGGCCGACGACATGCCGCCCGAACTGCGGCCCGTGGCGCTGGCGTTGAATAGTTTGATGGGGCAGTTCGAGGCGGCGCTGACGGCGCAGCGCACCTTTGTTGCCGATGCCGCGCATGAATTGCGCTCGCCGCTGACGGCGTTGAAACTGCAGCTGCAGGTGGCCGAGCGGGCCGGCAGCGAGGAAGAACGCCGCGTGGCGCTGGCGCGGCTGCACGAACGGCTGGACCGCAGCACGCACCTCGTGCGTCAGCTGCTCAGCCTGGCGCGCCATGAAACGGCGCTCACGGCCAGCCAGCTGCACACAGTGGATCTGGGACAATTGCTGGAAGCGGCCGTGGCCGACCACAGCGCGCTGGCCGATAGCCGCGACATCGATCTGGGCGTGGTGGAAGCCCCGCCGGCAAGAGTACTGGTGCAAGCCGATCCCGACGGCCTGCAAGTGTTGCTGAATAACCTGATCGACAACGCCTTGCGCTACACGCAGCAGGGCGGCAGGGTCGATTTGCAGGCGGTGCTGGAAGAGGGCAGACCGCTGCTGCGCGTGTCCGACAACGGCCCCGGCGTGCCGCAACAGCACCATGCGCGCCTGTTCGACCGCTTCTTCCGTCCCGACGGCAACGACGCCTGGGGCTGCGGCCTGGGCCTGTCCATCGTGCGCCACATCGCCGAGCACCACCAGGCCGATATCGCGCTGGCCGAAGGGGAGGCGGGACGGGGACTGCAGGTGACGGTGCGTTTTCCGCAGGCGGCCTGAATGAAAAAAGCGGATGCCGGTGAAGGCATCCGCTTTTCAATTACGGGCGAAGCGCTTAGGCCAGCTCGGTGATGAATTGCTCGCGCGCAGGGCGCACTTTTTTCAGGTCCACCAGCCAGTCGCCTTCGCCGGCGCGGTAGCCGAGCGGCAGCATGACGACGGAACGCAGGCCTTTTTCGCGCAAGCCCAGGATCTCGTCGACCTTGGCCGGATCAAAACCTTCCATCGGCGTCGAATCGACTTTTTCCTGCGCCGCGGCGATCAGGGCCGTGCCCACGCCGATGTAGGCCTGGCGCGCCGCGTGCTGGTAGTTGGTTTCCGCATCGCGCTGCGGGTAGGTGGCGAGGATTTGCTGGCGGTACGCTTCCCAGCCTTCATTCTTGAAGCCGCGCACGGTATTGACCAGGTCAAACATCTTGTTGATGCGTTCGACCGTGTAATTGTCCCAGGCAGCAAACACCAGCAGATGCGAGGCGTCCGTCACTTGCGACTGGTTCCACGCATGCGGCTTGATCTGCTCGCGCAGGGCCGGATTCGTCACGACGAAGACTTCGTAAGGATGCAGTCCGCTGGAACTGGCCGTCAGGCGCACGGCTTCCAGAATGCGCTCGACCTTGTCTTGCGGCACCGTTTTTGTCGGGTCCATTTTCTTGGTGGCGTAGCGCCATTGCAGTGTTTCGAGCAAATCGGACATGTAAATCCCTTTCATAATGAATAGTTCAGACTGGAAATGATAGCGGATTCGGGCATTTCAAGTGTAAAGGGGCAAAGAATTGCTTACCGTACTCAAGTTAGCGCACTCCAGCATGGTTGTCTACAGGCCAACCATGGCAAGCTCCACGTCCGGGTAGCGCGCACCCTGCACGCTGGCGGGCGCGATGGCGGCGCCGATGGCGGCCAGCTCGCTTTCGCTCAATGTGATTTGGCCGGCGGCCACATTCTCTTCCAGGTGCACCAGGCTGCGGGCGCCCGGTATCGGTACGATGTCAGTACCTTGCGCCAGCAGCCAGGCCAGCGCCAGTTGCGCCGCCGTGGCGCCGCGTGCGGCTGCCAGGCGCTGCAGCTCGGCAACGTGGTGGGCGTTGGCCGCCATCGCGGACGGCTGGAAGCGTGGCAGGCTGTGGCGGTAGTCGTCTGGCGCCAGCGCGGCGCTGGAGTTCAGCTGGCCCGTCAGGAAACCCCGGCCCAGCGGGCTGTAGGGTACGAAGCCGATGCCCAGCTCCCGGCAGGCAGGCAGCACCTCGGCTTCCACGTCGCGGCTCCACAGCGAATATTCGGACTGGACGGCGGCGATCGGGTGCACGGCATGGGCGCGGCGCAGGGTGGCTGCCGACACTTCCGACAGCCCCAGGTGGCGCACCTTGCCTGCCAGCACCAGACCGGCCATGGCGCCCACCACGTCTTCGATGGGCACGGCAGGGTCCACGCGGTGCTGGTACAGCAAGTCGATGCACTCGATGCCGAGCCTCGACAGCGACGCTTCCACGGCCTGGACGATGTGCTCGGGGCGGCTGTCGACACCCGCCATGCGTTCCACGCCCTGGCCGTGGGGCAAGATCTTGAAGCCGAACTTGGTGGCGATGCTGACCTTGCCGCGCAGTTCCTTCAGGGCGCGGCCTACCAAGTCCTCGTTGGCGTAGGGGCCGTAGACTTCCGCCGTGTCGATCAGGGTCACGCCCAGTTCCACGGCGCGGTGCAGCACGCGCAGCGAGGTGGCCTCGTCCGCGCCGCCGTAGGCAAAGCTCATGCCCATGCAGCCCAGGCCGATGGGAGCGACGCGCAAGCCGGAGTTGCCCAGTGTTCTGTGATTGTCCATTGCATTCCTTGTTAATAGTTGGAACACAGAGTATGGGCGGGCGCACAGCATGCGATAAGATAGCTTATCCTGCATGTATTGCTGAATGAAACTCATGAATGATGGCTGACCTGAACGAATTGACGGCCTTTGCCGCCGTCGCCCGCCTGCGCAGTTTTCGCAAGGCGGCCCTGGAACGGGGCGTGTCCGCCTCCGCCCTCAGCCATGCGCTGCGCGCGCTGGAAGAGCGGCTGGGCGTGCGCCTGCTGAACCGCACCACGCGCAGCGTCACGCCGACGGAGGCGGGGCAGATGCTGCTGGCGCGGCTGGCGCCGGCCATGCGCGAAATCGATGATGCCTTGCTGGACCTGAGCACCTTGCAGGATGTGCCGGCAGGCAAGCTGCGCCTGAACGTGCCCCGTCCCGCCGCCCGGCTGCTGCTCGCGCCCATGCTGGCCAGTTTTGTCGCCCGTAATCCGCGCGTGCAGGTGGAAGTGGTGACCGACGACGGCATGATCGATATCGTGCGCGATGGTTTTGACGCGGGCATCCGCTTCGGCGAGCAGGTGGCGGCCGACATGATCGCCGTGCCTGTCGGCGCGCCGCAGCCGTTCGTGGTGGTGGCATCGCCTGCCTACCTGGCCGTGCATGGCGCACCAAGCACGCCGCGCGCACTGCTGAACCACGCCTGCATTGGCCGGCGTTTTCCCAGCGGGCGCCAGTATGCGTGGGAGTTCGAGCAGGCAGGCGAGGGCTTCAGCATCGCCGTCGGCGGCCCGCTCGTGTTCGACGACGATGAACTGATGCTGCGCGCGGCCCGCGATGGCGCGGGACTGGCCTATGTGTACGAGGCCGATGCGCGCGCCGATATCGCGGCGGGGCGCCTGGCGTGCGTGCTGGAGAGTTGCCTGCCGCCGCCGCCCCGTTACTTCCTGTATTACCCGAGCCGGCGGCAGATGCCAGCCGTCCTGCGCGCCTTTGTCGACATGCTGCGCGCGCCGGCGTAGTTAGCCGGCGGGCGGCGGCGCGGCATGCTCGACCGGCCACTTGATGGTGAACAGACTGCCGCCCGCCTTGCCGCGCGTGCAGACTGCGCTGCCGCCGTGGGCGCGCGCGATGGCTTCGACCACGGCCAGGCCCAGGCCGCTGCCCGCGTTCAGGTCGACCCTGGCGCTGTCGCCGCGGCGGAACGCTTCGAACACGTGCGGCGCCAGTTCCTCGGCAATGCCGGGGCCCGCGTCCTCGACGCTCAGGTAGTACTGGCCGGCCAGCACGCGGGTGCGCACGCGCAGCAGGCCCGGATGCGCATAGCGGCGCGCATTGTCGAGCAGGGCCAGCACGATTTGCCGGATGCGCGCCGCGTCGCAGCAGACGGGATGGTCGGACAGGTGCAGGTGCAAGGTAAAACCGGCCGCTTCCATTTCCTGCGCCAGCAACCGGCCCACTTCCTCGATTTCCAGGGTCAGGTCCGTCCACGCCATGCGCAGTTGCATGTGGCCGCTGTCGGCCAGGCTCAGGGTGCGCAAGTCCTCGATCAGGCGCCCCAGGTCTTCCACTTGCGCCAGCAGGCTGGAAAACGGCACTTCCTCGGGCTTGAAGACCCCATCGACGACGCCTTGCAAGGTGCCGCGCAGGATGGTCACGGGCGTGCGCAGTTCGTGCGCGATGGCCGCATTCCACGTTTCGCTTTCCTGCGCTCCCCGCTGCAGGCGCTCGGCCATGCTGTTGAAGTTGTCGACCAGCATGGCCGTCTCGCCCAGGCTGCGGTCGCCGGCAAACGCGCGCGCGGACAGGTCGCCATGGGCCACGCGGCGCACGCTGTCCATCACGGAATTGATCGGTTTGAGGATGCGTGCGGCCAGCTTGAGGGCGAAAAACGCGGCCAGGCCCAGGCCGAAGATGGTGATGGCGAAGATCCACAGCCACTCGACGGTGCTGGGCGACCAGTCGTCCGGCTCGGACAGCATGCCGGGATCGATCTTGAAGGCGATGGCGAAGAAGGTCCAGGAACCGATCCAGATGATCAGGATGCTGCACACCATCAGCACGGACATCGACAGGATGATTTGCCGGTTCAGGCCTGTGAAGCGCATCAGAGATCGCTTTCGAGACGGTAACCCACGCCGCGCAGGCTGGCCGGCATGTTCATCACGCCCGCTTCTTCCAGCTTCTTGCGCAGCTTGCTGACGTGGCTGTCCACCGTGCGTTCCATCGAATTGCTCTCGGGCATGCACGACTCGAGCAATTCCAGGCGGCTGCAAACGCGGCGCGGCGTGCGCGCCAGGTGCGCCAGCAGGCGAAATTCAGTCAACGTCAGGCTGAGCGCCACAGCCATGCCATCGTGCAGCACGCTGGCCACATACGTTTCCTGGTCGATTTCGATGGGGCCGCAGCGCAGGCGCTGGCCGCCCACCGGGTGGTGGCGCACGCGCGAGCGGCGCAGCACGGCGGCCACGCGCGCCACCACTTCGGCCGGATTGAAGGGCTTGATGATGTAGTCGTCGGCGCCCACGCGCAGGGCGGCCAGTTTATCGGCATCCTGGTCGCGCGCCGTCAGCATGATGACGGGCGTTTCGCCGCGCCGGCGTACTTCCGCCAGCACGCCCCAGCCATCGACCCTGGGCATTTGCACGTCGAGCAGCAGCAGGTCCGGCGCCAATGCCAGGTGCTGGTTCAGCGCTTCCTGGCCATCGTGCGCGAAGGCCGTGCGGTAGCCGTCGCGCTCGAGGTAACCGGCGAGGATGCGGGCGATTTGCGGTTCATCTTCGGCGATCAGAACGAGGGCGGAAGGCGGCGTGGTGGCAAGGAAGGAGGGCTGGCTGGCGCTGTGATGATAGTTCATGCAATTAGTCTAGCATTCTTCGCTGTCTCCATCGAATCTCCACATTTCTTTGACGGAACATCCATGCAAGGCTTTTATGCTGCGGCCTATCTGTCGACCGGACCGCCGGTTGGGATCTGCCATAGAGAAAGACCATGCATCCGAGCCACCTCACCAAGAAAAACATGTTGATCGCCGCGGCACTGCTCAGCCTTGCCGCCTGTTCCAAACCCGCGCCGGAAGAAGGCGCGGCGCCGCCCGCCGCCGTCACCGTGCTCAAGCTGCAAGCGGCGCCCGTCGTCCTCAGCGATGAATTGCCGGGCAGGGTGGCCGCCTTCCGCACGGCCGATATCCGCCCGCAGGTGGGCGGCATCGTGCTGCGCCGCCAGTTCGAGCAGGGCGCCGAAGTGAAAGCGGGGCAGAAGCTGTTCCAGCTGAACCCGGCGCCATTCCAGGCGGACGTCGATTCGGCCGCCGCCTCCTTGCAGCATGCGGTGGCCACGGCGAAGCGCGCCAGCAGCCAGGCCGACAGGTTAAAACCGCTGGTGGAGGCGGACGCCATCAGCCGCCAGGCGTATGACGACGCCGTGGCCCAGCGCGAGCAGGCCGTGGCCACCGTGGCGCAGGCGCGTGCCGCCCTGGCGCGCCGCCGCCTGGACCTGGCTTTTGCCAGCATCGAGGCGCCGATTGCCGGGCGCATCGGCTCCGAACTGGTGACGGAAGGCGCGCTCGTGGGCCTGGCCGATGCGACGCCGATGGCGCGCATTCAGCAGATCGACAAGGTGTACGTCGACGTGCGCCAGCCGGCCGCCGCGCTGGCCGCCTTGCAAGCCTCGGGCAACGGCGGAGCCGACAAGCTGCCCGTGACCATTTTAGGCGCCGATGGCCAGCCGCATCCCGTCACGGGCCGCATCCTGTTCTCGGGCATCAGCGTCGATGCGGGCACGGGCGACGCCGTCGTCCGCGTGCTGGTCGACAATCCGCAGCGCCAGCTGCTGCCGGGGATGTTCGTGCGCGCCCGCATCGCCCGCGCCGTGCAGGCAAATGGCGTGCTGCTGCCGCAGCAAGCCGTCTTGCGCAGCAGCGGCGGCCAGGCGCAGGCTTGGGTCCTCGATGGCACGAACAAAGCGAGCCTGAAGACGATCGCCGTGGGCGACGTCGTCGACCACCAGTACGTGGTCAACGGCGGCCTGAAAGCGGGAGAAACCGTCGTCATCGAAGGCCAGGAACGCCTGCAGCCGGGCGCCACCGCCGCGCCGCAACCGTGGAAGCCGGCTGTCGTGGCAACGGCCGCCGCCGCCAAGGCGCATTGATGCGCCATTTGAATACCATGAAAGCCTAACGACATGCCTCAATTTTTCATCAACCGCCCCGTCTTTGCGTGGGTGGTGGCGGTCTTCATCGTCCTGTTCGGACTGATCGCCATACCGCAATTGCCGATTGCGCGCTTCCCCTCGGTGGCGCCGCCCAGCGTCAGCATCAGCGCCAACTACCCTGGCGCCACGCCGCAAACCATGAACGATTCCGTGGTCGGTCTGATCGAACGCGAACTGTCGGGCGTCAAGCACCTGCTGTATTTCGAGTCGTCCACCGATACGTCGGGCTCGGCCTCGATCACCGTCACCTTCCAGCCGGGAACGGATCCGGAAATGGCGCAGGTGGACGTGCAAAACCGCCTGAAAGCCATCGAACCGCGCCTGCCGCAAGCCGTGCGGCAAAACGGCTTGACGGTGGAATCGGCGTCGTCCGGCTTCCTGATGATCGTCAGCCTGATTTCCGACAACGGCCAGCACGATGAAGTGGCGCTGGGCGACTACCTGGCGCGCAACGTGACGGAAGAACTGCGCCGCATTCCCGGCGTGGGCAAGGTGCAGCTGTTCGGTTCCGAGCGGGCCATGCGCATCTGGGTCGATCCGGCCAAGCTGGTGTCGTACAACATCGCCATGGGCGAGCTGACGGCGGCCATCGCGCAGCAAAATGCGCAGATCGCCCCGGGCCGCCTCGGCGACTCGCCCGCCGTGCACGGCCAGCGCGTCACCATCCCGCTGACGGTGCAGGGCCAGCTGCAGACGCCGGCCGAATTTGCGGCCATCGTCCTGCGCGCGAATGCGGACGGCTCGAAAGTGACGATCGGCGACGTGGCGAAAGTGTCGCTGGGCGCGCAAAGCTTCAACTTCAGCATCCGCGAAAACGGGCAAGCCGCGTCGGGCGCCGCCATCATGCTGTCGCCCGGCGCCAACGCCGTGCAGACGGCCAGCGCCGTGCGCGCGCGCATGGCCGAACTGGCGCACACCATGCCGGCCGGGATCAAGTATTCGGTACCGTTCGATACGGCGCCGTTCGTGAAGATATCGATCGAGAAGGTCGTCATCACCTTGCTGGAAGCGATGGTGCTGGTCTTCCTCGTCATGTATCTGTTCCTGCAAAAGATACGCTACACGCTGATTCCCGCCATCGTCGCGCCGATCGCCCTGATGGGTACTTTCACGGTCATGCTGATGGCCGGCTATTCCGTCAACGTGCTGACCATGTTCGGCATGGTGCTGGCCATCGGCATCATCGTCGATGACGCCATCGTCGTGGTGGAAGCCGTCGAGCGCCTGATGGCCACCGAAGGCTTGTCGCCGAAGGAAGCGACGTCGAAGGCCATGCGTGAAATCACCGGGGCGGTAGTGGGCATCACCCTGGTGCTGACGGCCGTGTTCATTCCGATGGCGCTGGCCAGCGGCTCCGTGGGCGCGATCTACCGCCAGTTCACCCTGGCCATGGCCGTGTCGATTCTGTTCTCGGCATTCCTGGCGCTGACCCTGACGCCGGCCCTGTGCGCCACCATGTTGAAACCGATAGGCCCGCACGACCATGACAAGAAAGGCTTCTTCCTGTGGTTCGACCGCGGTTTTGAGCGCATGACGGCGCGCTATGAAAAGGGCGTGGTGGCGATGGTGAAACGCGCGGGCCGCTCGATGGTGCTGTATGGCGCCATCGTCGCGGCGCTGGGCGTGGCCTTCATGCAGCTGCCGTCGGCCTTCTTGCCCGAGGAAGACCAGGGATACTTCATCACCTCGATCCAGCTGCCGTCCGACGCGACGATGGAGCGCACGCTCGACGTCGTCAAATTGTACGAGCAGCACGTGGCCACGCGGCCCGGCATCGAAGTGAACCAGTCTATTCTCGGCTTCAGCTTTTCCGGCGCGGGGCCGAATGCGGGCCTGGCGTTCACCATGCTGAAGGACTGGAAAGAGCGCAACGGCGCCACGGCGCAGGAAGAAGTGGCGCTGGCGCAGGCGGCCATGTCGCAGGCGAAGGAGGGCATGATCATGAGCCTGATGCCGCCCGCCATCGATGAACTGGGCAACTCGTCCGGCTTTTCCATGCGCCTGCAAGACCGCGCCAACCAGGGTGTCGCTGCCTTGCAGGCGGCGCAGAACCAGTTGCTGGGCCTGGCCGCGCAAAGCGGCAAGGTGGCGGGCGTGTATCCGGACGGCTTGCCACCGGGCGCCAGCGTGCGCCTCGACATCGACCGCACCAAGGCCGAAGCGCTGGGCGTGTCGTTTACGGCGATTGCCGACATGCTGACGGCGGCCATGGGCTCGACCTATGTCAACGATTTCCCCAACGCTGGCCGCATGCAGCAGGTGATCATCCAGGCCGATGCGCCGTCGCGCATGCAGTTGAACGACGTGCTGGCCCTGCGCATCCGCAATAACGCGGGCGGCATGGTGGCGCTGGGTGAGTTGGTGCGGCCCGTGTGGAGCGAGTCGCCGCTGCAGCTGGTGCGCTACCAGGGTTATCCTGCGGCGCGCATTTCCGGCAGCGCGGCACCGGGTGTATCGAGCGGCGACGCCATGCTGGAAATGGAGCGGCTCGTGAAGCAGTTGCCACCGGGCTTCGCGCTCGCGTGGACGGGCCAGTCGCTGCAAGAGAAGGAATCGGCCTCACAGGCGCCCATGCTGATGGCGCTGTCGATGCTGGTGGTCTTCCTCGTGCTGGCGGCCCTGTATGAAAGCTGGTCGATTCCCGTCTCCGTGATGCTGGTCGTGCCTTTGGGATTGCTGGGCGCCGTGCTGGCCGTGATGTTGCGCGGCATGCCGAACGACGTGTTCTTCAAGGTGGGCATGATCACGATCATCGGCCTGTCGGCGAAGAATGCGATTTTGATCGTCGAATATGCGCGCCAGCTGCAGGCACAAGGCAAGGGGCTGGTCGAAGCGACGGTGGAAGCGGCCCGCTTGCGCTTGCGTCCGATCTTGATGACGTCGCTGGCGTTCGCGCTGGGCGTGGTGCCGCTGATGCTGGCCACGGGTGCCAGCGCCGAGACGCAGCACGCGATCGGCACGGGCGTGTTCGGCGGCATGATCACCGCCACCGTGCTGGCCGTGTTTTTCGTGCCCGTGTTCTTTGTCGTGGTGCTGGGCGCCGTCGACAAGATGAGTAGCTATTTCAACAAACGCAGTCATCGCATCGCCGTCAAGGCGGTGGAAGGAGAGTTGTAATGCGTTTATTCTTTATGACGCCCCTGGCCGCGCTGGCCTTGTCGGCGTGTTCCTTGACGCCGCCGCTGGTCAAGCCGGCGGCACCGATCCCTGCAGCGTATGCCGAGGTCTCCGCACCGGGCAGTGTGGACACTGCGGCGGACCTGGGCTGGCGCCAGATGCTGCTCGATGCGCGCCTGCAGCGCCTGGTCGACATCGCGCTGGAAAACAACCGCGACTTGCGCGTGGCGTCCCTGAACGTGGAAGCCGTGCGGGCCCAGTACCAGATCCAGGATGCGGGCCGCTATCCGGCCATCGGCGCGAATGCGGGCGGCGTGCGCCAGCGGGGCAGCGATGGCAAGACACAGAATCAGTTCACCTCGGGCATCGCCATGAGCGCGTTCGAGATCGACCTGTTCGGCCGCCTGCGTTCCCTGTCGGATGCCGCGTTTGCCCGCTACCTGGCCACGCAGCAGGGCCAGCGCGCCGCGCACATGGCCCTGATCGGCGCCGTGGCCGACGCCTACCTGGAACAGCGGCTGGCGGAAGAACAGCTGGCGCTGGCGCGGCAAACTCTGCTCGACTGGCGCCAGGCGCTGGTGCTGACGCAGCGCCTGCACGGCGCGCAGCAGGGCAGCGGCCTGGATGTGGCGCAGGCGGAAGGGCAGGCCGCGACGGCGGAAGCGGACGTGCAGGCGCGCGAACGGGCCAGTGCCCTGGCGCGCAACAACCTGGAATTGCTGCTCGGCGCGCCGCTGCCCGCCGATTTGCCGGCTGGCCGCGCACTTGATGGCCAGCCCGTGCTGACGCAGCTGCCGCCCGGCCTGCCGTCGGACTTGCTGGCGCGCCGACCCGACATCCTGCAGGCGGAATATGCGCTGGTGGCGGCGAATGCGGAAATCGGCGCCGCTCGCGCCGCCTTCTTCCCGCGCCTGTCGCTGACGGCGTCGCTGGGTTTTGCCAGCCCGGAGCTCGGTGACCTGTTCCGCGGCAGCGCGCGCAGCTGGTCGTTCGCACCGCAAGTGACGCAGCCGCTGTTCCAGGGCGGCCAGCTGCGCGCGGAACTGCAGCTGTCGCGCCTGCGCAAGGACGTGGCCGTGCTGCAGTACGAGCAGGCGATCCAGGTGGCGTTTCGTGAGGTGCGCGACGGCCTGGCCGGCAGCGCCACATATGCGCAGCAGATCGATGCCCAGCAGCGCGTGGTGGTGGCGGCGCAGCAGCGCCAGCGCCTGTCGCAGCTGCGCTACGACGCGGGCCAGGACAGCCGCCTGGAGTTGCTCGATGCGCAGCGCCAGTCGTATGCGGCCCAGCAAGCCTTGCTCGACGCACGGCGCGACCAGTTCAAGTCGGCCGTGGCCTTGTACAAGGCGCTGGGGGGAGGGCTGGAGGAGTAGGCGCCTTGCTTAGCCCGTGAAGGCGCCGATGGGCCGGTTGCGCGCCAGGCTCCAGCCTGTCGTGTGTTGGGGGCCGGGCTTGCCGTCGGCCTGCTGCACGCTGTGGCTCCAGAGGATTTCCGTGAAATTCAGCTTGAACTGCTCGGTCGGCATGTCATCGGGATGGGTTTGCAGCTGGATTTCGCTGATGATGGCGTCGCGCAGCCAAATGGTCATGATGTTGGCCGTCTTGTCGCCCGAGTTGCGGGCGATGTAGAGCTTGGTTGGCTGGTCCGTGCCGGTGCCCAGCGGCTTGGCGCGCAGGCACAGGTCGTACAAGTTGACCGAGGTCCGGTCGACATATTTGACACAGGTAAATTCCGTGATCACGGGCCGCCCCGACGTGCGCGCAGAATTGCTGACGTCCGTCGTTATTTGCTGCTTCATGCCCTGGTGCAGCGAGACCAGCTCGATGCATGGTCCCATGCCCTGCAGCGCAGCGGCGTCGCGCCAGATGGCGTCGATGCCGGCATTGCCACCGTCCGGCGTCTTGCCGAACACGAGTTCCCCGTTGCCGGGTTCCAGCAAAATCAAATCCATGACGAGCTCCTCCGCTTGATGTCAGCTGCCGCCGTGCGACAGGCAGCCCTTGAGCCGATGTGGCCGGGTCCAACCCGCTTCGCTGGCGTGGTCGACAAAACTGATGGTCAGCTGCGCGAAGCCTTGCGAGGTGAAATACACGCTGGCCGTTGCATCCTGGCGCTCACGGGTGATGAACCACTGTGCGTCGCCATGCGCCAGACCCCAGCTGGCCACGCGGTGTACCAGCAAGTCGGCATTGCCACGCTGCACGATGGCCACCCGCAGGTCGGCTTCGCCCATGTTGTTGGTCTGATAGATGCGCGCCACTTTCCTGAACCCAGTTTCAATCGTGCCTGCGACTATACACCGATTAAGTTGCCTAAACACAAGCATAAATTGCGCCGAAATAAATTTTTTTGCATCACTGCATCCAAACGCGGGCACGGCGAGTAGTACAGGGGTGCGCTCGCCGCAACGGCGGCATGAGCGGCACCTCCACTCACTCTATCGGGACCACGACCATGTCACCACTGCCAACCTTGCCATACGCCAAGCTGCTGCTTGTTTCCGCCGTCGCCATGACCTTGTCCGCTTGCGGCGGCGGCAGCGACCACGACGATGTCGTCGTCACGCCACCGCCGCCCGTGGTGGTGGCTGGCGATGTCTTCGTGCTCACCGCCAGCAACAAGCTGCTGTCGTTCGACCGCGCCACGCCGGCCACCATCCGCACCACGGCCACCGTCACGGGCCTGCAGGCCGGCGAAAACCTGCTGGGCATCGATTTCCGTCCCGCCGATGGCCAGCTGTATGGCGTCGGCAGCACGGGACGCATCTACACCCTGAATGGCGTGACGGGCGCCGCCACCGTCAAAGCCACCCTGGCGGCCGATGCGGCCGATGCGACGGCCCCGTACACGGCGCTGGCCGGTACGGAGTTCGGCGTCGACTTCAACCCGGTCGCCGACCGCCTGCGCATCGTCAGCAACACGGGCCAGAGCCTGCGCATCAATGTCGACACGGGCGCCACCACGACAGATGGCAATATCAACGGCGGCGCAGCGAATACGGCCATCACGGCGGCCGCCTATACCAACAGCTTTGCCGGCACGGCCAGCACCACCTTATTTGTCATCGATGGGGCCAACGCCACCCTGTACACGCAAAATCCGCCGAACAACGGCACCCTGGCCGGCGCCGTGCCGCTGGGCGTGGCGGCCACCGGCGTGACCGGCTTCGACATCGATGCGCGCACGAATACGGGCTACGCCGTCATGACGGTAGCCGGCGCGCGCAACCTGTACACCCTGAACCTGGCGGCCAGCACGGCACCGGCGACCCTGGTGGCGGCCATCGGCGCGGCGGAAGAGCTGCGCGGCATCGCCCTGAAAGCGCCGGCCGCGCCTATCGCCTACGGTTTGACGGACGACGCCCGCATCGTCACCTTCAAGACGGCCACGCCGAACACGCTGGACGCCAACGTGGCCGTGACGGGCCTGGCGGCGGGCGAGCGCCTGCTGGGCTTTGACATCCGTCCCAAGGATGGCTTGCTGTACGGGATATCGTCGACGGGGCGCATCGTTACCATCGACCCGGCGACGGGTGCCGCCACCGTCAAGGCGGCGCTGGCCGCCGATGCCTTGGACGTCACCGCGCCGTACACGGCCATCGCGGGCACGGCCTTTGGCGTCGATTTCAATCCCGTCGCCGACCGCCTGCGCGTGATCGGCAACACGGGGCAAAGCCTGCGCATCAATGTCGACACAGGCGCCACCACCACCGACGGTACAGTCAACCGCGCGGGCGCCGCGCCTGGCGTGACAGCCGCCGCCTATACCAACAGCTTTGCCGGCACCACGGCGACCATGCTGTTCGATATCGACACGGCCAGCGCAGCGCTCGCCCTGCAAAATCCGCCAAACGACGGCACTTTGGTGAATGTCGGCGCGCTTGGCGTGGCGGTGGCGGGCGACGTGGGCTTCGATATCGCCGGTGGCGCCAACGGCCTCGCGCTGGCGGCCTTGCGCACCTCGGCCACGGGACCGAGCTCGCTGTACCGCATCGACCTGGCGACGGGTGGGGCCGTGCTGAGCGGCGGTGCGGCCACGCCGGCCGCTTCCGCCATCGGCAATGGGACGGTGGGGCTGGTCGATATTGCCATCGCGCTCAAGTAAGGAAGTACGCCGCAGCTTTGCCTTGATTCAATAATTCCAGTATTATAGAATTATTGATGATATTCAATGGCTGCGGCGCATGGTGCCCGCGATGCCGCATACCCGGAACCTCGCCCCATGCTCACCGCTTTCCTCATCTTCCTCGCCACCTTAATCCTCGTCATCTGGCAGCCGCGTGGCCTGGGCATCGGCTGGAGCGCCGTCATCGGCGCCTGTGTCGCCTTGCTGGCCGGCGTGATTCACTGGGGCGACATTCCCGTCGTCTGGCATATCGTGTGGAACGCCACCGGTACGTTTGTTGCCGTGATCATCATCAGCCTGCTGTTGGACGCTGCCGGCTTCTTTGAGTGGGCAGCGCTGCACGTGGCGCGCTGGGGTGGGGGCAGCGGCAGAAAACTGTTTGTGCTGCTGGTCTTGCTGGGCGCGCTCGTCTCGGCCGTGTTCGCCAATGACGGTGCCGCGCTGATCCTGACGCCCATCGTCATCGCCATGCTGCGCGCGCTGAAATTTTCCGCCAGGGCCACCCTGGCCTACGTGATGGCGGCCGGCTTCATCGCCGACACGGCTAGCCTGCCGCTCGTGGTGTCGAACCTGGTCAATATCGTCTCGGCCGATTTCTTCAAGATCGGCTTTGCCGAGTACGCTGCCGTGATGGTGCCCGTCAACGTCGTCGCCGTGCTGGCGACCCTGGCCGCCTTGCTGCTCTTTTTCCGCAAGGATATCCCCCGCGACTACGAAGTCGCACAGCTGAAACGCCCGGACGCCGCCATCCGCGACGTTGCTACCTTCCGCGCCGGCTGGCTGGTGCTGGCGCTGCTGCTGGTGGGCTTTTTCTCGCAGGAGCACCTGGGCGTGCCCATCAGCCTGATCGCCGCCGTGGGCGCCGCGCTGCTGCTGGTGGTGGCCGGCAAGGGCCACGTGATTTCCACGCGCCATGTGCTGCGCCATGCGCCGTGGCAGATCGTCGTTTTTTCCCTGGGCATGTATCTGGTCGTGTACGGTTTGCGCAATGCGGGCTTGACGGCTTACCTGACGGGCATGCTGAACCACTTCGCGCAGTACGGCGTGTGGGGCGCGGCCATGGGGACGGGCTTACTGACGGCCTTGCTGTCGTCCGTGATGAACAACTTGCCGACGGTGCTCGTGGGCGCGCTGGCCATCGACCCGACGACGGCGCAGGGAGCCGTGCGCGAAGCGATGATCTACGCGAACGTCATCGGCAGCGACCTGGGACCGAAGATCACGCCCATCGGCAGCTTGGCTACCTTGCTGTGGCTGCACGTGCTCGACAGCAAGAATATCCACATTTCCTGGGGCTACTATTTCCGCGTCGGCATCGTGCTGACCGTGCCCGTGCTGCTCGTGACCTTGGCCGCGCTGGCGCTGCGCCTGGGGTGATGGCGGAGCACGGGATAGTTTACTAGACGACCGGTCAGATTTTTTGCTATACTGGACGCATGAGCAAAAAATCTTCCGCTGACATGCGCCAGCACCTGATCGACATCGCCAAGGCCCTGATGGCCGAGAAGGGCTATACGGCCGTGGGCCTGGCCGAACTGGTGGCGGCGGCCGGCGTGCCGAAAGGCTCGTTCTACTATTACTTCAAGTCGAAGGAAGAGTTTGGCCAAGCCTTGCTCGACGACTATTTCACCACCTATCTACAGACGGTCGACGCCTTGCTGGACGGCCCGGGCACCGCCCGCGAGCGCCTGCTGGCCTATTTTGACTACTGGAGCGCGACCCAGGCCGGCAGCGCCCCGGAAGGGAAATGCCTGGTGGTCAAGCTGGGCGCCGAAGTGTGCGACCTGTCCGTGGACATGGGCGCCGTGATGCAGCAGGGTACGGGCGCCATCCTGGACCGCCTGACGCAGTGCGTGGAAGCGGGCCACCTCGACGGTTCCGTGGCGGCGGCGACGCCGGCCCGCGTGCTGGCCGAATCGCTGTACCAGCTGTGGCTGGGCGCTTCCCTGATGGTCAAGGTGGCCAGGAACGGCGGGCCATTTGACGCGGCCATGTCAACCACGCAACGGCTGCTGGCGTAGCCGTTTTTTTTAACTATTTAATAGACGACCGGTCAGTTATTTTTGACCTCTCGCACAATATGAAAGCAATACGATGACCGAACAGCATGAAAGCGATCTATTTTCTCCAGTCGACCTGGGCGCGCTGGCGCTGGCCAACCGCATCGTCATGGCGCCGCTCACGCGCAGCCGCATGGGCGACGATGGTGTGCCGAACGCCTTGCACGCCGAGTACTACGCCCAGCGCGCCAGCGCCGGCCTGATCATCAGCGAGGCGACGAATATCTCGCCCCAGGCGCGCGGCTATGCCATGACGCCGGGGATCTGGACGGACGAGCAGGTGGCTGGCTGGAAGCTGGTCACGGACGCCGTGCATGCTGCCGGCGGCAGGATCGTTTGCCAGCTGTGGCATGTAGGGCGGTTTTCGCACACCAGCCTGCAGCCCGGCGGCGCCGCGCCCGTCGCGCCTTCCGCCATCCAGGCCGAGGGCAGCACCTACACGGCCAGCGGCATGCAGCCCGTGTCGATGCCGCGCGCGCTGGAGACGCAGGAAATTGCCGGCATCGTTGCCCAGTATGCGCATGCGGCCGCATGCGCGCTGCGCGCCGGTTTCGACGGCGTCGAGGTGCATTCGGCCAATAGCTACCTGCTCGACCAGTTCCTGCGCGACTCGACCAACCGGCGCACGGACGCATATGGCGGCAGCATCGACAACCGCGCGCGCCTGACCTTGGAAGTGACGGATGCCGTGGTGGACGTGTGGGGTGCGGCGAGGGTAGGCATCCGTTTGTCGCCCGTCACGCCCGACGCGGGCAACACGCCCGTCGACAGCGACGTGATGGCCACCTATGGCTATTTGATCGGACAGTTGAACCGCCACGGGCTGGCCTATCTGCACTTCGTCGAAGGCGCCACGGCCACCTCGCGCGAGGTACCGGACGGCGTCGACCTCGACGCGTTGCGGGCGCTGTTCGATGGCCCCTACATCGGCAACAACCATTACGACTTGCCGCTGGCGCTGGCGCGCCGCGCCGAAGGCAAGGTCGATGCGGTGGCCTTCGGCCGTCCCTTCATCGCCAACCCGGACCTCGTGGCGCGCCTGCGCCATGGCGTGGCGCTGGCCGTGGCGCCGCGCGCGGCGTATTACGGCGGCGGCGCCGTCGGCTACACCGACTGGCCGGCCAGCCAGTCCTGATTTTTCTTTTCACCCAACCAAGGAGCGCACCATGAACAACACCACTTATGTGCAGGATTACCAGGCGATTGTCGCCGTGCTGAATCAATACAATGCGGGCGGCGCGCAGGCCGACAGCAGCATCATGCGCCCCGCCTTCAGCAGCGAGGCCACCATTTTCGGCATCGACGGGGAAGACAAGCTGACGGGCGGGCCCATCGAAGGCCTGTTCGAAATCATCGACAGCGCGTTCCGTCCATCGCCACAGGCAAAGGCGGCCATCGCGCGGATCGATATCGTGGGCACGGCGGCCAGCGCGCGCGTCGACACGGACGAACTCTCGGGCTTCCGCTTCACCGACTTTTTCAATCTGCTCAAGGTGCAGGGCGAGTGGACCATCGTGAGCAAGATCTATCACACGCACGCGGGCGCCTGATGCGCTGCCTGGGCGCCCGATGCTGTATCGTGTGGCGTCCAGCATGCGGGGAGAATGAATGAAACTGATACTGATAGGCGCCACGGGCCTGGTGGGCCGCGAAGTGCTGCGCCTGGCGCTGAGTGACACGCGCGTCACGGCCATCGTCGCGCCCGTGCGCAAGCCCTTGCCGGCGCATCCCAAATTGCACGCGCCCTTTGTCGACTTCGACCGCTTGCCGGCGGACGCGCTCTGGTGGCAGGCGGACGCCGTCATCTGCACCCTGGGCACGACCATGAAGGTGGCGGGCACGCGGCAGGCGTTTCGCAGAGTCGACCATGACTATCCGCTGGCCGCGGCGCGGCTGGCGCTGGCGGCCGGCACGCGCACGTATGCGCTCAATTCCGCCGCCGGCGCCAACGCGGCTTCGCGCTTTTTCTACAACCGCGTCAAGGGAGACTTGGAACGCGACCTCGAAACGCTGGGTTTTGCGTCGCTCACCCACGTGCGGCCGGGACTGATCGGCGGCGAACGCGAGGAGGCGCGGGCGGGCGAGGGCGCTGCCCTGCGCATCTTGCGCGTGCTCGGTCCTGTGCTGCCGCGCCGCTGGCGCATCAATCCCGCGCCGCGCATCGCCAGCGCCTTGCTGGAAGCGGCGCTGGCTAGCGCGCCGGGCGTGCACGTCGTCGGCCCGGAACAGCTGGCTTGACCGCGCGCCCCTTATAATTGCCATTCATGTTTTTTAAGTACAAAAAATGCAAACAGTGCGTCCTTACCGGGCCGGCGACCGCGATGCCTGCCTGGCTCTTTTCGACGGCAATACGCCGCGCTTTTTCGACCCGTCCGAGCGCGCGGACTTTGCCGCCTGGCTGGAAAATTCGACACATCCGTATCTGGTCATCGAACGCGACGGACGCATCGTCGCCTGCGGCGGCCATGCGCTCGATGCAGGCGGCACGGTGGCCAGCCTGTGCTGGGGCATGGTGGCGCAGGATCTGCACGGCCAGGGTCTGGGCCGCGTGCTGACGCAGGCGCGCCTGGACGCCATCCGCGCCGTGCCGGGCGTGGCCGAGGTGAGCATGAACACCAGCCAGCACACGCAGGGCTTTTATGCGCGCTTCGGCTTTGAGACAGTCAAGGTGACGCCGGATGGCTTCGGGCCCGGCATCGACCAGTGGGACATGCTGCTGTCGCTAAATGAACGGGACCATATCGCCGCCGTGCCGCTGGAAAAAGCCTATCGCCTGCTCAATCACGGCCCGTCCATCCTCGTCTCGGCCCGCCATGGCGGCGTCGATAACGTGATGGCTGCCGCCTGGGCTTGCGCCCTCGATTTCGCGCCGCCGAAACTGACCGTGGTGCTGGACAAGGCGACGCGCACACGCGCGCTCGTCGAAGGCAGCGGCACGTTCGTCATCCAGGTGCCGACGGCGGGGCAGCTGCAGCTGACCCACGCCGTCGGCACGCACAGCCTTGATGCGCAGCCCGACAAACTGGCGCGCGCCGGCGTGCGGCTGTTTCACATGGACGGCTTTGATTTGCCGTTCGTGGCCGGATGTTCGGCCTGGCTGGCCTGCCGTTTGGTCCCCGAGCCGCACAACCAGACCGCATACGACCTGTTCATCGGCGAAGTGGTGGGCGCCTGGGCCGACACGCGCGTGTTCCGCGACGGGCACTGGCATTTCGAAGACGCGGATCCATCCTGGCGCAGCCTGCACTACATCGCCGGCGGGCGCTTCTATGCAATCGGCGAGGCGCTCGATGCTGCCCCGGGCTGAAGCGCTGGCGGGCCAGGCCGCCGCCACGCCGCTCGTCATCGTCGCCAGCAGCGGCACGGGCGGCGACATCCAACCGTTTATCGCGCTGGCGCAGGGTTTGCAGCAACGGGGCCGGCGCGTGCTGCTGCTCGTGCCGGGCTGGCAGGAAGCGGCAGCGCAGGCGTCAAGGCTGCCATATCACACCTTTGGCAGCGCGGCAGAGGGCCAGGCCATGCTGGGCGACCCGGGCCTGTGGGATGAACGCAAGGGCTGGGGCTTGGTGTGGCGCGGCCTCGTGCCGCACCTGGGCGCCGTGCGCGGCATCGTGCAAGGCTTGCCGGACGGAGAAGATTGCGTGGTGCTGTGCCACCCCTTCCTCGTGCCGATGGCTGCCCTGGCACGCTCGGCACGCCCGGACCTGCGCATCGTCGCGGCCTATCTGGCGCCATCGAATTTGTGCAGCAGCCATGATTTCCTGGCGGCCGGCTCGCTGCGCGTTCCCGCCTGGGTGCCGCTGGCCTGGCGCCAGGCCCTGTGGCGGCTGATCAACCGCAGCATGGTCGACCCGGTGCTGCTGCCTGGCCTGAACGGGGCGCGCGCGCAGCACGGACTGCCGCCCGAAGCGCATTTTTTTGCGCACATGCTGACCGCATCGGATGCCTCGCTGGGACTCTTTCCAGCGTGGTTCGCCGCCCCGCAGGCGGACTGGCCGCCGCATTTCGTGCAAACCGGTTTCATGGGCGCCGCCATGCATGGCGCTGCGGCGCTGCCGGCGGAGCTGGAGCGCTTTCTGGGCGAGGGTGAGCCGCCCATCGTGTTTACGCCCGGTACCGGCCACCAGCACGCGCAGCGCTATTTCAGCATCGCCCTGGACGTCTTGCGGCGGCTGGGACGGCGCGGCCTGTTCCTCACGCCCCATGCGGCGCAAGTGCCGCAGGATTTGCCGGCCAGCGTCATGTGGCAGGCGCACGTGCCGTTTGCGGCCCTGTTGCCGCGCGTGGCGGCCGTCGTGCACCATGGCGGCATCGGCACCAGCGCGGATGCTTTCCGTGCGGGCATTCCGCAACTGATCGTGCCGTTCGCATACGACCAGTTCGATAATGGCTGGAGGGTCAAACGGCTCGGCGTGGGGGATGTCTTGCTGGCCAGGCGCCTGTCGGCGGGGCGCATGCAGCGGCAGCTGGCGCGCCTGCTCGCCGCGCCCGGGGTCCAGCTGGCGTGCGGCGAGGTGGCCCGCCGGATGGGGCAGGGGCTGGAACCATCGCGCCTGCTTGACCAGGTCGAAGCGGCGCTGGCCGCAGCTTAGCGACTGCCGTCAGGGACTGTCGTGCGGCGTATCGTCGAGGGCGATGACCCGGTCGTTTGCGCCTGGAATACAGCCGTCGGCGATCGCATCCCAGCCCCGGTGCACTACCACCTGCTTGCCGTCGTGGCAGATTTCCACGCGCTCGCTGGCGGGCAGGCGCTGGCGCGCGAATGCTTCCAGGCTGGCTGGCAAGCTCACTGCCAGCTGCATCGTGCCGATGGCTTCCGGCGGGTGGTCGTCCATGTGCACGAGGGGCACGAAGATGGAACCGAGCATCAGCCAGCGCGCACCCACGTCGACGGGGGCGGGCGCATACGGCGCGGCGCGCAGCCAGTCCTGGGCACGGGCGCGCAAGTCGCCGCCGGCCGCCAGTTCGCCCCAGGCGGCGGCCAGCATTTCCACCACCCACTGATTGCAATTCTGGTATTTCAGGCTGTAGGCATACGCGTTGGCGCTGTAGCGGCCCGCCAGCAACTGCTGCACGCGCACGGGATCGAGCAGGGCGCGGCGCAGGGGCGGTACGGTTTCGGCCGGCAGTTTCACGAGCGAGATGTAGCCGAGCGCAGGGTTTTCCGTGCCCATGGCGAAACCGGCCGTGCCCTGGTCGAAGATGCGCGGGCGGCCTTCGTCGCAGGCGTAGTACAGCTGGCGCGCGGACCAGCCGCTGTCGTTGTCGTGGCGCCAGGCCAGTGCCGCGTGCGAATAGCGGATGCCGAAGCGGGCCAGGTCCAGGCCCGAGCGGCTGATCAGGGCCACGCTGCCTTCGCTGGCGGCCAGTTCTTCGCGCACGACGGCGGCAAAGCGCAGCAGCCGGTCCTGTTCCGTGGCCGTGAGTTCCTGCGCGCGGTCGCAAAAGTGCAACGAGGCGAGCGAGGTGCCCGCCTGCGTCGCGCCGGCGCTGAAGATGGCGCAAACGCCCAGCAGCAGTGCCGGGCGGCGCGGGAGAAAACGAATCAAAGGCTGACGGGACGCGTGGCCATTTCGCCGTACCAGTCGTCGGCCAGCACGAGGAAGAAGGCGGCGCGCGTGTCGTTGCGCGAGAATTCGATGCCGTAGGCGCGGTTTTGCGCATGCACCACGTCGCCCTGCGCCAGCTGCTGCTTGTCGAGCGCCGCTTGCGGCAAGTCCAGCACCAGCGGCGTGGCCGTGGCGTCGGCCTGCATGGTCAGGCGCGTCATGCCGTCGCGGCCCGGCACGGCGGCCACGTCGATGATGCGGTAGGGGCCATTGGCCACCTTGTTGTCGCGCGAGGAGCTGTTGCTCGAACCGTTGAGCGAATCGGAAATGCTGCCGCTCGATTGGGAGCCGGCGCTGGAGGCCGAGGAAACGAAGCTGTCGGCGTTGGCGTTGCACGCCATGGTCAGAGCTGCGGCCAGGCCGAGCATGCGTAAGGAGGTAGTCAAGGCAGTTTTCCAGTGGACATGAATGAAAGCGGACCGGGTCCATCCCGGCCTGCGCCATCATAGCAGATCGGCCATCAGCTGAGCAGCACCTCGATCAGGGCCTTCGCTTCGGCCGACGGCTGCGTGCGCAGCGCCTGCAGCACGGGATCATTGTCCAGGTAGGCTTGCAGCGGCGCGCTGACGGTGATGCCGGCCTGCGGCAGCGGCGAGGGCACGGGCGCCAGCGCCTTGGCCAGCAGCAGGGTGTCGCGCAAGCCTTCGGGTGGCAGCATGATGGTCGAACCGGGCAAGGTATTGACGGCATCGGCCACCGCCTGCGGCACGCCCAGCTGGCGCATCAGCGCGCGGCCGATCACTTCCAGGGCGGACGCCATCTGCGTTTCCAGGTGGGCGTACAGGCCAGGGGTCTTGTCGGCCTGGGCCAGCAGATAAAAGCCGGCCACTTCATGCACGATGCCGGCGAACAGCGCCGTATCGGCATCCGTCTGCGTGACGGCGCCCGCCAATCCATGCGCCAGCGCCGCCACGTGCACGGTGTGCGCCCACAGCTGGGTGGCGCGGGCGCGCAAGGCTTCGTCGCGGATGCCCGCGTTCAGCTGGCGGATGACGGCCGCCGTCGCCAGCGCATACAGGTTGCGGTGGCCCAGCCGCTCGACGGCGCCGCGCACGCTGGTGATGGCGGGCGCCTGGCCGGGCGCAAACAGGGCCGAATTGGCCAGCGCCACGGCGCGCGCCGACAAGGTCGGTTCGCACAGCAGCAGCCGGCTGATGTCGGCCGAGTGGCAATCGGGGTTGGCCAGTTCCTTTTGCAGGAGCAGGGCCGTATTGATGCTGGTGGGGAAGGCCAGGGTTTCCGTTTCGGCGCTGGCCAAAAGTTGGGCAAGGCTGCTGAGCGTGTTGACGTGCATGGATAGGGGAGCGAAAAGTAGCAATGCCTCATAGTATCAGGCAATCCGGGCCGCATGGCGTCCGCCAGCCTTTTCAGTCATGCGGCTGCCAGGGGAGGGCAAGTTGTCGCGCGGCGAAGCCGCGGTTGGCAATGTCAGGGCAGCAGCAGTGAATGCTGGCTGGCCGTGTGGAAATCGCGCCAGACCCGGTTGATGGTGCTGTCTTCGCGGGCCGCGTACAGGCCGCAGTATGGATACAGGCCATCGACGGCGGCGCGGCACACGGCGACCAGCTCCAGCGAACGTTCCTGCACGGCTTGCATGCCTTCCGCGTCGAGCGCCGCGCCGTCCGCCACCTGGGCCCAGCTGTCGTCCAGCACGGCGTAAAAGCGGGCGCGGGCGGTCGTGCTAGCATCTTTCTTGGCTTGCAGCATGGCGGCCACTTCCGGTACGTCTAGCAGGGGCAAGCCGGCGCGCGCATGGCGGCGGTGGCGCATGCATTCCTCGGCCAACTGCATGAAATGCGCGGCCATGCCGGCCACGTTGGCGGCCAGGGTCACGTAGGCCAGCGAGTAGAACGGATAGCGGTACAGGGGGCCGCCGGCCGTCGCGGTGTCGGGACTGATCGTGAAGCCATGATCCTTGCCGAGCCACTGTCCGTCGATCCGGTAACTGTGCGAGGCGCTGGCGCGCATGCCGACGCTGTTCCACGAAGGCACCAGCCGCACCAGCGCGGCGGGGACGAGGAAGGCGCGGATGCGTGGCTTTCCTTCGCCATCGAGCAGGGGCTGGCCATCGCGCCGCAGCAGGGCGTTCAGGGTGAAGTGGGTGGCCATCGGTGCGCCGCTGGCGTAGTCCCAGCTGCCCGTGATGCGGTAGCCGTCGCCTTCCTCCTCCGCGTAGCCGGTGGCCGCGCCGCTGCCGCCCAGGCAGACGCGCGGCGTGCCGATGATGGACTGCGCCATGCCGGGCGCCAGAAAGCCCGCAAACCAGCCCGCGCCTGCGCACAGGGTCAGCACCCAGCCCATGCTGCCATCGACGGCGGCCACGGCTTCTTCCAGACGCACCACTTGCGGCAAGGGCAGCTCTGCGCCGCCCGCGCTGCGCGGCGCCAGCATCGTCAGCCAGCCGCGCCGGTGCAGCAAGGCTTGCTGCACCGGATGCAGGAAGCGGGCCGCATCGGCCGCCTGGGCGTGGCGGGCGATGCGGTGCGCGTCGCGTTCGGAAAGGGTAGCAATGGCAGCGTGCGGCATGGGCAATGTCCGGCAATGGTGAAGGCGGGCATTTTCGCACAGCGCGGCGGCGCCGTTGCCGTCAGCTGTGCGGCAAGGCGATTTTTTCCATCACCGCGCGCAGCAGCATGGCATCCGGTATTGCCGCCGGGGCGGAGCGCCAGGCGATGATGCCGTCCGGCCGGACGATCACGGCGCCGTCATCGCCTGTGCCGAAAGTGTCGACGAAGGCCTGGTCGGCGGGGAAAACCACGTCGGCGCCGGCCAGCAAGGTCTTCAACGATAGGTGCGCGGCGGCGGCGGACCAGCGGGGATCGGCTGTCAGCAGCACGAAATCCTCGGTCAGCAGGTCGATGCTGGAGACGCTGTTGCCACGATGCCGTACCCATACGTGGGGAGCGCGCGTGCCTGGCTGGCCGTTCCAGTCGCGCGGGTGGGCGGCCGGCGGCAGTGCCGCGTCCGCGCCGAGGATGGCGCTGGAGCGTGTCAGCTGGCCCAGTTCCATCGCCAGATTGCCATACAGTGGCGCGTCCTGGTAGCCTTCGCCGACCCATTTCGCGTAGTCTGGCCGGGCGAAGGTTTGCTGGTGCCGCAGCCAGGCGATGGGCCGGCGCTCATCCGTATAGGTGTCGAGCAGGGCAGGGCGCGATTGTTGCCGCACCACCCTTTGCAGCTTCCATGCCAGGTTGTAGACGTCGTCGATGCCCGTGTTGGCGCCGTAGCCGCCGCGCGTGGGCGGCAATTGATGGGCAGAATCGCCGGCCAGGAAAATGCGCCCCTCGCTGAACCTGTCCGCGATCAGGCCGGCCAGCTCCCAGCGTCCCGTGGTGATCAGTTCGAACGCCATGTCCTTGCCCAGGGCCTGGCGGACCAGCGCCCGCAATTGCGCGTCGGTGCTCTCGCTTTGTTCTTCAAACATGAGGAACCAGCGCCCGTCCGAATACGTGCCCAGGAAACCCTTGAAGCCTGGCTGGTCGATGTCGAACTGGCGGATGCCCCGTTCCAGAAAGGCGTCCGCCTCCGCGCAGCTGAACAGCACGCTGCGCAGCACGCGCAGGGGACCGGCACCCTGGCGCGCGATGCCCAGCTGTTCGCGGATGGGGCTGGCCGCGCCATCGGCGGCGATCAGGTAATCGGCCGTGACGGCATAGCATGCGCCCGTGTCGCGCTGGCGCAGCTGGGCCGTGACGCGCTGCGCATCCTGCTGCACGGACAGCAGTTCCACGCCTGTGCGCAGGTCGGCGCCCCGTGCGCGCGCGGCCTCGCGCAGTATCGGTTCCAGCAAGTCCTGGGCGATGGCGGCACCGGCCATGGGCGAGGCCTTGCCGTCGCGCTCCTCCGGCTGGCCTGGTGTCCACGGCAATTCCTCGTAGTGCTGACCCGCCAGGCTTTCCACGCGGGCGCGGCGCACGGTGGCGCCGGGCGGCACCTGGGGGATGCGTTCGGCGATGCCGGCGGCGCGGAAAAATTCCAATGTATGTTCCGTAAAGCCCGTGGCGCGGGGATGGGCGGCGCTGCCGTGGTGTTTTTCAACGAGGATATGCGGCATGCCCCGCCATGCAAGGAAGAGCGAGGCTGAAAGTCCGACGAGGCTGCCGCCGATGATGAGTACAGGGGTGTGGATTGAAGCTGGTTTCATGATGTCGTCCTGGATGTTGTGCAGAGCACACTCGGTCAAGGACGTGGTGATTTTTCGCGGCAGGCGGAACGCCGTTCAGGCAGCAGGGTGACGGAACGCACGCCGACGAAAAAACGGCGCACGTCCGCTTTTCGTCGTGGTCCGCGGCCCCCAGGGCTGGAATATGACCGTCCGCAGGCGGACGGCTGACCGGGGCTCACCACGCCGGTCCACCTTTTTCGACGCCACGATCTTAGCACGGGATTGTCGCGCGCCGCCAGCCCGGGGAAACCCCATGCAACGGCGTTCAGGCAGCCTTGGCCAGTCCTTCCGATTCCAGTGCCGCCTTGACGCTGTCGCGCTCGGTCATGCGGCCCAGGAATGCCTGCACATTGGCCAGCTGCGACAGGTCCACACCCAGCTGCGGCGCCCAGCCTGTCACGGCGAACAGGTAGGGATCGGCCACGGTCATCGTGTCGCCGGTCAGGTAGGCTTTGCCTTCCAGGCGGCTGTTGATCCACGCATATTTCTTGCCCAGTTCCTCGATGAACAGGGCCTTGGTGGCGGCGTCGATGCGCGAATCGAACAGGGGACTGAACGATTTGTGCAGCTCGGACGTGATGTAATTCTGCCATTCCATCACCTTGTAGCGGGCAAAGTTGCCCACGGGCGGCAGCAGGTCGTGTTTGCCGGCATGCTCGGCGATGTACTGGGCGATGACGGGGCCTTCGCTCAAGGTCCTGCCATCGTCGAGCGCCAGCAGCGGTACCTGGCCTTTCGGGTTGAGCTCATAGTAACTGCCGCCTTCCGGCGTCTTGTGCTGGCCCAGGTCGACCTTGACGAGTGTGAACGGCGTGCCCGTTTCGCGCAGGATGATGTGCGGTGCCAGCGAGCAGGCGCCCGGCGAGTAAAAGAGTTTCATGGCGGTCCTGTCCTTGAAAAGGTGGGGAGATGCCACTATAGACCTGCGCCGCCGCGCGGTAAACGCGTGTTCGTGTGGTGATCATTGGCGCCCGGTGTCGCCTTGCGCTGGCTCAAACCCCACGATTGCGCAAGGTGTCGGGCAGCAAGGTAAACGCGGTAGGAGGGGCCGCCGTGCGCAGCCGCTGTTCGCCCGCTTGCGTCAGCGAGACGCTGCGCGTGCTGTGCACTTGCAGGCGCAGGTCATCGCGCTGCGTTTTGCTGTTATTCTGCAAGCAATCTTGTCGGACTATCGCGTGATGAAAACTTTTCTTTATTCGCTACTGGGTTTTGTCATTGCCAGCGTCATCGCATGGGGTGCCATGTTGCTGTGGGGCGGTCTGGTCTTGCAGCTGCCACCCGGCGACAGCTATTGGGACCGCACGCCGTATGCGGCCGATATTTTCCTGGCCTGCTGGCTATGCTTTGCTACCGGGGCGGCAGTGCTGGTGGTTCGGCTGGCCCGTTGATACTGGCTCCACTCAATCATTAGTTTGGCTAATAAGTTCATGCGGACTTTGGCATTTCTTGCCATCATCTTCGTCAGCTAGGGGATGATCGTGCTCGACATGTCCATGGTGCAGCTTTCCTAAAGTCCACCAGGAACTGGGCTTTACGGATAAAGGTATGGCCTGGGTGCAAAGCGCCTACACCCTGACTAGGCGGTGCGGTTCACGGTGCCGTGGATGGTGCGGCTGCAAATATTCACGATCCGGCCCTATCGGTGCCGCTTCATCACCTCCATGAACTGCTGGGTCACCTGGATGGCGGCGCGTACGATCGCATGTATCGTGGCCTGGCGTTGCTGTCATGCCGCTGCGGCGGCTGACCATTCGCGCAGCAATTGTCCGAACGCTTCAGCCGCCGCCGTGGTGCTGGTGGCGCGCCAGACGAGCTGGAACTGGGCGGCGGGCAGGGCAGGCAAGCCATGCTGACCATCGATGATCACCATGCCCGGCTCCAAGTCGCCTTGCGGCATGGCCGTGATGGCCAATCCCGCCAGCACGGCGGCGCGCAAGCCCTGCTGGCTGGGCGAGGTGAACGCCACGCGCCAGTCGAGGCCGACGCCATCGAGGGCATCGACACCGACTTGCCGGTGCATGCACGGCGCGGGTGAAAACGCCAGCGGCAGGGGCAGCGCGCCGTCGTGCCGGAAATCCTGCGCCGCGGCCCAGACGAAGCGCGTGCGGCGCAGCACGGCCGCCTCATCCTGGCCACCGGCCAGGGTCATGACGACGGCCAGGTCCAGCGCATCGGCAGCGACCAGTTTTTGCAAGTCAAGATAGGTGCCCACCGTCACATCCAGCCGCACGGCGGGAAACAGGTGCGCGAACTGTGCCAGCAGGGCAGGCAGGCGCGCGCCCATGAAATTTTCCGGCACGCCAAAGCGCACGGCGCCCGCAATCGAAGAACGCTGGAAGCGCCGCGACAGTGCGTCCTGCGCGGCCAGGATCTGCCGCGCGTGGCGCAGGAAATCTTCGCCATCTTCCGTCAGGCGCAGGCTGCGCGTCGTGCGCAACAGCAGCGCGCTGCCCGCTTGCTCTTCCAGGCGGCGGATCTGGTGGCTGATGGCGGACTGGCTCAGGTGCAGCCGTTCGGCGGCGCGCGTAAAGCCGCCCGTGTCCGCTACGGCGACAAAGGCGCGCAGCAGGGCGGTATCGAAGTCCATGGGTGACGCTCCTGCGATTCATGATGAAAATGAATGAATTGTACAAAATTTTATCATTTCCCTCATGAGTCGAGCTTTTCTAGAATGGCCGCTTGCAGTGCCCCGGCACCACGCATCCCTCCATGACTACCGAAAGCAAAGCTTCGATGCACCTGACTACTTCGCAACAAAACGTACTCACCCTGGCCGCCGTCTGCCTGGCCTCGCTCATGTTTGGCTTGGAAATTTCCAGCGTGCCCGTGATCCTGCCCACCCTGGAAACCGTGCTGCATGGCGACTTCAAGGACTTGCAATGGATCATGAACGCCTACACCCTAGCCTGCACCACCGTGCTGATGGCCACGGGCACCCTGGCCGACCGCTATGGCCGCAAGCGCTTGCTGCTCGCCAGCCTGATCCTGTTCGGCCTCAGTTCGCTGGCATGCGGCTGGGCCGGCAGCACGGGCGTGCTGATCGCCGCGCGCGCGCTGCAGGGCATGGCTGGCGGCGCCATGCTGATTTGCCAGGTGGCCGTGCTGTCGCAGCAGTTTCCGGACGGCGCCGCGCGGGGCCGGGCGTTTGGCGCCTGGGGCATCGTGTTTGGCCTGGGCCTGGGCTTCGGTCCCATCATCGGCGCGGCCATCGTCGCGCTGTCAAACTGGCAGTGGGTATTTCTCGTACACGGACCTTTGGCGCTGGCGGCGTTGCTGCTGGTGACGCTGGGCGTGAGCGAATCGCGCGACCCGCAGCGGCGCAAGCTGGACGTGGCCGGCATCGCCACCCTGTCGCTGGGCGTGTTCAGCCTGGCCTGGTGCCTGACGCAGGGGCCGGCGCTGGGGTTCAGTGATCCGCGCAGCGTGGCCAGCCTGGCCGTGGCGCTGATCAGTCTGATGCTGTTTGTCATGATCGAACGGCGCCAGGCCGAACCGATGATCGACTTTGCGGTGTTCCGCATCCGCCGTTTCTCGGGAGCGCTGCTCGGTTCGGCGGGCATGAACTGCAGTTTCTGGCCGTTCATGATTTATCTGCCCCTGTACGTGCAGTATGGCCTCGGCTACAGCAGCCTGGACACGGGTCTGACCTTGCTGGCCTACACCTTGCCCACCTTGCTCGTGCCACCGCTGGCCGAGCGCCTGGCGCTGCGCTACCGGGCCGATGCCGTCATTCCTGCCGGCTTGCTGGTCATCGGCGTGGGTTTTTTGCTGATGCTGTGGGGCAGCCGTGTGGATGCCGCCAGCTGGCTGACGATCCTGCCCGGCTGCCTGCTGGCGGGCATGGGCCTGGGCCTGACCAACACGCCCGTCACCAATACGACGACGGGCGCCGTACCGGGCGAACGGGCCGGCATGGCTTCCAGCATCGACATCAGCGCGCGCATGATCAGCCTGTCGGTGAATATAGCGCTGATGGGCTGTATTCTCGTCGCAGCCATCCAGTCCGCCTTGCGGATGCAGTTGCCCGGCGGACTGGACGCGGCTACCTTGCGCGCCATGGCGGAAGGCTTGTCGGTAGGCAAGGGCGCCGGCGCACTGCCGGCCGGCGTGGCGAAGCTGGTGCTGGCGCAGGGATTTGGCGCCGTGATGCTGTATGGCGGCGTGGCCGCCTGCCTGTTCGCCGTGGCCAGCTGGCTGGTGTTTGGCGCCGGACGGACGCGGCATGCAGCCGGGCTGCCAGTGAGGGAATAGCCAGGAGGCTATAATCTGGGCACGTTGACAAGTCTTGCTCAACGTCATTACGAGGCTGCCCATGCATAAACTGATTTCCGAACTCACCCGCCTGTACCTGTTCGAGGAACAGCAGCAATACATTGATGCGGAGGGCGGCGCGCAGCCGCTGACGCCGGCCGTGCTGGCGCGCCATCTGTCGGGCGAGCAGACGGTGGCCGTGCAACTCGTGACCGAGAGCGGCCTGACGCGCGCGCTGGTGCTGGAGTTTGGCGGCAAGGGCGGCGGCGAAGCGCACTGGAGCGCGCTGTGCACGATCGCCAACGCTGTGCAGCACGAGCTGGACTTGCCGGCGCCGGCCGTCAGCATCTCGGGCACCGCGTTCCAGTTATGGCTGTCCCTGGCCACGCCCGTGCCCGTCGCCCAGGCGCACCAGTTCGTGCAGCTGCTGCGTTCCACCTTTTTACCTGCCTCGACCGACATCCTCGCCACCGCGCCGCCCGCCGACGTGGAGCAGGTAGCGTTGCCGCCATGTCTGCAGCCATCGGGCAAGTGGGCCGCCTTCATCCACCCCAGCATGGGCGCGGCCTTTGTCGACGAGCCGGGCCTGGACATGCCGCCACCCCCGGCCGCCCAGCTGGGCTTCTTGGAAAGCTTGCGCAGCATCAACCCGGGACAATTCGCGCAGGCGCTGGCCAAGTTGCAGGGACATGCGGGGCTGGCAAATGCCGTGCCGGCTCCCGTCGCCGCTCCATTGCCAACGGTGGTGACCCAGTCACCGACGCAGCCGGGCTTGCTGCTGCAGGACGCCACCCTGGAAGACATCGTGCGCTGGCTGCATGCGCGTAATATCGAGCCGACGTTCCGGCACCGGTTGCCGTAACGGGGCGCTCCTTCTCCCTGATTGAAGGATACGTTAGATACCCAGGAGGCAACATGACAGTCAAGCGCATGGACAACGTTGGCATCGTGGTAGCAGACATCGATGCCGCCATTGCGTTCTTCACCGAACTTGGTCTCGTACTCGAAGGACGCGCCCCAATTGAAGGAGACTGGGCAGATGGCGTCACCGGACTGCACGGCATGCGCGTCGAGATTGCCATGATGCGTACGCCGGACGGTCACAGCCGTCTCGAATTATCCCGCTTCCTCGCGCCGCCCGTGGTCGCCGATCACCGCAACGCCCCGGTGAACGTTCTCGGTTATCTGCGTGTCATGTTTACCGTCGAGGATATCGACGACACGCTCGTCCGGCTCGTCAAACACGGCGCGAAGCTGGTCGGCGAAGTAGTCCAGTACGAAAACATGTACCGGCTCTGCTATATTCGTGGTCCGGAAGGAATCCTCATCGGGCTTGCCGAACAGCTTGTGCAGAAAACGGCCTGAGGGAATCCCACCGGATCGGCGTCCAGCCCGTTAGTGAAACGATGGCAACCGGCCAGACGCAGTCGTTGAATATCCAATCAATCTTGTGCAAAAAACAGGGAGAACCACATTGGGAGTAATTGCAGACTTCTTTATCGCTGATCCAGCCGAGGCCATCCGATATGCAAATCGGATTGAAGAGCCTGACGAGGGCGAGGAAATTGCGCTTTTGTTGAATCCGGTCCAAGTCAATGGCATCACAGACCTGGAAATCGGTACTCTTTGGGCCATTTTGGAGCGCAGCGAGTGGGATATCGAAAAACACATGCCTGAAGACATCTACGTTGAGGAGGATGGCGAATCCTGGCTTCACCGTTTTCCGGACGAGCTGACAAGCCTTCTTGCAAATTCAAATGCGGACGGGTTGGAGAGCGCATCGGAGCAATGGGCAAAAACTGAAGAGATCGACTGTAATGCAGCAGATTTGCGGCCGCTCTTGAAAGATTTGCAATCGCTCGCACGGCAAGCCATCTCCACGGGGCAGTCCATTTATCTTTGGGGCTGCCTCTAAGGCTACTTCGTGGCAACCGCGTACCCCCGGCTGAAAGGTTCGCTTTGGGA
>NZ_JAZHPB010000011.1:0-217920 GCF_036543145.1 Janthinobacterium sp. LS2A
GCGAAAGCAGCCGCTGAGTGGATGTGAATGGCGCGCGTTTAGGCTGCTTCTGCGCCGGCTGCTGTTTGCTTAGGCTTCCAGGGTTCCTCGCTGTTTTCGCGGATGATGTCCCGCACTTCCTCAATATGCTTCCACGCATGCAGCGCCGCCCGCTTCGCGGCCTGCCTGCTCTTGTAAGTGTGCTCCAGCGTCTTTAGCGTGCCCGTGGCCCCAGCCTGTTCCTGGCCCGCCTTTTTCTTCTTCGCCGCCACGTCCTTCCACTTGGCCACCACGCCCGTAACGCCTTCGTCCGGGTCTTTCTCTTCTTCGCGTTCTGCCTCGACCGCTTCCGTTTTCGTTTCAAACTCCACCTGCGTGGTAAAACCGTTGCTGCCCAAGCTGTGCGTGACCTTGACTGATAGCCATTCGGTGGCGTCGATCTCGGGCTTGAAGCCTGTCACGGTCACGGGCGATTGCGGGAACACGGCTGGGTTGCCCAGGGCCAGGCTCATTTCAAAGGTGGCCAGGCCGCGCAGGATGCGCTGCCATTCGGCGACGGCCGCCGCGCGCGCGTCGGTTTCGTTGGCGAAGGTGGTGCGCAGGCGCTTGCTGTTGCCGGGCACGCCGGCCACGACGCTGCGGCGGCGCGCATAGCGCTCGTCGTGCCAGAAGGCGCGCACGCCCGTGTAGGCGTCGCTTTCGGCGCTGTGGTAGCGGTGGCCGTCGCCCAGGGCGCGCGTGATGGGAATGACGGGCAGCGCCTTGCCGCTGGCGGTGCGGCTCTGGTTGATGGGGATGAAGAGCAAGGTGTCGTTCTTGACGGTGGCCACCGCGTCGTATTTCCTGCCCAGCCGGCGCAGGAAGGCCGCATCGCTTTCGTGGGTCTGGTCGATGTGCTCGACGGCAGTGTCGCGCAGGCGCGCCGACACGCCCGACGCCAGCTCGTTGCGAAAGGCGATGGCCTCGATGATGGCGCCCAGGGTGGTCTTGTGAAAGCTGTGTTCCTGCTGCTGTTTGAAGGTGTCGATCAGGTTGGCCGACCTGGCGCGCAGGGTGATGGTGTCGGGCGCGCCGCTGTGCTCCACCTCGTCCACGGTGAACTTGCCCATGTCCACCAGGCCGGACGCTTGCCAGCCCAGCGCCAGGGCGATCTGCGCGCCGCGCGGCGGCAGGGCCAGCTTGCCGTCGCTATCGTCCAGGGAAATGTCGAGCTGGTCGCTCTCGTCGCCACGGCACAGGGTCAAGGTCAGATTGATCAGCCGGGGCGACACGATGGCCGTCAAATCCTTGTCCTCGATGCTGACCTTGAAGGTGGGGATATGCTCGCTCATTTGAATTTGTCCGCCGCGCTGCCGATGGCGCCGCTGATGCTGCCGCCGATCTTGTCTTTCATCTCGCTGACCACGCCACCGTATTTCGAGGTGATGCCGCCGACCACATTGCCCACGACGCTGCCCACGGCATTCTTGGCCGCGCCGGCGATGCTGCTGGTCATGCCGTCGATGCTGAGCATATTTTTCAGGTCGCCGATGTCGCCCAGGCCGACCATGGCCAGCACGCCGTCGTCGTCGCGCTTGAGAGAAATGGAAAACTCGACGCGGCGCGCGCCGCCGCTGCCGTCAAGGATGGTGCGGCCTTCCGTCATGCTGGTGATGCGGTAGGAGCCGAGAATGCGGCCCGTGCCCTGGATCAGAATCCACGATTTACCGGTATCCGCCATCATGCGCAGCGCATCGAGCGAGTACAGGGAGCCGGTCAGTTCCGGCGCCACCCAGCCCGACAGGGTGATGGTATCGTCGCCCGGCCCCACGTACTGGTGCGCGTCGCGCAGGCCCACGCGGGCCGTGCTGGCGTGCTTCCATTCTGTTTGCCGCTGCAACTCGTGATAGGCCAGGGTGGGCAGGCTGAACACGAACATTCCTAAAATCATCATCATGGTGGTTATTCCTTCTTAATCGTGGTCGCGCAGGGACGAGCGGATGCGCGCCGCCTTTTCGCGGTCGCGCTGGTCTAACGCCATGCTCACCGCGCGCGCGATGGCCTGGGGATCGGTGCCGGCCTGCACGTTGAAAGTGATTTCGATCTTATCGCCTTGAATCGTCATGCCGGCGCCGAACCCGCCCTGGGACAGCGGGGCACGGGTGTCGAAGGCGCTTGCGGGTAATGCCGTGGCCGTGCCGATGGCGATGCCGGCGCCCAATTGCGTCAGGCGCTGCGCCAGGGTGGACACCTTGGCAATCGGCGCGCCCTCGCTGCGGTCCAGGCCCACGGCCAGGCCCTGCATGGTGTAGTCGCCGAGCTGGGCAAACACGCGGC
This sequence comes from Janthinobacterium sp. LS2A, assembly GCF_036543145.1. NCBI lineage: Bacteria > Pseudomonadati > Pseudomonadota > Betaproteobacteria > Burkholderiales > Oxalobacteraceae > Janthinobacterium > Janthinobacterium sp. LS2A. Next base: position 2,296 of record NZ_JAZHPB010000011.1, read on the forward strand.
TTGGGCTGTGGATGCCCAGCTTTTCCTTGAACCAGGCAATGGTGCTGGACCCGGCATTGCTGATGGCGTCCTTGACGGCGCCCATGGAACCGGTGATGCCGTTGACCAGGCCGCGCAGGATGTTGGCGCCGAACTCCGTGAACTGGGCCGGCAGCTTGATGCCGAACCAGCTCAACACGCCCGCGAACGCCTGATAGAACACGCCGACGGGCGACCAGTTGATGATCAGAGCCGTGATGCTGCCCATGCCGCCAGCGCAGACGGTGCGCAGACGCGACCAGATATCGGCAAAGAAGGCGGAAATAGGCGCCCAGGATTCGGTGATGCGCTGCAGGATGCTGGCGCCGAAGTCGGTGAACTTGGCTGGCAGCGCAATGCCGAACCAGCCCAGCACGCCCGCGAAGGCGCGATAAAACAGGCCGAGCGGTGACCAGTTGGCGATCAGGCTGCTGACGCCGCCAATGCCGCCGGCAAAGGCGGTTTTGACGTGTGACCAGATCCCCGTGAAGAAACCCTTGATCGGCTCCCAATATTTATAGATCAGGAAGGCGGCGCCGGCGATGACCGTGATGGCGATGCCAATCGGGTTGAGCATCAGCGCGCGGCCCAGCCACAGCACGGCGCGGCCCGCCCACATGAAGGCGCCGCCCAGGCCGCGCAGGATGGGCGTGAGCACGCCGCCCGTAACACCCATCTTGGCGAACATGATGTGCAGCATGGCATACGGGCCGATCAGGGCGGCGATGCCCAGCATCAGCGGGCCGAGCACCAGCAGCAGGCCTGCCAGCACGGCAAAGGCGGTGATCATGACCTTGGCCACGGTCGGGTTGCGTTCCATGAAGCCGTTCAGGCGTGTGATGGCACTGATGGCCATTTCCAGTCCCTGCGCATACAGCGGCAGGATTTTCTCGCCCATGGTTAGTTTCAGGTTGGCCAGCCTGGCCGTCGCTTCCAGTTCGGCGCCGCCGGCCTGCTGCTTGCCCAAGTCATAAATCTGCTCGATGTCATACGCACCTTCGTTGAGCTTGGCATTTTTGTGCATCTGGATGCGCTGCCGGAACATATCCAAAAACTGATTACCTGCCGTGCGGTTCGAAAACAAACTGCCGATGGTGTCTTCAATTTGTTTAGCATCCGTGATGCCCTTTTTTTCCAGTTGTGGCAGCAAGACGGTTTCCAGCCACTCGAATTGGCTGCGTCGGAAGATGTCACTGCCCAGCAGTGCACCTGGGCCAAGAGTAGCGCTTTGCGCAACTTTGTCATGCTTGACCTGACGACGATCTTTAATCAGCCCGAGTCTTTCCATGTTGCTGACGGCGCGTTTGGTGGTGCGCCCTTGGTACAAGTTTGAATAGCCGGACATCAGGGCCGTGCCGGCGCGGTGGCCGCCAACTTCCTGTACCAGCGGTTCCATCTGGTAATAGAACTGCTTGTCGTCCATGATCTTGGCGGCGATGCCACCCGTCTTGATGAAGTTCAGCCATTCCGTCGGCCCGACGCGCCCGCCCGTGGCCGTGATGACCTTTTGCATCATGTTGGCCTGGTCGTGGAATTTCTCCGAACTCGCCGTGCCGCCGCGCTGCTCGATGACTTTGAGCAAGTCCATGAAGACGCGTTCGTTCTCTTCGCCCGACTCTGCGCCAAAGAACGCCTTGTTGGCAAACTTCATCTTGGCCAACGTGGGCGCGACCATTTCCGCGTGGTGCAGATCGCCAAAGATCGACATCGCGTCGCGCACCAGTTCCAAGTTTTCGTTTTGGCTGGTGCCGTAGGTTTTCATGTTTTGGGCAAACTTGATTGCCTGCTGGCTGGTTTCCTGTCCCAGACCCAGCGCATTGACGCGCGCCTTTTCCAGCTGATAGTGCTTCGCCTCGTGCAGACCCTTGGCCACGGGCACGGCCATGACCGCGCCGGTCGCCGTCGCGCCAGCGCCCGCCATGGCGATGCTGCCCGCCTTGCTGCGTAGCTTGTCCGCGTGCTGGGTGGCATTGGTGACGCGCTGCTGTTTGGCGGCCGCGTTGGCCAGCTTCTGCTGCTGCAGTGTCATGGTTTTGTTGGTGGCCTCGATCTCGCGGCGCAAGGTGCGCTCGTGGTTGGCCAGGTCTTTGGTGCCGATGCCAGCGGCGCCCAGGCGCTCGCGCATGACCTGTAGTTGCTGCGCCTGTTGCTGGCCGGCCGTCTTCAAGGCGCCGGCCGCTTTGACGGCGGCGTTAAACTCGCGCGTCATGGCGCGCGTGGGCGCTTCAGCCTGCTTCATCTTGGTGGCCAGGCTGGCCACCTTCTGCTGCGCCGCTTCCAGCTTGCTGCGGGTGGCGTCCAGGCCACCATGCAGCTCGCGGAATTTGCTGATGTTTTTTTGCTGGGCGTTCAGCTCGCGCAAACGGTCGCTGGTCGCCTTCAGTGCCTTGGCCGTGTCGCTGGCACCGCCCATGATCTTTTTAAGCGGGCCGGTAATCTTGTCCAGTGCCGCAAATACCACCTGTAATTTCAGATCCCGACCAGCCATCTATTCCGCTCCGCTTCTTTGCCTGGCGCGTTCGCGCCAGGCCATCAGTTCATCAATCGTAAAACCGTCCATCGCCGCCGGCGTCCAGTGGAAGACGCCGGCAATGTCGGCCATGGCGTCTTCTACTTCGCCGGGAATACCGAAAGGCGATCTGCTTTGCTCGCCAAAAAACCGGCAACCTCGGCGCCCACGGCCAGCAAATCGGCCGGGTCCATGTTGGCGATGTCGTGCGCGGTCAGGGTCGGCTCGGTGATACGCGGCAGCACGATTTGCAGGGCCGACACGTTCAGGTTGGCCAGCTCGATCAGGGAAATGCCGCGCAGGGCGCCTGCCTTGGGTTTGCGCACGGTCAGCGACGTGATGAAGCCGTCGCCGCGTTTGATCGGCTCGTCCAGTTCGATGACGGCGCTGTTTTGGGTATCGTTGTTCATTGTGGTTTCCTTGTGGTTTGGTGGTAAGTAAAAGGGGGATTACAGGCCGATGGCCTTGCGGATGGCCGCATTCGTGTCGCCGCCGCCGAAGTTCTCGGTGCCGCTCATGAAGTCCAGCTCGATGACGGTGGCACCGTCGATCATCAGCTTGTAGTAGCTGCAAGCCATCGTGTATTTGTGGGTGGTGTCGTCGCCCATCTTGGCGCCGCCCATATCGATTTCCTTGTAACGGCCGCGCACGACGACCTCGACGGCGGCGACCGTGCCGTCATCGTCTTCCTGGTAGGCGCCGGCAAAGCGCAGCTGCACGGCGCCGTGCGAGTGCGCGCCGTATTGTTTCAGGGCTTCGGCGATCAGGCCGCCGCCGCTCCATTCCAGCGACAGCGCTTCGTTGCCGAAGTCGACGGACACGGGGCCGCTCATGCCGCCGGCGCGGTACTCTTCCATCTTGCGGCTGAGTTTCGGCAAGGTGACTTCGGGCACCATGCCCATGAAGGAGACGCCATTCTGGAACAAGTTAAAATTTTTCAGTTTGCGGGGCAGGCCCATAATTTCTCCAGTAGTTCAGTGCGCCCGCGCTGGCGCGGGCAGGGTGGTGATGGTGATTACGCCGCGATGCGCGAGGCGAAGTCGGCCAGGTAGCGGTCGGTAATGCGCTGCTGGAATTTCAGGTTTTCCAGCGGCGGCACGGGCGTGTAGTCGTAATCGATGGCCAGCTTGCCGTCTTTCAGCGCCGTCTTGTCGTTGTACTGCTCGTCATACCAGGCATGGCCGTCGATGATGTAGCCCTGCAGTTTCAAGTCGCGGAACTTGGCGTTGATGCTTTCCAGCAGATCGCGCACCAGCGACGGGTGCAAGGGCACGTCGACATAGGCGAAATGCGCCTCGGCGATGGTGTCGGCCAGCACCTGGGCCGTGCGCGTGTAGCTCTCAAAGTAGAAGAAGCCGCCCGGTTCCTCGCAGGTACGCGAACCCCAAAAGCGGTAACCGCCCATGTTAATCAGGGTGGTCACTTCCTTGGCGTTGAGCACGCCGGCGTCGGTGGCGGGGTCTTGCAGGTCGAAAAACACGTCTTTGGTGATGCCGGCCGGGCCGTTGACGACCACGTTGGACAGGGTCTTGTGCCAGCCCGTTTCCTCGTCGATCTTGGCGCGCAGGCCCATGGCGTAGGCGACGGCGGACATACTGGCCTCGGCGTCCGTGGCGGTATCCCAGTTCACGAAATCGGGCCAGATCAGCATGACTTCGCGTTGGCCAAACTGGCCGCGATAGGTGGTGGCCGCCGTGACGGTGGCGCAGCCATAGGCCGACGCATACACGAAGCCGCGCAGGCGCTGTGCGACGCTGGCCAGGGCATTGGTGACGGCCTGGGTATCCAGTCCCGGCGCGCCCAGGATGCGCGGCTTCACGCCGAGTTTGCTTTGCGCGGCCAGCAGCGCCTGGGCGCCCAGGTACATGCCATCGGGCGAGGTGCCGCCCACGGCGTTGCTGGTGGTTTCCGCCTCTGTTTCGCCTTCGGCCACGCGCACCACGACCGTCAGGGGCTTGGTCTGCGCGGCAATGGCTTCCAGTGCGCGATACAGGGTGCCGCTCTTGCCGGCCTTGCCCATGGCGGCCAGCACGTTGGTGACGAGCACGGGCGTGTCGAGCGGGAAGGCCGCCGGGTCGGCATCGTCGGCCGTGGCGATCAGGCCCAGCACGGCCGTGGAGACGGTGCGGATCGGGCGCGAACCCTCGTTGATTTCGATGACGCGCACGCCATGGTGGTAGTCGGTGGCCAAAATTGTTCTCCTGGTAGGTGGTGAATGGGGCGTGGGTGAGGCGTTACAGGGTGACGGGAGGGGGCAGCGTGATGCCGGCGTCGGTGAAGGCGCGCCGCCCCTCGTCGGGCAAGGTGGCCGCGATGCGTGCGTATTCAGCGCTGACGGCTGCTTGCAGCGCCGCGATGTTCTGCGCGGCGACCACGGCGGCGCAGCTTGTGATGTCGAGAAGGTCAGCGCGTGCCAGGTGGATGGCTTGTACGGTGGCAGCGTCGTCATTTGCCAGCGCTGCCATGCCGATGCCGGCCAGGCGGTTGAGCACGACCTCGCGCGTGGTGCGCACGCTGTCGAAGTAGCGTGCTGACAAGACGGCAAAGGACTCGTCCACCAGCGTGGATGCCCGCAGGGCCGCTTCTTCTTCCGCAGTAACGGCAGCGGCATCCTCCGGCCAAGTTCCTGCCATTTCATAGACCGCCCGCTTGCTTTCCGGGTAGAAGCCGCCTGTGGACATCGAGTAGAAATTACGCATTGTTAGTATCCAATCGCTAAGACATAGGCCATGACACTGGCGCCGTTGGTGTAGTTGCTGCGCAGGCGTACGCCGGCCAGCTTGTTGGGGGCTGCGCCATCGACGGTGATGTTGACGGACGTATCGCTGCCGATATGGATGGCGGAAACAGCGACGACGGCATTGGGAAAAGCCATGTCGTAAGGCGTATCGGCTGCCGTGCCGCTGCCGCCGGCATTGGCGGCAGCGATCCATTGCAGAATGAAGCCGCCCGGCAAGGGCTGGCTTCCTGTGCTGGCCAAGTGTGGCGTGAAGTCGGCGTTACGCCACAGCTCGGCAGTCGAGTCGATGGCTTGCCATGTATCTGCCGTGATGGCCACCAATGACACCGACTGGCCGGCCTTGACGATCATCGATGGGAGGTTGGCCACATCGCAGCGCAGCACGGCATTGGCGGCCGGTGCGATGGTGCCGGCGATCTTGTTGAAACCAAAAAACTTGACCTGGCGCCCAATAATCTGGCCGCTGGCGAAACTGTCGGGACGAGGCAGGGTGGCCATCACGGAGCCATTGCTGAAGTAGTAAGCCTTGCCAAAATCAGCGACGGTCAGCGTACGGGAAACAGGAAAATCCGAGATGCCTGCAAGATTGCCCAGCTCTTGCTGCACAAACCCTGCACTGGCCAGCTTTTTCGACGCGTCAGCTTTCGGCAACGCCGGCACTTCCTTCATGCTGTATTGCGGGTGCGGATCGAGGGCGGCCAAGTGCTTGGCGTCTTGCTGATCGGCATAGCTGCGCGCGCTGGCGTCCTGCTGATCGACATAGGCGACCTTGGCCAGGAGCGGATGTGGATCAGCTGCAGCCTGGTGTTTTGCCAGTTGCTGATCGCCATAGGTGCGTGCGCTGGTGTCCTGCTGATCGACATAGGCGACCTTCGCCAGGAGCGGATGCGGATCGGCCGCAGCCTGATGCTTGGCCAGCTGCTGATCGCCATACGTGCGTACGCTGGTGTCCTGCTGGTCGACGTACGCGACCTTGGCCAGCAGCGGGTGCGGATCAACAGCGGCCAAGTGCTTGGCCAGTTGCGCGTCGCTGTAAGCGCGCACGGTAATGTCCTGGTCATCGACATATTTACGGGTGGCCAGGATGACGGACGGATCGATTTTCAGCTCGATGGCGGCCGTGCTGGCGACGATCAGCACGATGCGTACCACCTGCGTGCGCCCGCTACCCTCGGCCATCAGGGGCTTGTAGCTGGGCGGGCAGTTGGCCACGGCACACAGGTCGCCGGCCTCGTCAAAGATGCCGATTTCGCGTATCCACCAGCCGCCCACGTCCTCGGGCAAGACTTGCTCGACGATGATCTGGCTGGTATTGGCCGGGTCGATGGTCAGCTGGTTCAGGCCGGCGCGGCGCACCTCGCGCACCAGCGCCTTTTGTGTGCGTACGGGCATGGGCAGATTGCCGTTGCCGTCGCCCACGGCCAGGTTTTTCAGTTTCAGGGTTTGGCCCAAGGCGATGGCGTTGGCCAGCTTGGCCTCGCCCACTTCGGTCAGGATGGCAAAGTATGTGCTCATGGATAGATGGTCAGGGTGTCGATGGTATGGGATGCGCCGGCCTGCAACAGCGTGCCGCGCACTTCGATGGTTTCCGCGATCCAGGGATACACGGTCATGCTGTCGCCGTGGTAGGCGCAAGCGCCCGCGTAGACGTTGCCACGGCTTTCCAGATAGATGGCCAGGCCCGTCATGTGACGGCTGACGGGCTTGGCGTCGGCAATCAGGCGTTCCATTTCCTGAAACATGGCGTCCGTGATGCCCGAGTCCAGCACGCCGACATCGAGGCGAAACGTGCCCGGCACGCCCGGTGGCGTGGTTTGCCACCATTCGGTGATGCGGATCAGGTAGCCCAAAGATTCCACCACGCGGCGCACGGCGGCAATCGTGCCCTTGTGCTTGTGGATGAAATAGGACGCCTTGATCGTGCCGCGCTTGGTCGATTCGGGCCAGGCATCATCCCAGCGGTCCACGGAACAGGCCCAGGCCAGGAACGGCAGCAAGTTGACCGGGCAGCGGTCGGCGTTCCACAGGTCGCGCAGCGGCACGGGCACGTTGACCAGCTCGGCGCAGGCCACGGCAATGGCGCGTTCCAGCGCCGTGGTGTTGGGCGGCAGGGTCGGCACGGTCTTATTCATCGAGCACCACGACATTGAGCTTGATGGCCGTGCAGCGCGCGGCCTGGGTGGCGTTCAGTTCGATGTCCGCCGCCGGACTGGTCAAGACGACCTTGCGCACGCCTTCGACGTGCACGGCGGCGCTGCAGGCGGACCGGTAGATGCTGTGGCCCAGCGGGCGGCGCGGCTGCGACATGCGCACGGCGTTGGCGCGCGCGGCATCCAGCAGAATCGGTACTTCCGGCCCGACGCCGATAAACAAGGTGGCCTCGATCTGGTAATCAATGACCTGGGCGGCCTGCACCGTCAAGCGGTCGCCCAGGGGGCGCACATCTTCGGCGTTGAGCGCGCGCGCCACGGTGGCCAGCAGCGCGGCGTCGGCGATGCCTGTGTCGTTGTTGGCCAGCACGGTGACGGTGACGCTGGCCGGCGCCGGACTGGTGGCGCTTGCGTCCTTGACGCGGCCGTCGCTGCTGCGGGCGTGGAATTCGTAGGACGCCTTCGGGCCGGCCACGGACAGGCCGTCCGGCGCTTCCTGGATGCGCAGGCGGTAGGCGTCGTTGTCTTCCATGACGGCCGCTACGGGAGGCAGGGCGTCGGGATTGGCCGACCTGATGGTCAGGCGCGCCACGTTGACGTTGGCGCCTAATTGGTCCAGGTCGCCATCGAGGGCAAACGCCAGCATGACGGCCTTGCCCGCGTCGTTGACGCGGTTGCGCAGGATGGTTTCTTGATACGCGTTTTCTTCCAGCAGCTTGGTGGCTGGTTCCGATTCCAGCTCCAGGAGAGCCGTGACGGCCGCGCGCTCGGCTTCCGGCAACAGGCTCACCAAGTGCGTCTTTCGGCCGGCCAGGATGGCTTCGAAGTCCAGCACTTCGACCACGCTGGGTGCCGGCAATTGGGTCAGGTCGATGGGCGTGCTCATACGACGCCGCCTTGCTTGACGGGTACGGACAGGGTGATGCCCTGGCCATTCGCCGTGCCATCGAGCAGCAGCGCGATGGCGCCGTCCGTGTCGCGCGTGAGCTGTACGCTGGCAAGTTGCAAACGCGGCTCCCAGCGGCGCAGCGCAAAGGCGGTGGCGGCATAGATACGCAACTGCGTGGCGCTGTTCAGGGGCTGGTCGATCAGCTCGGGTACTTCGGAACCATAGCGGCGGCGCCGGATGCGCGAACCCATCGGCGTGGTGAGAATGTCGGTCACGGACTGGCGCAGGTGGTCCAGGCCCGTCAGGCTGCGCCCGGTGGCGGCGTGCATGCCCATCATTGTTGCGGCCCGCCCGACTTGTCGCCGCCGGCCTTGACGCCGCTGTGTGCATGCTTGGCCAGGCTGATGGCGCCGGCTAGCACGTCCTCGCTGGCCTTGATCGTCCCTTGCACGGCCATGGCCACGCCGCCAGCGGCGCCGGCCTTGGCGTTCACGCCACCGTTCAGGGCGGTGGCGCCCTCCACGGTAGTGGACTGCTTGACGATCAAGTTTTTCATGACGGTCAGGTCGCCCGTGCAGATGGTGCTGGGCGCGTTCGATGTGACCTTGTCGGCGGTGATGGTAGCGGTGCCGCCGGGGAGCACTGCCGTCAGGGTGTGGGCCGCGTGGTCGTACTGCACCACGGCGCCGTCCGGGTAATGCGTGGCGTGGATAGTGTCGCTGGTTTCGGGCGCGTCAAATGCCTGCGAGTACAGCGCCGGCATGATGATGCCGCGCGTCAGGTCGCCGCCTGGGGAAAAGACGATTACTTGTTCGCCGACCGTCGGCGCCGACCAGGTGCGCGTGCTGCCGGCGCGCCGTGTGGCCCAGTTCAGCCATTCGGTGGTGAGTGTTGGACCGAGCCGCACGCGCGCCTTGGCCCCTTTGACCTCGGCAATGGTGCCCAGGCGGATCAGGTTTTGCAGCAAGCGGAGGAGGTCGGACAGGTCGGCGTTCATGCAATGCATGTTGCCGAAGTCCGCGTGCGGATGCACGCGGGACCGGGTTGATAAGGGGCTTAGCGACTTCGGTTGATTGCAGAGTCAGAACGCATTGTTATAGTGCGCCCCCATGAAATTGTCGCTGCATCAAAACTTTAGCCGCCGCGAGGGCATCGTTCACCTTTGCAGCTACATCCGGAGTGACGCCCGTGCCCTCCCAGTTTGTATGGGTAATTGAGCTGATCGGGCGCTTGCTTGGGATAAAGATAGCAAAATGCTCGCTGAGACGATATGGGCGCGAAGCGTTGGCGCCGCCCCAAGTGCGTTCCCCGATCACCTTGGCGCGTTTCAGCGCCTGCATTTGGTACGCAAATGATTCGGCGGCGGACTTCGTATCGGGGCCTGTCAAGATGAGGATCGGCTTCTTGCCCCCATAGCGTTTGCCGTCGAGCTTATCCTGCGTCCAATACTGCGTGGTGATACCGGTCGCACGTTCCCAGATGTCGTTGAGGCGGGTGCGCCCGTCAACAAGATAACTGATCAGTAGCGCCACTGAGTCTTCCCCGCCACCGCCGTTGTTGCGCAGATCGATGATGAGGCCATCGGTGTTAGCGAGTTTATTCATCGCTGCGGCAAACTTGTCGGATACGAGGAAAACCGGCCCGAATGAGGAAATCTCCAGGTAGCCGATATTGGGACTAAGATGATCGACCTTTTCCACGCCAAGGTTTGATGCAAGAACCCTTTCAAGCACGGCAGGCGGCACTTGTTTTTCCCATTCCGCCCGCGTCTGTGGCGGCGGCGGCATTGCATCATCGGGCGGCACCGGGTGGGCACTGACATCGATGAACATATGCTTGTCGTGGATAACGCCATCAATGTCATCGAATAGCTGTTTGGCGAGTTGTTGACCGTCCGTGACCCTATCGTATTTGCCCTCGCGCTGATGCTGGCGCAAGACAACCTCGACTTGTTTGGCTTTGTCTGGAAAAACGTAGTGGGCATTGAGCTTGGCAATCAGCGTATCGATGACCTCCAACCGGACTGCCCGACTGACCTCCACTGTCGGCGCCACCGGGGGGGGCGCTGCGATTGCCCCTGTCACGGTCAGCAATAACAAAGCCAGGGAGACTATCCATTTATTTATCATTATTTTCCTTTTTTTAATATGATTAAATGATTCACTTCGAACTGAACCAACAAATCCGCCGTCGTCACGAAGGCGGCCAATCGGCAGGGAGTCTTTAACATCCCTGCTACATCTGGCGGAACTGCTTGGTAAATCCCTCACTAACGGTCAGGCGCTCGGTCCGGCCTTTCAGGATGACCTCCAGCCCAGGGCCGCTGCGCACCCCGGATTCAATGCGTTCAATCCGGTCAATGGCCTGCAGATTGACGACGGCACTGCGGTGGATTTGCGTGAACAACTGCGGGTCCAGTTGATCGAGCAGGGACTTGAGAGGCAACCGAATCAGCGAATCGCCGTTGTTCGTCACCACCCGCGTGTACTTTTCGTTCGACTGGAAGTACAGCACTTCGCTCACCATCACCAGCCGCACCGAATTGCCGCTTGAGGCCTTGATCCACTTGAGGTACACCGGTGCGCTCTCCTGTTCAAAAAGCTGTTCCCACACGGCCGGCGGCGGGCTTGCGGCCGTGCGCGACTTCAAACGACGGATCGTCTGCAGCAGGCGTGAGGTCGTCACCGGCTTGACCAGATAGTCGGACGCGCCGGTATCGAAAGCGGCCAAGGCATAGTCCGCATACGCTGTAACGAACACTACCTGGCACGACTCGGGAATATGGCGCGCCACCTCCATGCCGTTCAGGCCGGGCATCTGTATGTCCAGGAATACGATGTCCGGTTTCAGTACGTCGATGCTTGCCACCGCGTCGATGCCGTTTTCGACCTGGCCGGCGATTTGCAGTTCGGGCCACAAGGCGTACAACTGGTCCACCAGCTCCGCCCTTAGCAAAGGCTCGTCTTCGACGATCAGAGCGCTTGGCATCAGGCGTGGCTCCCGACAATAGGCACCGTCAACACTGCACATACGCCTTGTCCGTCGCCCGGCTCCACAAAAAGGCTAGCCTTCCGTCCATATAGCAGCAGCAAGCGCTCTGTAATATTCGCCAATCCCGTTCCTTGCCCGGATTGTTCGGTCAAGCCGACCCCGTCGTCGACAACAGACACGCTCAGCAGCCCGTCCGTGCTGTCGCTTTCGTGCCTTACGCTGATGGTAATCAGGCCCGGTCGGCTGGCCCGCTCCAAGCCGTGTTTGACGGCGTTCTCCACAAGCGAGATCAGCATCGCCGGCGGGAACGGCAGGCTGCGCAATTCTTCGGCCACTTCGACAGCGTAGCGTAGGCGCGTGCCCATGCGGATGCGCATCACCGCCAGGTAGTCGCTAACAAGATCCATTTCTCGTCCCAAGGTCGAGGACACCGAGCGCATATCGGGCATCGCGTTTTGCAGGTAGCCGACCAGATGGTCGAGCATCTCTTGCGCGGCCCGCTGGTCGGTGCGGATCAGATACTTTAGATTTGCCAGGGTATTGAACAGGAAGTGCGGCTCTACCTGGGCCTGCAAGGCTGAAAGACGTGCCTGCAGAGAGGTGCGTTCCAGCTCGCGCTCACGCCGAGCCGCATTTAGTGCGCTTGCATGGCGCGCGAGGTGCTGTTGCAGTTGGGTAGACACCATCTCGGCAGTCTTTAGCGACTCACCCTGCTGGATCGCGAACCAAGCCAGGCCAGGTCGGCAGCGCAACTCAATGTCGCAGCTGGGGCCCAAATCGGACGATATTCTCACGTCGACATGGCGCCCCAGCACCAACGGGCGCCAGCGACCCAGCACGATCCGGCCCTTGAAAGGGTCGTGAAAAAACGCAGGCGGACCGGAGTAGCCAAGTGCCATGCCGAGCGCCAGCCCCGATAGGGACTCGGTGCACAGGTCAAAGGTGGTGTAGGGATTGAACGGCGCATGGATACGACGCGTAACCATGGAAGCCATCGCCTCGACACTCAGCGCCTTGCCCTCTTCGCTCAGCCGCGCTAGAAAGCTGCGTGCGATCCCATTAGACATCAGCGCGAGCCAGACCATCACCGCCGCCACAACGCCGCTGACAATGTACGGAGTCAGCTTGCGGGTCTCCATTTCGCCCGGCGCGGCCGGGGTGTGGTTCAGCCAGAGCGGAAGCAGCGCGATTGCCAGCGACAGGAACAAGAGTGAACCGGCGTTTAAGCGCAGCGCAGACTGCAGCAAGTAGCGGCGCACAAGGTGGCGGTCGTGCTTGACTTCCGATACGGGAGGCGCGTTGAATGGCAAAAATGGGGGAGAACTCATTAAATTCCTTGTGTTTAACTCGCCCCCATTCTAGCGGCACGGACGCCCGTATTTTCTCCCATGCGACGAACGCCTACAAATCGCGGAGGAAACCGGCGCTGGCGGGATGGACGCCGCCGATAGAGTCGCTGCCGGGCTTAGCGATTTAGAAGGACATATGCATGAACCCAGATGGGTGGAGCGGTGCAACAGGAATAACCGACTCCATTTCAGTGTCCACAGTAGTTCCCGCCAAAAAGTAATGGGAACTACTTTGGCAGACGCTACTTGCCACGACCAGACGGTGCAGGGCCGACGCTTACGATGCATCTTAGTTTTTTTCTATGTGACGCAATAGCGATTCGCATATCAACGTCCGATTCGCCTCACTCATTCCTAACAGTGGCCGCTCCCGGTACTTGTACAGTGGCCCTTTTTTCGACAAACGGTCTTGCTGGCCAAACTGATGCACCCGCGCCACGCGCGCCACCCAGCCAAAGAAGCCGACTTCGATTTGGTCGCCGGTCGTCTTCATTTTCAGGTGCTTGGCGGTGCGAATTTTGGCGAACATCGCCGCCTTTTGCCGCTTGATGCGTCCATTCTTCCCCTTGAATTCCTTGCGCCGCTTGCGCGCGTGGTACGCCGCGCCGTCCGGCCCCTGCTGCGCCTTGATGCGCTGCACCTGGCTGCGGCGCAGGTCGATGGCCACCTTGTGATTGATGGCGCGGCGTTGGGCCGGCTGCAGCTTGGCCAGCAGCGCCCCGGCCCAAGCTTCCAGCGCGTGCAGGTCGTCGCTCATGGTGTCGCCTCGGGCGTGCGCCATTCGGCCAGCAGCGTCTCGCCGTCGTACAGCTTCCAGAACTCGTCCGCATAGGCCGGCATGTGCTGTATCTCGGCCAGGTGCTTGATGTCCAGGCGGCCCGCCTCGCCTGCCTTGACGGCCACGCGCTCGGTCAGGTCCAGCTTGATGGAAATGTCGACCGTTTCATGGTTGTTGAAATCGACCTCGAAGGCAATGCCGTGCTTGCGCGTTTCTTCGTTGGCCATCAGGTCGAGCTGGTGAACTTTCAGCCAGGCGATCAGGGCCACCATGATGGCGTCGGCGTCGCCCGCGTAATCGGTGACGATCAGGTTGAGCTTGAAGCGGTATTCGAAGGAGAGGGAGGCGGTGGCCGACGCCACCACGTTGCCCTCGTCGGCGAAGACCAGCAGGCGGTCGGGATCGCGCTGCAGGTCGGGGATGGCGGCGGCCAGGTGCTGGCGCAGGCTATTCGGCTTGTACATGGTAGGTGTCTCGCACGGTGTTGTAGGCGTCGATGCAGGCGTTCAGTTGGCGGGTGGCGTCGTCGCCGTCGCCGGCAATGGCGTCAAGAGCTGCCGCAGTCGCTGGGTTAAGTTCGGCGCGCGTTTGGTGCCGATGGCCTGCGGCATCGGTGGAATCTGCAATGGCGGCGCACTGGCCGCCGGAGACGGGGATTGACAGGCGCACAGCGCCGCTGCGCAGGTCATCGTTAAAACGGTCACGCTCGGTTTTCGCATGGGTTTGCTCCTGGGTGAGGTGGTCGGCGCGCTGCGCCAGGGTGGTGCCGGCGGCGCGCTCCAGGGTGAGCACGCGGGCGGTGGCCTGGGCGAGTTGCGTGGCGGCGGTGGATGTTTGGATAGCGGCTGCCCGCTGCAGGGCGGCGATGCTGGCATCCTTGCGCCAGCCCTGCGCGGTCCAACCGACCAGGGCGCCACACAGCAGGCAGGCAGCCAGCGGGCGCCAAGTAGTCGTTGTCACATGGCCACCCGTTCCTTGATCCAGCCGTATAGAAAACGGCGCTGGGTCTTGTTGGCCTCGGTGATTTCCAGGTAGCGCGCCGCCTGCAGGCCGTTCAAGGCGCACAGCAGCACGGCGGCGCCATCCTGGCCGCGCCATTTCAGGAAAGCGCCCAGCGCGCCCAGCGACTGCGCGCCCAGGCGGCCGTCGACGAACAGGGCGGGATAGCGCGCGCCCGTGTCATTGAAACCGTTCAGCCAGCGCTGCAGGAACTCGGCCGCGCGGTGCGGCCCCATGTTGACGCCCGTGTCGATCACTTCGGCGCCAATGCCGGCATGGATGGCTAGCACCTGGTCAAACTTCGGTTCCGTGATGTAGCGGGCTGTGTAGATGGCGCACGCCACGGTCATGGGTAGATCGCGTACTGGCCCCATGTAACCGTTGGCGCGCGCCACCGCCACGGTGATGCCGTAATTGGTTTCGCCGCCTTTGTCGGCCGGGTCGTTCACGTAGCCGCCTTCGGCGCGCAGGATGGCGTCGATGACGCGCGCGATCAGCGGGTTGTCGGTGGTTGCCATCAGTGTTCCTTCGCGTCTTTGACCAGCTCGGCGATGTCCTTGTCGCTGCGGCGCTGGAACCACAGGGCCACGGCGCGCGATACCCACCAGCCGGGCGCGCCCACGATCAGATCGATGGCGGAGGCGTTGACCATGGCGCCGATGGCGGGGAGCTGGGCGCACAGCAGCTGGTAGACGGTGCCGCCCAGCAGGCACGAGAACACGCCCGCGCATGCCAGCCGGGCGACGAATTCGCCCTTGTTGAAGGTGCCGTCGGCGTTCAGCGGCGGCAGCACGATGTACAGCATGGCCGCGCCGACCATGCCCAGCGCCGCCTTGAAGCCGTACAGTTTGACCAGGGTGGCGAAACCACCAAACGATTCTGCGGACATTGCTTGATTCTCCGGTGAGAGGGTAGATAGATTTTTCATGAGGGTAAAAAGGTGGATTGCTGCGTTAATCCCATAGCTGCACAAGATCGGCTGCAGCCACCTGGCCCGTGCTGGGCGCCGGCTCGGGCAGGGTGACGACTAGGCCGGCAGGCAGCACGGCGCCATGGCGCGCCAGCGCGGGGTTCATTTCCAGGGTGTGCTCGACGTATCGAGCGCCGTCGCCCAGGTAGCGCCACACCAGGGCGTCTACCGTGTCGTGCTGCTGCGTGCGCACCTGCATCAGATTAATTCCACAGTCAGGTGCGTGCGCCCGACGATATCGGCGATGGCCCATTGCGCATTGCGCCGCTGCGCACCTGGCGCCTCGTCCAGCCACTCCATGCTTTTCCTGTCGCTGACGGACGTGGCCGTGCTGTCGTAGTCGCGGTAACGCTCGATCAGGTCGGCTTTCGCCGTGCTGTAGACGGCGCGCCGGTACTGCGCCAGCAAGCGCGATTCGCGGTTGATGCGCGCGGCTGGCACGTCCACCAGGGCGGCGATACCGGCAGCGGCCTGCTTGCCCTGCCAGTCGGCCAGCTCTCGGTTGACCTGCAGGATGGCATCGACCACGGCTTGCACCAGGCGCGCGTCGGTGACGGTGCCATCCAGGCGCATGGCGTCGCGCATATCGGTGAGCAGGATGTCGGGAAACCAGCCGTCGTTCTCGACGACGCCAGGGGCAGGCGCTGGCGGCGCAGTGGCGGTGCCAGGCGGGATTGACGGGGGCAGGGCCATGAAGGACATACGGGGCGCTTTCAATAATGGGGCGGTGGACGGGGTTCATCAGGTCAAAGGTTTGGCCAGAATCCCCCCGTGCCGCCGTGCTGCGGGGGATGCTCTTTACGTGGAACCGGCCGCGCGCTTGATGCGCCGCTCCAGCCGTTCCATATCTTTCTTGACGCCGCACGACTCGGACAGGGCGCGGGCGCGCTTCAGCTGGGCCATGGCGTTTTCCGCTTGCGCCACCATCGCCGGGGCGATGTCCGTGTCGTTGGCCTGATCGAGCACGGCGATCAGGGCCAGGCCGATGGCCTTGTGCAGCTTGGCGCGCGCCTGGTCCGGGGCGTCGCTGGCGGCCGTCAACTGTTCGACGGTGCCCAGCACCTGCGCCGCGTGCTGCGGATCAGCGGCCAGCTTGCCGTGCAGGTAGCCTTCGGCAAACTCATCCAGCATCAGGGTGGCGATGTCGCGGCTGTAGGTGTCGGGCAGGGTGAACTTGTGTTCCAAGGCGTAGGCGGCCATGACCAGGGCGCGGTCGTATTCGCCCGTGTCGATGTGCCACACCAGCAGGGTGGCGAAGACGTCATCCTGCGCACCCTTGCCGCCGGCCAGCACGCCGTCGATCCACTGCGCGTAATCCGGCAATAAGGTGGCCTTGACCTCGATCTTGCGTTCCACGGACTGGATGGATTTCAGGCGCCGGCGGTCATCGGACAGCTTGTAGAGCATCAAATCGTAAGCCGTGCCGGTGGTGACGCCCTGCGGCGCGGCGGCGCCGGCCGTGCGCTCGGCCAGCATGCGCGCGCGGTGGCGCAGGGCGGGGGACTGGTTGGCCATTATTTGTCTTTCAGCTCGATGTTTTCCACCAGCGCGGCCAGGCCCAGGTCTTCGATCACGTAGGCGTCATTCGACGACTCGTAGTTCTCGATGCGGTCGCGCTTGGGCACGTCCTCGACGCGGCGGCGGCGCGCGCCTTCCTGGAAGTAGATCGACAGATTGTCGAAACGGGTAATCAGGATGGCGTTATCGGGGAAGAAGGGCACGCGCGCGGCCGGCAAGCCGCCGATGCGTTTCTGGCTGATGATGATGTCAGCCGCCAGGGTTTCCGTGGGCGCCTGTTTGGTGTTGACCAATGGAAAATACTTGTCGTTCAACAGCTTGCGCCCGACGATGGCCACCAGGTTGGTGTCTTCCTGATACCACGGGTCCAGCAGGTTGACGGCGTCCGTCACGGCTGCGTCCAGGTTGGCGTAATCCGCATCGGCCACGTCACCGATGACGACCTTGCCCGGCATGCCAGCGGCCACCAGGCCCAGCACGCGCTCGGGCGCCAGATCGCGCAGGTGCTGCAGCCAGCCTTTATTCACGTCCTGCAGCAGCGGATTGGCGTCCAGATCGGTGTCAGCCATGACCTTTACGCCATTGAAGCCGATGACGATGCGATCTAACGCCTGGCGCGTCAGGATGGCATTGGCCACGCGCGACTGGAAGTCGGGGAATTTGGCCCAGGCGTCCAGCTTGGCATAGTTCAAATGCGTGTCGAAATTGGTTTGCTCGCAGCGGTATTTAGTGCCGTCCAGGGTGGACAGGTCGCGCGTCTTGCGTTCCTTGTCCTTGGTGTTGGTGCGGCCGGCAATCGGGCCGGACACGCCCAGGCCCAGCTTTTCGCCTTCCTGCTCGGTCACGCCGATGATGTTCACTTTCGACAGGAACTCGCTCGATTCCTGCATCTTCGTTTCCAGCTTTTGCTGCACGCTGGGCGTGACGCTGAAGGTCTTGGCCACGTTGTCCGTGTCGTTCAGTTGGCCCAGGCGGGTTTCATATTGGCCAAATACCTGGCGCGTTTGCTTTTTCATATATCGGTGCTCCGTTGTTGAATGGGGTGTGAGTGATGGCGTGGGCGCTTAAAACTCGGTCTGCACGGCGCCGTCGTTGCCGGTGGCGGCAGGGCGGCGCGGGCCGTTGCCGGGCGCTTCGTCCATCTGCGCCTTGAAGGCGGCCAGTTCGTCCTGCGTGGCTTTCAAGGCTGTTTCGGCTTTCTCCAGGCGCGTCACGGCATCGGCGTAGTTGTCGTTGGCGGTGACGACGTGGCCGGCCAGCGCCTGCACGGCTTCGCTGATGTCGGCGAACTGCGCGGCGTCGCTGCCGGATTTGTTTGAGAAGCGCGACAGCAGGTTCTTGACGGCGTCGGCCAGCTTGGTGCCCTGCGGCTCGTCAAATTCCAGCGTCACCTCGACGGCCGAGGTAAACAGGTTGGCACTTTGCTGCTTGCGGCCAGCGGAGAATTTCAGCGCTTCGGTGCCCAGGCTGGCAGGGCTGTCCGTGACGCCCAGGCCGACCAGGTAGGGCTGCGACGAGTCGGCAAAGTCGGGCTGAATTTCCAGGCTTGTGTACAGCTTCTGTTTCGCCTTGTTGATGGCCACCAGCTCGGGCGTGGGTTCGATCTGCGCGAACAGGGCCAGTTTCTTGCCGTTGTCCGTGTCCACCTCTTCGGCTTTCACCGCGATCACGTCGCCGTAGGCTTTGAACTGGCTGTCGGGCAGGATGCCGCGAATGTGCTCCAGCCAGATGCGCGCGCCGTAGGTTTTCGGGTTGTAGGTGGCGGCGAGCTGCTCGATGGTGGCGCGGTCGATGTTGCGGCCGTCCGTGGTGGCGCCTTCGGTGGCGACGCGGAAGAATTGGGATTTAGGCATGGTGGCGTGTCTCGGTTGATCGGATAACGCCATGGTCAACGTCTTGGCGCCGCGATTCAATGCGGTGCGGGTTGCTATGGGCCATAGCGACTTTTGCCTTTCCCCGCTCCGCGCGCGCGCGGCCTACGCTGGCGGCATGCTGACAATCGAGAAAACTAGCGAACAAACGGCCGACGAGAAAATCGCCGAACTGGCCGTGCCCGAATCCGAGCCGCGCCGCGCCGCGCGCGCCCTGTACTGGAAGGGCTGGCGCATTTCGTCCATCGCCCGCCACCTGGGACTCAAGCGCAGCACCATCAATAGCTGGAAGCTGCGCGACGAATGGGACAAGGCGCAGGCCATCGAGCACGTCGAGGCGTCGGCCGAGCTGCGCCTGGTGAAACTGATCGAAAAAGAGGTCAAGAGCGGCAGCGATTACAAGGAAATCGATTTACTCGCCCGCACCATCGTGCAGATGGCGCGCGTGCGCCGCTATGAGCAGCCGGGTGGCAACGAGGTCGATCTCAACCCCAAACTGGCGAACCGTAATGCCGGGCCGAAGAAGAAGCCGACGCGCAACGACTTCAGCGAAGAACAGAAAATCCAGCTGCTCGACGCCTTCCAGGACTCGCTCTTCGACTATCAAAAGGTCTGGTATCGCAACGGCGACCAGCGCACGCGCGCCATTTTGAAATCGCGCCAGATCGGCGCCACCTGGTATTTCGCCCGCGAGGCGCTTGCCGACGCCATGCAGACGGGGCGCAATCAAATTTTCCTGTCCGCCTCAAAAAGCCAGGCGCACGTCTTCAAGCAATACATCGTGCAATTCGCGCGCGAGGCGGCCGGCATCGAGCTGACGGGCGACCCCATCGTGCTGCCGAACGGCGCGCACCTGTATTTCCTGGGCACCAATGCGCGCACGGCGCAGGGCTACCACGGCAATTTCTACTTCGATGAATTCTTCTGGACGCAGAATTTCCAGGAGTTGAACAAGGTGGCCTCGGGCATGGCCATCCACAAGAAGTGGCGCAAGACCTATTTTTCCACGCCATCCTCGACCACGCACCAGGCCTATCCGTTCTGGACGGGTGAGCTGTTCAACAAACGCCGCGCCAAGGCTGACCAGGTGAATATCGATGTGAGCCATGGCCGCCTGTCGTCGGGTTTTACGGGCGAGGACAAGATCTGGCGCCAGATCGTCACCATCCTGGACGCCGAGCGCGGCGGCTGCAACCTGTTCGACATCGACGAACTGCGCAACTTCGAATACAGCCCCGACCAGTTCGACAATCTGCTGATGTGCAACTTTATCGACGACTCGGCCTCGGTCTTTCCGCTGGCCGAGCTGCAGCGCTGCATGGTCGATTCCTGGGTGGAGTGGGACGACTACAAGCCGTTGCTGGGCCTGCGCCCGTTCGGCAACCGGCCCGTGTGGATCGGCTACGACCCGGCCTTGAACGGCGACAGCGCCGGCTGCGTGGTGCTGGCGCCGCCCATGACGGCCGGCGGCAAGTTCCGCATCCTGGAGCGCCACCAGTGGCGCGGGCAGAGTTTCGAAGACCACGCCGACGCCATCCGCCAGATGACCCAGCGCTACAACGTCGAGTACATCGGCATCGACACGACCGGCATGGGCATTGGCGTGCTGCCCATCGTGCGTGGCTTCTTCCCGGCCGTCACGGCCCTGAATTACTCGCCCGAAGTCAAAACCCGCATGGTGCTGAAAGCCAAAAACATCATCAGCAAGGGGCGGCTGGAGTTTGACGCCGGCTGGACGGACATTGCGCAATCGTTCATGGCCATCCACAAGACCCTGACCCCCAGCGGGCGGCACGTGACGTATGTCGCCGGCCGCAGCGATGAAACCGGCCACGCCGATCTGGCGTGGGCCTGCATGCATGCCCTCGATCACGAGCCATTCGAAGGTACCACCGACAACCACCACTCTTTCATGGAGATTTATTCTTGAGCAAAGCACGACACATGCGCGCGCGCGGCCAGCAGGCCGAGGGCGCGCCATCAACAGCGGCCACGGCGCCGGCCGCCGCCGGCATCGAGGCTTTTTCCTTCGGCGACCCGACGCCCGTGCTCGAGCACGCCGACATTCTCGATTGCTTCGAATGCTGGAAGAACGGCCACTGGTATGAGCCGCCCGTCAACCTGGCCGGCCTGGCCAAGTCGTTCAACGCGGGCGTGCACCACAGCAGCGCCATCCACTTCAAGGCCAACGTGCTAGCGTCCACCCTGATTCCCAGCAAGTACCTGTCGCGCGACGCGTTCAAGCGCATGGCGCTCGACTTCCTGACGTTCGGCAATGCCTACCTGGAAGACCGGCCCAGCCGCAGCGGCAAGGCGCTGGCATACCAGCACGCCCTGGCCAAGTACATGCGGCGCGGCGTCGATCTGGACACGTATTTTTTCGTCAACGGCTACCAGGCCGTGCACCAGTTCGACAAGGGCCGCGTGTTTCACCTGATGGAGCCGGACGTGAATCAGGAGCTGTACGGCGTGCCGCAGTACCTGAGCGCGCTGCAGTCGGCCTGGCTCAATGAGGCGGCCACCTTGTTCCGCCGTAAGTACTACAAGAACGGCTCGCATGCGGGCTTCGTGTTCTACATGACGGACGCCGCCGCCAACACCCAGGACGTGGACAACCTGCGCCAGGCCATGCGCGACAGTAAAGGGCCGGGCAACTTCCGCAATCTGTTCATGTACGCGCCGAACGGCAAGAAGGACGGCATCCAGATTCTGCCGGTATCGGACGTCGCTGCGAAGGACGAGTTTTTCAACATCAAGAGCGTCACGCGCGACGACCAGCTGGCCGCGCACCGCGTGCCGCCGCAGCTCATGGGCATCCTGCCGAACAATGCCGGCGGCTTCGGCGCCGTGGAGCCGGCCGCGCGTGTCTTCGCGCGCAATGAGCTGGTGCCGCTGCAGGCGCAGTTCGAAGCGATCAACGAGTGGGCCGGCGTGGAAGTGGTGAGGTTTGCCCCGTATGACCTGGCGACAGGCGGGGAGGGCGCGCAATGAGCGACCATATCGACAACACGGACAAGATCATCTTCGCCGAAGTTGCGCGCGGCCTGGCCGCCGTGCGTCGCCGGCCGGGCCTGATGGCGCATGGCTGCTGCCACTACTGCGACGAGCCGCTGGCGCCCGCGCTGCTGTTCTGCGATGTGGATTGCCGCGACGACTACGACAAGGAGCAGGCGGCGATGATCCGCGCCGGCCGCCCAGGATGACCGCCACGCCGCGATAGCCGACAGGGTGGGGCCGCGACAGCCCAGCCGCGCCAGAGCGCCCCAGCCACCGTACAAGCCGCCCACGAGGCGGCTTTTTCACGTCCCGACGATTGATGTTGCTCTTGGAGTAAGAAAAAGGCCCGTTTCGGCCCGGCGCGCGCAGTTGTCCCCCCTCCACACCTGCCCGCTATATAGGGCTCTTTTGACTCAAATTTGCGCCATGGCCGAAGGCGCATGAGGACTGGCGCGGCGGGGCGAAGAGGGGGCGTGCGTTTTGACGCATTTTGACGCACTTTGAGAGGTTTTCGTCTGACTTGTATGCTTCCCCGTGGGAAGGAAGAATTTTCGCACTGATGGGGCTGTATAGCAGCCTCACGAGTCATGTCTATGTGATACTGAACATACTAGAAACTGACGTTAAAGAGTCGTTTGAGACTCCTTCGGCCAGGAAGTGGATTTGCCATCTTGTGGCACAAGTGCAACCACTCCGCCTGTTTCTATGAGCTGACATGCTAACGCAGAAGCTTCGATCCGTGCCGCACGCTCTGACTTAAATACGCTTGGCGTTGGGATTTCAATAATAGGGGAATACTGTATTCCTGAATGAGCGGTAAGGAGAACCATACCTTGATACATGCCGTTCACTTTCTTGTAGGTGACTATCTGGTATTCATAGTCACCATGTTGCAATTTTTGGTCATTTCCCATTGATGCCTCAGTCAAGAAAGATGTTAGGTATTCAATTTCGAATTTACATTTTAGAGCATTTTTAGAAATTGAAAAGCACAGTATAGTCAGCAACTAATGTGCGTTTTGATCCAGTGGAAACCAATGACATTATTTCATTTTATGCATGTTTTTCTGAAAGTTATGTATAATTCCCATCAAGCAATCTTAACTTCAGTCCTCGCCCCTGACTGTTCAAAATTTCAGCCGCCTTGAACTTGCCGGCTCAATATGTGTCCCTACATGTGGATGCATTTCATGAACGGCAGGTGCTGTATGGCAAACCAACTTTCCCCCTTGCGAATCATGATTGTTGATGACAATCGTGATGCCGCCGATCTTGTCGCGGAATTTCTTGTGATGTGTGGTCATGAGGCTGTCCCCGTATATGGCGGGGCCGAGGCACTGCAGACGGCCGATAGCTTTGTCCCTGATGTGGTCTTCCTTGATTTGGGAATGCCTGGCGTGAACGGCTTGGAGGTTGCCTCCACCCTCCGGCAGGCGTCTCGCTTCCAGCACATCAAAATGATTGCCCTCACTGCCTGGAGTGATAACGCCACTCGGATGCAGACTAAGGCCGTGGGCTTCGATCATCATTTGGTCAAGCCGGCAGACTTGGGCGACATACTCGGCCTGTTGAGTGTCGGCGCCTGAGTGTCGGAATCGTATGGCCTGGTATCAACGAATTGACTCTTTGCTCACTAAATGGTTTAAACATTTCTACATTAGCCGTTCTCAGGGCATTCAGTATGTATGGGCAGCGTTTGCCCGCTCCAGTCGAAAGAGCTGCCGGCTGGACTGTCAAAACGGTGCTGGGCGATTATCTTGTCATTACAAAACATTGTGACCTGATAAGGCTGCCGGTTGAGAAATTCGTAGCCGACTAGTTCTCGAAACGCGGCCTTTGCGACGCTTTCGTCACCTGTCTTGGTCTTGGCCCATTCATAAATGTGCTTGTCTGCAACGGATAAGTAGACTTCATACATTTTGCAAGCTCACAGAGTCGTCAGAACTTAGATCCCTCTTGCTGCGCAAAGTTCCATGAAGTCTGGTGTCACAGCGGCAAACGTGTCAGTTGCATGGTCT
Source organism: Janthinobacterium sp. LS2A (assembly GCF_036543145.1). Lineage (NCBI taxonomy): Bacteria > Pseudomonadati > Pseudomonadota > Betaproteobacteria > Burkholderiales > Oxalobacteraceae > Janthinobacterium > Janthinobacterium sp. LS2A. The sequence goes on from NZ_JAZHPB010000011.1 coordinate 26,093, forward strand.
CAGAGTGGAAAAAAACCTCAATCGCCTGACTTACGACCAGTTCATGCGCGTAGGCGGATGCTTCAATTTCAGCAGCTCTAATCGACCTGAAAGCGCTGGGTGTGCTGATCGTCACAGATTGATCCAGCAAAGCACATGGCACACCAATTTTCATAAACACGATGACTCCTCGATGTAGTTCATTCGTGCAGTGTTCTGTTGTTAAATAGTATTCATACTCACCCATACAATGCATATGCGAGAACTGCATGAGATTTTCCTTCTTAAGAAGACCGCCCCCAGTATGTTCTGACGAGCTTGCAAGAAGTCGGAAATACCCGATAGTATTGATATAGATCAATAGCTTTGTATGCCATAAGGCTATGTCTCGACCGGAGCATGCCGGCGATTTACGTTAACATTGTAGTATCGGCTCGTCATTTAGTTGTTGAATTTGCATTTTTTACCGGGTTTCCAGGAGGTAAGAATGAATTCAGATATCCTTGTCTCTGACGGACATTCGGAACAGTTTGACCAAGAGCGTGAGTTTTATAACTTGCTTGGCCTTGAGTTGGGTGACCTGATTGCAGCTAACGTTGCAAGTGTTGACTTGGTTGAGGTTCAAAGCCGATTACTTTTGATTGGTAGCAAATTTCAAAGAGAAAATGCACCTGCGCACATCGGCGCCATGCTGACAGTTGTGTTGAGGGTCATCTTGGAGCGTCAGCGAATGAATTTACTTCACCGCACCGATGATATCGGATAGCAAAGGCGAACGTTATTTCTTGTACGCGTTGTGCTGAGGGCACGGGTACGTAAAGACTTTTATGTACCGATGATCGTGTGTAGCTAGATTGGTAGTCGTGGTTCTAATCAGCTTTTCAACTGATCCAGCTTCCATAGACCCAACGCATCAGTCCGTGAGCCGGTATCTGACTTTCTTGACATCATCCATCGTGTGACCTATAAAGTAATAATAGCTCGTGCGTAATACTATGTTAAAGCTCCAAAGTCCCCAACTTTGGGGCTTTTTTTTATTTTCTGTATTGGTGTTGGACGTAAATCCAGCAAATTGGAAACCAATTTGGTCGATCTGAACAAAAAAGACGCCGCAGCGTCTTTTTGGAGGAGCACTCAAGATTGTTTCCGACGCCGTGCCAGGAAGCCCAGTATGCCCAGGCCAGCCAAGAGCATGCCATAGGTTTCCGGTTCAGGAACAGGAGCCAGGTTCAGGTTGAAGACGCCGCCATAGCTGCCGCCCTTGGTATTCCCCATCACGGTCAAGACCAGCGGGCCATTGAACAGGATGCTCGTTGGTGCGAGTATCTCACCTTGGGCATAGCCAAAGACGGTGGGGCCGCCAAAGCCGGTCAGTCCAATGCCGTTCAGGTCGGCGCTGGTGAATTGGATGGAGGAACTGTCCGAACCCGTGACGGACAGGTTGGCCAGGAAGGCTTGCGCGGTGGAACCGAAGGTCGCGTTCGGTGTGAACGTGAAGGTATCGGTGAAGTCGCCGAGCGGGCTGGGCACGGCGCTGAAGCCGCTGGTCCACAGATTGCCGGTGGTGTTAACGAGGTTGACGGTGTAGGCGGTAGCGTTGGCGCTACCGATGGAAGCAGCGCTCAGTACTGCCACTGCGATGAGTGACTTTAGTTTCATCTTGATCTCCCCTGAAAAGCGATTAATGTTTCAAAAAACCATGTTGCGATGACAAATTATCACTAATACTAACAGTTATCAATGTTATATTTTTATATCGCTACTTTCACTTAGATAGCCCGTTTCTACTATACGGGCATAAATTTCGAATGATTGCTAAAATAAAAACACATATTATTAATATTGCACAAAAAAAGAATATTTTTTTGTACTGAAAATACTGTTGCATAGGTACCTAATTGCTATTTGGAAAGAAATTATGCAATGGCATGCCGTTTCGGTTTATTGCATGCTAGATTGCGAAATGTTGATTAATGTATATCAGTCTCTTTCCGAGTCGGCGGTTGGGGAGATTATTACTGATGGTTCTTCATCCGCCTTGGTACGGAAGTAGTGGGTGCCTGATGATGCCCAGTCAGCCAGCCGCTGTAATTGATCGATCAGCACGGTGACCTGGCAGCCGGCGGCCACGCCGCCGTAGTTGAGCTGCAGCATGTCGCCCCGGTGATGATGGTTGGTGCAGGTATACAAGACTTCTTGTAGCGATCTTTATGCGTAGGTAGTATGGTAGGTACGGTTGGAGTATGGTGTCTTGAAAGCTGCATAAAACCTAGATATTCGCATTACACCGCTTCCGCCAAGAAATAAAAAACCGCCCGAAGGCGGTTTCTTTATTTCTTGGCGGAAGCGAGCAGGGCGCCTGCGCGCCCTGCGTGTGAGATTCGAAGGGCTGGGCCTACCGGCCCAGCCCGCCCCGAATCCTCCACCTGCTGCCGCTGCGCGGCAGCCCCGCGCGCCGCAGGCGCGCGTTCGTGGTTCCAATCAGCTTTTCGGCTGCGCCAGCTTTCACAGCGCCCAATGCATTAGTCTGTGTCTGAAAGCCGGACTAGCTCAAACTGACCGAGAACTGACACCGGCCCGCAAACACTTAAACCACAGCAGCACTAAATGACTCGGGTCGCCGCGCAAGCAGATGAGACAGTCGTTGCAGACCCGCCTGCAAGCGTCCACGGTCCTTGATGCTGCCCAAAGAGATCCGGATGGCATTCACGGATCCGCTGCCAGTGGCGAATGCCTCCGCCGGCGTGACTGCGATGCCGTAGCTGGCGGCTGCATGCGCAAGCTGTGAGGAATTCCAATATGCCGGCAACTCGAGCCATACATGCAGGCCGTCTCCAGCGCCGCTGTAGCGTCCCGCCAGAATATCGCGGGCCATCCGGTGGCGCAGGCGCGCCTCCTTGCGTACGCCTGCCAGCAATCCGTCAGCCGAACCGTCGAGTATCCACTGCGTGGCCAGTGCGGCCGTCAAAGGAGCGACCATCAGTGCAAATGATCTGAGGGCGACCAGGAAGCGTTCGCGTTCCTCCAGGTCGCGTATCAGCACGAAGGCGACACGCAAGCCGGGCGTCAGGCATTTCGACAGGGTGGAGATGTAGAGCACCTGTTCCGGGGCAAACGTGGCGACAGGTGGCGGCGGGGCATCGGCAAGCAGCCAGTAGGGATCGTCTTCGACGATGCGTACATTGCAGCGCAGTGCGATGCTGGCGAGCTCCTTGCGCCGGCGTTCCGGCATGGTAATGGCGGTCGGATTCTGTAATGTCGGATTGAGGTAGACCAGCCGGGGCTTGTGCTGGCTGCATGCTTGCTCAAGCATCTTGGGCAGCATCCCGTGCTTGTCCGCTTCCACGGCAATGACGTGCCGGCCGAATTGGGTCGCTGCGGCACGCAAGCCGGGATAACTCGTCGGTTCTGCCAGGATGACATCGCCAGGTTCCGTCAGCGCAAGGATCAGTGCGGCGATCGCCGCTTGCGCACCGGGACACACGACAACCTGTCGAGAATCCAGATGTCCAAACATCGGTGCCAGCCATTTGGCGCCAGCCTGACGGTCGGAGTCACTTCCTCCGCCCAAGTGGTAAGTCATCAGTAACTCATTGTCTGCTCGCATCAATACTTGCGACAAACCTTGTTTCAGCATGTCGTCGAAGGCCACGCCATCGGGCGGTGGTGGGGTATTCATGGAGAGATCGAGGATAGCGGTCAATTCGACTTTCGGCGCTGCGACATACGTGCCGCGGGCGCCGCGGCCCTCCAGCAAGTTACGTCGCCTGGCTTCGTCGTAGGCGCGCGTGATCGTCGTCAGATCGACGTCCAGCTGTGCTGCCAGGTGGCGCTGCGGAGGCAGACGGTCGCCCGGTGTCAACGATCCATCTGCCACCGCCGCCTGCAAGGCGTCGGCAATCTGCAAAAAACGTGGCCCCCCGTGCGTCAGTAATCGCGGCAACCAGGTAGTCAAATGCTCATCTTGTATGGTTTTCAACTGGGACATTTTGTCTTAATGTATGGAGATTGTTTTAAGGTAGTATGCATCATAACGTGCAGCAACACCAATCTTGCATGGCAGTCGCTGACGTTTCTCCTCTCTCATCTGATTCGGCACATCGCTGCGCTCGATGCCATGGTTATTTCATAGCTAGCTATAATGAAAGAGTCAAACAGGATGCCTGGAGGATGGTTGGAGCAGAAGCTGCTGAAGCAGCGTTTTGAGGCAGTGCTCCTCATGATAGATAGTGTCAAGTAATAGACTGGAAATACTTAAAATGCTGGATTGGACCCCTATAGTTTTCGTTACCTTCAAGGCTCTCGTGCTCGGCACGGGCATGTTCTTCGCCATCAAGTGGCATTACGATCAAGGGAAGAAGGATAAAGACAAGGCGAAGCAGAATCGCGCTGTGCTGCGCGCGAGTGGGAAGGTGGTCGCAGGCTTCGTACTATTGCTTATGGGCCTGGGACTCGTCACCTTCGTCGTTGTCAGGATGGTCGGTTTGGACATGACCCTCCCATGATGGCAAAGAATAGGCGGCCGATATCGAGTGATGCGGCAGCCATTCCCCGATGCGGCTAGTGGCTAGCCCCGCGCGCCGCATGGGCGCGTATCGGCATTTTGTGGCAATTCCAATAATACTAACCAGCCAGCGTGGTGTATAACGAATAGACGTCACGGCATGTGTGACGCATGGCACCGGCGAGTGCCGTACTCGCCCGGAAACCTCATAAGGAGAGCGCTATGCCAAAGTATGTTATTGAGCGTGATATTCCCGGGGCTGGAAAGTTATCAGAGCAAGAGCTTCAAGCCATTTCGCAGAAGTCATGCGGTGTACTAAACAAGATGGGACCCCAAATTCAATGGCTCCAAAGTTATGTGACCGGCGATAAAATCTACTGTGTTTACATCGCTGCAAATGAAGAGCTGGTTCGCGAACATGCCCAGCTAGGCGGCTTCCCTGCGAACCGCGTGTCGGAGGTCATCTCGGTCATTGATCCGACTACGGCGGAGTAGTGCCGCCCAAGTACTGTAGCCTCGTCCTTGGCGGAGCTTCGCTCTGGTAATGCTGAACGTGGCCAAGCCGTTGCCGCCGCGCGGCAGCTCCGCGCGCTGTGGGCGCGCGTTCGATTATCTAATCAGATTTCGATTGAGCCAGCTTTCACAGCACCCAACGCATCAGTTCGTTTCTTCAATCCTCACCTGATCATTTACGCGCGACCGGCCCCTTATCGACCGGCACAAACACTTCCCATTTATGTTGTATCGTGGGCTTTACGGTCTTGTCGCAATTCACAGCAACATTCGCTCCAGACAGGCCATGGCTCTTCGGAGCCCATCTCACCCGTAAAGCTACCGCACATTTTGCCACCAGAATCTTCCGGTTCGGCTCCAATACCTGCCAGCTTGTTCCATTTTTGGAATTCTCGGCAGCCATGAATTTTACTGCTGCATCCCTGATTTCAAACAAGCCATGTATGTCACCGCGTGTCCGATCCTCGTCAAGCGTAGCAGCGAATGCCGATGCGGTACCGGCGGCAAGAACGCCGACAAGGGCGGTGCACACGCGTTTATTCAATCGTAACGGTAGCAACATATTTACTATCCAAATCGGCAACTTCGCCACCCTCACAAAATCAAGCCACTTCACCGCGTCTATAAACAAACTCCTGACGGTCAATACCCTGCGTAACAAAGTCCGCATCCGGCGGTATGGTTTCCCAGAAAAACACATGTTTAAAAATGGGGATTTTGTTGAATTTTTTCGAGCGGAATATCCATCTGTTTTTCGTGAAATCGCTGTAGCGGTCGCCTTTGAACTGCTTGTGCACAGTGGTGAAAGGAAGCAACCTTTCCGCAATATCCGGGAATGAATAATCGGGATGGTTTTCCTTGAATTTCTCAAAAATTTCAAATTGATCTCTGCAGATAACTTGAATGGCAGTTTCCGGAAAGCGATAGCGCGGGGACCACAGGACGTTCCAGCCTGATTCGATTTCATTGATGAAATTCACCAGGCGCGGCGTCATGATATAGGCGTCCGACTCGATATGGATGATCTTATTCACGCCTAATTCATTTGCCACCTTGACCGAGTGGAGAAAGCTGCGCCACCAGCCAGGGTAGTCTGCCCCGCTTTGCCGTCCCAGATTGTTATCGAAGCGAATGATGAGATTTTTATCGCCATTCGACGCCAGCGGAGCGCTATGGGAAACTGTATTGATGATTTCGGCAGGTGGAAGAAATGGCGATCCATCATCAATCATTATCTTCTTTACTGCATTGATTGGAATATCTTCGTAGTAATCGAGCCAGCGTTGATACCGGCTTTCCCATGACGGGGCATCTTTAATAAAACTGGTGCAGAATATAATGGCTTTCATTTGCTAAGCACATTCCTTGTGTTTGAAAATCCAGGTTACTCATGATTGATCATTAAAATTTGCAACTATTTTAACAGATTGGAGGCGCCCTAATAACTGAATGGACATTCCGGCGATGCGGTGCCGCCTCCGCCCGCAGTACAGGCGGCCAAGCATCGGCGCAAGGCCAAGAGGGCCCCAGGCTGTTCACTGATGCCGTAGCGTCCATATGCCTCAATCATCGCTGGTGATACTATCCCCATGGCAAAGGTCTCCCATGCGCAATCTTCTTACACCCGTGAACCAATGAAAAACACCACTATCGAATATCGTCATAACTTTCCCCTTGATCCGCTGGACGTTGTTCGTGTGTTCGATCAATCCGGCATCAAGCGGCCCACCAGCACCCTCCCGCGAATCGCGCGCATGTTTGCCGCGCCTTGCCTGGTGCTGTCGGCATGGGTGGATGGCGAGCTTGTGGGGCTGGCCCGTTCGCTGACCGACCATGCGTATTGCTGCTACCTCTCGGACCTGGCTGTAGACAAGCAGTACCAGGGCCTCGGTATCGGCAAAGAACTTGTCAAACGCACCCAGGCCATCATCGGCGAGGAAGTGTCCTTGATATTGCTGTCCGCCCCCGATGCCATGTCCTACTATCCGACACTTGGTTTTGAGCCTGCCGGCAATGCTTTCGTCATTCGGCGCAAACATTGAGTGAGCGCTTCAAGCCATTCCTGCGCCCTGATGAAACCCGTCTACACCCTCGCCGAAGCCCTGGCACAAGACCCGGCCCGTATCGCCAAGACCCGATCTCTCACTCTCGACAGTTCCAGGCCCCGCATGGGCCTGAAAGGCAGCCAAGGCCTGTTCGCTTCGGACGAGTGGTGGGAAAGCATCAAAGCCGGGCGCATCCAGACGCAAACGGTGACGGGCAGGATCGAGCGCACGTATTTCGCGGGCCAGGATAGCCGGCGTGGCGATCAAGTCAACAGTTTTACCTTGCGCCTGGCGGATGGTTCGACATGCGACGAGAGCATCTACACGCACCGCAAGCATGACACCAAGCTGTTCGTGCCTGGCGCCATGGTGACGATGGTGTATGCGCTGGACGAACTCAAGGAGCAGCCGGCCGCCGACGGTAGTGTCAATGTGGCGCGTATCGTGCTGGAAGGGTATTGTGTCTTTCAGCCACACGAGCCATCTGCATAGAATTGACCTCGGACAAATTCCTCACTGGAATTCGTTTGACCGCCTCACGCGCCAGGTCTAGAGTCAACAAGGAGACTTCAACCGACTGCGTCCCCCCCATGGCCAAGCCCTTTCCCCTGAACCCCAAGAACCCCGAACGCATCTGCTGGGGCTGCGACAAGTATTGCCCGCCGGACGCCATGCGTTGTGGCAATGGTTCCGAGCGCACGCAGCACCCGATCGAACTGTTTGGGGAAGGCTGGAATGACTGGGGGCTGGCGGCGGCCGACAAGGCCGACAAAGAGCAAGAGAATAAGCCGTGATGGCAATCCCCGCCACGCATTGACCCGCTACAATTCCTCATCGCATCCGAGCTGAGGAATCACCATGCAAGAAACCCTGTCCCGCTGGCTGGAAAGCCATGCCGGCGATTGCCCATTCGTCGAGCACCCGGCCGTGCATACCATCAATGAAGCACTGATTCACGTGCCAGCCATGCCCGGCTTGATGGTGAAAAACCTGTTCGTGCGCGACCAGAAAGGGCGCCGGCATTTTCTCGTCATCGTGCCTTTCGACAAGCGCATCGACCTGGCGGCGCTGGGACGTTTGCTGCCGGCGAGCAAGCTGAGCATGGCTTCGCCCGAACGCCTGCTGCAGCACCTGGGTATCACGCCTGGGTCCGTCAGCTTGTTTGCGCTGATACACGACAGCGCGCAGGCTGTGGAACTGGTGCTGGACTAGGCCGTGTGGGAAGCTGATTCAGTGCAAGCCCACCCGCTGCGCAACACGGCCACGGTGGCGCTGTCGCATGCCGCCTTCGTCGATTTCCTTGCGCATACGGGCCACGTACCCCGCATTCTGAGCGTACCGGCGGCTGATTAGCGCGTCTTTTTAATGGCCGGTTACGGGCGCGCCGCCGCTGCGTCGTCCCGGCCGGAAACCGTGTTCGCGGGCCGACCAGGCGACAAGGAAGGTCAGCACTAGCAAGCTCACCATCGCCCACGGGAAAGCGCCCGCGCCCCAGGTTTCCAGCAGGGCGCCGCCCGCCACGCCTGCGGCCGCAATCGCTCCATTCCACGCCACCACATTCATCGACAAGGCCACGTCGGCGCCGCTGCCGGCCGTGTCTGCCAGCGCTGTCTGCAGCAGGGTGGCCGCGCCGCCGAAGCTCAGACCCCAGACGGCCATGCACAGATAGATCACGGTGGGGATATGCGACGCGAAGCCCAGCACGAGGGTCGTCGTGGCGAACATGGCCAGGCTGACCAGCACGGTGGCGCGCAGGTGGAGCTCGACCAGCTTGCCCGTGATCCAGATGCCGGCCATGGCGGCGGCGCCGAAGACGAGCAGGACCAGGTCGACTCGCTCTGCCAATCCTGCCGGCGCGACGAACGGGGCGATGTAGGTGTAGAGAATGTTGTGGGCCAGCATCCAGGCGATGACGACGGCCAGCACGGGGCGTACGCCCGGTGTCGTGAAGACGCGGCGCAGGGGCAGGCGTTCATGGACGGACTGGCCCGGGTAGTCGGGCACTTTCGCCAGTACCCAGGCGATCAGGGCCAATGTCAGGGCGGAAATGATCCAGAACGCGGCGCGCCAGCCGACGAGCGAACCGAGCAAGGTGCCCAGCGGTACGCCCAGGGATAGGGCGACGGGCGCGCCCACCATGGCCAGCGCCAGTGCGCGGCCTTGCTGGTGCGGCGCCACCATGCGGCGCGCATAGCCGGCGAGCAAGCTCCACGCCAGCCCGGCCGCCATGCCGGCAAAGAAGCGGGCCGCCAGAGTCAGCCAGTAGTGAGACGACAGGGCCGTGACGGTATTGAACACGAGAAAGCCGATGATGGTCAGCAGCAGCACGTTGCGGCGGCGCCAGCCGCGCGTGGCGATGGTGAGCGGAATGGCCGCCAGCAGGGAGCCGAGCGCGTAGGCTGTGACCATTTGCCCGGCCAGCGCGGCACTGATGCCGAGGCCCGCGCTGATTTGCGGCAGCAAGCCGGCAGGCAAGGTTTCCGTGACGATGCAGATAAAACCCGTCATGGCCAGGGCCAGCAGGCCGGCAACGGGGAGGTGGTCGGTCAGCGCAGGGCTGGTTCCGGTGGTGAGCGTAGCGTGATTCACGGCAAACATCCTTGTCAAGTAATCGGGCGCAGGAATCCCCCGACCGTTATGGTGGTACATATGTATCGATCGGTATAAATATAGGCGATGGCGTGCCGCGTTGTCAATGACTTCTGTATCGAGTAGTATGTAAGTATGTAAAAGGGAGCGATCGATGGCGCAAATGGGACGGCCGCGCACGTTCGACCGGCAGGCAGCGGTCGAACAGGCCATGTATTTATTCTGGCAGAAGGGATATGAGTCGACGTCCTTGAGCCAGCTCAAGGCGAGCCTGGGCGGCGGCATTTCCGCGCCCAGCTTTTATGCGGCGTTTGGTTCGAAGGAAGCGCTGTTCCGCGAAGCGGCGCAATGCTATCTGGACACGTTTGCACGCGTGACGGAATGCCTGTGGGACGATGGCCTGGCGCCGCGCGCGGCCATCGAGCAGGCCTTGCGCCAGTCGTCCCGCATGCAGTCCGATGCGGGACATCCGCCCGGCTGCATGGTGGCGCTTGGCTGCATGAGCGCGCCGACGGCCGAGCATGCGGCCGTGGCTGCACCGCTGACGGCTTCGCGCGCCCGCACGCGCGCCGGCTTTGTGCGCTGCGTGGAGCGGGGCATGGCCAGCGGCGAATTGCCCGCAGATACGGATGCAACGGCGCTGGCATCCGTCTTCGACAGCTTTTTATCGGGCGTGTCGATTCAGGCCCGCGATGGCGTTGGCTACGCCGTGTTTGACGTTGCCATCACGCAGTTGATGCGCGTGTGGGATGCCAACCGCTTGACCGCCTAGGCCGTAAAGCGAAACTCCAGCACATCGTCGCCATACTTGTCCGTCTCGCCCGTCGCCGTCCAGCCCAGGTAGCGGTAAAAGCCGTAGGAGCGCGAGGCGGGGTCGCTGGAGCAGCCGAGGAACAGCCGCTGATGGCCTTGGGCCCGCAGTTCCGCCATTACCAGTTCCAGCAAGGTCTTGCCGATGCCTAAACCTTCGAATTCCGGCAGCAGGGCCAGGACGATGATTTCGCCCGTGTCGCGCTCGCCAAAGCAGTAGCCGACCAGTTGGCCGTCGTGATGGCAGACCTGGCCAGGCAGGCTGCCCGAACGCATCATTTCCGCCCAGGAATCGGCCGTGATACCGACTTCCGCCAGACGTTCTTTTGGGATGGCATTTTGCCGCGTCTTGCCGCGCAATTCGATGAAGGCCGGCGTGTCTTCCTCTTTGGCGGCATGAAAAGTAATCGATGCTGGATGTGTCGTCATATGTGTTGTTCGATGGTGTCGGATTGGGGGTAAATATCACTCCCAGGATTTGCGCATGATGTGCGCATGGCGCTGCCAGTCAACTACATTTCTCTTTTCGATGGCTTGCTGGCCAGGATTACCGCTATCGATGATTTCATCCTTGACGAGGATCAAGTCGTTTTTTTCATTCAAGCGATATTCACGGTAGCGTTCGCAATCCTGTTCGCGCCGGGCGGTGGCGATTAATTTGTCAGCCCGCCACTTATAGCTGTCTTCGTAAAAACATTGTGCCGCGCAGCCGCAATTGGGGATGCCGCCTTGGATTGCTCGATCGGCCGTGCTGATATCCAGATTAGGAATGGCTGATAGTGGTTTGTTGAAACGGTATTGCTTCGCCGGCGCATCCCACAGCCACACATCGGAACAGCGGATGCGCCCCTGGCTATTCGTGTAGCCGGTGACCCACAGGTCGGCCTGGCCGTCGAAATTCATGTCCAGCAGCAGCGCGTGCAAATTGCCCGTGCCGCTGCTGCTGCAACTGCCATGGATCCACTGCTTGCCGATTTTCAGCCGGTAGGTCTGTTTTTCATCGTGGTTCGCATAGCGGATATCCGTGGCTTGCCGTACTTTGCCTGTCGCGGCTTTGTCCAGGTGCAAGGTGCCGCAATAAGCCGAGGTGGAAATCAGGGATAAAAGCAGAGCAATCAGTTTCATGGCGATATTCTTGGGCAGGCAATTGGGCGCAATGGCTAGATTACATCATGCGGAGAATGATCATAACGCATGATTTGGGCAACGCGCCACACCATTCCCTATCGTGCATTCTGCACGGAACAGTGCTTGTACAATGCCAAAAAATCCCCGAATAAGGAATTCTGATGACATCTTCTCCCGAATCTTTGAATGAAGCGGGCATCCTCGCTTATAACGACGATAACCACGCCGAGGCGTTCAGGCAATTCGACGCGGCGGCGCGCACTGGCGACCCGGCCGGCCAGCATTTACTGGCCAGCCTGTATTACCAGGGCCATGGCGTCGAGCAAAATTTGCCGAGAGCGGTGGAATTGTTCACGGCCGCCGCGCAGGCGGGTTTTCCGCCGTCGCTGGCCAACCTGGCCCTGATGTATGCAAGCGGTGATGGCGTCGCGCAAGACATCGCGCAATCGCTGGCTTACGGACGCCAGGCGGCCGAGGCGGGTGATGGCCAGTCGCAATTCAACCTGGCGCAGGCTTACCGCAAGGGCGATGGCGTACCGCAAGACTATGCCGAGGCGGCGTTCTGGTACAAGCAGGCGGCCGAAGCCGGTTCCCTGTCGGCGCAGAATGAATACGGCTTGCTGTACGCGCAAGGGCAGGGCGTGGAACTCGATTACGTGCAGGCGTACGCGTGGATCGCCATGCCGGCCGAGGCGGGCAGTACGCAATCGATCAAGAACCGCGACCAGTTGCTGGAAATCCTTACGCCCTCACAGCAGCAAGCGGCGCGCGCACTGGCGGCCGAATATGCGGCCCAATATGGCGTCAATCCCCACTAAATAACACCTGACAAAACCTACTGCGCGTCGTAATTTTCGGTCTGCGATGCTCACTGTACCTTCGTACAGTTGCGCTTCTCGACCACAACTTCCTTCCGCTCGCTACGGTTTTGTCAGACGTTGTTAATTCGGTTTTAACGGCAGTTTGATCAGCTCGCCGGCCGCATCGAGTTCATAGCTGTCGAAATCGCGCGCCAGGAACAGCTTGCCTGAGTAATGCAGCCGGGCTTCCGCTTCCAGCTCGGCCATGCCGTCCGCATGGTGATAGCGGGCGCTGAAGTGGGTGAGGATCAGGTTCGGCAGGCGCACCGCTTCGGCGAACTGCGCCACGCGCTGCACGGAACTGTGCGTGGGACCGGGTCCCACCTTTTGCAGCATCGCTTCCGTGTAAGTGGCTTCATGCACGAGCAGTTGCGCACCGGCACAGGCATCCGCCAGCAACGCTGGCGTATCGTTGTCGCCGCCGATCACCACTGTGGAGCGCTGCGTTTCCGTCTGGCGGAAAGCGCCGGCCGCTAGTACCGTACCATCGTCGAGTGTCGCATCCTGGCCCGCCTGCAAGAGTCCCCAGGCGGGACCGGGCGGTACGCCGGCCGCCAGCAGGGCCGGCTTGTCCAGCTTCCACCTGCTTGTTTCCAGCGCAAAACGGTAGCCAACGCTTGGCGCCCGGTGCGACAGCGCGTGGCGCTCGATGGTCAAGCCCGCTGCTTCATGCACGACTTGCGCGCTGTCCACGTCGATATGGATCAGCGGGTACGTCAAAAACAGTTCCGTGTGCAGCAAGGTGGCATCGATCCAGGCCTTGATGGCGGCCGGGGCGATCAGCAGCAGGGGCCTCTTGCGTCCCGTCATCGAGGCGCTGGCCAGCAGGCCCGGCAGACCGTAGCTGTGGTCGCCATGCACGTGGGTGATGCAGATGCCGACCAGGTCGTGCACGGACAGGGGGATGCGCTGCAGCCGGTGCTGCGTCGCTTCGCCGCAATCGATCATCCACCAGTCGCGGTTGTGCGTGGTTTGCAGGGCCAGCGACGTGACGTTGCGGTAGCGCGTGGGCACGCCGGAAGAGGTGCCGAGAAAAGTCAGTTTGAACATGCCCGCATTATGCGGCAGCCGTGCGGGCTTGCCAATGTTCAGCCCACCGGTGGCACCTCGTCTGCCGTGTAATCGACAAAACCGTCGCGGCGGCAAAAGCTGGCCAGTTGCATGCCGGCCTGGCGCGCGATGCGGATGGCCAGCGAGGTGGGCGCCGAGATGGTGGCGACGAGCCCGATATGCATGCGCGCCGACTTGCGCACCAGTTCATAGCTGGCGCGGCTCGACAGGAAGACGAAGCCGTCGTGCATGGCGATGCGGTGCAGGGCCAGGTAGCCGATCAGTTTATCCAGGCCGTTATGCCGGCCCACATCCTCGAACACTTTCACGATGGCGCCCTCGGCCGTGCACCAGGCGGCGGCATGCACGCCGCCCGTCTTGTGCATCAGCTCCTGGTAGGGCAGCAGTTCGCGCGCGGCGCGGCCGAGGATGGCGCTGCTGGCGACCAGCGGCGGTAGGGGACGCGTGATCTTTTCCGGCACCAGGTCCAGCAGGGCCAGGCTTTCGATGCCGCACACGCCGCAACCGGTGCGCCCGGACATCGCGCGGCGGCGGCCCTTGAGCCGCATCAAATCCGGCTGGGCAATGGTCAGCCGCACTTCCGCGCTGTCCTCGCCGCAGCACACGTCGAGGTCGTAGATGTCGCGTACGCTGCCGACGATGCCCTCCGTCAAGGTAAAGCCGACGGCGAATTCCTCGAGGTCGCGCGGCGTAGCCATCATCACCGCGTGGGCGATGCCGTTGTAGACGAGGGCTACGGGATACTCCTCGGCCACCATGTCGTGGCCCGCCGTGGCCACACCGGCCTGGTGGCGCACCATGGGAACTTCCAGGAAACCGTCGCGTTCGGTGGTAGTGGTATCAAAGTCCATGCTGTTCTCCCGTTAATTGATTTGATAGCGCGGGCAGGGCTGGATCGATGGCGGCAGCGGGTCGCCGTTCAATTCCAGCAGCGAGCGTTCTGTTTCCCGCGTCATGGCGTTCAGGGCCAGGCAGTTGGGCGCCAGGCCGAACGGTTCGGCGATCTGTTGCGCGATGGCTTCCAGCGCAAACAGGGTGTAGGCAACAAAGACGGAAATGAGGGGCGTGGCCACGCCGATGGCGTCCACCAGGCCCAGCGGCAGTAAAAAACAGTACATGTAGACGGTGCGGTGCACCAGCACGCCATACGGATATGGAATCGGCGTGTTCTTGATGCGCTCGCAGCCGGCCACGGTGGCGGCCAGGTCGTTGAGCTGCGTGTCGAGCATCCACAGCAGCTGCGTCTGGCCCGGCTGGCGCCGCACGGCGTCGTACAGCATGGCCCGTACCGCATGCAGCACGGCGACGGGTTTGAAGTGGATACCTTGCAAGCGCTGCACTTCCTCGGCCGGCAGGTAGCGCGCCAGGTCTTGCTGCGGATCTGTCTGGCGCAGCTGGTGCTTGAGCGCGTAGACGAAGGCGGTCAGGCGGCGCAGCAGCAACTCGCGGTCCAGGCCGCTCGTTTCCTGCGGCAGATACGTGATCGCCTGCGAAGCCAGGGCCCGTGCGGCGATCAGCAATTGCCCCCAGATATGCCGCGCCTCGACAAAGCGCGCATAGCTGGCGTTGTTGCGAAAGCCGAGAAAGATCGCCAGGCTGATGCCGACCATGGGAAATGGCGCCGTATCGAGCGGAATCTTGACGCCGAAGATACGGCCATCCGTCAGCAAGGCCAGCGAACTGACGACCAGCATCAGCAGCAATTGCGGGATGATGGCTTGCAGCACCGAGCCATCCCATACGAACAGCATGCGAAACCAGTTGGTGGTGGGGCGGATAATCATGATGGAAGACGCATGCCGTGATGCCGGTTAATGTTTCCGGGGCACGACTTTGCCCTCGAAGACGTAGTATTGGAACAGGTTGTAGCCGATCATGATCGGCAGCATGGCACCCATGCCGATGAGCATGAAGATCAGGGTCGGCTCATCCGAGGCGGCCGCCGCGATGCTCAGCTTGCCCGGTACGAGGTCGGGGAAAAAGCTGATGGCCAGGCCCGCGAACGAGGCCAGGAACAGCACGATGGCGCCGCGGAACGGGCCGCGCACGCCGTTCACGTGCACGGCCCACAGGATGTAAATAAAAGCGCTGGCGGCGATGGCGGCCAGGGCCAGCAGCACGCCGAATACGCCCGGCTGCGCCCAGCGGTCGTGGCCGATGGCACTGAAGACCATGGTGCCGGCCGACAGCACGATGGCGGCCGCGACAGTCGCCAGCACGCTGGCCGTCGCATAGCGGCGCGCCGCCGCTTCCAGCTGGCCGCCCGTCTTCTTGATCAGGTAAGTGCTGCCCAGCAGGCAATAGCCGGCCACCACGCCCAGCGCCGTGCAGGCCGTGAAGATGCCGCTCAGCCAGCCCGGCTGCAAGCCCGTGATGACCTCGCCCAGCACCACGCCTTGCGCCACGGCGGCCAGCAGGCTGCCCACGCCGAAGATCACGTCCCACAGGCGCTTGTTGCCGGCCGCATGGCGGAACTCGATCGAGGCACCGCGCATGATCAGGCTGGCGATCAGCAGCATGATGGGAATGTACAGCTGTTCCAGCAAGGTGGCGTAGGCGCTGGGGAAGGCGCCGAACAGGGCGCCGCCCACTACGACCAGCCAGGTCTCGTTGGCGTCCCACACGTGCTCGATAGACTGGAAGATCAGGTTGCGTTCCTGCTCGCGGCGGGTGAACAGGCTGAGGATACCCACGCCCAGGTCGAAACCGTCCGTGACCACGTAAAAGATCAGCATCAGGCCGATCAGGCCGAACCAGGCATTGCCCAGCATGGCATGCGAATTGATATCCATTACAAACTCCTTGATTGGTAGCGGCGCATTTCAGTAGCCCACGGCATGGGCAGCGTCCGGCAGCGGCAGTGCCACGTCCGGGCCTTGTTGCAGCCATTTCTTGGCAAACACAAAGAAAGTGACGAACAGCACGATGTAAAACACGAAGAACATCAGCATGCTGCCGGCCACGGCATGGGCCGCCACGTCGGAGACGGCGTCGCGCGTGCGCAGCAGGCCGTACACGACCCACGGCTGGCGTCCCACTTCGCGCACGATCCAGCCGCACTCGACGGCGATGTAGGGCAGCGGTATTGTCAGCACCCAGGCCAGCAGCAGCTTTCGGTTGCGTACGAACTCTTCCACCCGTCCGCCCGCCTTGCGCCAGACCACGAAGGTCCAGAACGACAGCAGCACGAACCACATGCCGATGCCGGCCATGGCGCGAAACGCGTAGTACAGCAGCGGCAGCATGGGCGGCTGGTCTTCGCGGGCGATGTCGGCCAGGCCCGTGATCTTGCCCGTGGCGCTATGCGTGGCGATCACGCTGAGCATGCCGGGCACTTCGATCGACCAGTCATTCTTTTGTTCAAGCTGGTTGGGCCAGGCCAGCAAGGACCAGGCCGCGCCTTCACCATCGCGGTTCGTGTGCCAGTGGCCTTCGATGGCCGCACCCTTGGCGGGCTGGGTCTTGAAAACATCGACGCCGCTCGAATCGCCGAGCCAGACCTGCAACGGCGCGATGATGAGCAGCAGCATCAGCGCCAGCTTGAACGAGCGGGCGAAGAAGGCCGGTTCGCGGCGCTTGAACATATACCAGGCGGAAATACCGGCGATGACGAACAAGCCCGTTTCCACGGCGGCCACCCACATGTGGCCCACGGCCCAGGCCATGTCGGGATTGAAGATGGCGGCCACGTAATCGGTGACGATGATCTTGCCGTCGACCACGCGCACGCCGGCCGGCGTCTGCATCCAGGAATTGGCGACCATGATCCAGAACGAGGAAATGCTGGAGCCGAGCGCCACCATGCCGGTGGCAAACAGGTGCACGCCTTTCGGTACGCGGCCCCAGCCGAACATCATGACGCCGATGAAGCCCGCTTCCAGCATAAAGGCCATGGCGCCCTCGAAGCCGAGGATGTTGCCGATGAACTGGCCCGAGTGGTGCGAGAACGGCGCCCAGTTGGTGCCGAACTGGAATTCCAGGGGAATGCCGCTGACGACGCCGACGGCAAAGTTCAGCACCAGCAGCTTGCTCCAGAAGCGCGCGTGGCGATAGTAGACGGGGTCGCTGGTGCGCAGCCACAGCGCCTCGACAACGAACAGGAACAGCGACAGGCTGATCGTCAATATGGGCCACAGGATGTGGAAGATGGCCGTCATCGCAAATTGCGCGCGCGACAGGTCCAGGGTATCGAAACCGAACATGGCGTTCTCCTGATCAGCTGAGGGCGGCCGAAGGCGACAGCAGCACGGGGATGGATTTGAAGGTCGGCGTGCGCGAACCTTCGCCCACGCTGTCGAGCGGCACCAGCGGATTGGTTTCCGGGTAGTAGGCGCCGATGCAGCCGCGCGGGATGTCGTACTCGACCAGCAGGAAGCGGTCGGCGCGGCGTTCGATGCCGTCATGCCACACGCCGATCAGGTCGACCCAGTCGCCGGCCGCAAAGCCCAGCATGGCCAGGTCGTCCTTGTTGATGAAGACCACGCGGCGCTGGCCGAACACGCCGCGGTAGCGATCGTCCATGGCGTAGATCGTCGTGTTGTACTGGTCGTGCGAACGCGTGGTCATCAGCACCATCAGGCGCTCGCCATATTGCTGGCGCGCACGGTGGATCGGCGTGTCCAGTTCCACGGCGTTGACGATGAATTGCGCCTTGCCGCTGTCCGTCTTCCATACCCGTTCGCGCGAGGCGATTTTCAGGTGGAAACCGCCCGGCTTGGCTATGCGCAAGTTGTAGTCGAAAAAGTCATCGAATACTTGCTCGATGGAGTCGCGCAGCAGCGCATAGTTGCCGGCATAGCGCAGCCAGTCGATCTTTTCGCTGCCCACGGTCGCTTGCGCCATGCCGGCCACGATGGCGATTTCCGAACGCAGATTGGGCGAGGCGGGCTGGTTCATGCCGAACGAGATGTGCACCATGCTCATCGAGTCTTCCACCGTCACGCCTTGCGCCACGCCCTGCTGCACGTCGATCTCCGTGCGGCCCAGGGTGGGCAGGATCAGCGCATCCTTGCCATGCACGAGGTGGCTGCGGTTGAGCTTGGTGGCGATGTGCACGGTCAGGTCGCACGAGCGCAGCGCGCCCCACGTGCGCGGCGTGTCCGGCGTGGCCATCGAGAAGTTGCCGCCGAGCGCCACAAATACTTTGACTTTCTTTTCCAGCATGGCCGCGATGGTGCCGACGGCGTCGTAGCCGTGGTGGCGCGGCGGCTCGAAGTTGAAGACGAGGCCCAGGCGGTCGAGGAATTCCTTGGTCGGCTGTTCCTCGATGCCCATGGTGCGGTCGCCCTGCACGTTCGAGTGGCCGCGCACGGGACACAGGCCCGCGCCGCGCTTGCCGATATTGCCGCGCATCATCATCAAGTTCGACAGGATTTGCACGGTGGCCAGCGAGTTCTTGTGCTGCGTCACGCCCATGCCCCAGGTGGCGATGACGGCCTTGCCTTTCACATAGATCTGCGTGAGCTCTTCGATCTTGTCGCGCGCCACGCCCGATTCGGCCAGCAGCAAATCCCAGCTTTCCGCGCGCAGGTCGGCCGCGAACGCGTCGAGGCCCGTCGTGTGTTCAGCGATGAAGGCGCAGTCGAGCACGCGCTCCTGGCCGTGGGCGATGGCCTCGTCATCGAGCTCGACGACGCGCTTGGCCATGGCCTTGATCAGCGCGAAGTCGCCACCCAGGGTCGGGCAGATGAACAGCGAGCAGATGTTCGTGCTGCCGCCCGTCAGCATTTCCAGCGGATGCTGCGGACTCGTGAAGCGCTCCAGGCCCCGTTCGTGCAATGGGTTGATGGAAACAATGGTGGCGCCACGGCGCGATGCTTCGCGCAGTTCGCCCAGCATGCGCGGATGGTTGGTGGCCGGATTCTGGCCGAACAGCAGCAGGGTGTCCGCATGCTCGAAGTCGTCGAGCAGCACCGTGCCCTTGCCGATGCCCACCGTTTCCGGCAAGCCACGGCTCGTCGCTTCGTGGCACAGGTTGGAGCAATCAGGAAAATTGTTGGTGCCGTAGGCGCGCACGAACAGCTGGTACAGGAAGGCCGCTTCGTTGCTGGCGCGCCCCGATGTGTAGAAGGCGGCCTGGTTCGGGTCGTCCAGCGCGTGCAGGTGGTGCGCCACGAGGGCGAACGCGTCGTCCCAGGAAATGGCCTGGTATTTGTCGCTGGCGGCGTCGTACACCATGGGGTCCGTCAAACGGCCATGTTGCTCCAGATCATAGTCTGACTGCCCCATCAGTTCGGTGACCGTGTGCTCCTGGAAAAACTCGGGGCGCACGCGCTTGCTCGTCGATTCGGCGGCCACGGCCTTGACGCCGTTTTCGCAGAATTCAAACGTCGACGCGTGTTCGCGGTCGGGCCAGGCGCAGCCGGGACAGTCGAAACCATCGGGCTGGTTTTGCTCGAACAGCGAGCGGTAATTGCCCGCGCTGACTTTTTCCTTGAACAGATTGATGGCCACGTACTTGAGGGCACCCCAACCGGCCGCGGCATGGGTGTAGGGCGCGATGCGCGCGTCGGACTTTGGCTTGCTCATGATGACTCTCCTGGTGATATGCGATGGGACAATCACATGGTAGGGGCGGCGGACAGCCCCATAGGCGCACAGTTCCGGCTAAAAAAACAGAGTACAGATGGCAAGACGACGATGCCGGTCGCGCCGGCGCCGGCCGTGATTTATGATGTGGACAAGGAGAAAAACATGCACAAGGAAGACAAGGAAGTGGGAGTCGACGCGGCACTGATAGCCCTGCTGGCGCTGCTGTGGCAAGCGCGGCAGGAGGCGTCGGAAAAACCGTGGTCGCTGGCCAAGCTGGCCAAGCGGGCAGGAGTACAGATGAGCACTTTGCTGCGCCAGCTCAATGCGCTGTCCAGCGCGGGACTGGTGACCGTTGCCACGGCGGAGGGTGGCGGCGGCAGCGCTTCGCTGAGTACGGCGGGCGCCGAGCTGTGCGCCAGCATGTTCGCGCCACCAGGAGAGTAAAGCCGAATCTGTACTCTATCGCCTGGCGCCGGACTGTACCTCCTTGAGTGCCTGCTTTCGTCCTATGCTACTTCCAGACGAACGCACATCAAGGGGAAGCACAATGAACACCATCAGGTATCCGCAGCCAGACCATAGTGAGCCGTGCGTGGACATGCTGGGCCGCCCCCTGACGGACTTGCGCATTTCCGTCATCGACCAGTGCAATTTCCGCTGCACCTATTGCATGCCGGCCGAGCTGTACCCGAGCGATTATCCGTTTCTTCCCTCCAGCGAGCGCCTGTCCTTCGCGCAGATCGAAACGATGGCGCGCGCCTTCGTGCGCCTCGGCGTGAATAAAATCCGCATCACGGGCGGCGAGCCGCTGCTGCGCAAGAACCTGGAGCAACTGATCGAGTCGCTGGCGCGGCTCACCACGCCGGACGGGCGCGCCGTGAGCATCGCCCTGACGACGAATGGCAGCTTGCTGGCGGCCAAGGCGCGTTCGCTGAAGGATGCTGGCCTGGACCGGGTCACCGTCAGTCTCGACAGTCTGGACAACGGTATTTTCCAGCGCATGAATGGCGTCGACTTTCCTGTCGAGAAAGTGCTGCACGGGATCGAGGTAGCGCAAGCCGTGGGATTGAGCCCCGTGAAGGTCAACATGGTCGTGCAGAAAGGCGTCAACGACAGCCAGATCGTGCCGCTGGCGCGCCGCTTCCGCCACACGGGCGTGATCCTACGCCTGATCGAATTCATGGACGTGGGCGGCATCGGCGCCTGGTCGCGCACGCACGTCGTCACGTCTGACGCGGCGCGCGCGCTGATCGCCGCCGAATTCCCCCTCGTGTCGCTGGGCGAAGGCAAGCCTGTCCTGCACGAGACGGCCAGCCGCTACCGTTACCTCGATGGCGGCGGCGAAGTGGGTTTTATTTCCAGCGTGTCGCAGCCGTTCTGCGGCAACTGCAGCAGGGTGCGCGTGTCGTCGGACGGCAAGCTGTTTACTTGTTTGTTCGCCCAGGACGGCCTCGACCTGCGGCCCCGGCTTGACTCCGGGCAAGAACTGGAAACCCTGCTGCGCCAGCACTGGCAGCGGCGTGGCGACCGCTATTCGGAAGTGCGCGGTGCACTGGCCCAGCTTGGCGGGCGCAAGCAGTATCCCACCGTGCGCATGTCGCTGGTGGGCGGGTGAGTGATCTACAGGAATTCGGTGATCAGTTTGCCGAGCAGGATAATGGCTTGCTCGACGCCCACACTCCACGGATAGCTGTAGTTGAGGCGGATGCAATGCTTGTAGGCCTGGCTGACGGAAAACATGCGCCCCGGACCCACCGTGATCTTGCATTCCAGCGCGCGCCGGTACAGCTGCATGGAGTCTATGCCGCCGGGCAATTCCACCCACAGCACGTAGCCGCCCTGCGGGTGCGAGATTTTCGTGCCAGCAGGAAAGAAGCGCTGCACGGCGGCAGCCATGATGCGCGCTTGCTGGGCATAGGCCTTGCGGGTGCGGCGCAGATGCTGTTCGTAGCCATCGTTTTGCAGGTATTCGGCGATGGCCAGCTGCGGAAACGACGATGTGGCCAGGGTGTTGAGGAATTTGAGTTCCTCGACCTTGCCCCGGTAGCGCCCAGCCAGGGCCCAGCCCACGCGCTGCGCGGAACTGAGGCTCTTGGAAAACGAGGAACAGTGCAGCACCATGCCCTTGCGGTCGTACGACTTGAGCGAGGACGGGTGGGCGTCGCCGTAATACAGTTCGTTGTAGACGCCGTTTTCGATGGCGGGCACGTCGTGCTGCTCCAGCAGCTGGACCAGGGCGCGCTTGCGCTGGTCGGACATCTGGAAGCCCAGCGGATTCTGGAAGTTCGGCATCACCATGACGGCGGCGATCGGTTGCCGGGCCATGATGTCGGCCAGCGCTTCGATGCTGATGCCGTCGTACGGATCGGTGGACACTTCCACCACCTTCATGCCCAGCCGTTCGACGGCCATCAGCATGGCATAGAAGGTGGGCGACTCGACGGCGATGGTATCGCCCGGCTTGGCCACGGCTTGCAGGCACAGGTTGATCGCTTCCGTGGCGCCCACGGTGACGATGATTTCATCGGGATCGATGGCCAGGCCGTTCTCCATGTAGCGGCGGGCGATTTCGCGGATCAGCTGCGGGTTGCCCGGCGGCAGGTCGTCCGTCATGTTCCACACGCGGTTGCGGCGCGCCACGGCACCCGCATACTGGTTGATGCGTTCCCAGGGAAACAGCGACGGGTCGGGGTAGGGCGAGCCCAGCGGGATGGCATCGTGCAAGCCGATCGAGCGCAAGGTCGACAGCACCAGGCGGCTGACGTGCACTTCCGCCGGAACGGGACTGGGCTGGGAGGCCTGCATGCACAGGTCGGCGGTCTGCACATCGCCGGCGCGCGGGCGCACGAAGTAGCCGGACTGGGGCCGGCTTTCGATCACGCCCATGCTTTCCAGCTTGACGTAGGCGCGCAGCACCGTGGTGATGCTCAGCTTGTGCTGCTGGCTGGTCTGGCGCACCGAGGGAATGCGTTCGCCTGGCAGGAGCACGCCCTTGTCCACCAGTTGCTCGATGTCGCTGACAAGCTTTTCATACAATTTCATGCAATGGTATCCATTCTTATTCTTGCTCTACGTCATTGCATTATCGTCCAATTCATGACTACCTATAGTTACAGTTATCGCATGTGCCTAAAGCATGTTGCCTAAATGAAACTGCCATCCGGCACTTCTGGTTTAAGATCCACATAGAAAACAAAAAGAGGAACATTGGTTATGGCAATTCCACAAAGCATGTTGTCGGTCGTCGCGCGCGACGAAGTGCATTTGCAGTTCAAGGTAAAGGCCGGCGTCGATATGCGGCAGTTGTTCAAGCTGCTGGGCAAGCTGTGGGAATCCGAAGTCACGGGTATCCTCGATCCCACCCTGAACCGCCACCATCAGTTGACGGGCGGCACGGCCAATGTGGTGCTGGGATTCAAGCCCGAGCTGTGGCGCGCCGCTTGCCCCGGCTGCGTGCCGGACAATATGGCGTCGTTCGCGCACGACCTGGTGGGCGCCAACGGCAAGACGGCGCCAGCCACCCAGCACGATTTCTGGGTCTGGATCACGCAGTCGAACGCGGCCAACCTGTACGACAGCATGCGCACGGCGCTCACTTTGCTGAGTCCGTTTGCAGAGCTGGCCAGTGAGCAGGTGTGTTTTCCGTATCACAATAACGTGACCTTCGACGGCTTTGCCGACGGCGTCGCCAATCCGAATCCGTTTCGTGCCAACGGCGTGGCCATCATTCCGGACGGCGAGGCGGGTGCGGGCGGCTCGACCGTGCTGCTGCAGAAATGGCGCATGGACGTGGAACGCCTGCGCGCCTTGCCCGTGCACGCGGCGGAGCAGGTGTGGGGCCGCACCAAGGCAGGCAGCCATGAATTGTCGCCGCTGCCCGTCGATTCCCACGTGGGCCGCAATCAGTTCATCCGCGATGGCGAGGAAGTCGATATCGTGCGCCGCAATGCCAATTACGCCAATGCCAGCGAGGCGGGTGTCATGTTTGTCGGTTTTTGCAAGGACATCACGGTGACCATGGGCATGCTGCGGCAAATGTACGGTGTAGGCTATGATGGCGTCACCAAGACGGACAGGCTGCTGGATTTTTCCACGGCGCTGTCGTCGGCGATCTATTTCGTGCCCAGCATCGATGCCTTGCTGGCCGTGGGTATTTCGCCGGCGGATCCCGGCTAAGGGCCGCCCCGGCGGTTCCGATTTTTACTTTTACTAGGAGTTTTTCATGCGTATTCGTCCCGCCACCTTGCTGTCCGCCCTGATCTTCGGCAGCGTCGTCTTCAGCGCTTCCGCCTCCGCCGTCGGCCTGGGTTTCCTGGCCGATACGCCGATGGCTTACCTGAACAAGAACGACAAGCCCGTCTTCGTCAAGGCCGTCACCGACGTGCTCAATGACAAGAAGGATGGCGAAACCGTGCAATGGAGTAATGAAGGCTTGCGCAATTCCGTGCGCATCGCCGCCGAAATCACGGCCAGCGACACGGAAAAAACGGATGCGCAAACGTGCCGCAAGGTGCAGGTAGCCTTGAGCGCCAAGGGCCAGGAACAGACGCTCAAGCTGAAGGTCTGCAAGGCCGGCGCGGCCGCGTGGAAAGTGGCGAAGAGCTGATCGTCCGTGTTGTTCCCTTGCCGGTTCTGCACCGGCAAGGTGCGACTTTCCTCTAGGTAAGTCTGGCAGCGGTTAGAATCACGCTTTACCCTCACTTTTCTCACCTGCATGCAGCAAAGTCGCCTCCTGTTTTTCCGCCTGGCCGGCCAGTTTCGCCGCTATGGCGCCATCGTTGCCGCCACCTTGCTGGCCGTGGGCGTGGCGTCCGCCACCGATGTGTTGTTAATCCGCCAGTTGCAAAACGTCGTCGACGCCATGCGTACGACGGCCAGCACGCAGGTCGCGCCCGCGTCCGGCGTGATGGGCATGCTGCAGGGCTGGGTCGACCGTTTCTTGCCGGCACAGGCGGGGCAGGTGGACTTGTGGGTGATTCCCGCCACCATCCTGGGCCTGGCCGTGCTGCGCATGGTGTCGAGCTTTGCCGGCGATTACGGTTCCGTCTGGCTATCGAGCCGGGTGCAGGCCGATTTGCGCGAAAAAATGTTCGCCACCATCATGCGCCTTCCCAGCCGCTTCTTCGACACCACCACCACCAGTTTGACGCAGTCGCGCGTGGCCTTCGACGCCAGTCAGGTGTCGCAGGCGGGCTTGAACGTGCTCAACGTGATGGTGCGCGATTCCGTCGCCACCGTCGGCTATTTGATCCTGCTGTTCAGCATCGACGTGAAACTGGCCCTGTTCTGCATGGCGTCGATGCCCATCGTGGCCATCGTCGTGACCCTGGCGGGACGCCGCATGCGCCATTTAAGCAAGAGTTCGCAGCAAGCCGTGGGCGAGCTGACGTCCGTGCTCGACGAAAGCATCGCCGGCCAGCGCGTCGTGAAAATCTTCGGCGGCCAGGATTACGAACAGGCGCGCTTCGTCGACGTCGTCAAGCGCAACCGCCAGCTGGCCGTCAAGCACGCGGCCACGTCGGCAATGAATTCCGGCTTCATCATGATGCTCGTCGGTATTACCCTGTCGTCCGTGATCTATTTCGCCATGCTGCGCGCGCAAAGCGGCGCCATCACGCCAGGGGCCTTCGTTGCCTTCATGGGCGCCTTGATGGCCATGCAGTCGCCGATCAAGAATTTGACGAAGATCAATGAGCCGCTGCAACGGGGTTTGGCGGCGGCCGAGTCCGTTTTCGGCCTGATCGATACGCCGCTGGAACCGGACCCGGGCACAGTGGCCCCGGCGGCCGTGCAGGGCAATTTGTCCTTGCAGAACGTGCAGTTCCGCTACAACAGCGACGATCCCGATGCGCCCACGGCCTTGAGCGATATCACGCTCGACATCCGCGCCGGCGAGACGGTGGCCCTGGTGGGCGGTTCCGGCGGCGGCAAGACGACCTTGCTGGGCCTGCTGCCGCGCTTCTACGACGTCAGCGGCGGCCAGATCCTGCTCGACGGCGTCGACGTGCGCGACTACGCCTTGCTGGCCCTGCGGCGCCAGTTCGCCCTCGTCAGCCAGGATGTGATTTTGTTCAACGACACGATGGCGGCGAACATCGCCTACGGCGACCCGGCCCCGGACCAGGCCCGCATCGAAGCGTCGGCGCGCGCCGCCTATGCGCATGACTTCATCATGCAACTGCCGCAAGGCTACTCCACCCAGGCGGGGCAGAACGGTTCACGCCTGTCGGGCGGACAACGCCAGCGCCTGGCGATCGCGCGCGCCCTGTACAAGGACGCGCCGATTTTGCTTCTGGACGAAGCGACCAGCGCGCTCGATACGGAGTCGGAGCGCTCGGTGCAGGCCGCGCTGGAAGTGCTGATGCGCAACCGCACCACCATCGTCATCGCGCACCGTTTGTCGACCATCGAAAGCGCCGACCGCATCGTCGTCATGCAGGGCGGGCGCTTGGTGGAATCGGGCAGCCATGGGGATTTGCTGCAGCAGGGCGGCGCGTATGCGCGCCTGCATGCGAGCCAGTTGTCGCCCGTCAAGGACAGCGTGGGCTGAGGTGTGGCGCGCCAGCGCATCCGCCGGGCCGGAGCCGGACCAGCAGGTCCGTCCCGGCCTTTTTTCATGGGGCGGCAATCGTGCCCATGGCGCACGGTGCTTGCCTTTATGATGGTGGCCGCAAAGCAACATGAACAATGGAACAACATGAAAAATCGACAAACGATGCGCTGGCTGCTGGCCGCCGCGCTGTGCGCAGCCTTGCCGCTGGCGGCGCAGCAGCAGGCAGCGCCAACGCCAACCCTACAGGAGGAAGACCAGACTATGTATCTGGATGAAAATTTTATGCCAAGCAACCAGCGCCGCGCCACCTATGCGCTGCGTACGCCGCCCGTGCGCGACGAGGCGCTGGGCGCCTGGCATGTGCGGCTCGAATTTCCCGACACGCCGGGCGTGCTGGCCTTTGAAACCTATGCCACCGACCTGGACTTGAGCCAGGTGAAGTTCGTGCGCTTTCGCAAGTACTACTACGAGAATGGCCAGCTGCTGCGCGAAACCTATTTCAATGACCATGGCGAGGAGCTGCTCGGCGGCTGCGTGTACTTTGAAAACGGCCAGGTCAAGCAGAAGGTGACGGCGCTGCCGAATGGGCGCGACAGCATCTCGGAAACGTATCACGAGAATGGCCAGCTGATGAGCCGCATCTTGTATCACGGCGACGAGATGGCCGATGGCGAGCACGTGTCGTATGGCGCGAACGGGGCCGTCAGCAGCCGCTCGTATCAACGCAATGGCAAGATGGATGGTGTGCAGGAATCGTTTTATGCCGATGGCAAGATGTTCCGGAAGGGGCGGTATGTCGATGGCCAGCGCGAGGGCGAGTTTGTCACGTATGCCGAGGACGGCAAGGTGCTGGCCAAGACTGTCTGGGTGCACGGCCAGCCCGACGACTGGTCGTTTGAAAGCCATGGCAATGGCGTCATGTCGAACAAGACGCTGTACCAGAAAGGCGCCGTGCTCAGCTTGCAAACGTGGGGCCCGAATGGCCGGCCCGTGTTTGCCTGGCAGAAAGACGCGCAGGGGCGTGACCACGGCGATACAACGGAATGGCATGCCAACGGCGTGCGCGCCAGCGTGACCCCGTTCGTCAAAGGTCAGCGCCACGGCTTGCTGCAAACCTGGTACAGCGACGGCAGCCTGCGGCAGATCGTGCCGTACGAGCACGGCAAGAAGCACGGCATCGAGCGCCACTGGGACAAGGCCGGCAAGCTGGTGCTGGAACAGGCATGGCAGGATGGCCAGCCAGTGACAGGCAGTTAGTTCCGCGCCGCCATTGCAGGTATCATGTACGGATTCCGGCCCGCCAGCAGGCGCGAAGCCGGCGGGATAACTGGAGGCAATGGTGGCGGAAGCGGAAGTATCGGCGATAGCCAGGGCGCAGGGCATGGCCTTGCAAAACATGCGCGTCGTCATGCGCGCGGCGCAGCGGCATTCGGCGCAGATCGAGAAGCAATGCGGTGTGTCGGGCGCGCAATTGTGGGTGATGCAGGAATTGCTGGAGCGGCCGGGCCTGCGCATGGGCGAGCTGGCCGGCAAGATGTCGATCCACCAGACGACGGCCAGCAACCTGGTCGAGGCACTGGTGAAAAAATCCTATGTGCGCAAGGCGCGCGACCAGCCCGACCAGCGCGTGGTGACCCTGACCCTGACGGCGGAAGGGCAGGCCGTGATCGCCGGCGCACCGCAGCCGGCGCGCGGCTTGCTGCCCAGCGCCCTGGCCCAGCTGGACGCTGCCAGCCTGGCCCACCTGAACCAGGGTTTGAGTGCCTTGCTGGCCGTCGTCGCCCCCGATGATACGCAGGCGGGCATGCAGCCGTTTCCGTTTACGATGTAGTTTCCCGGCCCGTCGGCTGTAGCGGCAGCCGCTGCAACTGCAGCTGCGCCAGCGCCCCGTACAACGGTTCGCTCAGCACGCGCGAGACCGTGCTGGCCACGACGGCGCAGGCCATCAGGCTCAGCACCATGCCGTGGCCGTCGACCATTTCCATGACAATGATAAACGCCGTCAGCGGCGCCTGCGTGGCGGCGGCCAGGAAGCCCACCATGCCCAGCGCAATCAGGGCCGGCGCATGCGGGTAGTGCAGCAGCACGGCGATATCGTGGCCGATGCCGGCGCCGATGGCCAAGGAGGGCGCGAAAATGCCTGCCGGCACGCCCGACCACACGGTCAGCCACGTCGCCACGTATTTGAAAGCAACAAAGGCGGGCGCTACGTCGGACGAGCCTTCCAGCATGGCGCGCGTGGCCACGGTGCCGCTGCCGAACGTGGCGCCATGGCTGGCGATGCCGATGGCCGCCACCAGCACACCGCAGACGGCGGCGAACAGCACGGGCCGGCCTTTTCTCCACGCAGACAATTTTCCCAGCGGATTGCCCCGGGCGGACGCCAGCAGCAGCCGCGCAAACAGGCCGCCCGCCACGCCCGCGACCAGAGTGACGAGTAAACCCGGCAAGGCCAGCGCCAGGCCGATGGGTCCCGGGTGGATGATGCCGAAGTGGGTGGCGTTGCCGTGGATGGACACGGCCATCATGCCGGCCAGCACGATACCTGCGACGATGAGGCCGCTGTTGCGCTGCTCGGGCGAGCGTGACAATTCTTCGATGGCAAACATGACGCCGGCCAGCGGCGTGTTGAAGGCAGCCGCGATGCCGGCCGCGCCGCCGGCCACCAGCAG
The DNA here is from genome assembly GCF_036543145.1 of Janthinobacterium sp. LS2A. Taxonomy (NCBI): domain Bacteria; kingdom Pseudomonadati; phylum Pseudomonadota; class Betaproteobacteria; order Burkholderiales; family Oxalobacteraceae; genus Janthinobacterium; species Janthinobacterium sp. LS2A. The sequence goes on from NZ_JAZHPB010000011.1 coordinate 55,348, forward strand.
GGAATGGGCGCTCACCTGCGAGTGACGGGGCAGCCAGCGGCGCGCGGCCAGCATCACGCCGGCGGCGATCTGCACGGACGGTCCTTCGCGCCCCAGCGACAATCCGCCCAGCAAGCCGCCCGCCGTCAGGACGATTTTCGCGGCGCTGAGTTTCAGCGACACGAACAGCGAGCGCTGCTCGGGCGCCACGGCCGGGTCCAGCGTCGCCATCACTTGCGGGATGCCGGAACCAGCCGCGCCCATCGCGTAGCGGCGCGTCAGCCAGACGAGCAGGGCGGCGCAGGCCGGCGTCCACAGCAGGGCGAACCACCAGGCCTTGCCGTTAAAAAAGAGAAACAGGTCCAGCGCTTCCTCCGCCAGCCACGTAAAGCCGACGACGACGAGCCCCGCGATGGCGGCCATGCCGACGACGACGGCGCGCGACCACCACAGGCGCGGGTTGGCAAATTCATGCTTGAAGGCAGAGGGAATATCGTGCAAGTGCTTCATTGCGGCAAGTCCAGGAAGGGGCGCGCAGGGCGTCGGGGAGACTTGCCATTATATAGATGTATTTGCTCAAATGTATTTGAGCCTCATCTTCCGTGGGCGGCTGACAACAGTATGTCTGTTTCGGCCAGGAAATCGACGAGCGCCCGTACTTTCGGCGCCAGGTGCGGCCCGGATGGCCACAGCAGCCAGCAACTGTGGGCCGGATGCCCGGTGATTGCGTAGTCCCTCAGCACTTCGATGAGGCTGCCGTCGTCGATGGCGGAGCGCACATAAAAGTCGGGCAGCCAGGCGATGCCCAGGCCTTGCCGGGCGAAGTGCAGCCGCGCTTCGACGTTGTTGCAGACCATGGACAGTGGCAAATCCGGCGCCGGCGCCTCGGCTTGCTGGCGCAGCTGCCACTGTTCGACCTTGCCGCTGTGGCGGAAGCGGTAGTGCAGGCAGGCATGTTGTTGCAGTTCAAGGGGATGGCTGGGCGTGCCGTGGCGCGCCAAGTAGGCGGGCGAGGCCACGAGGCAGGAGCGGAACTGGCCCAGCTTGCGGGCGGCCAGGCGCGAATCGCGCGGTGCGCCGATGCGGATGACGGCGTCGAAACCATCGCCGACGACATCGGCCAGCGCGTCCGAAAAGTCCAGGTCGAGGGCGATGGCTGGGTGTCGTTGGGAAAAATCAGCCAGCGCGGGCAGGAAAACGCTGCCCAGTTCCGGCAAGCCCAGGCGCAGGCGGCCGCGCGGCGCCAGCGTGCCCGCCAGTTCCTCCTGCGCCGCCTGCATTTCCGCCAGGATGCGTTCGCTGCGCGCGAGGAACAGCTTGCCTTCCGCCGTCAGGCTCAGCTGACGCGTGCTGCGCTGGAACAGGCGCGTGCCCAGCCGCTGCTCGAGCCGGGCCAGGCTCTTGCTGACGGCCGATGGCGAAATGCCGGCCTGGCGCGCGGCGGCGACAAAGCTGCCCGCCTGCGCCAGTTGCACGAACAGAGCCACGCCGGAGAGATTATCGATGTCTTGCATGATTCATGACAGTTTGGTCAGGTGTGAAACGCATTGAAGCATATTTCTCTTTCTCGCGTGGCTGCTTACCATGGGGTTTTGACCTGCTGGAGCAAGCAATGAAGATGATTGGTTTCAAGAAAGGAAGCAGTGTGGACGAACAAGGCGGCCTGTTCGACATGGAAGGCCCGATGCCCGTGCCCGGCCCGCGCGACGTGCTGGTGCAGGTGCGCGCCGTCGGCGTCAATCCGCTCGATACCAAAGTGCGCGCGGGGCTGGTGACGGTACCCGATGCCGTCACGACTCTGGGCTGGGATGCGGCCGGCGTCGTGCATGCGGTGGGCAGCGAAGTGACCCTGTTCGCGCCGGGGCAAGCCGTGTATTACGCGGGTTCGTTCGACCGCGCGGGCGCGAATGCCGAATATCACCTGGTCGATGAGCGCATCGCGGGGCGTATGCCGGCGACCCTGGACTTTGCGCAGGCGGCCAGCGTGCCGCTGGCGGCGCTGACGGCGTGGCAGCTGCTGTTCGAGCGTTTTGCCATCGCGCCTGGCGACAGGCAGGAGCGGGGCAGCCTGTTGGTGCTGGGCGGCGCGGGCGGCGTCGGCTCGCTGCTGATCCAGCTGGCGCGCCAGCTGACGGGTTTTACGGTGATTGCCACGGCCTCGCGCGGCGACAGCGGCGACTGGTGCCGCGCCATGGGCGCGCACCACGTGATCGACCATACACAACCGTTGTCGGCGCAGGTGGCGGCATTGAACGTGGCGCCCGTGCGCCATATCGCGGCGCTGTCGCACACGGCGCAACATATCGCGCAACTGGTGGAGCTCATCGCGCCGCACGGCAAGCTGGCCGTCATCGACGACCACGATGTTTTCGATGCGGCGTCGCTGAAGGGCAAGAGCATCTCCTTGCACTGGGAAATGGTGTTTACGCGGCCTTTGTTTGCCACCGAAGACATGATCGAGCAGCACCGCATCCTGAACCGCGTGGCGCGGCTGCTGGACGAGGGCGTGCTGCGCCATACGCTGCGGCAGCGCTTGTCGCCGATGAACGCGGCCACCTTGCGGCGCGCGCATGCGCTGCTGGAGCGGGGCGGGCAGCCGGGCAAGATCGCCGTCAGCGGCTGAACGGGTTTACACGAACAGCTCGCGCCGCGCGCTCTGGCTGATGGCGATGGTGGCCGGGTGGCGCAAGCGCCGTTCCGTGGTGATCGCATACACCTGCTCGACGAGGCTATCGACCCGGCCCAGCGCCACCACGGCGTATTGCTCGCACACCTGGGGCGCGATGACGGTAGGGGCGAAGAACAGGCCGGCGCCGGACTGGCCGAAGGCCTTCATCATGGCGCTGTCGTCGAACTCGCCGACGATGCGCGGGTGCAGATTATTGTCGCCGAGCCACTGCAGCAAGCGCCCGTAGATGGCGAAGTCTTCGCCGGGCAGCAGCAGCGGCGCGCCGTCCAGGCATTGCGGGAAGCCGCCGTTCAGCGTGGCGGCCAGGGCTGGCGTGCCGAACAGGGTCATGCCGCTTTCGCCCAGTAAATGGTTAAAGCCGCGCACGCTCAAGTGGGCCGGCATGGGACGGTCCGCCATGATCAGGTCGAGCCGGTGCACGGCCAGGTCCGCCAGCAGGCTGGCCAGCCGGCCTTCGCGGCAAATGATGCGCAGCGGCTCGGCCAGTCCCAGCGCCGGTTCCACGAGGCGGCAGGCGATCAGTTTCGACACGGAATCGGCGCAGCCCACGCGGAAGGTCGTCGTTGTCGTACGCGACTGGTCGCGCACGATTTCCAGCAATTCATCGCCCGTGTTGAAAATGCTTTCGGCATGGCTGAGGATGCGCCGGCCCGTGTCCGTCAATTCCAGCTGGCGCCCGCTGCGGCGGAACAGTTCCACGCCCAGGGTGTCGGCAAACTCGCTGAGCTGGCCGGAAATCGATTGCGGCGTCAGGTGTAGCTGCTCGGCCGCGCGCGCGATGCTGCCCGTCTTGGCCACCATCCAGAAATAGCGCAAGTGCTTGAAGTTGAGTGTCGACATGGTTTTTCCCGGGGGATTAATGCATCGAGTTTTTCGATGTATTCTTAAATTATATTCGATTTGTTCGATGTTTATATTCGGACTATGATGGCTGCTCAATTCATGCAAGGAGAGTGTCATGGACTTCTGGATACAAACAGACAGTTGCGGAGGCCGCCGATGAACGGCCTGGAAAGTATTGCGACGGCACCCATGTGGGCCGGCTTCATCGCCTTTGTCCTGGTGATGCTGGCGCTGGACTTGTTCGTCTTTGGCGGCAACAAGGCACACAAGGTCAGCGTCAAGGAAGCGGCGACGTGGTCGCTCGTGTGGGTCAGCCTGGCCCTGCTGTTCAACGGCGGGCTGTGGTGGTATCTGAACGGCACGGCCGGTCCTGAGATCGCCAACCAGAAGGCGCTGGAGTTTTTCTCCGGCTACCTGATCGAGAAAGCCCTGTCGGTCGATAACGTGTTCGTCTTCCTGCTGATCTTCAGCGCCTTCCAGGTGCCGATCCAGTACCAGCGCCGCGTGTTGATCTATGGCGTGCTGGGCGCGATCGTCATGCGCGCCGTGATGATCATGGCCGGTGCGTGGGTAGTGAGCGAGTTCAGCTGGGTGCTGTACCTGTTCGGCGCCTTCCTGCTGGTGACCGGTATGCGCATGCTGGTGGCTGCCGATGCGGAACCGGACGTGGCGAACAACCCCGTGCTGCGCTTTGCCCGCCGCCACTTGCGGGTGGCCGACGGCGACCACGGCGAGCGTTTCTTCGTGGCAAAGGGTGGCTTGCGCTATGTCACGCCGCTGTTCCTCGTGCTGATCCTGATCGAGGTGACGGACCTGGTCTTCGCGGTGGACTCGATCCCGGCGATTTTCGCCATCACGACGGACCCGTTCATCGTCTTCACGTCGAACCTGTTCGCCATCATGGGATTGCGTGCCCTGTACTTCCTGCTGGTGGACGTGGCTGACCGCTTCCACATGCTCAAGTATGGCCTGGCGATGGTGCTGGTGTTCATCGGCGCCAAGATGCTGATCATGCCGTGGTACCACGTGCCGGTGGAAGCGTCGTTGCTGGTGGTGGCGGTCCTGATCGTGTCGAGCTGCGTGGCCAGCGTGTTCATCACCCGCAGCGACAAGAAGTAAATGCCGTACCGCGCGCCCTGCAATGGCGGGGCGCGCTTTTTAAACTGACAATGGAAAGTGAACTATGCGTACCTATGCAATGAACAGTCCCCAGGCAGCGGGACGTATCCTGGCCCTGATGATGGTGGTCGATGGCAACCTGGCCAGCGCCGAGCTGCAAGCGATGCATCGCAGCAAGATCCTTGAGCATATCGACCTTGAGCCGGCCGCCTTCCAGCAATTGCTGCAAGACCTGTGCGACGACATGCTGACGTCGACCGTGCATGGCGCCGTGCAACTGGCCAATGGCGTGATCGACAGCCTGCTTGATGAAATCACCGAGCCGGACTTGCGCCGCCAGCTGCTGCAAGCCATGTGGAAGATCGCCGATGCGGACGACTGGCTGGCCGATGGCGAAGCCGTCTTGCTGGCCCGCGCCAGCGCGGCGTGGTCGGCGGAAACGAACTTCCGCCGGCATGCGGCGTAATTACTGCGCCTTGTGCCCCATGGCAATGACGGCGGCGCCGGCCAGGGCCAGGCCCACGCCGGCGATGTCGGTCCAGGCGGGCGTGACGCCGTCCACCAGCCACAGCCAGCCCAGCGCCGTGGCGATGTAGATGGCGCCATACGTGGCATACACGCGCCCGCTGGCGGCCGGATGCAAGGTCAGAAGCCACACGAAGACCAGCAGGCTGAGGGCGGCCGGCACCAGCAGCCAGGCGCTGCCCTTGTTGCTCAGCCATAGCATGGGCAGGTAGCAGCCCAGCAGTTCGGCCACGGCCGTGACGGTAAACAACCCGAAAGTGCGGGCAAGACTGGTCCATTCGATGGTGTCGTTCATGCTATTCCTGTTATGCGGTCAGCCGACATTGTAGACGGGCATCTGTCAATTCAGTTGCAGGGCGACATACAGCAGCAGGCGGTCATCCGTGTCGTCCAGGTCCAGCCCCGTCAGTTCGGCGATCTTCTGCAGCCGGTAATCGAGCGTGTTGCGGTGGATGTGCAGGGCCCTGGCCGTGGCCATCGGGTGGCTGTGGTGGCGGAACCAGGCGGCCAGGGTGCGCATCAGGGTGCCCGACTTGCGGTCGTGCGCCTGCAGACGGGCCAGGGTCTGGCGCAATTGCTCGGCCTGCCAACCCGCTTGCAGGCCGGACAGCAGCACGGGCAGGCTCAGTTCCAGATAGGAAAAAGTAGTGTGCCCGCCATCGCGGGTGCGGCCCACGCGCGCCGTCTGCTTCGCCGATTCATACGAAGCCGTGGCGCCATCGAGGCCCGGCAAGGCCACGCCCATGGCCAGGGTGGCCGGTGGCGTGAGCGCCTGCTGTGCCACCTGGTGCAGTTCGAGCAGGCGCTCCCTGGCTTGCGCCGCGCGCGCCTGCTGCGGGCCGCTGGCGGGAAAGGCGTCGAGCAGCACCAGTTCGCCCGGCGAGACGACGGCCATCAGCAGGGAAGGCCAGCGGGCCGACAGGTCGGACTGCACTTGCTGCAGCTGCGTCAGCACCTGGTCGAGCCGCTCGCCCGGGCCTTCGCCCGCATCCGGTATTTCCAGCACGAACATGGCGCGCGGCACGCGCAAATCGACCGCCAGGCGCGCCGCCCACGCCTGCATGCTGGCGTCCGAAATGCCCGTGCGGTAGACGAGCTGGGACACGAATTCCTCGCGGTAGCGCTTTTCATGCTGCAACTCGCTGACCAGCCGCGCCTGCTCCAGCATCATTTCCGCCATGGCCCGCACCAGTTCGCCGAACTGGCGCACGGCATCTGGCTCGCCCGTCAGGCCCAGCACGCCGCAAATCTCGCCGCGCACGGTCAGGGGCAGGTTGATGCCGGCCCGCGTGCCCGGCAGCCTGGCCATGTCGGCCGCGCCGATTTCCACGCTGGCGCGCCGGGCCAGCGCCAGTTGCGCACCCGGATGCAGGTCGCCCACGCGCTGCGGATCGCCGCTGGCCAGGATCACGCCGCGCGCATCGATGACGTTCACGCTGAAGGGAATGATGTGCATGGTGCGCCGGACGATGTCTTGCGCCAGGGGAAGGTCAATATTCGGCATGGGTGGTCCGTCTTGTGCATTTGCATGGAATCATCGTATCAAACACCATATTTCTTCATGCATCCGCACGATGACTGTTTCTGCCGGCGATTGTACGATGGGCTGGCCGTATCCCATAAAAAAATAGTCAGGAGACACCCATGACCATCCATCCAGGCGCCAGCCTGTCCGCCGGCGCGTCCGCGCAGGACCACGTGCGCGAAGGCGCCTACCGCAAGGTCACCTTGCATCTGATCCCCTTCATCTTCATCTGCTACCTGTTCAATTACCTGGACCGCGTGAATGTCGGCTTTGCCAAGCTGCAAATGCTCGATGCGCTGCAATGGAGCGAAAGCGTGTACGGCCTGGGCGCCGGCATTTTCTTCATCGGCTACGTGGCCAGTGGCGTGCCCAGCAATCTGCTGCTGCACCGGCTGGGCGCGCGCAAGGTCATCGGTACCCTGATGATCGCCTGGGGCATCGCCTCGGCCTGCCTGATGTTCGTCACCACGCCGGCCGCGTTCTATTCGCTGCGCTTCATCACGGGCGTGTTCGAGGCGGGCTTCTTCCCCGGCATCGTGCTGTACTTTACGAACTGGTATCCCGCGTCGCGCCGGGGCCGCATCATGGGCCTGTTCATGTCGGCCATCCCCATTTCCGGCTTGCTGGGCAGCCCCTTGTCGGGCTGGATGATGCAATCGTTCGCGGGCCACGGCGGCCTGGCCGGCTGGCAATGGATGTTCCTGCTGCAGGGCATACCCACCGTGCTGCTGGGCTTTCTCGTGTACGTGCTGCTGAACGACGGCATCGCCCAGGCGAAGTGGCTCAATACCGAAGAAAAGCAGCTGCTGCGCGCCGACCTTGACGAGGACGAACGCCAGCGCCGCAACGGCGCGAATACGGCCGACACCTTCGCCAGCGTGCTGCGCAACAAGCATGTGTGGATGCTGGGCCTCGTGTATTTCTGCATCCAGATGGGCGTGTACGCGATCAACTTCTGGCTGCCCAGCATCGTCAAGTCGCTCGGTTTCGCCAGCCCCGTGGCCGTGGGCTGGGTCAGCGCCATTCCCTACCTGTGCGCCAGCATCTTCATGATCTGGGTAGGCCGTTCGGCCGACAAGCACAAGGAACGCCGCTGGCATTTGAGCGGCCCTTTGCTGATGGCGCTGTGCGGCTTGCTGCTGGCGACACAGGCGCATGGCAACGTGGTCGTCGCCCTGATCGGCCTGTCGCTGGCGACCATGGGCGCGCTGTCCGGCCTGCCCATGTTCTGGCCCTTGCCGACGGCGTTTCTCGGTAGCGCCGCGGCGGCCGGCGGCCTGGCGCTGATCAATTCGCTGGGCCAGGTGGCCGGTTTCGTCAGCCCCTTCCTCGTCGGCTGGATCAAGGATGCGACGGGCGGCACCGACGTGGCCCTGTATATTCTTTCCGCAGTGATGCTGCTGGGCGCCATACTGGTGCTGCGCGTTCCCGCGCGCATCGTTAATCGCTAAGTGAACCGCTGATCGAACCGGAGGAATTGACCATGATGACGACCCTGCCACCGCCACCGCGCGCCTTGCTGCAAGCCATGTTTCAGGCCGCCATCGCCGCAGCCCAGCCATCGCACTGCATACCGCCCCATCTGCCGCCCGCGCCCAAGGGCCGGCTGATCGTCATCGGCGCCGGCAAGGCGTCGGCCGCCATGGCGCAAGCCGTGGAGCGGCACTGGCCGGGGCCGCTGTCGGGCCTCGTCGTCACGCGCTATGGCTATGCCGTGCCATGCGAACGCATCGAGATCGTCGAAGCGTCGCATCCCGTGCCCGATGCGGCCGGCATGGACGCGGCGCGGCGCATGCTCGAGCTGGTCGGCAATTTGCACGCTGACGATACCGTGCTGTGTCTGATTTCGGGCGGTGGCTCGTCGCTGCTGGCCTTGCCACTTGACGGCATCAGCCTGGAAGACAAGCAGGCGCTGAACCGCGCGTTGCTGGCGTCGGGCGCCACCATCGGCGAAATGAATTGCGTGCGCCGCCATTTGTCCGCCATCAAGGGCGGGCGCCTGGCGGCCGCCTGCCATCCGGCGCAAGTGGTGACCCTGGCCATTTCCGACGTGCCTGGCGACAAGCTCGGTGACATCGCATCCGGCCCCACGGTGGGCGACGCCACGACGTGCGACGATGCGCTGGCCATCGTGCGCCGCTATGGCATGGACTTGCCGGACAGCATACGAAAGACCCTGGAAAGCGGGCGCGGCGAATCCGTGAAACCCGATGACCCACGGCTGGCGCGCACGCGCACGACCCTGATCGCCACGCCGCAGATGGCCCTGGAAGCGGCGGCCGACGTGGCGCGCGCGGCCGGCATCACGCCGTATATCCTGGGCGACAGCCTGGAAGGCGAGGCGCGCGACGTGGGCAAGGTGATGGCCGGCATCGCGCTGCAAACGGCCTCGCGGGGCCAGCCGTTTCCCGCCCCGTGCGTGCTGCTGTCGGGCGGAGAAACGACGGTCACCGTGCGCGGCAACGGGCGCGGCGGGCGCAACGTGGAATTCCTGCTGGCGCTGGGCATCGCGCTGGACGGGCACGAGGGCATCCACGCGCTGGCCGGCGACACGGATGGCGTCGACGGCCAGGAAGACATCGCCGGCGCGGTCCTGGCGCCCGACACCCTGCAACGGGCCTGGGCGCAAGGCATCAAACCGCACGACAGCCTGGACAACAACGATGGACACGGCTTCTTCCAGGCGCTGGGAGATAGCGTGATCACTGGCCCGACCTTGACCAACGTCAATGATTTCCGGGCCATTTTGATTACCTGATTAATTAAAACCTTCCAGCACGATCTTGCCCTTCGCCGTATTACTTTCCAGCAGGGCGTGCGCGCGTTTCAGGTTTGCCGCGTTGATCGTGCCGAAGCGTTCGGCCAGGGTGGTCTTGATGATACCAGCATCGACCAGCTGCGCCAGTTCCTCGAGCAATTCGTGCTGCTTGATCATATCTGGCGTCTGGAACAGCGAACGGGTAAACATCAGTTCCCAGTGCAGCGACACGCTCTTGCCCTTGAACTTGCGCACGTCGATGTGCTCGGGGTCGTCGATCAGGGCGAACTTGCCCTGCGGCGCGATCAGTTCGACGATTTGCTCGAAATGCTTGTCGGTCTGGTTCAGGCTGATCACATAATCGACGGGCGGCAAACCCAGGCGCGTGATTTCCTGCGCCAGCGGCAAGCTGTGATCGATCACGTGGTGGGCGCCCAGTTCCTTGACCCAGTCCGCCGTTTCCGCGCGCGAGGCCGTGCCGATGATGGTGACGCCCGTCAGTTGCCGCGCCAGTTGCACGAGCACGGAACCGACGCCGCCGGCCGCGCCGATCACCAGCAGCGACTTGCCGGTGAGATTCTTGTCGCGGCTGATCTGCAGGCGGTCGAATAGCAGTTCCCAGGCCGTAATGGCGGTCAAGGGCAGGGCTGCGGCCGGGGCGAAATCGAGGCTGGCCGGCATGTGGCCGACGATGCGCTCGTCGACCAGCTGGAATTCGCTGTTGCTGCCGGGACGGTTGATGGCGCCCGCATACCAGACTTTATCTCCGACTTGGAACAGGCTCACGTCGGGGCCGACGGCGGTGACGACGCCGGCCGCATCCCAGCCCAGTACTTCCGGCTGGCCGTCTTTCGGCGCGCGGTTCTTGCGCACCTTGGTATCGACGGGGTTGACGGAAATGGCCTTGACGGCGACGAGCAGGTCGCGCCCCGTGGCGGCGGGCACGGGCAGCTCGATGTCGAGCAGGGCGTCGGCATCCGTGATGGGCAGGCTGTGGTGGTAGGCGATGGTTTTCATGTGCTTCCTTTGGTAAAACAGTGATGGAGTAGGCGTAGGTCGGAATAGGTCCGAAGGACCGTAATCCGACACCATTGTTGGCGTGGCCATAGGGGCTTGACGTATCATGGCCATTTTCTCGCCCTGGAAACAGGGGGCGCGTACCGAAACACTTTCAAAGGAATGCTGAAAATTGCTGCGACTCGATGACTTGCAGGTGTTTGTGCGCACGGCCGACCGCGGCAGTTTGTCGGCGGCCGCGCGCGAGATCGGCATTTCGCCCGCGCTGGCCAGCGCCGCCGTCAAGCGCCTGGAAGGGGAGCTTGGCTTGCGCCTGCTGGCCCGCACGACCCGTTCGCTGAGCCTGACGGTGGAAGGCACGCAATACCTGGAACACGCGCGCGAAGCCTTGCGCCTGCTGCGCGCCGGCCACGATGCGCTGCTGGCCGGCAAGGACAGTTTCGGCGGAACCTTGAAAATTGCCATGCCCTCGGACCTGGGCCGCAATCTGATGCTGGGCTGGCTCGATGAATTCCAGTCGCGCCATCCGAAACTGCAATACCAGCTCAGCGTCAGCGACCGGGTGGCCGACATGGTGCGCCAGCAAGTTGATGTGGCCATCCGCTATGGCCAGCAGGACGATTCGAGCATGGTCGCCATGCCCATCGCGCCCGCCAACAACCGGGTGCTGGTGGCGTCGCCCGCCTACCTGCGCGAACATGGACCCCTGCTGGTGCTGGAAGACTTGTCGCAGCGCAATTGCCTGCGCTTCGCGCTGGAAGACGGCTTGCACGACCGCTGGACCTTTTACCGCCTGCCGCAGCGCGAGCAGGTGACGATAGCCGTGAGCGGCAACCGCAGCGCCGACGATGCCGACCTGGTGCGCCGCTGGGCCGTGGCAGGCCTGGGCATCGCCTACAAGTCGCGGCTCGACGTGTCCGGCGACGTGGCCGCCGGCCGCCTGCACGTGCTGCTGCCCGAGGTGGCGGGCGAGGCCGCGCCCTTGCAACTGCTGTGCATGCACCGGGCGCAGGTGACGCCGCTGGTGCTGCAGCTGCGCGATTTCCTGCGCGACAAGTGCGCGGAATTGCACAAATAACATTATTGATTACAACTCGTTGCAAATGGCAATCATGCGCAGGTCAACCTGGGCGTACCCTCAGGCATTCTGGTTGAAACCGCTTGAAGGACCGCCATGACCCCCAACCGACTGTTGCCGACAACCCTGATTTCCCTGCTGTTGCTGGCCGGCTGCACCGCCACCGGACCTGCCGTCCAGGCCGATCATCGCGCGCAGACCAGTTCCGCGCAAGACATTGCCCTGCTGGAAAGGGTCAGCTGGGGCGTGAACGCCGGCAGCGCGCGCCAGATGCAGGCGCAAGGCTGGCAGCGTTATCTGCAGGCGCAATTGCACCCGGGTAAAGCCAGCCTGCCATCCGCCGTGCAGGCCCAGATCGACGCCATGACGATCAGCCAGGTGCCCCTCGATCAGCTCGTCATGTCCGTGGAGCAAAAGCGCAAGGAGTCGGCTGCCGTCATGGACGACATGGCCAAGCAGCAGGCGCAAAAGGATTACCAGCAAGAACTCAACCGTCTGGCGCGCGAAGCGGCCACGCGTTCGCTATTGCTTGACGTGTATTCGCCGAATCAGCTGCAGCAGCAGCTGAGCTGGTTCTGGCTCAACCATTTCAGCGTACACCAGGGCAAGCACAACTTGCGCGCCATGGTCGGCGATTACGAGGCGAACGCCATCGCGCCGCACGCGCTGGGAAAATTCCGCGACTTGCTGGGCGCGACCGTCCACCATCCGGCCATGCTGCGCTATCTGGACAATGAAGCCAATGCCGCCAAGCGCATCAATGAAAACTATGCGCGCGAGCTGATGGAACTGCACACCCTGGGCGTGAACGGCGGCTATAGCCAGACGGACGTGCAGGAACTGGCGCGCATCTTGACCGGCGTGGGCGTGAACCTGGGGCCGGATACGCCGAAGGTGAAACCGGCGCTGCAGTCGCAATACGTGCGCCGGGGCTTGTTTGAATTCAATCCGAACCGCCACGATTACGGCGACAAGCAATTCCTCGGGCAAACGGTGAAGGGCCGGGGTCTGGCCGAGCTCGATGAAGCGCTGGATCGTTTGAGCCGCAGTCCCGCCACCGCCCATTTCATCAGCGGCAAGCTGGCCCAGTATTTCGTCGGCGACAATCCGCCCGCGCCTCTGGTGGCGCGCATGGCGGCCACCTTCCAGCAGAGCGACGGCATGATCGCCGACGTGCTGCAAACCATGTTCAACAGTCCCGAATTCAAGCAGTCGCTGGGGAAGAAATTCAAGGACCCCATGCATTACGTGGTGTCGGCCGTGCGCCTCAGCTATGACGACAAGCCCATCCTGAATGCGGGCCCGATGCTGAGCTGGCTCTCGCGCATGGGCCAGCCCCTGTACGGGCGCCAGACGCCGGACGGTTATCCTCTGACGGACGCTTCCTGGGCCAGCCCAGGCCAGATGACGACGCGCTTCGATATCGCCCGCACCATCGGCTCGGGCAGCGCCGGCCTGTTCAAGACGGATGGCCCGCAGCCGCAGGAAAAGGTGGCGTTTCCCCAACTGGCCAGCGCCCTGTATTACCAGTCGCTGCAGCCGACCTTGAGCCCGGCCACGCGGCAGGCCCTGGAGCAGGCCGCTTCGCCGCAGGAGTGGAATACCTTCCTGCTCTCGTCGCCCGAAATGATGCACCGCTGAAAGGAATTGTCATGAACCGTCGTGACTTGTTGAAAGCCCTGGCCGCCGCGCCGTTGTTGTCGCATGCGGGCAGCTTGCTGGCCGCGCCCGCCACAAATGCGAAGCTATTGTTCGTCTTTTTGCGCGGCGGCTATGACGCAAACAATCTGCTGGTGCCCATCGGCAGCGATTTTTACTATGCCTCGCGGCCGAATATCGCCATCGCGAAACCGGGCGAGGAAAACGGCGCGCTGGCCTTGACGACCGACTGGGCCCTGCATCCGGCCTTGCGCGAAACCATCTATCCCATGTTTATGGGTGGCGAGGCGGCCTTCATTCCGTTTGCGGGCACGACGGATTTGACGCGCAGCCACTTCGAGACGCAGGACAGCATCGAGCTGGGACAGGAACTGGGCGGGCGCCGCGATTTCCGCTCGGGCTTTTTGAACCGGCTGGCGCAAAGCCTCAATAAGCAGCAAGGCAATCACGCCATTTCCTTCACGGACCAGCTGCCGCTGATCTTTCAAGGCGGCGTACAGGTACCGAACATGGCGCTGCGCTCGGTGGGCAAGTCGGGCATTGATGCGCGTCAAAGCCAGGTCATCGCCGCTATGTACCGGGGCACGCCCCTGCAGCAACCGGTCAGTGCGGGCTTTGCCGTGCGCGACGATGTGACGAAGGAATTGACGGGCGAGATGCAGGCGGCCAACCGCAACGCCATCAGTACCAAGGGATTTGAACTGGAGGCGCAGCGTATCGCCCGCTTGATGAAGGACAAATACAACCTGGGCTTCGTCGACGTGGGCGGCTGGGATACGCACGTGGGGCAGGGCGGCGCGAACGGCTACCTGGCGGGGCGATTCGATGAGCTGGGGCGTGGCCTGGCCGCGTTCTCGCAGGAAATGGGCAGCGAGTGGCGCAATACCGTCGTCGTCGTGGTCAGCGAATTTGGCCGCACCTTCCGCGAAAACGGCAACCGCGGCACGGACCATGGCCACGGCAGCGTGTTCTGGGTGTTGGGCGGCGGCATCAAAGGCAAGCAGGTGGCGGGCGAACAGGTGGCGATTTCGCAGGCGACGCTGTTCCAGAACCGCGACATGCCCGTGCTCAATGAATACCGTGCCGTGCTGGGCGGCTTGCTGCGCCGCACCTTCGGCTTGACCCCCGCGCAGCTTGACCACGTGTTTGCCGGCGTCAAGCCTGCGGAACTGGGCCTCGTCTAAAGCGGAATGCCGCCGTGTTACGCTACGCCTGCGCAACCGGCGCGTAGCCAATACTGGCGCTCCATGGCGCCGGGCACGAATGGAGTGGCATGAACGATACCCAGCGCGATATTGTCAGCGCAGGCTTTTCCCTGGCCTTGATCGCCGTGACGGCGTTCGTCATGCAGCGTTTCTTTTTGCCGCTCGTGTGGGCCGGCATCCTGTGCGTGGCGACCTGGCCCCTGTACCTGCGCGCGCGCGCGGCCCTGGGGCAGCGCCCCATCGTGGCGGCGGCCGTGCTGACCCTGGCGTTCGCCTGCATCTTCATCATTCCCGTGCTGTTCGGCGTGGCGCAGGCGACGCGCGAAGTGCCCGTGCTGGCCAATTTCGTCGTGCATGCGAATACGGACGGCTTGCCCGTGCCGGACTGGGTGGCGCATATTCCGCTGGCCGGCAGCGCCATCGGCGACTGGTGGCAAGCGACCTTGAGCCAGCCCCACGGCCTCGGCCACTTCTTTGCGGGCAGCGCCGTGGGCGGCTTTCATTCCGCGCGCGACATGCTCAAGGTGCTGGGCGCGGACGTGTTCCACCGCCTGGTCGATTTTGGCCTGGCGTTTTTATGCCTGTTTTTCTTCTACAAGGATGGCGAAGCGCTGACGCGCCAGATCACGGCCGTCGGCAGCCATTTCCTGCGCCCCGAACGGTGGGGCCGCTATGCGCAAAAAATTCCCACCGCCATCCGCGCGACCGTCAACGGCCTGGTGCTGGTGGGCCTGGCCGAAGGCGTGCTGATCGGCATCGCCTACGCCATCGCCGGCTTGCCGTCGCCGGCCCTGTGGGCCTTTGCCACGGGCATCCTGGCCATCATCCCGTTCGGCGCGCCGCTCGCTTATCTGTGTGCGGCCGCCTTGCTGGTCTTCCAGGGCAGTGTGGGCGCCGCCATCGGCGTAGCCGCGTGGGGCACCGTGGTGCTATTCGTGGCCGACCATTTCGTGCGCCCCGGCATGATCGGCAACGCCACCCGCTTGCCTTTCCTGGCCGTACTGTTCGGCATTCTGGGCGGCGTGGAAACCCTGGGCCTCGTGGGCCTGTTCATCGGCCCCGTCGTGATGGTGCTGTTCGTCACGCTTTGGTACGAAGCGAACGTGTTTGACACGACGCTGCCAGTGCAAACACCTGCCAGCCCGGCCGCACCGGAACGCACACAGTAATGAGGGGTCGGCCAGCGTTGCCGCTGGCCGGTACTGGCGCGCTCCCGGCGTGGCCGGACGGAGCTGACTTTACAACAGGGTACGAGTACCTTGTTTTAAAGTCATTCTTAATGTGCCTTGGATAGAATGAGCAACCAACGGCGCATCAGCAGCACTTCAACATAGCCCGGCTCGATGCCCGTACCGCACTCGATCAGGGGATTGACGGTGTAGTAGCGCTTGCGGAAGTCGCGGCAGACGAGGATTTCGCGCTTGCCCATGCGGACGAGGAAAGAGCTTGGGGCGTATTCCAGGCCGAACCGTGAGCCAAAACCGCTATTCAATGTTGCCATGACAATTCCTTTGAGGGAGATGTGTTGAACGAGTCATCAGAATAGCATAACTACTGTATGAATACACAGCTACTGTATGAATAAACAGTATTTTTTTACTGGTGTGGTTTTTTTGATCATCACCGGGAACAGGAAAGAGAGATGAGTTTGCAAGAGAAAAATGACATGGGCATGACCACGGGCTGGACCACGAAACTGCGCCGCTTCGTCGAGGCGCGCCTGTCGCCCGAGGGCGAGCTGGGCCTGCATATGACGGTGGGCGTGGTCCTGATGCTGGTGGCCATCGTCGTCTTCCACGAGATCGCCGAAGCCGTCATGGGCATGCAGCAAATTACCGTAATCGACTTGCAGGTGGCGCAGTGGTTCAACCAGCATGCCGTGCCGTGGATCACCACTTGCCTGCTGGTCGTTACGCACATGCATGGCGTGATCGGCGCCATTACTCTGGCCGTCTTGCTGGGCTGGTATCTGCACCGCAAGGGCGCCGATTACTGGCTGTTTACCCTCGTCATCACCATGCCGGGCGTCATGTTTTTGAACCTGCTGCTAAAGTACATTTTTGTCCGCGCGCGGCCCAGTTTTGACGAGCCCATCCTGCAGACGGCCCTGAGCACCTACAGCTTTCCGAGTGGCCATACTGCCACCTCGACAGCCCTGTACGGCTTGCTGGCCGCCTACCTGATTTGCCAGACGGCGCCGGGCGCCTGGGGCAAGCGCATCGCCATCGCGCTGGGCGCTTTCCTGATGGCGGCGCTGGTGGGTTTCAGCCGCATCTACCTGGGCGCGCATTACCTGAGCGATGTACTGGCGGCCATGGCGGAAAGCTATGGCTGGCTGGCCATCTGCATCGCCGGCGTGTCGACCCTGCGCCGGCGCCGGCATATCCGGCAAACCAAATAAGGGGAAACTGTCCTGAGCAAAATTGCAGTCATCATCAATGGAGGCGCCGGTTGCGGCTATGCGCCCGACTGGGCGCAGCAGCTCGAAGCGAAATTCGCCGCCGTGGGCCTCGACGCCGACATCACCCTGGCGCAAAGCGGCACCGAGATGATCGCCACGGCCGAACGGGCCCTGCGCGATGGCGCGCCCATCGTCGTGGCCGGCGGCGGCGACGGCACCATCAACGCCGTGGCCTCTGTCGTTATCGGCAGCGGCACGCCGTTCGGCGTCTTGCCGCTGGGTACCTTGAACCATTTCGCCAAGGATTTGAATATTCCGCTCGAGCTCGATGCGGCGATTGCCAACGTGGCGCAGGGCGTGCCGCACCAGGTCGACGTGGGCGAAGTCAATGGCCGTATCTTCCTGAATAATTCCAGCCTGGGCCTGTATCCCGATATCGTGCGCGACCGCGAAAAGCAGCAGCGCCGGCTGGGGCGGGGCAAGTGGCTGGCCTTCAGCTGGGCCCTGGTGGCGGCCTTGCGCCGCTATCCTTTCCTCAGCGTGCAATTGACACTCAACGATGCCGTGCATGCGCGGCGCACGCCATTCGTCTTCATCGGTAATAATGAATACATGATGGAAGGCTTGAATATCGGCGAGCGCGAACGGCTCGATGGCGGCCAGCTGAGCTTGTATGTGGCGCAGCGTCCTGGCCGCCTGGGCTTGCTGAAGCTGGCCTTGCACGCGCTGTTCGGCAAGTTGTCGCAAGCCAAGGATTTTGATGTGCTGACGGCTACCGACCTGGAGGTGGCCACGCACCACCGCCGCCTGCGCGTAGCCACCGATGGGGAAGTGACGATCATGAATACGCCGCTGCAGTACCGCATCCACAAGGCCGCGCTGGCCGTGCTGGTGCCTGCGCCGGCACTTTCTGGGGAGTAAGGCCATGCGTACCATCGTGCATTTGTCCGACTTGCATTTTGGCAGGGTCGATGCGGACCTGCTGGCGCCCTTGCGCGCGCTGATCGAACGCCTGGAACCGGATGTGGTCGTCGTCTCGGGCGACCTCACGCAACGCGCCCGCAGCGCCCAGTTCCAGCAGGCGCGGCAATTTCTCGACAGCTTGCCAGGGCCGCAAATCGTGGTGCCGGGCAACCATGATGTGCCGCTGTACAACGTCGTTTCCCGCTTCCTGACGCCGCTGGTGAAGTACCGGCGCCATGTGACGGACGATTTGTCGCCCGAATATGTGGACGAGGAAATCGCCGTGCTGGGCATCAACACGGCCCGTTCCCTGACGTTCAAGGATGGCCGCATCAGCCACGAGCAGATCGATTTTCTGCGTGAACGCCTGGGCAGTTTGCCGCCCGGCCTGACGCGTATCATCGTCACCCACCATCCATTCGACTTGCCGGAAAACTTCGATGAAGACGACCTGGTCGACCGCGCCCCGCAAGCCTTGCAGATGTTTTCCGAATGCGGCGTGGATTTATTGCTGGCGGGTCATTTGCATGCCAGCGTGGCGGGCAACACAGCCGAGCGCTACAAGATCGCCGGCTACGCGGCCCTGATGGTGCAGGCGGGTACGGCGACCTCGACGCGGGGCAGGGGCGAGTCGAACTCCTTCAACGTGCTGCGCGTGGAAAACAGCTGTATCAGGGTCGAGCGCTACAGCTGGAATGAAGACAGCGCCGACTTTGAAAAAGTCAGCACGGAAGCGTTCGAGCGCCAGGGCGGCGTGTGGGCCAGCTTGCGGCCGCTGTGAGGCGTCGCGTCGCGTCGGATGGTGATTTCACTAAAGATGGCGCGCCGCATCCATGCGGTCGTGCAGAATACGCACGATGGCAATGCCATAGTTCGTGATGCGAAAATAAAGGCTATGTCACCATTAGATGTGGGAATGCGCCCAAAGTTGCTTTCAATAATGTTTCCGATGAGCGGATGCGCCTGGCGTCGAGTATCCAGCGCCATCCCAGATAGTTCGGCAGGTAGCGCGTCGCCACGCCGTGAAACGGCCCCATCCATTGTCGCAAACGGCTGTGATAGGCGTTGACGTTCTGCACGTGGGCGGCGCCCTGCACGCGGATGCCGGCGCGCAAGTTGACGGCCTGGTGGCTGATCCCCGCTTCCCTGGCAAAAGCCCGATAGGCAGCATGGCCGTCGGTGACCAGCAGCACATCCTTGTCGATCATGGGCAACAAACAGTGGTGCAACTGCGCTTTGGTTAGCGCTCCTTTTCCCGTGACGAAATCGAGGGTCTGTCCCGTGCGGTCGCGCGCCACCAGGATGCAGACCTGTTCGTTCGATATGCCTCGTTTATGGGCATGGCCGCCCCGGCGCCGGGGCGGACGCGTCATAGTTCTGGATCCCTTTTCCGATTCCAGCAGATATAACTCGTCTGCCTCGGCGATGCCATGCAGGCCATGCGGCCGGTCCGTCTTGGCCAGCGATAGAAACCGGTGACGCCAGCGAAACGTGGTGTTGCGGTGCACACCTAGCTGTGACGCTGCCTTGCGCACGGAATCCGATGCCAGCAGGCAATCGGCATAGTCGAGCCACAACGATTTATGGCGCAAGCGCGCCAGCGGCGTGCCGGTGAGCGCATTGAAGGTGCGCCCGCAGGGAGCGCAGCGGTAGCGCTGCAGACCGTGCGCGTGACCATGTCGGTGCAAGTGGTCCGAATGGCAGGCGGGACAGGCCAATCGCGGCTGCGCGACACTTTCCAGCAGCGCGACGGTCGCGTCGTGTGGCACGCTGCCACGTAGCAGGGCAATGCCTGCTTGCCGCTGACGCTGACTCAACTGAGCAAACTGCGCAATCAAGGTGATCCATTCGGCTGGCCGCATGATCTGCTCCCTGTGTGATTGATATGCAGAGTCAGACAGCATGGCCAAGGGAAAATTCCGACATTCCCCTACTTGCCGATGACAGAGCCAAAATAAATCATGTGCCGTCCGACTTTGCGGCGCCGGTAGCCGGGCCGAATCTGCTCGCATGCCGGCGCGGTCTCTGGAGCGCCTGCCAGGTCATCAAAGGCCGCCGTCATGCTGTCAAGATAATGACTGGCCTGCTGTACGCCCCAGCGCTGTACCGTATAAGCCCAGATCGCCTCCAGGTCATGCTCGGCGGCAGGCGTCAGCCGGTATTCAGCCATGCGCCGCCAGCATTCTCTGCTTGAACGCCTTGGCGTCGAAAGGCTGGGGTTCGCCGCTTGCCTCTCCTTCCATCAGCGCCGCGCGGATCGCATCGAGTTCGGCGCTGCGTTCCTGTTCACGCCGGATCAGGTCGCGGATGTATTCGCTGTCGTTGGTATAGCGCCCCGCATCAATCTGCGCCTTGATCCAGTCGTCTTGCTGATCCGTCAAGGTAATGGTCTTGCGCACGGTAGCCATGGTAGTCAACTCCAGAGATGAGCAGCACGACGATTGTCATACTATTGGTGCAATATAGTGCATATCCATGCAAATATCCACTTGTCCCATCGGTGCTTACAGCCAGTAATTCATGAAACGCGCCGCCCACTCCTTCATGCGGTCCGAGAGCGGCCGTGTTTCCCATTTCGCCTTGGTGATTTCTTCCGAGTCGCGCAAGTCTTCCTGGAAGGCGTTTTCCATTTCACGGCCGAAGCTGTCGCCGAGCACGATCACGTTCAGTTCGCTGTTGTGCAGGAAGCTGCGCATGTCGATATTCGTCGAGCCTACCGTTGACCAGGCGCCGTCGATGACGGCTGTCTTGGCGTGCAGCACGGCCAGTTTCAAGTGGAAGATGCGGATGCCGCCGGCCAGCAGCTGGTCGTACAGCGCGTGTCCCGCATGGAACACGAGGCCGCTGTCGGATACGCCGGGCAGCACCACGGTCACGTCCACGCCCCGCTTGGCCGCCGCGATCAGGGCGTCGACCGTCTGCTGGTCGGGCACGAAGTAGGCGGACGTGATGTGGATCGATTTCTTTGCTTCCTGGATGGCCAGGATATACGCCTTGTAGATTTCAAAGCCGCCCTCGGGCTCGCTGGCCACCACTCGCACCAGCTTGTCGCCCACTTCCGACAGCACGGGGAAATAATTGGCGTCAGGCAGGTCGGCCTGGTCTTGCTGGGCCCAGGTGCGGATGAACAGCCACTGGAAGGCGGCCACGGCCGGGCCTTCCACTTTTACGTGGGTATCGCGCCAGCCCACGTCCTTCTTGTCCGTGGGTTTCGATTTCGAGCGGAACAGCGAGCTTTTCGCATAGGTATCGCTGATATTGATGCCGCCCGTAAACGCCATCTTGCCGTCGACGATCAGTACCTTGCGGTGGTCGCGGTTGTTGATCTTCCAGTCGTCGCCCTTGAGCTTGGCGGGATTGACGGGGTTGAAGGCCACCAGGTGGATGCCGGCCGCGCGCATGCGGTCAAAGAACGCTTGCGGCACGCCGATGGTGCCCACGCTGTCGTAGATGATGTTGACCGTCACGCCCGCTTTCTGCTTTTCGATCAGCATGTCGGCAAATTTGAGGCCCAGCGGATCCTGGTCGAAGATATACGTTTCCAGGTTGATGCTGGTCTTCGCGTCGCTGATGGCCTGGAACATGGCGGCCATGGTTTGCGGGCCGTCAAACAGCAGGGTCACCTTGTTGCCCTTGATTAAAGGCACGCCCGTGGCCGCCTCTTCCAGCGCGGCCTGGGTCTTCAAGTCCATGCCGGACTTGGCCCAGCGCTTGTTGAGCAGGGCGGCGCGGCTGTTGACGTTGAGCACGGCGCCCTTGCCCGTGATGACTTTGGGCTTGGCCACCGGCTCCAGGGTGGTATTGAGATTCTTGACATTGGGCAGCGAGGCGCATGCAGCCAGGGTCCAGCACAGCAGTAGGGCGGTGAGACAGGGTTGCATGCGCCGAGCGGTCATTTTTGAGCCTTGTTCGTCAGTGACAGGGTTGCCGACTCGTCAAGCAGTGCCAGCGGTGGCGGGTTTTTCGAGCCGAAGAAGAAGACGATGGGCGAGCGCAGGAAGCGCTTGCCCAGAATCTTCAATAATTGCATGCCGTGCTTGAAGCGCACCTGGCGTGAACGCAGGGCCACCCACAGGGCCAGGCCGAAGCTGACCAGCAGGTTGGCCGTGCCGATGGCGAAGATGCCCGACAGCGACTTGACGGCCAGTTGCCAGCTCATGTTGTGGTCGAGGCCCACCAGGGCCGTGGCGAAGTTGGCGGCCGAGAAGGTGATGTGGCGGATATCGATCGGCAAGCCGATCAAAAAGCCCAGGGTGCCGATGGAGCCCAGCAAGATACCGAAATAGAAGTTACCCATCAGCCCGCCCAGGTTGTTTTCCAGATACAGGCCCAGCCGTTGCAAGCGCTCCTGGCCGATCACCCGGCCCAGGCCGCGCAATTGCGCGATGCGCTGCGCCCAGCGCGTGTACAGGGCCTGGTTGTCATAGTAGCCGGAAATCAGGCCGGCGACGAACAGGCACACGCCGGCGATCATGGCGTAGAAGATGGCGGGGCTGCCGATGGGGTCGATATCGTGCTGCAAGTGCATCGCCTTCTCGGGCGTCACCAGGTTGTGCCCCGTGATCGCCTTGTAGCCGAGCGCGATCAGCCAGGCCGTGGGAATCGCGGTGGCCAGGTTGCCCAGCACGGCCATGTTTTGCGTGCGGAAGACCTTGTTGATCAGTTCGGCCATGCTGTCGAGGTCGATATTCCTGCCATCCTTGCTGTGCAGGCCCGCGGCGATGCGCGAGGCCGTCATAGCCGGTTGCTTGGTGGCCACCGTGAAGTGCAGCAAGTGGATGAACATGAAGCCGATCGAGTAATTCATGCTGAACATGAAGGCTTCGACCAGCGGCGCCGAGCGCAGATACGACATCAGTATCTTGAACAGGGCCATGAAGCCGATGATGATGCCTGCGCCCGCGGATGAGAGGAACATGGCGCCCATCTCGCGGCGGTTTTCCGCGATGTAGTGCTCGCCCGTGCGGCTGGCGTTTTCCGTCACATTGCGCGCCAGCAAGTTGATATTGTCGGAAAACAGGTCGCTGACCTTGTACTTGTGGTTATGCGCGCGTATCAGTTCCAGCGCCAGCCCGACGGCGCCCGCGCGGCGGCGGCTGACGGGTTGCGGGTGCAGCAAGTCTTGCGTGGCGTCGACCGTGATGGCGGCGATGTCCACGTTGTTCGATGCGGGCAGTTCGCCGCTCGTGTCGACGAGGAACAGCAGCTTGCGCAGGCGCTCGATGCTTTGCGCCAAGGCCACCAATAGATACGTGAGGGGAATGCTGGTGCCCTGGTACAGCGCCTTCTTGCGGATCTTGGCGATGACGGCGTCGCACTGGTCCAGCATCACCAGCAAATGGCGCGCGTCCTCGATGTGCTCGATCTCGCCGTGCAGCAGGCTGGTGTAGGCGTCCAGGTAGGCGTTCACTTCCGTGTTCTGCACCATGAACGGCGACTGGAACACTTCGATTTCATTGTGGAAACGCGTCAGTTCCGGTTCCAGCCCCATGGCGCAGACGCGGTAGGACAGGGTGCGGATGGCGTCGAGCATGCCTGGCAGCATGATGTTGCCATCGCCGACGGCCAGTTCGATATCGTCGCTGGTCAATACGTCGAACAGTTCCAGCCAGTCCGTGGCCGGCACGTTGCTGATCCACAAATAATCGGTCTTCAGGTACAGCACCTGGTCGAGCGCGTCGTTCAGGTATTCGTCGCCGAGGGCGGGCGGCAGCATGCGGTAGGCGATGCGGCGTTTCAATTCCGTGAAAAAACCGCTGTTCGACAGCACGCCGATATCGGTGTACAGGCTGGCGTGGCGGCGCGCGGCCAGCACGCGCAGCACGTATTCGTGCAGGGCGCGCGCTTGCGCGGGGTTACCTTTGAGTAGCTGGCGCAGGGTGCGCACGTTGGCAATCGCGGTAGCGCTGTCGTGGGAGCGCTTGGGACGCAGTGAGTTGAATAATTCCACCAGCAAGTCGATATTGCTGGAGTTGGGGTCAATGCGTTCGAGGATAGCTAGCATGCAGAAAAAACGGGCGAGCCGCTGTCGGTAAAACCAGTAGTGTACCGCCTGCGTCAGATCGCGCAACGTTCGCCACCGAACATTGCTTTACGGCAGGGCCTGCAATTCACGCTATTTTGCCGCAAATTGCCACCAATCATGGTCAATCTTGCGTGTTGTCAGTGTACGACGCATTTCCTGGGGCTAAGCTGAAGTTTCTGTTGTACAACGCACGGATGGCTGGACAAAAAGCGGGGATAAGGTAACACTGAGATCAGACACACAGCGCATGTCCTGATCAATACCGGGAAGTTTCAACTCACGTTACCGAGATATTTATCATGAAGACCTCGTATTTTGCGCTTGCTGTGATAGGGATGGGGCCTTTCGTGCTGGGCGCGACGGCCCAGGCTGCCGATGGCGCAGGCAGTGCCGCATCCAGTAACGTTGCCGTGTACGGCGTGCTCGACGCGGGCATCGTGGCCGAACGGGGCTGCGCCGCCAATTGCGCCGGCGCCAAGGTGTCCGGCGGCGTCGCGTCCGGCTCGCGCCTGGGCGTGCAGGGCCGCGAAGCGCTGGGCAATGACGTCTCCGCCGTGTTTACCCTGGAAGCGGGCATCCAGAATGACACGGGCCAGTCGGAAGAGGGCCGTTTGTTCGGCCGCCAGGCCTACGTGGGCCTCGACAGCCGCCTGGGCGCACTGACTCTGGGGCGCCAGTACAACCTGCAATACCTGACCCTGACCGACGTGGCCGACCCGTTCAAGGGCGGCATGGCCGGCAGCGCCGGCAATCTGGCCGGCTACAGCGTGAAACGCTACGACAATACCGTCAAATACGTCACTCCAGCCTTGCGCGGCGTGACCGCCAGCGCCATCTACAGTTTCGGCGAGTCGCCGTACAGCAGCGCCAACAACCGCGCGTATGGCGCCACCCTCGGCTATTCATCCGGCGCCGTGAATGTCAGCGTGTCGCACCAGCGCAAGAACAACTTCATCCTCGCCTCCGGCACCTTGCCCGCCATCGACATGTCGGCCCGCAACACCTTGATCGCGGCCAATATCGACCTGAAAGTGGCCACCGCCTTTGCCGCCGTGGGCGTGAACAAGGGCTATGGCAGTTCGCCGTGGGACCCGAACAATGCCTACAGCTCGCTGGCCCTGTCGATGTCGTCGTCGGACAGCCGCGACACCTTGCTGGGCGTGTCCGTGCCCGTGGGCGGCTTCAAGCTGCTGGCCTCGTACGTGCGCAAGGATGACCGCGACCTGGCTGATCGCGATGCCAAGCAGGTGGCCGTCGGCCTCACGTATTCGCTGTCAAAACGCAGCGATTTCTACGCGTCCTACGCGAAGATCCACAACAAGAATGGCGCCCGCTACACGGTGGGCAATGCCAGCGACGCGGGCCGTGGCGACGCCGCCTTCAACATGGGCTTCCGTCACGGTTTCTGACCAGCAGCGCTTGATGGCGCAGGGCACGTTGCTCCCAGCCACTTGCCGTTGCTCGTCACATTCACCTGTTCCGGCGTGCCGCGCGCGCTGGTGGTCACCGCCAGCTGCATGTTGAACGCCTGCTCGCCGCTGAACAAGACCTTGCCTTCGCCGCTCGATTTCGGATTCGTGCACGTAAACGACACCTGCATGCCACCCGCGATGTCCTTGTTCTTCGAGGTGCAATCGCCGGGCTGGCCCGTGGGAATCTGCTTGCGCGCGGCCATTTCCGGCGTTACGCACGCCGTCACGCGCACGGCGCCGTCTGCGCCCACGGTGGGCATGGCCATGCCGCGGCTGGCCGCCATGCTTTCCAGCTGCTTGCGTTGATCGGGAGGAAGGTTGCCCAGCTGCTGCAACACCATGGACATGGCGTTGTCGGTGGCGGCGTCGGGCGATGCCATCTTGCTGTCGACTTGCCACAGGCCCGGCTTGATGGTGGTGGAGGGCGAGGCGGCCTGGGCGCTGGCCTGGCTGCCCAAGGCGGCGCAAGCCAGCAGACTCAGGCGTAGCAAAGAATGTTTCATGTTGGCGTCTCCAAAAAAGGCAGACCCCAGCATACGGCATGGCAAGCGGGGCACGCTTGCCATTGTGTTACAAACTGTGATCAGGCTCGATGCGGCGCACGTCGACGCTGGCGATGCGGCGCTCGTCGGCTTCGAGGATTTCATAACGCAGATCGTCGAGTTCCAGCACTTCGCCCACGGCCGGCATGTTTTCGAAATGCGCCAGCAGGAAGCCGGCCAGCGAGTTGTATTCGCCGTCTTCGCTGACCAGGGTTTCCGTCTCGAACACTTGCTCCAGGTAATGCAAGTCCGTCGCGCCGTCGATGCGCCAGTGGCCGGGGCCCAGCACTTCCACGTCGGGCTGCTCGTCCTCGTCGGGGAATTCGCCGGCGATGGCTTCGAGGATGTCGATCGGCGTGAGCACGCCTTGCACGGTGCCGAACTCGTCGACCACCAGCACCAGCTGGCCGCGCGAGCGCTTCAGGGTTTCCATGGCTTTCAGCACGCCGGCCGCTTCCGGCACGACGACGGCTTCGCGCATGCTGGCCGGGTCGATCTTGCCGTGTGACACCAGGTCCTCGATCAGGTCCTTGCTGCGCGCGATGCCGACCACATTGTCGAGGTCGTCATTGCAGACAGGAATCATGCTGTGCGGCGTGTCGCGCAGCAGTTGCAGCATCTTGTCGCTGCTGTCGTTCAGGTTGACCCACGACACGTCGCCGCGCGGCGTCATCACGGAGCGGATCGAGCGCTCGGCCAGGGTCAGCACGCCGCTGACCATGTTGCGCTCTTCCACGCCGAAGGCGGAGACGTCGGGCAATTCCTTGACTTCGTGCTCTTCGACGGTTTCGCGGCCCTTGCGTCCGCCCAGCAGGCTCAGCACGGCTTGCGCCGTGCGGTCGCGCAGCGGGGCGTTCGATTGCAGCTTGAGGAAGTTGCGGCGCGCCAGCTGGTTGAAGAACTCGATGACGATGGAAAAGCCGATGGCCGCGTACAGATAGCCTTTCGGAATGTGGAAGCCCAGGCCTTCGGCCACCAGCGACAGGCCGATCATCAGCAGGAAGCTCAGGCACAGCACGACGACGGTGGGGTGGGCGTTGACGAAGCGCGTCAGCACTTTCGAGGCCAGCATCATGACGACGATGGAAATGACGACGGCCGCCATCATCACGTACAGGTTTTCCACCATGCCGACGGCCGTGATGACGGCGTCGAGCGAAAAGACAGCGTCGAGCACGACGATCTGCGCCACCACGAGGCCGAAGCCGGCGTAGACTTTCGGGCCCGTCTGGGCGTGCGTGACGCCTTCGAGGCGTTCGTGCAGCTCGCTGGTGGCCTTGAACAGCAGGAACATGCCGCCGAGGAGCAGGATCAGGTCGCGCCCCGAGAACGAGAATGTCCATATGGAAAACAATGGCGTCGTCAGGGTGACCAGCCAGGAAATCAGCGAGAGCAGGCCCAGGCGCATGACGAGGGCCAGGGTCAGACCCAGCACCCTGGCTTTGTCGCGCTGGTGCGGCGGCAGCTTCTCGGCCAGGATGGCGATGAAAATCAGGTTGTCGATACCCAGTACGATTTCCAGTACGACCAGCGTCAGCAGGCCGACCCAGATTGTCGGGTCAAATAACCATTCCATGTGTGTAACCTTGTAAAGTCAGTAAGTATCAAGCTTGCCTGGCGGCTGGTGCCCCGGGCGTGATGGGTGCTGCCGTGTTCGTCTCAGTGGCGGACGCGCGGCGGCCGGGTGGCCAGCCGCACGTCCGCTTCGGAAAGTGCGCCCGGTCCCGCTTGCCAAATGATGGCGTAAAACGGTACGGCCTGGCGCGAGCTCGGGTACAGCGTGATGGGATCGTTGTCGCATTCGTTGGCGTCGCAGCTGTCGCCGGGCTGGCCGGCATCGTGGCAATCGGCGGCAGGCGTGGCGGTAACGCCGGCGACATCAAGGTGCTGGAATGGGGAGGGGCTGGCGTAGGCCATGCTGGCGAACGCCTGGGGTAACGCGATGAAAACAAAAAGGCAGAGCAGGACGAGAGCTCGTCTCATATACAGGCAGATAGTTCTGGAACCGTGGAGTATAACACGGGCAGATAACAGCTTGATGACAGGGACTTGCGCAAGTGACAAGCATGACGTAAATTGTGAAATGGCAATAATTTCACGTAGTGGCGAAGACGCAGCGCAAGCTCCGTGATCATTCTTGCACTCAGTATGTATTCCATGGCGCTTGCTGTTGCGCCTTGCCCAATCATGTAGTGTTACCAGGACTCTGCCTTGAAACCCATTACCGCCCTCCTGCTTGCCGCCGGCATCCTGTCGCCGTCGTTCATCCTGGCCGCCACCCCCGTTGAAGCGGCGCCGACCCAGAAAACCGGCAAGGCCGCGCCGAACCGCGCCGCCGCCGTCAAGGTCACGTCCGTCGAAGGCATTACCGAATACCGGCTGGCCAATGGCTTGCGCGTGCTGCTGTTCCCCGATGCCAGCAAGCCGACCCTGACCACCAACATCGTCTACCTGGTCGGTTCGCGCCATGAAAACTATGGCGAAACGGGCATGGCCCACTTGCTCGAGCACTTGCTGTTCAAGCCCAGCGCCAACTTCGGCATCAAGAAGGGCACGAAAACCCCGGTCGAGATCCTGAACTCGACGGGCGCGCAGTTCAACGGCACGACCTGGTACGACCGCACCAATTACTACGCCACCTTCCCCGCCAACGACGACAACCTGCGCCAGATGCTGGCCATGGAAGCGGACCGCATGGTCAACGCGGCCATCGACCAGAACGACCTGTGGAATCCGAAGACACAGAAGGGTGAAATGACGGTCGTGCGCAACGAGTTCGAGATGGGCGAGAGCGACCCGATCGGCGTGACGAGCGAGCGCATCCAGGCCATCGCCTACGACTGGCACAACTACGGCAAGTCGACCATCGGCGCCCGTTCCGACATCGAGCAGGTGAACATTCCTCGCCTGCGCGCGTTTTACCATAAATATTATCAGCCCGATAACGCCGTGCTGATGGTGGCGGGCCGCTTCGATGAAGCGAAGGTCTTGAAGCAGATCAATGAACTGTTCGGCAAGATCCCGAAACCGACGCGCGTGATCGAACCGACCTACACGGCCGAACCGGTGCAGGATGGCGAGCGCGCCGTGACGGTGCGCCGTAGCGGCGGCACGCAGTTCGTCGGCGCCGGTTACCACGTGGCGCCGTCCGGCAACCAGGACGCGGTCGCCATCGAGGTGCTCGGCCACGTGCTGACGGATGCACCGGCCGGCCGCCTGCACAAGGCGCTGGTGGAAACCAAGCTGGCCAGCAAGATCGAATACAACTCCGTGAGCAACCTGGAGCCGGGCTACAACCTGTTCGGCGCGCTGGTGCCTGTCGATGGCAACCTCGACGCGGCGCAAGCGGCCATGCTGAAAGTGCTGGAAGACTTGAAGTCGCAGCCGGTCACGGATGCGGAAGTGGCGCGCGTGAAACAGCAGCTGAACAAGCAGGTGGAACTGATCACGTCGAACACGGCGCGCATGACGATCGCCCTGACGGAATCGCTGGCGGCCGGCGACTGGCGTCTGTTCTTCCTGCAGCGCGACCAGCTCGACAAGCTGACGACGGCGCAGGTGCAGGCGGCGGCCGAGAAATACCTGAAGAGCTCGAACCGCACCTTGGGCCGTTTCATCCCTACCGATACGCCGGACCGCACCGTCGTGCCGGCTTACGCCGACGTGGCGCCGCAACTGGCCGGCTACACGGGCCGCGCCGTCGTGGCGCAGGGCGAAGCGTTTGACCCGAGCCCCGACAATATCGAATCGCGCACCACGCGCTTCACCTTGCCGAATGGCTTGAAGGGCGCCTTGCTGCCGAAGAAAACCAAGGGCAATACCGTCAGCGTCGTGTTGAAATTGCAGATCGGCAGCGAAGAGAGCTTGCGCGGCAAGGCGCAAGTGGGTGTCTACACGGCCAATCTGCTGTCGCGCGGCACGGATAAACTGTCGCGCCAGGAAGTGAAGGACAAGTTCGACCAGCTGGGTACGCAAGTGGCCATCACGGGCGGCGCCGAGGGCGTCACCGCCATGCTGACGGGCAAGCGCGAGAACTTGCCGGCCGCCATGGACCTGCTGGCGCAAGTGCTGCAAAAGCCGGCCCTGAGCGAAACGGAATTCCTGGAATTGCAGCGCGAGCGCGTCGGCCGCGCGGAGCAGGAATTGCCTGAACCGCAGCCGCTGGCCGTGAACGCCTTCCGCCGCCTGCTCGACGCCACGCCGGAAGGCCATGTGCGCCACGTGGCCACCTTGCCGGCGGAACTGGCGCAATGGAAAGCCATCAAGGTTGCCGATGTGAAAGCCTTCCATGGCGCCTACTATGGCGCCTCGAACGCCACCTTTGCCGCCGTCGGCGACTTCGATCCAGCCGCGCTGAAGGCGCAAGTGGCCAGCCTGTACGGCAGCTGGAAGGCGCAGCAGCCGTATGTGCGCATTCTTGACGCCGTCAAGCCCGTCAGCGGCGAGAAAGTCACGCTGGAAACGCCGGACAAGGCCAACAGCGTGCTGTTCGCCATCCAGCCGATTCCCCTCAAGGATGATGCCGCCAGCTATCCGGCCTTGCTGATGGCCAATCACATGCTCGGTGGCGGCGCCTTGCGCAGCCGCCTGGCCGACCGCATCCGCCAGAAGGAAGGCCTGTCGTACGGCGTCGGTTCGCAAGTGAGCATTCCGTCGCGCGAGCCGGCCGGCTACTGGATGGCGTATGCGATCAGCGCGCCGCAAAACACGGTCAAGGTGGAAGCGGCCCTGCGCGAGGAAATCGCCAAGGTGCTGGCCGACGGCTTCACGGAAGCCGAACTGGTTGAAGCGAAGAAAGGCTGGCTGCAATCGGAAGAAGTGGGCCGCACGCAGGACGCGGGCCTGGCGCGCGAACTGGCTGGCTACCTGGCGCAGGACCGCACGATGGCGTACGACAAGGACCTGGAAGCGAAAGTGGCGGCCTTGACCCTGGCGCAAGTGAACCAGGGCCTGCGCGAATACCTGAAGCCATCGGCCGTCTCGGTGGTGGTGGCGGGCGACTTCGCCAAGGTGGCGAAAGAGGGTGAAAGCGGCGCCAAGGCAACGACGTCGAAATAAGCTGTTTTACATGGAAAAAACCCACCGGCAAGTTACCTTGCCGGCGGGTTTTTTATTGATGCGTGTCAGCTTAGCGTGGGGCAAGCTCGGCTACATAGATTTCCACGCGGCGATTGCGTGCGCGTCCCGATGCATCGGCATTCGAGGCGATCGGCTCGCGGGCGCCGCGGCCTTCCGTCACGACGCGGGTCGGCGAGACGCCGCGCATCGACAGGTAGTCGCGCGTGTGGGCTGCGCGTTCCACCGACAGCGGCTCATTGATGGAATCGCTGCCCGTGCTGTCCGTGTGGCCGATGATGCTGACCGTCGTGTTCGGGTTTTCATTCAGGGTGGCGGCGAAGCGGTCGAGGATGGGGCGGAAGTTGCCCTTGATGTCGGCGCGGTTGGTATCGAAGGAAATGTCGCTCGGGATTTCCATTTTCAGGCGGTTATCGGCCGTTTGCGACACTTGCACACCAGTACCCTGTGTCGCTTGTTCCATCGCGCGCTTCTGGTTTTCCATGCGGTTCGACCAGATATTGCCGACCACGGCGCCAGCTGCGGCACCGATCAGGGCGCCGCCGGCCGTGCGGCCGCTGCTGCCGCCACCGGTGGTGCCGCCGATCAAGGCGCCCAGGCCCGCGCCGATGCCGGCGCCCGTGGCCGTGCCACGCTGCGTCGAGGACATGTCGGCACAGCCGGTGGCGGCCAATGCGATCACCAGCATGCCGATCAGGGATTTGGCGCCAGGGCCTTTTTTGAATGTTTCTTTCATGGATTTTCTCCTTGTTTTGTTATTGGGACATACCCAGGAATTACCTGCACACGTTACTGCAAAATGCCGCGGCGTGCCAGTGCGCACACACTGTATGCAAAAGGCGGCAAAAAGGCGGCGCCGTTTGCACGCGCGCCGCCCTGTCTGGCCAGTGCGCCGGCCTCTATAAACCGCGCCCGCTGATCAAACGCAGCAGCACCATGATCACGGCGACCACCAGCAGAATGTGAATGAAGCCGCCAATGGTATAGGAAGTTACCAGGCCCAGCAGCCAAAGAATAATGAGTACGACGGCGATTGTATACAGCATGATGTGTCCTCCGAGAGTAATGTGTGGATGACGGCGGCTGCCTTGGCCGTGCGCTGTCATCGGTTTTTGTCATTGCGCGGCGACTGGGTCGCTGAGCGCTGATGCCATGACTTATTGTCTACTTTGTTTCTGAAATTTTCTGTACGGTGCCGTACACAAGCCTTATTTACCCAACTTATTCCTGATTTAGCCAGCTTATTTGGCCAGATTCCGCTCGCGCAGCGGCGGCCGTTCCTGTTCGCCATCCATGCCCGGTATCCAGGCCAGCATGCCGGCCAGGCCGATGGCGCCGGCCAGGCAGCTGACCATGCCGCCCGTCAGCAACAGCATCACGCCAAACACGGGCGCGCTCGCTTGCACGGGCGCCAGGTCCAGCGCGCAGAAGCCCAGCGCGGTGGCCAATGCGCCGCCCCCGATAAAGCCGAGCCAGATCCGGCGACTGCCTGTCTTGTCGTTTTCCATCGCATCTCCTTGAAGACATCCGTTGAACTTTCTTGAGTGCATCATCTCGCGGGACGGCAAGCTCATCTGTACGCCAACGAACATTATCAAAAAGAAAACGCCCGGACAGGCCGGGCGTGTGTTGAATTTGCAACTAATCGCGGCAGCGGCGCCGCCGCGGTTCGCTTAGCCCATGGCGCGCAAGCCGCCGTTGACGATGCGCACGCGGTCGCCCTGGCGCCAGTTCGGCGCGGCGCTCTGGTGCACGGTGCGCGTCTTGCCGTTATCGAGGCGCACGACGATGTTGTAGCTGCGCGTGGCGCGCACGCTGCCTTCGATCTGGTTGCCGGCCACGGCGCCGCCAACGGCACCCAGCACGGTAGCCAGCTGCTTGCCATGACCGCCGCCTACCTGGTTGCCCAGCAAGCCGCCGACGACGGCGCCGCCGGCCGCGCCCACGCCGCTGCCTTCGGCGCGCGTATTGACTTCATGGATGGCTTCGATCACGCCGCAATTGCCGCACACTTGCGGCGCCGGGGCTGCTGCGTACTGTTGCTGTGGCTGCTGTGGCTGCTGTGGCTGCTGTTGCGGCTGGCGCACGGGTTGCTGCTGCTGTGGCGGCAGGGCGGCCAGCGGCTGCGCGCCGGCAGGCTGCAGGTTCGCTGGCGGCTGGTTCGCCTGCAGGCTGGCCATCTGCTCGGCCGAGGTGCTGGCTGCCAGCGGCTGGCTATCGCCCTGGGACGAAGGCAGCCAGCCCATCAGGGCCGCCGTGCCGACGCCGCAAAACAGCAGGACGGCGACGGCGGCGGCAAGCACGAGCGGATGGAGGGATTTGGTGGTGGTGGTCATGGAAGGCTCCTTGTTTTTAAAATAATGAAATGGGTAGTGCGTGTTATCCGTGCATGCGGCCAGTGTGCTGTACCGCTTGCCCCGCTTCCGTGCGTCACCGTACATACAGGGACGGTACTGCACCGTAGGCTAGGTAAAAATTATGTCGAGTTGTAACGACACCAAGGAAAAGCAATGCCACTAACGAACGCCAGCACGACCCTGTCCCGCGATACAGGCCGATCCGGCCTGGGGTCGCCCATGGGCGCGCCTGACGCCGGCAACCGCTTGCTGGCCAGCCTGCCCGAGCACGATTTGCGGCACCTGACGGCGCTGTTCGATACCGTCACCGTCGAGGTGGGCGAGGTGCTGTACGAACCTGGCCAGCCTATCGCCCACATCTATTTCCCCGGCGACTGCCTGATCTCGCTGCTGGCCGTGGCGGAAGGCCGCATGACCCTGGAAGTGGGCTCCGTCGGCCGCGAAGGCGTCCTGGGCGCTTCCGTCGCGCTCGGTCATGACCTGGCGCAAGTGCGTGCAGTCGTGCAACGTTCCGGCACGGCCAGCCGCATCGCGCGGGCCGATTTCTGCGCCGAGTTCGCCCAGCTTGAGTCCCTGCAGCGTTTGCTGTACCGCTACACGGACACCCTGCTGGCACAAGCCATCCAGATTGCCGTGTGCAGCCGCTTCCACGTGCTCGAGGCGCGCCTGGCCCGTTCGCTGCTGATCACGCGCGACCGCCTGCAGTCCGAAAAATTTCACCTCACGCATGAATTCCTCGCCCATACCCTCGGTGTGCGGCGGGTCGGCGTGACCAAGGCGGCCAGTGCGCTGCAACAGCAAAAACTCATCACTTACAGCCGCGGCAATATCGAGATCCTCGATTCGGCCGGCCTGGAAGCCGTTTCCTGCCGCTGCTACGAGCTGGTCAAGGATAGCGGCACCATCGGCATGGCCAACGTCTTCGTCTGATTCCTGTTTTTTTTAAAGCTTATACCGCAGACGCAAAAAAGCGGGGCGGGCGCCTGGGCACCCACCCCGCTTTTTTCATCATCGATTACTTCGGCTTGACCTGGTTACCGATCACGCCGCCGACAGCGGCGCCGCCGACTGCGCCGACAGCGCTGCCGCCCGTCAGCACGGAACCGGCAACGGCGCCGACGCCGGCGCCGATGGCCGTGTTTTTATCCTGACCGGACATGTTGGCGCAAGCCGTCAGGCTCAGCAGAAGGGCAGCAACGGAAGTGGTAGCGGCGATTTTTTTAATGATTTGCATGATAGTTCTCCTATGAATTCGGACCTCGTGGCGCCGGCATGGTATGGGCCGGATGACTTCGTGACGCCGTGTGTTTCAGGCACGATTACAGGATAGGATTGCGACAAGGCAGGGTCTGTTCGGCAACGCACATAGGTGTGTAACAATTGTAAAGGCACCCACGCCCCATTCAGCGCACCTTGCGTACAGCTTTCCCTGGCTTGGGGGCGACCGGCTTCACGCGCGCCTGGGCCAGCAGTGCCGCGCATTCGCTATCCTCGACGGGACCGGCATTGACCAGCGGCAGCAGCGCCGCCACGGGCGCCACCACGGCCAGCGCCAGGGCGCCACCGGCGCGCAGGGCCAGCACGCCCTTGTCGACGCTCACGTCGGGCTTGCTGAAAGTGCCATGCACGTACAGGGGCGAGCGCAGCGAAAAGACGCGCAAGCCTTTGCTGTCCGGCCGCAAGGTCAGGTCCAGCCGTTCATCGGCCAGGTTCACCGTGCCATCGATATTCAGGACGGCGTCATCCGTGTCGACGATGAACTGGCGCGTGCGCATCAGTCCCTTGGTGACGGCGAAATCGGCGGCCATGCAGTTCAGCTTGACCTGCTTGTCGCCTGACAGTTTGGCCAGCACGACGCTGCCGATATTCAAGCCCATTTCTTCCAGCAGCAGCTTGCTGATGCTGCCCCGGTTGATCAGCGCACGCACTTCGCCGTTTGAACTGCCCAGCAGGGTGGCGACGGAATTGCCCGTGGCCGACAGCGAAGCGTCGCCATTGATTTCGCCCACGCTGGCCTGCAGGGCGGGCAGGCGGGGGAACAGTTGCTGGATGTGCAAATGGCGCGCGCTGGCCTTGAGTTCGGCGGCGATGCCGTTGGCGATGACCTTGCCGCTGCCGTCGAGCTTGATCTGCGACGTCAGGGTGCCGCCCGCCACGTTGAAGTTGAGCGGTGTCAAGGACAGCACGCCATCCGTCAGCACCACATGCGTGTCGAGCTTGCTGATCGGCAGCTCGGCGTCGCGCGTGATCTTGTCGGCCGTGTAGCGCACGTCGGCGTCCAGGCTGGTCCAGCGCTCCGTCTTGAACGTTTCCACCGGCAGCACGCGGCCAGCCGGCTGCGTCGAGGCCACGCCCCGTTCCTTCTTGCTGGCGCTGGAATCGGCGCCCACCAGCGGACCCAGGTCGGAAAATTGCAGCAGGCGCGAGTGGACTTCGCCCGTCAGGCGCTTGCGCGGCGTGCTGGCGGAAAAAGCCAGCTTGCCGCTGATGTCGCTTGACCCTACCTTGCCGCTGAACTTGTCGTATACCCACTCGCCACCGCGCGGCGCCAGGGTGCCCGTCAAATGGCCCTCTGTACTGAAATGCGGCGTTTCCGGCAGCAGCACGCCCGTCAAGGGATACAGGCGCGCCATGCTGGGGCCGGACAGCTTCAGGCGCACGTCGAGCGCGGCCAGGTTCGCCGGACGCGTGAGCGTGCCTTCGATGGCCATGCTGTTGCCGCCCGCGCGCATGTCGGCCTGGATGGGGAAGGGCGTGCCTTGCTGCTGCAGCGACAGTACGCCGCCCGCCTTGCCGCCGCCCTTGACGGTTTCGCCACGGTATTTGCCGGACAGCGTCCAGGCGATGCCGTAGCGCGCGTCGCCCGCAATGGTGTCGACATCGGCGCGCATGGCCGTTTTGCTGACGCCATCATCCAGGGTCACGGTGCCCTTGCTGAAGACCACGCTTTGCAATTCCAGCTGCCACGGCGACGGCTGTTCCTGCTTGTCGAAGGTCCAGTTGTTCTTGCCGTCCTTGTTGCGCAGCAAGCGCACCTGCGGCGTGTCGAAGCGCAATTGCGGGATGATGATTTTCTTGTCCAGCAGGGCCAGCGGATTGAGCGAGAACGCCAGCTGGCTGACGCTGGCCAGCTGCGCTTCGTCATCCGTCCCAGCCATGGTGCTCGGGTTGCCCAGGCGCACATCCTTGGCCTGCAGGTGCGGCCATGGCAAATAGTCGCGCCAGCCTTGTTTCCCTCCAGCCGTCGGCTGCTGCCACGTCAGCGCCAGGTCGCCCTCGATGGCAAACGGCCGGCCCAGCGCTTCGCTGGCGCGCGCATTGAGCCAGGGCTTGGCACGGTTCCAGTCCATGTTCAGCAGGACGATGGAAGCCGTGACGGGCAGGGCGATGAGCACGGCGGTGCTGGCGAGGGCGATTTTCTGACGGCGGGAGAGCGGCATGAGCGGATTCTTTCTGAACAAGTAGTCGCGATGCTACAGGAATCGTCCTAAGGCCGGGGCTGTTTCAGGTTTTACTGTCGGGCACGTGCGCTAGCGCACGTTGCCCATGCAAGTATTGTCGATTTCCTACCCTATGTGCGGCACCGAACGGATATGCGGGGAGCCGGAGCCTATAACGTCTACATCAAACGCCGTTCCTGATTCCAGATGCACCGACGTATGAACCTTACTGCTTACATTCTCCAGGAGAAGAAAAATGACAAACCGAGATTTCAAGATGTCCCCGTTGGCCGCCTTGGCCGCTTGCGCCACCGCCATTGTGCTGATGACGGGCTGTTCCAGCCTGAAAACGCCAGCCACGGCCGACGTCGCCGTGTCGCGCGCCGCCGTCGATAACGCCGCCAGCGCCGGCGCCGCCGACCTGGCGCCCGATGAAATGCGTTCGGCCCGCGAAAAAATGCGCATGGCCAACCAGGCGCTGAAAGACCGCGACTACAAGACGGCGCGCGACCTGGCCGACCAGGCGCAAGCCGATGCCAAGCTGGCGCAAAGCAAGGCCAACTCGGCCAAGGCCACCAGCGCTGCCGACGAGATCAACGAGAACATCCGCGTCATGCGCGAAGAGCTCGACCGCGCCAATCAGCAAGCCCCAAAACAATAACTAATAACAATAACTAGGACCCCATCATGAAAAAAGCTACTTACACCACCATTCCCGGCCTGCTGGCCATGGCCGCCTTTGTTGCCGCCTGCAGCTCCGCACCGACCACCACCAGCCTGCTCGACCAGACCCGCGGCGACTACATGGCGGCGCAATCGAACCCGATCGTGTCGACCTATGCGCCACGCGAATTCCGCGAAGCGAGCGCTGCCCTGGAAGCGGCGAACGCGGCCGCCACGCGCCAGGAAGATAGCGAAAAAGTCGACAAGCTGGCCTACCTGGCCAAGCAAAAGATAGCCACGGCGCAAGAAGTCGCCAAGCAGAAAGCTGCGGAAGCCGATATCGCCAACGCCGGCAAGCAGCGCGATCAATTGCGCCTCGATGCGCGCACGCAGCAGGCTGACCAGGCCACTGCGCGCGCCCAGTCGGCGCAGGCCGATGCGGAAGCGGCCAAGGCCCAGGCGCAAGCGGCCGAAGCGTCGGCCCGCGATGCGCAAGCCCGCGCCGCCGGACTCGAGGCGCAGCTGGCCGACTTGGCCGCCAAGAAAACCGAACGCGGCATGGTGATCACCCTGGGCGACGTGCTGTTTGGCACGGACAAGGCGAATCTGACGGCCGATGGCGCGAATACGGCGCGCAAGCTGGCTGATGTGCTGAAAAACAACCCGCAGCGCACCGTGCTGATCGAAGGCTTCACGGATAGCACGGGCGGCTCCGCGCACAACCTGGAATTGTCGCAACGCCGCGCCGAATCCGTGCGCAATGCGCTGCTGGAGCAAGGCATCAGCCGCGACCGCATCGCCACCAAAGGCTATGGCGCCGCCTATCCGGCCGCCGGCAATGACACGGCGGCAAACCGCCAACTGAATCGCCGGGTGGAAATCGTCTTGTCCGAGGACAACACGGCGATTCCCGCCCGCCGTTAAACGCCTTGGGGCGTTGTAAGCCAAAGGCAGCACCGGCCGCAACCTGGCCGGTGGATACCCACGCAAGTATTGAAAGGAAGCATCATGACACCAACATCTGTTGAGATTCCAGCTGGCATCGATACGGCGGCCATCCGCGCTGCCGCGAAAAACCTGGACGATGGCGCCGTGACGGCCGGCTACCAGGCCGACCGCGAGGAGTTAATTACCCTGCTGAATGGGGCGCTGG
The DNA here is from genome assembly GCF_036543145.1 of Janthinobacterium sp. LS2A. NCBI lineage: Bacteria > Pseudomonadati > Pseudomonadota > Betaproteobacteria > Burkholderiales > Oxalobacteraceae > Janthinobacterium > Janthinobacterium sp. LS2A. The sequence continues at coordinate 93,837 of NZ_JAZHPB010000011.1, forward strand.
CCACCGAGCTGGTGTGTATCGCACGCTATAAACGCCATTACTACACCGTAAGCGGACGCGACAATGGCAGCATCAAGGCCGAGTTCCTCGAGCATGCGCAGCAGGAGCAGGAACATGCGGACTGGCTGGCCGAACGCATCGTGCAATTGAATGGCAAGCCAGATTTTAATCCTGCAACATTGCTTGCGCGTAGCCATGCCGAGTATGATGACTCCGAAGACGTGCAGAGCATGGTGCGTGCCAATCTGATCGCGGAGCGGGTAGCGATCGAGTCGTATCGCCAGATGATCGTGAAAATCGGCGACAAAGACCCGACCACACGCCATTTGTTGATCAAAATCATGGCTGTTGAAGAAGAGCACGCCGATGATATGCGCGATCTAATGGAATAGTGTTTTTGAGTAAAGTAGGTATAGTAACTACATTCATCCACAGCTAAGGAGCTAAACCATGTTGGAAAATAATATCACCACCGTTAATAACGATGTCAAAACCCTGGTCAAGGATGCACAAGCGCTGTTCAGCGCCGCTGCCGCCCTGACTGGCGAAAAAGCCGATGAAGTGCGCATCAAGGGCATGAAAACCCTGGACGCCGCCCTGGCCAAGGCGCATGAAGCGCAAGCGTCGGCCATCGTCGCCACCAAGCAGATGGCTGCCCAGGCAGACGGCTATGTCAAGGAAAACCCATGGCGCACGGTGGCCGTTGCCGCCGGCGTCGGCGTGCTGGTCGGCTTCATCCTGGGCCGCAAGTAATCCCATACAGGAGCGATATGGACAAGTCTGCTTCGTCTCACCAGGGGCCGGGATTGATCGGCTCGGTCGCCGGCCTGGCCAAAAACGCCGTCGGACTGATGTTGTCGCGGCTGGAACTGGCCACCATCGAATTGTCGGAAGTGCGCAATCACATGCTGCAGCTGATTGTCATTTTCGCGCTGGCGACGGTGGCGGGCTTGTTTGCCATCGCTTACGGCAGCGTGCTGATCGTTTTCCTCGCCTGGGATAGCCTGGGCTGGAAGATCCTGGCGATCATGACGGTCGTGTTCGTACTGCTGGCCATCGCGCTGGTCATGTATGCGCGCGCCATGCTGCGTCAAGGAAAGCTGTCGATGCCGGCCACCATGGCGGAATTGAAGGCCGACCGCGACATGCTGATGTAAGCTGCCTCACGAGGAGAATTCATGTCGGAAACCGACAAACTGGCGGCGCAAGCCGCCCGCAAGCGCCTGCTGATCGCCCAGGGCGAAATGTACCGCGTGGGCATCGTGCATGCGCGCGCCAACGTGGGCTATGCATTGCGTCCCGAGTCGATGCTGCAGGGCGTGGTCGAGACGGCGGTCGGCTTTGCCGGCCACCGCGTCGAGTCCCTGCTGGCGCCGGGCGGCATGCGGCTGCAAGGCGCCATGCCCTACGTGCTGACGGCGCTATCGTTTATCGGACGCAAGAAGCTGGTCAAGCCGGCCCTGGTCCTCGTGGCCGTTGCCGCCGTTGCCGCCAGCTGGCTGCGCCGCAAGCGCTGAACGCCAGCCGTGTTGCACAGGAACGCCGTCATTGACGGCGTTTTTTTTGCCTGCACCCAAGGTCCGGCGCGCATACACGCAATCCCTTACAATGATTCACGCCGCATTCCGCGCGGCGGACAGAGGGGCCATCTTGATGACGCATTCGAAGACACCGATCAATCAGTTAAATCCCTCGCGCCTGCGCATCGTGCTGGTGCTGCAGGGCGGCGGCGCACTGGGCGCCTACCAGGCCGGCGTCTATCACGCTCTGCACGAACATGGCCTGGCGCCCGACTGGGTGGTGGGCACCTCGATCGGCGCCATCAATGCCGCCATTCTGGCTGGCAACAAGCACGAAGACCGGCTCGTGCGCCTGAAACAGTTCTGGCAGCGCGTGGCGCACCGCGACAGCATCGACATGAACCTGGTCTCCGACCAGCAGCGCCGCTCGAACATCTGGCTGGCCACGCTCGATACGGTGCTGCGCGGCGTGCCTGGCTTCTTCAAGCCGCGCACCTTCAGCCTGTTTCCTGCCGGAATCGCCGTCAAGCCGGAAGAGGCCAGTTTTTATGACACGAGCGAGCTGGCCAGCACCCTTGAGGAACTGGTCGACTTCGATTACCTGAACGAGCCGGGCGGCATGCGCCTGACGGTCAACGCCCTGCGCGTCAAATGCGGCAGCCTCACCAGTTTCGACAGCCAGCAGCAAGCCCTGACGGCAGACCATATCCGCGCCAGCGGCGCCTTGCCGCCCGGCTTTGCCGGCGTGCGCGTCGATGGCGATTTATATTGGGATGGCGGCCTGTACTCGAATACGCCGCTCGAAACCGTGCTCGACGACACACCCCACGTCGACACCCTGGTCTTCATGGTGGATCTGTGGAGCTCGGAAGGGCCGGAACCGACCACCCTCGATGAAGTGCAGACGCGGCAAAAGGATGTCACCTTCGCCTCGCGCTCGAAGCGGCATATCGCCGATTATGTGAACACGCACACCTTGCAGCGCAAATTGCGCGAACTGTACGCCGGTCTGCCCGACACCAAGCACAACCGCCAGCAGACGGAAGAACTGGTGGCGCTCGGTTGCGACAGCACCATGCACATCGTGCGCCTGCCGTATGCGGGGCGCGACTGGCACATGGCGGCCAAGGATATCAATTTCTCCAAGGGCTCGATCGAATGGCGCTGGGAGCAGGGCTATCAGGACGGCTTGCGCGCGATCAAGGCGGCCGGCTGGCTGGCTTTTGTCACGGAAGATACGCCGCTCGTGGTGCACGAACTGCCACCCTACGAACGCGACGCCGCCTAGTGACGCCTGTCAAAACTGCTGCGCGTCGGGTACAGGCGGCCTGCGATGCTCACCGTACTAGATGTACGGTTGCGCTTCTTGGGCACCTCTCCCTTCCGCTCACGACGGTTTTGCCAGGCGTTGCAAGATTACAGAGCGAGAGTACGGCGCATTGCTGCATTACTGCGTATGCGCCGCTGCGCGCAGTTTTTCCGCATTCGCCATGTCTTGCCGGTACGTGTCTTGTGCATCCTTCAGGCAGGTGGCGCGCGCGGCGGACGGTTCCGTACGGCAGGCTTTTTTGGCCTCGGCCAGGGCGGCGGCGATTTCCTTGCGCAGGGTGCGCAGCTGGGCTTGCGCCGTGCTGTCTTCCTGGTACCAGCGTTGCGGGTCGCCCGGCTGCGGCGTGGCTGTCTGGGCCAGTGCCAGCGGCGCCAGACTGCAGGCGAACAGAGTCGCCAAGAGTGTGTTGTGGATAGACATGATATTTCCTCCTTGAAATAAAAAAGGCGCCGTAGCGCCTTTTTTTACAACCTGCCTGTCAGTAATAGCAGGATCAGTATCACTACGACCAGGCCGGCGATGCCGCTGGGGCCGTAACCCCAGTTGCGGCTATGCGGCCAGGTGGGCAGGACGCCGACCAGGGCCAGGATCAAGATGATCAGAATGATGGTGCCCATGGTATCTCCTTGTTTGGTGCATGGTCCGGCGCAGGCTTGCTGGCAAGCCCGGCCAACGGATTAATAGCGGTAGACGCGGCCGTCAACGACGCGCACGCGGTTGCCCGGGCGCAAATCATTGGCGTTGTCTTGCACCACGGTACGGTATTCGCCGTTGTCGAGACGCACGCTGATCTGATAAGCCTGTGCCTGCTGCTTGCGGCCTTCGACCTGGTTGCCCACGACGCCGCCGGCGACGGCGCCCGCCACGGTAGCGGCCGTGCGCCCGCTGCCCGAACCGATGGTATTGCCCAGCAGGGCGCCGGCGATGCCGCCGACCACGGCGCCGGCGCCGCTGGTTTGGCCGCCACCCTGCACGATCTGGATGGAATCGACGGTGCCGTACATGGCGGACTCAGGCTGGTTGGCCGGGTAATACTGTTGTGACTGGGAAGGGCCGGTGGCGCAACCGCTCAGTACGGCGGTGGCGGCGAGCATCAGTGCGGCCAAGGTGGCGTTGGTTTTCATTTTATTCTCCTGACGAGGTGAGGGTGTAGTGCCATCTTAGTCATGCACCCGTCCCGGGTCTGTACGCTGCCGCACGTAGTTATTTGCCGCCAAAAATGGTATTTTTTACCGTGGCGATCCACCAAAACGTTGTTATTTCTCCCTGTATCCCTTTCGCTTTCAAAATAAATTACTTGTGTACGGCAGCGTACAGAAGAGCGGCGACTATCCACGTAAAACGGTAGTCATGCCAAGCAGACATGTTTGGTACCACCAGGGAGAAATACAATATGAACAAGAATAAGCTTTTCACCGCCATCGTCGTCAGCCTGGCATGCGCCGCCTGGGGCGGCCAGGCAGTGGCCGCTACGCCGGAAGCAAAAGCAGCCTACAAGGCGGCCAATGAACAGGCGGCCCTGAACTACAAGCTGGCGCATGCCGAGTGCGAAAAAATCACGGGCAACCCGAAGGATGTCTGCATCGCCGAAGCGAAGGCCGTGCGTACCTACGATGAAGCCGTGGCCCAGGCGCAATACACGAATACCCTGCGCGCCTACACCAAGGCGCGCATCAAGATTGCCGATGCCAATTACGACGTCGACTTGGCGCGCTGCAATGCGGTGACGGGCAACGACAAGGATGTCTGCGTCAAGCTGGCCAAGTCCACCAAGGTGGCGGCCCTGGCCGACGCCAAGGCGGACAAGAAAGTCATCGAAGCGCGCAGCGATGCGCGTGAAGCAAAAAGAAAAGCCGAGTACAAGGTCGCGACAGAAAAATGCGATGCATTAGCCGGCGCAGCCAAGGATGACTGTATCAAGGCTGCAAAAACCCAGTTTGGCTACTGAGCTCCATCCGGCGCGCAGTCACCACACTGGTATAAGAAGCTCATTGTGAGCACATTGATTGACCACTCCTAAGGAAAAAACCATGAAATTCACTAAATCTATCGCTACTGGCCTTTTCGTCGCTTCCCTGTTCGCCGTTGCAGGCTGCGCTTCGACCCCAACCAAGGAAGGCACGGGCGAGTACATCGACGACGCCGCGATCACCACCAAAGTGAAAGCCAGCATCTTCAATGAGCCTACCCTGAAATCGACGGAAATCAACGTGGAAACCTTCAAGGGCGTGGTTCAGCTGAGCGGCTTCGTTGCCCAGCCAGCCGATGCCGCCAAAGCGGGTGAAGTTGCCCGTGGCGTCAAGGGCGTGAAGTCGGTGAAAAACGACATCCGCGTCAAGTAATGGCCTGACCCGCCGCAGCGGCCAGCCCCACGGCTGGCGCTGCGGCCCACCACCGACCGTCGCGGGAATCGCATGCATATCCAGCCTTCAGATACCCCGCCCGAGCCGGTGGCGGCTGCCTCCACCGAGCCTGCCGGGCCACCTCCCGGCACGCCCGTGGAGCACTTGGACGCATCCTTGCGTTTGCCGCTGCATGTCAATGCGCGTGGCATGGCGCTGGGCATCATCGCCACCGTCAGCTTCATTTATGCGCTGCAGTGGGCACAGAAATTCCTCATTCCCGTCATCTTCGGCATTTTCATTGCCTACACCCTCAATCCCGTCGTCGCCTGGCTGGAAAAGCTGCGCCTGCCGCGCGCCATCGGCGCCACGGCCGTCACGGCCCTGATCCTGTTCGGCTCCATCGTCGTGGTCGAGCGCGTGCAGGGCGAATTCGAATCCATCGTTGAAGAGCTGCCGGCCGCCACGCATAAACTGTCGCGCCTGATCGCCGCCAATACGGGCGGCAAGAACAGCACTTTCCAGAAGATGCAGGCCGTGGCCAATGAAATCGAGCAAGTGGCCGCCGGCGCCGAGGCGCGCCGCAACACGCGCCGCGCCGCGGCAGCGTCCGAAGGTCCCAACTTCAAGATCATGGACTGGGTCTGGGCAGGCTCGCTGGGCCTGGTGGGCTTTGTCAGCCAGGCCACGATGGTCATCTTCCTCGTGTTTTTCCTGCTGCTGTCGGGCGACACCTTCAAGCGCAAGCTCGTCAAGCTGACGGGACCGTCGCTGAGCCGCAAGAAGGTCACCGTGCACATCCTGGAAGACATCAATACCTCGATCCAGAACTATATGTTCATGCTGCTCGTCACGAATGGCTTGCTGGCCGTCCTGATGTGGATCGCCCTGCGCGTGATCGGCCTGGAAAACGCGGGCGCCTGGGCCATCGTGGCCGGCTTGCTGCACATCATGCCGTACTTCGGCCCCTTGCTCATCACCATCGCCACGGGGCTCGTCGCCTTTTTGCAGTTCGAATCGCTGGAAATGGTCTTGCTGGTGACGGGCACGTCGATGGCCATCGCTACCCTGGTCGGCACTTTTGTCACCACGTGGATGACGGGGCGCATCGCCCGCATGAACCCCACGGCCGTCTTCATCAGCCTGCTGTTCTGGGGCTGGCTGTGGGGCGTCTGGGGCTTGCTGCTGGGCGTACCCATCATCGTCATCGTGAAGGTCGTGGCCGAGCGCGTGCAGGGCATGGAAGTGGTAGCGGAATTGCTGGGCGAGTAAGTTGAGGCTGGATAAGAAAAACGGCGCCCGCGGGCGCCGTTGTTGCATGCAGACTGATCGCTTACGACTGGTGGCGTTTCAATATCTTCACTTGCAGGTCGCCGTCTTCCGTCTTCGGCATATCCTTCATGCTGCCCAGTTGCAGGGCGAACTGGCGCGTGAATTCGGCGCCCAGGAAGAAGATTTGTGCCGAGTAATATACCCACAGCAGCAGCGCCACCAGCGAGCCGGCCGCGCCATAGCTGCTGGCCACGCCGCTGTTGCCGATATACACGCCAATCGCATATTTCCCTAGTGAAAACATGAAAGCCGTGCCGATGGCGCCGATCAGCACGTCGCGCCAGGACAGGCGCACGCGCGGCAGCATTTTATAGATGACGGCAAACAGGCTGGCGATGACGGCAAAGCCGATCAGGTTCGACAGGATGGTAAACAGCACGGCCGTGTCCTTCCACACGCCCTCCCAGAAGTTGGCGAGGATGGCCATGGCCGCGTTGACCACCAGCGACACCATCAGCAGGAAGGCCAGCACCAGCACCAGGCCGAACGACAGCAAGCGCGTGCGCAGCATGTCCCAGGCGCCCGCTTCCTTCAAGGGCGGCACTTGCCAGATTTCATCGAGGCTCGCTTTCAGCTCGGCAAACACGCTGGTGGCGCCAAACAGCAGCAGGGCGCTGGCGATGAGGGTGGCGATGCGGCCCTGTTCATGGTTCTTCGCGCCGGCCAGCACCAGCTGGATGGCTTCGGCGCCTTGCGTGCCCAGCAAGCCCTGCAATTGCCCCATCAGCTCGCCGCGCGCGGCGGCCGGGCCATAGAAAAAGCCGGCGATGGCGATCACCAGCACGAGGATGGGGGCGATGGAAAACAGGGTGTAATAGGCGAGGGCGGCGCCCTTGCTCGAGGCGCGGTGTTCCAGCCATTCAGTGACGGAACAGACGAGGACACTGCGCATCTGCTTGCTGAACGGCGCCAGGCTGGCCAGTTTGGGATAGCGGGTAGAGAAATTCATGGTGGCTTTCAATGCAAAAAGGGGCGCGAGCCCCTTTTTTTTAATTCACAAGTGGCGTACCACTGTTCAGCTTACTGCACGCGGCGTTCGATGGTGATTTGCTCCACTTCAACGCGGCGGTTTGGTTCCAGGCACTTGATCAGGTCGGCACGTTTCTTGTTGTTGCACGTGACGACAGGATTCGTGGAGCCCTTGCCTTCGGCCGTCAGGCGGTTGGCGGCGACACCGTGGGCGACCAGGTATTCCTTGACTGCATCAGCGCGCTGCTGCGACAGTTTCAGGTTGTACTTGGGCGAACCGATGCGGTCGGCATAACCACTGATGACGACGTTGTTGACGTCCGGCGCTGCCGTCAGCACGCGTGCGATTTCGTCGAGCTTGGTCTGTGTCGGACCCAGCTTGGCGCTGTCGAACGCGAACAGTTCCGTTGCCGACATCGTCACTTTTTCAAAGCGTGCTGGTGGCGGTGGCGGCGGTGGCGGCGGCACGACCACGACGACTTCTTCACGCACTGGCGGCGGTGGCGGTGGTGGCGGCGGTGCTGGCGGTTTGTTGAACGCGTAGTTCAGGCCCACGGTCACGTAGTAGTTGTTGGCCTTGCTGCTCGGGTCGAACGTGTTGCCGCGCAGGAAGCCGTGCACGTTGCGCACGTCAGCCTGGACGGACAGTTGATCGGTGATGCTGGACTGGAAACCCAGGCCCACGCTGGCGTATGGCGAGCTCTTGCTGCGCTCACCGAAGGCGAAGCTGGTGTCCTTGTCGCGTTGCATACCGGCACCGACCAGCAGGAAGGGACGGAAGGCTTTGCGCGAGAACATGTACAAGCCGTCTACGCCCAGCGTATTTTGCTGGTAGCGCTGACCGCCATCCTTGGAACGTGCATACGTGGTGCCCAGCTGGATATCCCAGTCCTGGGAAACAGGCTTACCGAAGCGCAAGCCTGCGCCATAGCCGGTTTTATCCGTGGCGAAGTCGGAATCTGGCTTGAGTGCGTTGATGCTAGGTTGAATATACCAGGAGGGATTGATTTCCTGGGCCTGTGCGCCGAGGGCAGAGCACAGGACTGCGGCGGCAACGGCGATTTTTTTTAGATTATTCACAAGTAACTCCCAACGTTGATAAGAGATTTTCTCTACGGCATCAAAACGACATCTTGCTACACGTGCTATTGCTAGAGATCGACCACACTTCCAGGTGCGTTTTCTTGCGATAAATGCACTGCTGTTGGACTAGAGAATACGGTTGCAGGTTCAGGTGGTCGGTGCGCTGGCGCACAAAGCATTGTGGTATATCAATGGTGTTGCAGATTCACGACAATGACTTTGCTGTTGAAAAAAACTAATTTGCTAGGTGAAACTTTTACAAGCACGCCACTTCCTGGCGCCGCGGCAAGAGGCAATCGTACGACTTGTCACCTGCATGCCACTGTATATTAGCAACAATGATGAGCTTGATAACTAATATTACATTGATGTTGTATTCCTGCCGCGTTCCGTTGCTTTTCCAGGCTTCCGCCAAGCAACTTTTGCGCGCCACAGCCAGCTCCGCCACTTTTCATCAAGGAGTCACCCGTGCCTGACCTGCCCCGTATTTTTTCTTCCCCGCTGACTGGCAAACTGGGGGCCTTGTGCCTGCTGCTGTCGCTGGGCTCGGCGACGCCGGCCTGGGCCGAGAGCGGCGTATCCGTGTTTTCACCGAGCGGCACGGTCAAGGCCGTACGCCAGGTACGGGCCCAGTTCGCCACGCCGATGGTGCCGTTCGGCGACATGGGCTTGCCCGCGCCGTTCGCCATCGATTGCGGCAAGGCCGAGCCTGGCGTCGTGGCGGGCGCGGGGCGCTGGGCCGACGAGCGCAACTGGAACTTCGATTTCGAGCGCGACTTGCCAGCCGGCGTGGCCTGCAGCTTCACCTTGAAGCCGAGGCTGAAGGACCAGGCGGGCCAGGCCTTGCAGGGGACGACGTCCTACCGTTTCACCACGGGCGGCCCGGCCATCGTCGAGGCCGTACCGTATGACGGCCAGCCGTACATCGATGAAAACCAGATCTTCGTGCTGGGCCTCGACGCCGCGCCGAACGAGGCCAGCGTGGCCGCGAACGCGTATTGCCGCGCCGATGGCATCAATGAAAAGATTCCTGTGCGCCTGTTCAAAGGCAAGGAACTGGAGCAGGTATTGACCCTGCGTAAGAGCTTTCTCGACCGCTACCTGACCGTGTACTTCAAGAAGCGGGGCGTCGTATGGAAAGCGGGCATGCCCGTGGCCAGCAAGGGCGCGCCGCCGTTGCCCGTCACCGTGCTGCAATGCAAGCGCAGCTTCCCCGCCAATGCCAAGGTGTCGCTCGTGTGGGGCGAGGGCATCGCCAGCGCCAGCGGCATCGCCACCGAGAAAGCGCAAACCCTGCAGTTCAAGACGCGTCCCGACTTCACGGCCAAGTTCAGCTGCGAGCGCAGCAACCCGAAGGAGCAATGCATTCCCTTCCTGCCCATGCGCGTGCAGTTTTCCGCGCCCGTGAAAGCATCGCTGGTGCGCGCCATGACCCTGAAGGGCGGCGGCAAGACGTATGTACCGACGATTTCAAAAGAGGAAGAAAAGGCGGAATTCCTGTACAGCGCCGCCTTCAACGGCCCCTTCCCCGTGCAAGCGAGTTTTGTCTTGAGCCTGCCGCCGAAGCTGACGGATGACGCGGGCCGCGCCTTGCTCAATCGCGCGCGCTTCCCCATGACGGTGCGCACGGGGGAACAGCCGCCGCTGCTCAAATTCCCGGCCCCGTTCGGCATCATCGAAGCGAAGGGCGACGGCTTGCTGCCCGTGACGGTGCGCAATATCGAACCCGTGCTGACGGGCAAGGAAGTCGCCCAGCCATCCGCAGCAGCCACTGGCGCCACCTTGCGCGTGCCCGACAATGACGACAAGTTCATCATCGAGTGGATGCAGCGCCTGGCCGGCAACGGCGACGGGGGCGAATACTGGCAGCCCTACGCGCAATATGCGGGCAACATGAGCAAATCCGTCTTGGCGGGCGCGTCCGGCACGCGTCCTATCAGCCTGCCGCGTCCCGATGGCAAGAAAACCTTTGAAGTGATCGGCATTCCGCTGCAAAAGCCGGGCTTTTACGTGGTCGAACTGGCCAGCCCCATCCTTGGCAAAGCGCTGCTGGGCAAACCGACGACGGCCTACATCCGCACGGCCGCGCTGGTGACGAATCTGGCGGCCCACTTCAAGCATGGCGCGCAATCGTCGCTCGTGTGGGTGACGTCGCTCGACAAGGGCGCGCCTGTTGCGAAGGCGCAAGTGGCCGTGCGCGACTGCGCCGGCAAGCTGCTGTGGCAAGGGGCCACGGGGGCGGACGGTGTGGCGCACATTCCCGGCGAACTGGCCAATTCCAGCTGCAAGAACAACGACCGCTACTTTATCAGTGCGCGCAGCGGCGGCGACATGACGTTCACCCTGTCGGACTGGGTGGGCGGCATCGAAGCGTGGCGTTTCAATTTGCCCACGGACGACACGCGCGCCGACAACACCTTGCTGGCGACGGTATTTGACCGCACCTTGCTGCGCGCCGGTGAAACCGTGCACATGAAGCATTTCATACGCAAGCACACGGGCGATGGCATGAGCCTGGTCGACAAGAACAACGGTCCCGGCAGCGCCACCTCCGTCGTCATCACGCACCAGGGCAGCGACCAGAACTATCAATTGCCGCTGCGCTGGTCCGCCAGCGGCACGGCGGAAAGCGACTGGGTCATCCCCGCCGACGCCAAGCAGGGCGAGTACAGCGTGACGATGGCGGGCCGACCATCCGGCAGTTTCCGCGTGGAAGCGTTCCGCGTGCCGACCATGAAAGCCGTGCTGCAAGGGCCGAAAGCGCCCGCCGTGCAGGCCAGGCAGCTGGCCCTCGATGCGCAAATCACGTATCTGGCCGGCGGCGCGGCCACCAACGCGCCCGTCAAGCTGCGCACGGTTCTGCAAGACAAGAGCGTGACGTTTGCCGATTATCCCGATTTCAGTTTCAGCAATGGCGACGTGAAGGAAGGTCTTGTGAAACAGGGCACCGGCTACGACGACGATGAGGGCGGGTGGCAGGACGAGGGCAATGGCGGGCATGCCGGTGCAGGCGCGGCTGCCGCGCGCACGCAAAGCTTGACCCTGGACAAGGCGGGCGGCGCGCGCATCGTCATCGACCAGCTGCCGCAGCTGTCCACGCCGCGCGACCTGGTGGCGGAAATGGCGTTCCAGGATGCGAATGGCGAGACGGCGTCCGTTGCCACGCGCGTCCCGCTGTGGCCGTCAAACTATCTGATCGGCATCAAGCCCGATGCCTGGGCCCTGAGCAAGGATGCCTTCAAGTTCACGGTGGCCGTGCTGGGCACCAATGGCAAGCCCGTGGCGAATGCCCCGGTCGCCGTCGACTTCTTCCAGCGCAACAGCTATTCGCACCGCCGGCGCCTGATCGGCGGCTTCTATGCATATGAAAACAGCAGCGAAGTAGTCAAGCTGGGCCCGGCGTGTTCGGGCAAGACGGATGGCAAGGGTTTGTTGATGTGCGACGTGAAGGCGCCCGCCAGCGGCAACCTGATTTTGCGCGCCAGCACGCAGGATGCGTCCGGCAACGCGGCGGTCGCCAACCGCGAAACGTGGGTGGCCGGCAGCGGCGACTGGTGGTTCAACGCCAGCGACAATGACCGCATCGACGTGCTGCCCGAAAAGAAACGCTATGAACCGGGACAGGAAGCGAGCTTGCAGGTACGCATGCCGTTCCGTTCGGGCACGGCCTTGATCACGGTCGAGCGCGAAGGCATCCTCGATACCTATGTGCGCCAGCTCAATGGCCGGGAACCGGTGGTGAATATCCCGGTCAAACCAAACTACGCACCGAATGTGTATGTATCCGTGTTTGTCGTGCGGGGCAGGGTCGATGGCGTGCAGCCGACGGCGCTGGTTGACCTGGGCAAGCCGGCCTACAAGATGGGCATTGCACCGCTGAACGTGGGGTGGCAGGCGCATGAACTGAACGTGATGGTGGTGTCCGACAAGGAGGTGTACAAGACGCGTGACAAGGCGGAGGTGTCCGTGCGCGTGCGCCGCGCCGATGATAAACCGTTGCCGGCCGGCGCCGAAGTGGCGCTGGCTGCCGTCGATACGGGCTTGCTGGAACTGATGCCCAACGATAGCTGGAAGTTGCTCGATACCATGATGGCGCAGCGCAGCCTGCAGGTGGAAACGGCGACGGCGCAGATGCAGGTGATCGGCAAGCGCCACTTCGGCCGCAAGGCCTTCCCGGCCGGCGGTGGCGGCGGCAAGGGCGCCAGCCGCGAATTGTTCGACACCCTGCTGTTCTGGAAGGGCACCGTCAAGCTCGACGCCAAGGGCGAAGCCACGGTGCAAGTGCCGCTCAACGATTCGCTGACGGCGTTCCGCATCGTCGCCATCGCCAGTGCCGGCAAGGAACTGTTCGGCACGGGCAGCACGGACATCCGCAGCTCGCAAGACTTGATCCTGATGTCGGGCTTGCCGACCCTCGTGCGCGAAGGCGATCAGTTGCGCGCCGGCTTCACCGTACGCAACACATCGGCCGCAGCCTTGAGCGTGGACCTCAACGCCACAGCGGCCGGCAAGGCCTTGCCGCGCCAGAGCTTGACCCTGGCGGCGGGCGAAGCGCGCGAAACGGGCTGGGATTACCCGGTGCCGCTCGGCGCGCAAACGGTCGTGTGGGAGGTCGCCGCGAAAGCGGGTAACCACACGGATAAACTGAAAATCACGCAAAAGGTAGGCCAGGCCACGCCCGTGCGCACCTACCAGGCCACCTTGCAGCAAGTCGACAAGCCCATCAATATGTCCGTGCAAATGCCGGCCGGCGCCTTGCCGGGCCGGGGTGGTATCCAGACCAGCTTTGTCGCCAAGCTCGGCGGCGAACTGCCTGGCGTGCGCGAGTACATGGCCGCGTATCCGTACACCTGCTTCGAGCAAAACACGTCGAAGGCCATCGCGCTGCAAGACCAGGAGGCGTGGAACAAGCTGGCCGCCAGCCTGCCCGCCTACCTGGACGGCGACGGCATGCTGAAATACTTCCCCATCATGGAACAAGGCAGCGACAGCCTGACGGCCTACGTGTTGTCGGCAACGAAAGAAGCGGGCTATGCGATTCCCGAACAGACGAAAAACCGCATGGAAGCAGCCTTGACGGCCTTCGTGCAGGGCCGCATCGTGCGCCGTTCCGCGCTGGACACGACGGACCTGGCCGTGCGCAAGCTCGCCGCACTGGAAGCGCTGTCGCGTTCCAATAAAGTGCCGCCCGATGCGCTGGAAAGCATCAGCATCAACCCGAACCTGTGGCCGACTTCGGCCGTGATCGACTGGAGCCTGTTGCTGCAGCGCACGCCAAACCTGGCACGCCGCGATGCGCTGCTGGCCGAGGCGCAGCAGATTTTGCGTTCGCGCCTGAATTTCCAGGGCACGACCATGGGCTTCTCCACCGAGCGCAAGGATAACTGGTGGTGGCTGATGATCTCGGGCGACGTCAACGCCAACCGCCTGCTGCTGGCCGTGATGGACAACCCGGCGTGGAAAGACGACATCGGCCGCCTCGTGCGCGGCAGCATGGGTCGCCAGAAGAAGGGCCGCTGGGATACGACGGTAGCCAACGCCTGGGGCACCCTGGCCATCAACAAGTTTTCGGCCAAGTTCGAATCCACGCCCGTGACGGGCGCCAGCGCAGTCAAGCTGGGCGGCGATACGCAAGCGCTCGTGTGGAATGGCGCGGCGAAAGTGGGCCCCGTGCTGCAAGCGTGGCCGAAGGGCACGGACACCCTGGGCCTGGCGCACAGCGGCACGGGCAAACCGTGGGCCACCGTGCAAAGCCTGGCGGCCATCCCGCTCAAGGCACCTGTGTCCAGCGGCTACACGATCAAGAAAACCGTTACGCCGGTGGAACAGAAGATGGCGGGCGCATGGTCGCGCGGCGACGTCTACCGCGTGCGCCTGGAGTTGTCGGCGCAGGCGGACATGAGCTGGGTCGTGGTCGACGACCCGATCCCCGCCAGCGCCACCGTGCTGGGCAATGGCCTGGGCCGTGATTCGCAGCTGATGACGGCCGGCGAGAAATCCACGGGCTGGGTCTGGCCCACGTTCGAGGAACGCGCGTTCGACGCCTTCCGCGCGTATTACGCGTTTGTGCCAAAGGGTAACTGGAGCGTGGAATACACGGTGCGCCTGAACAATGCTGGCGATTTCAGCCTGCCGGCCACGCGCATCGAAGCCATGTATTCGCCCGAAATGTTTGGCGAGTCGCCGAACGCGAATGTGAAGGTGGGGCAGTGAAAGGCAAGGTTTTACTGATAGGCTGCCTGCTGGCCAGCCCGGTCTTCGCCGAGGCGGTCCTGACGCCCGCCCAGGTGCAGGCCGCCTACCGCAGTTCGGAAGCGCAGTTGCTCGACCGTAGCGGCGCGCCGCTGCAATCGTTGCGCGTGGACATGAAGGTGCGGCGGCTGCCGTGGGTGCCGCTGGCCGATATTTCACCGGCTGTGCAGCAAGCCGTGCTGCTGGCGGAAGACCAGCGCTTCATGCAGCATGGCGGTGTGGATGTGTCCGCGCTGGCCACGGCCGCCTGGGACAATCTGTTTTCGAAAAAGCCCCGGGGCGCCTCGACCATCACCATGCAGCTGGCGGGCCAGCTCGACGCGGACTTGCAGGCGTCCTCGGGCGGACGCAGCCTGCGCCAGAAGTGGGACCAGATGCGCGCGGCGCAAGCCATCGAAGACAGCTGGAGCAAGGCACAGATTTTTGAAGCGTATTTGAATCTGGTATCGTTCCGCGGCGAGCTGCAGGGCATTGCGTCCGCCTCGTACAGCCTGTTCGGCAAGGCGCCGTCCGGCCTGAACCAGACGGACGCCATCATTTTGGCCAGCCTCGTGCGCGCGCCGAACGCGCCGCCGGCCACCGTCACGCGGCGCGCTTGCGCGCTGGCGAAAGAGTGGCGCATGGACAGCAGCTGCCAGCTGATCGGCCAGCGCGTGCAGACGGCCTTGCAGCGCAACGCGCTGGCCGCGGAGCTGGCGCCGGCGCCGCAAGTGGCGCAGCAGTTGCTGAAGCAGCCCGGTGCGCAGGTCGCCAGCACGCTCGATGGTCCTTTGCAGCGCTTCGCGCAGGAAAACCTGCGCCAGCAGCTGGCGTCTTTGCGCGAGCGCAATGTCAACGACGGCGCCATCATCGTGCTCGATAACCGCAGCGGCGAGATTCTCGCTTATGTCGGCAATGCGGGCGGCAGCCATGTCGATGGCGTGGCGGCCATGCGCCAGGCTGGTTCCACATTAAAACCGTTTTTATATGAACTGGCCATCGAGCGCAGGCTGATGACGGCCGCCTCCGTCATGGACGACTCGCCGCTCGACGTCGCCACGGCGTCGGGCATGTATGCGCCGCAAAACTACGACCGCAATTTCAAGGGATACGTCAGCGCCCGCACCAGCCTGGCCAGTTCCCTGAACATTCCCGCCGTGCGCACGGTGCTGCTGACGGGGCAGGACGGTTTTTACAACCGCCTCAAGGAAGTGGGCCTGTCGAGCCTGACGGAACCGGCCGAGTACTACGGCCCGTCGCTGGCGCTGGGCTCGTCCGAAGTGACCTTGCTGGAACTGGCCAACGCCTACCGCGCGCTGGCCAATGGCGGGCTGTACAGCACGGCCAGCCTGCAGCCGGGCCAGGCTGGCAAGGACCGGCGCCGCGTGATGGAGCCGGGTGCCGCCTTCATCGTCGGCGATATCCTGGCCGACCGCGCCGCGCGCAGCATGACGTTTGGCTTGCGCAACGAGCTGGGGACGAATTTCTGGAGCGCCGTCAAGACGGGCACGAGCAAGGACATGCGAGACAACTGGTGCATGGGTTACTCGGCGCGCTACACGGTGGGTGTCTGGGTGGGCAACTTCGACGGCAAGCCCATGTGGGACGTATCGGGCGTGACGGGCGCCGCGCCCGTGTGGCGCGACGTCATGGATTACCTGCACAAGAACGTGCCCAGCCATGCCCCGAAAGCGCCGCCCGGCGTATTGCAGCAGATGGTGGCGTACCAGCCCGCGCTCGAAGCGCCGCGCCGCGAATGGTTTATCGCCGGCACGGAAAGCCCCGTCATCGCCGTTCTGGGCGACACCGTGAAGCCTCCTGCCATCGTGTATCCGGCCGAAGACAGCATCCTCGCCATCGACCCCGACATCCCGCCAGCCCTGCAGCGCGTGTTCTTCCAGGCCCAGGGCAGCCATGCCTTGCGCTGGGTACTCGACGGCAAGGATATGGGCGCGGCGCTTGACAGCATCAGCTGGCACCCCGTGCCGGGCAAGCATCTGCTGGCGCTGGTCGATGATGCGGGCAAGACGGTGGCGCAGGTGGCGTTTCAAGTGCGGGGCAATGCGCTGGCGTCGCTGAACTAGGCGGGGTGAACCGTGTCCTTGGCCAGCTTCTAGCGCAATATAATCAAAAAATATTTACGGTGCGCTGATGATCTTCGTCAGCGCAATCCGATACGCCGGTTGCACCTCGCCATTCTTGTCGAGCTTGTCCGTCATGATTACGCCGAAACCCTGCGCGTACCACACGTATTCGCCACTTTTGCCTTTGCTTTTTCCGCCCACGTCATGCAGTTCGAACTTGCAGGCGTCGGGGAAGCGGCGGCCTCCCAGTTCCAGGCGTTCCCAGCCCAGGAAGGTGATGGAGAAATTGCGCTCGTCCGTGCGCGTCGAGGTGGTGATCTTGTCGGAGAGCCCCGCCAGCGGGTAGTGGGTACTCGTTTGCGTGTCCGAAAATTGCACGCGCACTTCCTGGCCGGGGCGCATGTTGGCGGGGATGGCGGACTGCGGCGTGTAGACGTTCTTGCTGCGCACGGTACCGTCTTCATTGTAGTGGACGTTGCCCGTCAGGAATACCTGGCCATCGCGGATGTCCTGGTAGGAGGTGGCCAGCAGCACGCCGCCGTTGAGGATCAGTTGCGTGCCCTTTTGTTTCTTGCCCTCGAATAGTTCCTCGACGTTGACTTGTGCGTCGCCATTGTTCTTGCTGAACTTGATGCCCGTCGTCAGTTCCATGCACTCGCCCACCGTGGGCGCCGCCTGTACGCTCGCGGCCGCCAATACGCCCGCCGCCATCATTCCACACCATGCTGCTTTCATTGTCTTCCTGGCTATCTTGTAAAAGCGCGATGATAGCGTGACTGGAAGCAACGTGGCGCAGCGCTGATGCTATTTCACGGGGGCGACGGGGATGCTGGGCACCGCAGGTGTGGACGCTGGCGGCTCGGTGGGCGTGCCGCTGTGCGGTTTGTCCCCATGATTGGCCGTCTGTTTTCCGCGCCGCGTGCGCTTGTCCGTGCGGGTTTTGCTGGCCTTGCCGTCGTGGACCAGCTTGCCTTTGTTGTCGAGCTTGTCGGAGGCATCCGATTGCTGGCCCGGGTCCCTGGCATTGTTGGTGTGGTTGCCTGTCTGGTTCAGATTCGTCGTCGACTGGGCTTGCACCCAGGCGCCGCCAACGGTCATCAGGGTGGCGGCCAGCAAGAGAGCGGGAGTTTTCATGGTGCGTGTCCTGTGTAAAAGTTGGGAGTTGCTGTCGAGACTAGATTGTCACATGCGTGCTGCCGTTTCCAAGTAGGAATATGCCGCATGCGCGTGTGAGCATATTGCCAGTGTTCACGCATGTTGGCCCGCACGCAGGCGCAGGCGCCGCGCGCTCAGGCCATCGCGCACGGACCATGCCAGCGAGATGGCGCCCATGGCGGCCAGCCACTGGCCGGGTCCGCCGGGCGGCAGGGCCTGCATGGCGGCCGGCAGGGCAAGCCAGCCGGGCAGCGCCTGCAGCAGCAAGGTGGCGATTACGCCCAGGTTGATGAACAGCAGGACGTGCAGGATGCGTTCGGGCACGGGCAAGCGGCGCGTGTCGCCTTCGACCACGGTGTCGCGCAGCGAGACCAGTATCTCCGCCAGCAGCAGTGCCACGGGCCACCAGGCCAGCCAGCCGTGCCAGCTGAACAGGCCCAGCGAGGGGAACAGCAGGCCGAAGATGACTTCGCGCGCGCTGTGCAGGCGCTGCTCGGCGGCTGCGCCCGGGCGCGACGGCAGCCGCACGAGCAGCTCGTGGTTGAGGATGACGTCGGCCCCGCCCAGCAGGCCGTGCAGCAGCAGCGCGGCCTGCAGCGCCGTCATGGCTATCCCGTGCCGCGTTGCCGGCGCTTAGCGGCCGGGCTGGCGCGGCGGCACCACGCCCGTGTTGCCCGAGGTGCCGGAATTGCCCGTGTTGCCGGTGTTACCCGAGGTGCCAGAGTTGCCGGAAGTCCCCGACGTCCCTGACGTTCCCGAAGTTCCTGACGTGCCTGTGCCGCCCGTATTGCCGTTCATGTTTTGCGTGCCGCTGCGCGCGGCGTTGCCTGCGGACTGGCCGGCGCTGCCCGGGGTACCGCCGCCCGAGTTGGTGCCGCTGGTGGATTGTCCCGTCGTATCGTTGTTGCGCGATTTGCCGGATTTCTGCTTCTGTTTATTGTCATGCTTGCGCGGCGTCGTGTCGTCCTGTCGCGTATTTTGCTGCGTATCTTGCTGGGCCGCCGTGCCCGTGTTGCCAGTGTTGCCCGTGGTATTGCTATTGCCCGTCGATTGCGCCTGAGCCAGGGCGGCTGCGCCGCCCAGCAGCAGGGTGGCCAGCATCAATGCAGATGGTTTCATGGGAACTCCTTCTCGTGGCTTGAAGTGGAGTACCGATTCTGGCATGCGCGGGCAGGGCGGCAAGTAGGAGCGCGCCGCCCGCGGCTGTGGGTGCATGGCTGGCCGTGGCGCAGGCGTCAGCGGAATTGCTCGGTCGAAATATCGAAACGCTTGAGCTTGTCGTACAGGGTTTTCTTGGGAATATTCAGGCTGGCCGCCGCGTCGATGACGTTGCCATTGTGGCGGCGCAAGGCTTCCTCGATGATGGAAATTTCGAACGTGTCCACTTGCTCGGCCAGCGACGCTTCGCGGCAGCCGGCCGGGCTCAGCGTGTCATCGAGCAAGCCCAGCACGAAGCGGTCGGCCACATTGTGCAGCTCGCGCACATTGCCGGCCCAGCGCTGCGCCATCAGGGACGCGATCAGTTCGCCGCTGACGAGGGCGGCGGGCTGGCCGTAGCGCAGGGCCGCCTGCAGCACGAAGAATTCGAACAGCAGCGGGATATCCTCGCGCCGGTTGCGCAAGGCGGGCAAAGTCAGGCTGGCCACGTTCAGGCGGTAATACAGGTCGGGACGGAATTTCCCCTGTTCCGCCAGCACATTCAAGTCTTCCTTGGCGGCGGCAATGACGCGGAAATTGACGGAAATGAGTTTGTTGGAACCGAGCCGCTCCACCTGCCGCTCCTGCAGCACGCGCAGCAGTTTCACTTGCAGGGCCAGCGGCATGCTTTCGATTTCATCGAGAAACAGGGTGCCGCCGTTCGCGTACTCGATCTTGCCGATGCGCTGGCGCTGCGCGCCTGTAAACGCGCCTTCCTCGTGGCCGAACAGTTCCGATTCGAAGATCGATTCAGGCAAGGCGCCGCAGTTGATCGCCACGAACGGATGGTCGCGCCGCTCGCTGAAGTCGTGCAGGCAGCGGGCGATCAGTTCCTTGCCCGTCCCCGTTTCGCCGAGGATGATGATGTCGGCCGATTTCGGCGCCAGGTTCAGCACCAGCTGGCGCACCTTGGCCATGGCCGCGCTGCGGCCCACGATGCGCGCTTCGATGCCGACGCGCTGCTCGAGCTGGCGGCGCAAGTTCATGTTTTCCAGCACAAGGTGGCGCTTGTCGAGCGCGCGGCGGCACACTTCCACGAGCAAGTCGGCGGAAAACGGTTTTTCGATGAAATCGTAGGCGCCGCGACGCATGGCACCCACGGCCATCGACACGTCGCCGTGGCCGGTGACAAGGATGACGGGCAGGCTGGCATCCTGTGCCACGGCGATATCGAGCAGTTTCAAGCCATCCATGCCGGGCAGCTTGATGTCGCTCAATAAAATGCCGGCAAATTCGGGCACCAGATAGGGCAGCGCCTCCTCGGCCGTGGCGACAGCCGTCACTTGCAAGCCCGCCAGTTCCAGCGATTGCCGGGCGCCCTTGCGCACGACGGCATCGTCTTCCACTAGCAGCACTTGCATGCCTTCAAAATTATTCTCGTGCATCAGATGTTTCCTTGTCTCTCTCCCCCGGGTCGCAGCTCAGGGTGATGGTAAATTGTGCGCCGCCCCCTTCCTGCGCGCTGCGGTTACGCACGGCCAGGGCGCTGCCGGCAGCGCGCAGTATGCCTGCGCTGATCGACAATCCCAAGCCCAGCCCGTGTTCCTTGGTGGTATAGAAGGGGTCGAAGATCTTGTCGAGCGAGGCCAGCGGGATGCCGGGGCCATTATCGGTGATATGCAGCACGGCAAGGCTGCCTTCGCGGCGCACCTGGAACCAGATTTGCACGGGCTCGTTTTCCGGCACGGCATCCATGGCGTTGGTGATCAGGTTGGTAAACACCTGTTCCAGGCCAATGGCGTTGCACAGCACGATGATGTCGTCCTCCAGCCAGCTTTCATGCAGGGTCAAACGCTGCGAGTTCTTGCGCGTGCGGATTTGCAGCATGGTTTGCGCGAACGCCTGGCGCACGCTGACGGGTTTGCGCGCATCGTCGCTGCGCCGCGCAAAGCCTTTCAGTTGCGACGTGACATAGCCGAGCCGCTTGACGAGGTCGGAAATGGTCGACAGGTTGTCGAGCGCATCGTCAATCTGGCCCCGCGCCAGGAAGACCTTGGCATTGTCGGAAAACGTTTGCAGGGCGGCCAGCGGCTGGTTCAGCTCGTGCGTGACGCCGGCCGCCATCTGGCCGATGGCCGCCAGCTTGCCGCTTTGCACCAGTTCCGCCTGAGCATAGCGCAAGGTTTGCTCGGCCCGTTCGCGTTCCGTCACCTCGGCTTGCAGGCGGCCGTTCGCGTGGACGAGGTCGGCCGTGCGCTGCTCGACCTTGATTTCCAGCTGTTCATACGCGCGTGCCAGGGTTTGCTGTGCATTGAGCTTGTCGGCGATACGGCGCCGGCGCTGGCGCGCATACATCAGGGCCAGCAGCAGCAAGGCCCAGCCCAGCGCGGCGGCGATGGCCGCGTTGCGCGCCGCCTCATTCACCTGGTCGAGTTCGGCCAGCACCGTGATCTGCCATTGCAGCGGCCCCAGCGCGCGGTTCACGGCCAGGTAGTCGGCGCTGCCGGACAGGGCGGGGGTATCGCCCGTCTGCGGACGTTCCAGGGTCATCACGCTGGCGCCGTCGGCATACTGGCGGCTGACGCGGTGCGGCAAGATGGGCAGATTTTCTTGCAGGAACTGGCGCTGTTCGCTGATGTCTTTCTTGGCGTCCGGCGACAGCGGGGCCAGGGTCTTGAACTTGAAGGCCGGTGTCGTGGCCAGGATGATCACGCCATTCGCATCCTTGACCCAGATCTGTTCGCCCGCGCCGGGCGTGCGCCACGATTGCTCGATCCAGTCCAGGTTGACCTTGGCGGCGACGATGCCGATGATGCGTCCGTCGCGCTGCACGGGCTGCGAAATGAAATAGCCGGCCTCGAAGGTGGAAAAGCCGATACCGTAGAAGCGGCCGATGCCGCCTGCGATGGCGTTTTTGAAATACGGACGGAAGCCATAGTTGACACCCACATACGAGCTGCGGTCTTGCCAGTTGCTCGACGCCAGGGTCGTGCCCTTGTCGTCGAGCACGTAGACGGCAAAGGCGCCCGCGCGGCGGTTCATGTCGACCAGGTAGGTGTTGATCTGCGTGACTTTATCGGCGCTGGGCTGTTCCAGCAATTGCGCCACCGCATCGCTCTGGGCCACGGCCAGGGGCAGGAATTCGTATTTGTTGAGGGCGCCGCCGATGGACGCCGCGTACAGTTCCGCGCGCGAATCGAGGGTGCGGTGCAATTCGTCGAGCTGGCGCTGCTTGACCCAGGCATACGACGCCCACGTCAGCACGACCAGCGACCCCACGGCCAGCAGGGGGGCGAATGGCCTTGGGGTCTGACCCGCCGGGTCAGACCCCAAATAAGTTTGCGGTCGCTTAATCAAGCTCCCTCAATCGGCGGTACTGGCCATGGTTTCGGCATTGTGATGACGCTGCTGCTCTTCCATCACCATCTCGCCCAGCATGCGCTTGAGGCGGTTGAACTCCGGGTCGCTCGGGTCGCGCGGGCGGGGCAGGTCGATGGCCACGTCGCGCTTGATGGTGCCGGGACGGTAGGTCATGACGATGGTGCGGTCGGCCAGGTAGATCGATTCCTCGATCGAGTGCGTGACGAACACGATGGTGGTGCCGAAGACTTTCCAGATTTTCAGCAACTCATCTTGCAGGTTGCGCCGCGTCAAGGCGTCCAGCGCGCCGAACGGTTCATCCATCAGCATGATCGGCGAATCGAGGGCCAGTACGCGGGCGATGGCCACGCGCTGGCGCATGCCGCCCGACAAGTCTTTCGGGTAGCGGGCACGGAATTCCGTCAAGCCCAGCATGCTCAGCAGCATGTCGACCCGTTCCTTGATCTCGGCTGGCGTCTTGCCGGCGATTTCCAGGCCGAAAGCGATATTGCTCTCGATGGTCATCCATGGGAACAGCGCGTATTCTTGGAACACCATGCCGCGGTCGGGGCCGGGTTCGGTGATCAGCTTGCCGCCGGCCAGGATCTGGCCCGACGTC
The DNA here is from genome assembly GCF_036543145.1 of Janthinobacterium sp. LS2A. Classification (NCBI taxonomy): domain Bacteria; kingdom Pseudomonadati; phylum Pseudomonadota; class Betaproteobacteria; order Burkholderiales; family Oxalobacteraceae; genus Janthinobacterium; species Janthinobacterium sp. LS2A. The sequence continues at coordinate 116,999 of NZ_JAZHPB010000011.1, forward strand.
GGTTGCGAAAAGCCGGCGATGGCGTTCAACAGGGTTGACTTGCCGCAGCCGGACGGTCCCAGCAGGCAGATGAACTCGCCGCTGGCGATTTCCAGGTTGATGTCCTTCAGGGCGATGACGTCCGCGCCGCCCGTGGTGAAGATTTTATTGACTGCATTGATATTGATCGTGGTCATGGCCGTTCCTCTCAGTGTTCCAGGCCGCGGTGCCACTGCAGCAAATGATTATTCAGGGCATTCATGGCGATATCGATGGCCAGGCCGAACAGGCCGATGGTAAACATGCCGGCGATAATCTTGTCGGACCAGAAGTACTCGCGCGCTTCCAGGATGCGGAAACCGAGGCCGCTGTTGACGGCGATCATTTCCGCCACGATCACGACGATGAAGGCCGTGCCCATGCCGATGCGCGCGCCGGCCAGGATGTACGGCGTGGCGGCCGGCAGGATGACGCGGCGGAACATGGTCATCTGGCTGGCGCCCAGGTTGCGCGCGGCGCGGATGTAGATGCCGTCGACCTGGCGCACGCCGGCGATGGTATTCATCAGCACGGGGAAGAAGGAACCGATGCTGATCAGGAAGAAGGCGGGAGGGTTGCCCAGGCCGAACCACAAGATCGCCAGCGGAATGTAGGCGATCGGCGGAATCGGGCGCAGCACCTGCACCAGCGGGTCGAACAGTTTATAGATGGTCTTGTTGGTGCCCATCAGCAAGCCCAGCGGCAAAGCCAGGCCGGCACCGATGGCAAAGCCGCCCAGCACGCGCGACAGGCTGGCCCAGGCGTCGTGCGGCAATTCGCCGGAGAACATCCACACGAGGTAATTGCCCGCTTCGGGCGTGTACGCTTCCATGGGGATCAGGTATTCATACCACTTCACGACCACGGCGACGGGCGAGGGCAGGATTTGCGGGTTGATCCAGCCGAACGTTGACATGGCTTGCCACAGCAGCAGCACGGCGACGGGCACGGCGGCGCCGTGCGCGAAGCGTTTCATCATTTGAATATTCATCGTGACACTTTCAGATTAGCGTGGTGCGTAGGACTTCTTGGCTTTTTCCAGCAGATCCAGCTTGACCCAATCCTTGGCGGCAGGCGCTTTGGCCATGCGGCCCACGCCGAATTTCACCATGTAGTCGGTGGTCAGCTGCACGTGGCTTTGCGTGATGTCTTCCGTGAAGATGGCGTTGTCGATGGCGTCGCGGTAATCGTCGGAGGTGATCTGGTTCTTGAACATCGATTCGCGCACGTATTTTTCCGCCAGTTTCGGATCGGCCAGGAAGGCGCGCGTGGCGGCGACGAAGCAATCCATGAAGCGCTGGGCCACGGCCGGCTTTTCCTTGTACATCTTTTCCGTCATCACGAGCGCGCGCACGGGCTCGCCCAGCGGCGTGTCGTAGGGCTTGATGATGGCTGCGCCGTATTTCTTGTGGATGGCCTGGGTCGAGTACGGCTCGGACTGGCTCATGACATCGATATCCTTGGTCAGCAGCGCCTGGTTCAAGTCCGGGTAGCCCATGTACAGGATCTGCACGTCCTTGCCCGGCTTGTCGGACCAGGTCAGCTTGGCCTTGGTCAATTCGGCAAACAGCAGGATTTCCTGCGGACCGCCGCGCGTGACGCCGACTTTCTTGCCTTTCAGGTCGGCGATACCCTTGATGTTCAGGTCGGGACGGCCGACGATCTGCACGCCGCCCTTGGCGAAGCCGCCCACCAGATACACGGGCAAGCCCGTGGCGCGGCCCGTGATGGCCGCTTCCAGCGCGCTGGCGGATACGTCGATTTCGCCGGCGATCATGGCCGGCACGATGTCGAGGCCCTTGGCGAAAATGCGCTCTTCGATCTTCAGGTCGTATTTCGGCGCGATTTCCTTCATGTAGGCGACGGCGCCGTAATGGGCGAATTTCAGGTTGCCCAGGCGTACGGTATCGGCCGCGTGGACGGCCAGCGGGAATTGCGCGGCCAGGGCGACGGCCACGGCCAGTGCCTTGGTGTTGAGGAAGGACGAGATGCGGAAGGTGCTTGCCATGCTGTTGTCTCCAAAAGGTAGATGGTTTTTATATAGTGGGTCAGGCCGCCGCTCTGATGGCGGCTATGAAAATATAAAAGCATCTTCCGTGCCAGTGGAGCGCATTTTGGCGTTTATTGCAAGTGATTGTTTATAAAGGTTTAATTTGAATCTATTGAAATTGGGAAATGGCGAGATTCCGCCTTTCCGCACGGCCAGGGGAAAGACTGTGCGGATTGCCGCATTGTGGCGGGCGGGTTCGATACCGGCTTGCGGGCTCGGAGCAGGTGAACCTAAATGGCGCGGCCGACTCCAATCGTAAAAAAACGCGTTGCAAACAGGCTGGCAACGCGTAACTCCCCCGTGGAGTAGGGGCGGCGCCGCGCGGGCGCCTGATGGATAGCTCTGTCTGCCGGGCTTACTTTGGCGCCGTGGCGGGCGGCAGGGCCGGCGCGGTGGCCGGGTCCGTCAGCGGCGCAGGCGGCGTCGTGCTGCCAGGACCCGCTTCCGGCGTGGCTGGCGCGACGGGGGGCGGCATCACTTGGGGCGCGGAAGCGGGGTTGGGCGCCGTTTCGGGCAGCGGCGCGTCGGCCGGTTTTTTGCAGGCGGACAAGGTGATCAGGGCGGCGGCTGCCAGCAGACTGGGCATATTCATGATGGTTCCTTTGCAAAGTATCAAGATTGGCGCAATGCGGGCGGCGGGTGCCACGCGCGAAGCTTGAATTTATTGCAAGGATGCCGACGCTTCTGTTCGCTATTTCACTTTGTGCGCGTATGCGAGCGCAGCGTTTTTAGATGTCTTTTATAGATGCACTGAGAGAAATAATTCAACAAGGCAATATTTTTCACTTTCTTGCTTCTAATGTTCGTTAACGCACAGACCAGTGAGGAGCAGGATGGCATTCTGTGCCCAGACGCTCAGGATTCGTGGCGTTCTGGTATAAAAATTGCCAAGAACTTAACAATCCGGGCTACCGGCAATCGTTTAAAAGGAGTATTCAAATGCATGCAATGACTCAGTCTCACGTGAAGAGCGAATTAAAGGCAGCGCACCAGGAACTTCGTAGCCCCGAAAAAGGCTCGCAAATGGTAGAACGCGCAGCACCTATCCCCCCGGAACGCATGAATCCCATTTCCATGGCACCGATCGAGCGCGTGCGTTCGACGTCGGCCACCCTGCGCCGCATCGAAAACATGCAAAAGCTGATCGGCGAATTGTCGCTGCACGAGATGCTGGCAGACGAAATCGCCTGGTTCCTCAAGTTTTCGCCATCGGGCGCCCGCAAATACATCCGCGACCTGCGCGAAGCGGGCGTGATCGAACTGGCCCGCTACATCGAAGGCACCGCCACCTACCTGGGCAAGGCAGTGTACCAGCTGACGCCGGATCCTGAGCGCGTGCGCGCCTTCCTGGCCGCCATCGTCCAGCCAAAACGCGAAGGCGCGCCACCGCGCAAGGACCGTCCCGGCCTGCGCGAGCAAAGCATGGCAGGCAGCGGCCGTCACTTCCACATCCTGGCCGATGACACGCATTACGCCATCCGCGTCAACCGCGGTCCCGTGACGCGCGATCCGCTGGTGGCAGCCTTGTTCGGAGCGCCGCAGCAAAAATCTGCCGAGTAAAAACGCGTCTGAGCGGCCGCCTGGCGGCCGGCGGGCGGAATGCTTGTGGTTTTGATTCTCAGATGCATGTCGAAAGCCGGGTTGCAACCCGGCTTTTGGCGTTGGGACAGGCCGTTTCATGTCGTCTGATTGAAAAGACTGCAAGCATCCCCATGTGGGCTGGACTGCTGCCCGCAACGCGCGGGTTCACTTGAAGGAGCTTGTCCTTGTCTGCCTACGCCGCCTCGTTATCGTGTCTGCCACTGCCTTGCCTGAAACGGGACTTCGCATGAACCCGCTGCTGTGGATCGCCCTCGTCACGGCCGCCATCGTCTTTTCGCTGTGGTTACCCCGCTGGCGCTTGAAGCGGGCCCTGGCCAGGCCCTTGCCGGCTGAAGGCCTGGCCGTGCTGGAAAAGAATATTCCCGTGTATCCGCGCATGCCGGCGCCGCTGCAGGAACAATTGCGCCGTCTCGTCGTGCAATTCCTGTATCAGAAGAAATTCGTCGGTTGCGGCGGCCTGGAGATCACGGACGAGATGCGCTATACCATCGCCGGCCAGGCTTGCCTGCTGCTGCTGAACCGCCAGACGCAGGTGTATCCGGAACTCGACACCATCCTCGTGTATCCCACGGAATTCATCGTCACGCGCGATGAAGTGGGGCCGGGCGGCGTGGTGACGCCATCGGCCAATGGGCTATTGGGCGAATCCTGGGGCGATGGCAGAGTCGTGCTGGCCTGGGACCATGTGCAGCGCGGCGCGGCCGACTGGACCGATGGGCACAATGTCGTGCTGCATGAATTTGCCCACCAGCTCGACAGCGAATCGGGCGCCGCGAATGGCGCGCCGTATTTGCCCAGCGTGTCGAGCTACCGCAGCTGGGCCACCGTGCTGTCGCGCGACTTCGACAACCTGCGCCACGACGCCATCTACCAGCAGCACAGCGTGATGGACCATTACGGCGCCACGAATCCCGCCGAATTCTTTGCCGTGGCCACGGAAACCTTCTTTGAAAAACCGTACCAGATGGCCGAGCACCACGAAGAACTGTACGCGCAATTCTTGCAGTACTACAAGGTCGACCCGCGCGACTGGATGGCGCCGCCCGTGGAACCCGAGCACATGAGCTCGCCGTTTCCCAACTACGCGGCACACTGGTAAGCGTTCAGCCCAGCAGCCGCTGTTTCAGCGCGGGATAGCTGCTGCGCGACACGGGGATGCCCGTGCTGGTCTGCGTGTCGAGCGCGTATTTGCCGCCCGCCGCGATCTGCAGCCGTTTGAAGCCGAGGCTGTTGACGATGTAGGAGCGGTGCACGCGCAGGAAGTGGGGCGGCAGCAGGGCCATGAGCTTGTCGATGGCCAGGTCATGAAAATACTGTTCGCCGCTGCGCAGCACGATATTGCTGTAGTGGCCATCGGCTTGTACATGGTCGATGTCGGCCATGGCGATCCATTCCAGCGCCCCCCGTTTCTTGACGGCCAGCGAGGCCGCTTCCGTATGCCGCCCCGTATAGCGTTGCAGCGCCTTGTGCAGGCGTTCGCGGCTGAAAGGTTTGGCAACGAAGTCGAGCACGCCGAATTCGAAGGCGGTGATCGAGCGTTCCGCGTGGGCCGAGACGATGATGGTCTGGAACGGGGCTGTCTGGGCCAGGCGCAGCAAGTCATAACCGTCCGCGCCATGCAGGTTCAAGTCCAGCAGCAGCAAGTCGACTTGTTCCTGGGCCAGCGCGGCCAGCGCTTGCGGGACATTGTCATGCAGCACGAGATTGCCGAGGCGCGCGCCGAAATGCGCACGCACCTCGCGTTCGATGCCTTGCGCGATCAGCGGTTCATCTTCCAGTATCAACACATTCATGGCGCCGCCGGCAAGGTAAAGGTGAGGCGCCAGCCCGCCTGCTGCTGTTCGCTCGCATATTCGCGCTCATAGCGGGCCGCATCGCCAAACACGGCGTGCAGGCTGGCGCGGATGTATTGTTCGCCCACGCCGCCGCCCTCATGCTGGCGTGTCTCGCCTTCGGGCAGGATCAGGGTGAGCACGTGCGTTTGCGCATGGTGTGCGATGCGCAGGATAAAGGTGGCGCCGTGGCGGTAGCGGTTGTGGCTGAACGCATTTTCCAGCGCCGTCAGCAAGGTGGCGGGCGGCACGGTGATGCCCGCCGCCTCGCCATTGAGCTGCAGGCTGCATGGCTGCTGCAGCCGCGTGCCCATGATGCTCAGGTAGTTCTCGCACAGGGCCAGTTCCTGCGTCAGGGCGATGCTGGGCTGCTGGGCGAACTCGTTGAGCATGCGCAACTCGGCGCCCAGTGCCTCGATGAAGGTTTCGGCCGCCTGCGGCGATTGCGCGTTGAGTTCGCTGATCAGGCTCAGGGAATTCATCAGGAAATGCGGTTGCATGCTTTTACGCAAGAGCTGGTTTTCCAGCTGCTGGGCGCGTGCCGCCTTGCTGCGTTCGCGCAGCAGCTGCGCCAGCAATTGCGCGCACAGGGGCAGCAGCAAGAAGCACACGACGAGGGCGAAGCCCCCTTCGGCAAACTGGCTGCCCGTCAGCAGGAACAGGGCGCACGAGGCCAGCGCAATCAAGGTGCCGCCGAGACTGCCCGGCAGGCGGCGCCACAGGGCGCCCAGGTTGAGCGCCAGGCTTGCTGCCAGGCCCGTCAAGAACATCGACCAGCAGCGCGAGTCGAAATGCGCGGGCAGCGCGCCGGCCAGCGCGATGCCCGCCAGCAGTACCGCCGCCGCCAGCGGCCAGCGCGGCAGCCGGTATGCCGTATAAAAATACAGGGGCAGCAAGGCGGAAAACAGCCAGGTCAGCGCGCTGACGGCGTACAGGCGCGGCAAATGCATGGGATAGGCATAGCCGGTAACGCTGCGCCAGAGTTCCACCACCAGCAGCAGCGCCGCCACCATGCACAGCGCGGCAAACATGGCCCAGTGCCGCTGCCGCTGGTACAGCGCCGTCAAGGCGAGAAACAGCAGGGCGACGGCGCCCAAGGCCCCGGCCAGCAGCAGCGGCGGCAGCCGGTACCAGGCCAGCGCCGCGCGGTAGTCTTGCCGGTCGACCAGGTACAGCGCGTACAGTGGCGACGCCAGGCGTTCAGGCGCCTGCAGCGTCGACAGCAGCAGGCGCAGGTGGTGTCTGCCCATGGCCAACTGCCGTGGCGTCAGGTGGATGGCGAAATCGATGTCGCCCGCGCGTTCCCCGCTGGCCTGGCGGGCCGGTTGGCCATTGCTGCCGATCAATATGCCATCGAGCCAGACTTCGCTGGAAGCCAGCGCCGACAGCACCAGCAGCTGCGTCGACGAGGGCGTGGCGGCCACGGTGAGGTCGCGCTCGACGCACAGCAGCAGGCCCGGCTTGAGCAGATGGTACAGCGAGGCGGCGGGCGTGGCGCTGGTTGTGCCGCAGGCGCGCCAGCCTTCGGCCAGCGATAGCCTGTCCATGCCCATGGCGAAAGAGGGCAAGGCCAGGCAGCACAGCAGCAGGTAGCGGAAGCAGGAGGGCATGGCGGGCATTGTAGCTGCTCATTTGCCAACCCTTTGCAACATTTTCATCCGCTTCGGTGCCGTTCATGCGGGCCTCGTGCATTTCGTGCACGGCCCGCCAACGGTGTGTAAAAGACACTTACCATGCATCAGTGCCGTGCTGTGGACACGGCCCTCACCATGGAATATTAATTATGCAAAGCAGCAAATACTACGGTTTCGCCGGCGCGCTGGCGCTGTTCTGCGGCGCGGCGCAAGCCGCTTCCGCTCCCACTTCTGTTCCCGCTTCTGCTCTGGCCGCGCGCCTGGCCGATTTCGACGGCTGGGTCGCTCAGCGCATGGACAAAGCACGCATCCCGGGCGTGACCGTCGGGTTCAGCCAAGGCGACGTGGAATGGGTCAAAGGCTATGGCTATGCGGACCTGGAAAACCGCGTGCCGGCCACAGCCCGGTCCAGCTACCGGCTCGCGTCCGTCACCAAGCCCATGACGGCGGTGGCCATCCTGCAACTGGTGGAACAGGGCAAGATCGACCTGGATGCGCCCGTGCAAACGTATGTGCCGTATTTCCCCGTCAAACCGTTTCCCGTGACGGTGCGCCAGTTACTGGGCCACCTGGGCGGCATCGACGCCTACCGTAACAGCAAGGCGGAGAAGCACTTCAAGGAGCACAAGGATACGCGCCAGTCCATCGCCGTCTTCGAGCAGTTCGACCTGATCGCCGAACCGGGCACGCGCTTTCGCTACACCAGCTATGGCTACAACCTGCTGGGCGCCGTCATCGAGGGCGCCTCTGGCGAAAGCTATGGCGGCTACATGCGGCGCCACGTATGGGGGCCGCTGGGCATGGACACGATCGTGATGGATGACCCCGACGCCGTGATCGCCCATCGCGTGCGCGGCTACCGGCTGGCCGGCAAGGAGTGGAAAAATGCGGAATTCGTCGACATCAGCAGCCGCTTTTCCGCCGGCGGCACGCACGCCAGCGTGCCCGACATGCTGGCGTTCGGCAGGGGCGTGCATGAAGGCAAGATACTCTCGGCGGCCAGCGTGGCCGCCATGGTGCAGCCGATGGCCACGCGCGCCGGCCGCTTGACGGACTATGGCATGGGCTGGGAAGTCGTCCCGACGGGCGGGCGCTACGCGATTGCCCACAGCGGCCAGCAGCCGGAGACCGTCACCTATCTGTACAGTTTTCCCTCGCGCAAGCTCACCGTTGCCGTCGCCGCCAACCTCGAGCGCGTCAATCCCGAGGCGTTCGTGCAGCGCCTGTTCGAAGTCGTCACGGGCGAAGCGTGGCAGCTGAACACGTATATCGCCGATGCGGGCGCGCAGCGCGCGTACCAGGTGGCGCAAGGCTTGTTCGAAGAGGGCAGGGCGTACGCCGAGCGCACGGATCAACCGTATGCCGATGCGGCCGCCACGCGCGAAGCATTTACGCAAATCAACCGGCAAGCGCTGGCGCCCGATGTCAGGGCGGCGCGCGCCTACATCGACGCGGCCCGCCATCCCGCAGGTGGCCGCGTGTTTCTCACGGCCGGCGCCAGCATGGCCAGGCAGTTGCGCCAGTCGGGCGTCGACTTGAATCAATACGCGCGTGGCGGCGCGCTGGCGTTTGCGCGCGACTATGTCCTGTTGTCGCAAGGAACAAAGGCCGGCGCCTTGCCCCGTTTCGACCCTGCCTTCGAGCAAGCCATCGTGACCCTGGCCGGCAGCTGGGACCGTACGGCCGCCATCGCCTGGCCGGCCGCGGCCCCATCCATCGCCGCGCTCGATAGCCAGCTGCGCACGGCCTTCCGTGGCCAGCGCGCCTATCCCGATTTCGTGCCCGAGCTGCAGGAACTGGCGCAAGCGTCGGCCGCGCGCGGCGAGATAGATACGGCGCTGGCGGCCAGCCGCCTGGCCGTGGAACTGTATCCGCTCAGCGACCGTGCGCATGCGCTGCAAGGCTTGACCCTGCTGCGCGCCGGCAAGACGGAAGCGGCCCTCGCCGCCCTGCGCCTGGCGCTGGAGCGCGATCCGCTCGGTGCGGCCAACCCGGCGGCGCTGAACCTGGAAGCCTACCGTTTGAAAGGCAGCGGCGCCGTGGCGCAAGGCATGGCCGTGCTGCAGGCCGCCGTCCGCCTGCATCCGCGCGACGCGAATCTGCAGGATAGCCTGGCCGAGTTTTATGTCGAGCAAGGCTTGCACCCGCAGGCTGTCGAGGCCTACCGGCAGGCGCTGCGGCTCGACCCCCGCTATCCGGGCGCCGTGGGGGCAAAAGCGGCGATCCTCCGCCTCGCTGGCGAGACGAAGGCGCTGGCGCCTTAGAACGCCTAATGGGCTTTGCGCGCACAATAATTCCTGTCCGATATCCGCAGCCCGTACGGCGCAGCCGCATGATTGATTGGCTGTGTGCGTAACTGTGTGCGTAAGCGAACGGTATCCTGGCGCCGTCCGGCGCACGCTATCGTAGCGGCGCACGGTGCGCCAGCAGCCGACCAGGAGGGCCGTATCATGTCACGCATCATCGCAGGTCATTTTCAGTTGCAGGAGCAGATCGACGCCGCGCGCGCGGCCCTGAACCAGGCGGGCTTTCCCGACAGCCGCATCAGTTCCTTCTTTGTCAACCAGCCGGGCCAGCATGATTTGCACGCGCTTGGCGGCGACCGCGACATGTCGCCTGGGGCCAAGGAAACGCCGGAAGGCGTAGTGGAAGGCGCGGCCGTCGGGGCCGCCGTCGGTGCCGGCATCGGCGCGGCCACCACCCTGGCGACGGGGCCGCTGGGCCCGGTGGTGGGGGCGCTCGTGGGCGCCCATGTGGGTTCGCTCTACAGTTTCAATAAAATGAAAGACGCGGGCGAACCCGAAGCAAATGGCGAGGGTAATGGCGAAAACCGCCGCCAGCCCCGCCATCCGGGCATGCTGATCGCCGTCGCGCTTGGTGGCCCCGACGAGCGCGAACGGGCGCTCGAGACCTTGCACCGTCTCGGCGCCGAGCACATCGAGGAAGCGGAAGGCACGATCGCCAATGGCGACTGGCTGGATTTCGATCCGCTCAGCATACCCGTGCTGGTGGCGTGAATTGGCGCGCCAGCCGCGGAATATGCATAAATTCCGCGCTGCATGAAATTTAGGTATGATCCTTGTTAGTATTCGTAATTATTGGTAAACAATGCCGACAGGGATAGTTTCCGCGCGCCCGAAGTGACACTGGACCAAGGTGACTGCCTGTAGTACTTGCCTCGCATGCTAACGGGTATGAATAGGAGGTCGCGTCATGACACAGGCATGGTTCATTCTGACACGGGCCGATGGGCGCGACATCTGCGCGCCCTCGCCGGCACAGCTGGCCGATGCGCTGGCCGAGGTCTACCGCGGCGGCGCAGTGGCGCAGGATGGCAGCCCGGCCGCCGTCCTGTTGCGTTTTGGTTACGACGATGGCTTGATGTATCAGGTCGAGGTCGCTAGCGGAGGCGAAGTCACTTTCGAGGAATGGTCGGACCGCGATTGCGAAATCGCCCTGGCCAGTCCGCGCCACATGTCGGCCCTGCCGCAGGACGACGCGCTGCAGCTGTGGCAGTGGCTGGCGCAGCGCCAGGTGGCAAAGATCCGCAGCCAGCCCTGGCAGGGCGGCTAGCCCGCCGCTTTCAATACACCCTAGTGCGCCATCAGCACGGGGATCGTCATGCTTTGCAGAATTGTGCGCGTGACGCCACCGAGGATGGTTTCGCGCAGGCGCGAATGGCCATACGCCCCCATTACCAGCAAGTCGGCCGACAGGTCGGCCGCCTGCGACAGCAGCGCTTCGCCGATATCGCCGCGCCGCACGCCACCGCCATCGAGCAAATGCAGCCGCGCTTCCACGCCGTGGCGCGCCAGGTATTGCGTCAGTTCCGCGCCCGGCTGTTCGCCGTGCTCGGCGGCATGCACTTGGGCGTCGAAGATGGCCACATGGACTTGGCCGGCGCGCTGCAGCAGGGGCAGGGCGGCGCTCACGGCGCGGCTCGCTTCCTTGCTGGCGTTCCAGGATATGAGTACATTGCGCGCGGCCGCCGGCGGCGCCAGCAGGGGCAGCGGCGGCGCATACGGCACGATCAGCACGGGACGTCCCGAATGCAGCAGCACGTAGGCGGGAAAGTCGCGCATCACGGACGGCGACTTATCCTTGGCATTGTATTGGCTGATGACGACCAGGTCCGCATAGCGGGCCAGCAGGCTGATGCCGCCCGCCGCCTCGTCGTCGAGCACGCGCTGTTCGAACGAAGCGACGCCGGCTGCGCGCACCTGCGCCTCGAAACCGTCGAGGGCGTGCGTGGCCCGGTCGCGCAGGAAGTTCAGGTGCAAGCTCAGGTTCGGGTCGGCATCGAGGTCGGGCTGGTTCTGGTACAGCAGGCGCGACACGCCCGTCAGCGCCACACCCGTCAGGTGGCCGCCGCAAGCCTGGGCGATGCTGGCCGCCGCTTCGATGCGGGCGGCGCGCCCGGCGCTGTCGTCGATGTGGAGCAATACGGTCTTGTACGTCATGGCTTGTCCTCTCGCTGTGCAGTAGCGGCCATTCTGGCACAGTCCGGGGTGCCGGCCGCGCACGACTGCATCAGGCTGAGCACTTGATCTGGCGCAAGGCTGGCAATAAAAACTGCTCCTACACTTGATGCCACGCAGAACAACCATAACAAGCGGGGAGAGACAGTCATGAAGGAACAAAAGGTAGCGCTGGTCACGGGCGGCATGGGCGGCCTGGGGACGGCCTTGTGCCGCCGCCTGCATGGGGCGGGCTTTGCCGTCGTGGCCGCGCATACGCCGGACAATGCGCGGGTGGCAAGCTGGCTCGACGAGCAGCAGGCGCAGCAGTATTATTTCCATCCGCTGGCCATCGACGTGACGGATTTCGCTGCCTGCAGCGAGGCCGTGGCCAGCGTGCTGGCGCAGTTCGGCCGCATCGACGTGCTCGTCAACAACGCCGGCATCACGCGCGACCAGAGCATGCGCAAGATGGAATTGCCGCACTGGTCCGAGGTCATGCGTACCAATCTCGACAGCCTGTTCAACATGAGCAAGCAGGTGCTCGAACCGATGCTCGAACATAAATGGGGCCGCATCATCAATATCTCGTCCGTCAACGGCCAGAAGGGCGCGTTTGGCCAGTGCAACTACGCAGCCGCCAAGGCGGGTGTGCATGGTTTCAGCAAGGCGCTGGCGCTGGAAGTGGCGCGCCACGGCATCACCGTCAACACGGTCTCGCCCGGCTATCTGCGCACGCAGATGGTGACGGCCGTGCCCGCCGATATCATGGAAACGAAGATCCTGCCGCAAATTCCCCTGGGCCGCCTGGGCGAGCCGGACGAAGTGGCGGCCCTGGTCGCTTACCTGGCGTCGGACGAGGCGGCGTTTGTGACGGGCGCGAACATCGCCATCAATGGCGGACAGCACATGAGTTAAGCAAGCATACAGCTTGCACAGAGGCAATGGCAGTAGAGGAGACCCGTCCACCCAGCCGGCGCACAGACGCTGGCGGCGGACGGCAGGCAATGGCAGTCACGCTGGAAAACAAGGGCAGGGCAGCGATGCCTTGCCCTTTGTTGTTGCGCAGTCATGCAGCCGTTATGGTACCGGGCGCCGGGCTTTTTCCAGCCGCGTCTGGCAATCGATGCACAGGCGCGCTTCGGGGCGGGCGTTCAGGCGCGACAGGCCGATGGCTTCGCCGCAGTTGTCGCACAGGCCGTAGCTGCCATCGGCAAACTTGGCCAGCGCGTGCTTGATGATGGCCAGCTGCGCCTGATTGTGCTCGGCCGCTTCGCTGACGAGGGCGTTCAAGGTGCGCACGCTGGCGTTGTCGGCCGGCGAGGCTTCGATTTCATTGAGCAAGGAGGCGCGCGCGTCCGCTTCGGCCGCTTCGTTCTCGATCTGTTCCAGCAACGCCAGCTTGCGTTGCTCCAGCACGCCCTGCAGGCGCTGCAGCTGGTCTTGCGGCAATCCATTCATGGCCATCACCCGGTAGAGGTTACTTCCATCATGGTAGTCCAAGATTGGCGGCTCTGCTTGCGCTACCACCCGCGCCGCGTTTGATGCGGCGCAGGCTGGCAGCGGCCATTCTATGCTGGCTCTTTCAGGCAGTTGACCATCCAGGCGACGCCGAACTGGTCTTTCAACATGCCGAAGCGCTTGGCCCAGAACGTTTCTTCCATGGGCATCTGGATGGTGCCGTCACGCGCCAGCGCGTCGAAGGCCCGTTCCGCCTCTTCCGGCGTATCGACGGTCAGGCAGATCGAGCTGCCGTGCATGCCCTTGGCGCCATCCTCGGTACAGCCGCCGTCTGAACCCATCAGCATGGTGGGACCCAGCTGCACGGAGCCGTGCATGATCTTGTCATACCAGTCTTCCTTGACTTGCTCCTGGCCCGGGGTGCCCCGGAATGGCATCAGGCACAGGTCGGTGCCATGCAGGTGCTGGCGGTAGTATTCGAGCGCTTGCGCGCAGTTTCCATTGAATTGCAAATACGGTTCGATACGCATCTTGGTCTCCTCTGGTCATCGTCCCGCAGGCACGATTGCCACGCGGGGGAGGTCCCAGTATAGGCGCTCGCCAGCCGATTTCAATCACTCCGGGGCCATCTCTTGCAGCCGCTCACGCACCTTGCCCAGGGTGCTGAGGATGCGTTCGGGACTGCCGGCGAGCACGGCGCTGCCCAGGTGCAACAAGCTCGTCGCCAGGCTGATCCAGTGCCGCACGTCGTCGTTGCGGGCGATGCGCAGGCGTACCGTGTCGAGCAGGCCGCTGAGCTGGCGCTGCGCCGTTTCCAGGCCCGCCACTGTGTGCCCGGCCGCATCGGCATACAGCTGATTGGCTTGCTGGCGCAAGGCCACCTCCAGGGCGAAGACGGCTTGCGCCTGGCTGTGGCTGATGCCGTCGGCCCCCTGGCTGGCGCGCTTGCGGATGGCGCGCATGACGGCGCCGTGCAGGGTGACGGCCGCCTGCGACAGGCTGTCGGCCAGTTGCTCGACGCGCATGGCGCTGCTGAGAGCCGCTTCGCGGCGTTCGCTGTTGCTGCTCCTGCCTACCGATCCGTCCATTGTGCCTCCGTGGTGGTGAGGGTAGCGGCGAGCCGGGCGTGTTCGCGCCCCAGTGCCGCCAGTTGCCGGCGCGCCAGGGTATGGCGCAAGCCAGCCAGGCGGTATTCCTCGGTTTTGCTTTGCTGCATGTTTTTCGCCAGCACGGCCAGCAGGCGCTGCTGCGGCGTGTCCGCATACGCGATTTCCACGTCGAGCAAGCCGAGCACCATGTCGCGCTCGTTGTCGCCGCTTTTGTCGTACAGCGCCAGCAAGCTGTCGAGCGCGGCCAGCAAGGCTTGCAGCGGCGCGTCGCCATCGTGCAGCACTTGCGCCAGGTGCGCCTGCTGACTGGCCGCGCTGCTCAGGCGCGACAGTTGCTGCAGCAACTGGGTATAGGCGCTGACATGGTGGTCGTCGATGCCGCTATCCGGCCAGGTGCGGATGGCGGCGCCGGCGCCCGCCAGTTCCGGCCGCACGTCATACGCGTCGGCATCGGCCAGCCGGCCCAGCGCCTGCAGGTACAGGCGCACGGCTTGCACCAGGCGTGCGGCGTCCGCCTGCGCGGCGCGGCGCTGCGCATCGAGCAGGCGTTCGCGCGCGTCTTCGGCCGGCGACAGATAGGGGCGGGCGCGCTGGTAGCTGTCCACGTGGCGCTGCGACAGTTCGCTGAAGGCGCTCAAGGCATCGGTGCCGGCCGCCAGGGCGCGCACATGCGCCAGCTCGGGGCGCGCGGTGGCGCAGCCGCACAGCACGGCAGCCAGGAAGAGGCTCAGGTACAGGTGCAGGTAAAGAGCGCGGCGATGGCGGGCGGGCATGGCAAACACGTCACCTCTCGACAGGAAATACTGTATGGAAAGGTATTGTCGTGCCGGCCTGCGCAACCCGCCTTGTGCGGGCGCAAGCAGGCTGCGATCAGGCGCCCGTCAATTGCTCGCGCCAGCCCAGTCCGGCAACGGTGTCGCTGGCGGGACGGTATTCGCAGCCGACCCAGCCTGCGTAGCCGACCTGGTCCAGCAGCTTGAACAGGTGGCGGTAGTTGATCTCGCCCGTGCCCGGTTCGTGGCGGCCCGGCGTGTCGGCGATCTGGATGTGGCGGATCAGGGGCAGCATGGCGCGGATGGTGTTGCTCAGCTCGCCCTCCATGCGCTGCATGTGATAAATGTCGTACTGCAGGAAGATATTGCTGCGCTGGCAGTCGGCGATGATGTCGGCCGCCTGCTGGCTATGGTTCAGGAAGTAACCGGGCATGTCGTGGTGGTTGATCGGCTCGATCAGCACGTTGATGCCATGCGGACGGCAGGCTTCGGCCGCAAATTGCAGGTTGCCGATCAGGCTTTGCCGCGCCCGCTCCAGGCTCATGCCGGGCGGCACGATGCCGGACATGCAGTGCAGCTGTTTTGCCCCGAGCGCCAGCGCATAGTTGAGCGCCAGCTGCACGTTGCTGCGGAATTCCTCGCCCCGGCGCGGGTCGCAGGCAATGCCACGCTCGCCATGCTCCCAGTCGCCGGGCGGAAAGTTGAAGAGGGCCAGCTGCAGATGGTGAGTTTCCAGCCGCATGGCGATCTGCCGCGCCTCGACGGCATAGGGAAACAGGAATTCAACGGCATCGAAGCCCGCTTCCCTGGCGGCGGCAAAGCGGTCGAGGAAGGGCAGTTCGGTAAACATCATGCTGAGGTTGGCAGCGAAGTTCGGCATGGCGGCACGCAGGTGAGGGCAATGGACACTATCCTAGCCCAAATCGGCAATTGGTGGCGGGCATGAAAAAACCGTTCCAGAAACAAGTTCTGGAACGGTTTTGATTGCTGCGATACGCTTACCTGCGGGTATTAACGGCCGCGACCGCCGGAACGGTGCGATGCTGCCGAACGCGGCGCATTGCCGCTGCGGTTACCGCCGCCACCGCCGCCCGATGGGCCGGCGCTGCGTGGCTTGGCGCCGCTGCCGCCGGTTTTCACGCGCACGACGGCGCCCGCTGGCGCGCGGCTGTTGTTGCGGTGGCCACCGGTGCCGCTGCGCAATTGCACAGGCTGGGCGCGGGCGTTCAGGTCGGGCTCGAAGCCTTCGATGACTTCGCGCGGCAGGGTTTGCTTGATCAGCTTTTCAATGTCTTTCAACATTTCGTGCTCATCCACGCAAACCAGCGACACGGCTTCGCCCTTGGCGCCGGCACGGCCCGTACGGCCGATACGGTGCACATAGTCTTCCGGAATGTTCGGCAAGTCGTAGTTGACGACGTGCGGCAACTGGTCGATATCGATACCGCGCGCGGCGATGTCGGTGGCGACCAGCACTTGCAGGGTGCCATCCTTGAACTCGGACAGCGCGCGCGTGCGCGCCGACTGGCTCTTGTTGCCGTGGATGGCCAGGGCGCCGATGCCGTCCGCGCCCAGCTGTTCGACCAGTTTATTGGCGCCATGCTTGGTGCGCGTAAATACTAGCACTTGCGTCCAGTTGTTCGATTTGATCAGGTAGGACAGCATCGGGTGCTTCTTGTCGCGGTCGACCGGATGGATCTTTTGCTTGATCACTTCCACGGTCGAATTGCGGCGCGCCACTTCGATCATGGCTGGCTTGTTCAGCAAGCCGTCGGCCAGGGCCTTGATCTCTTCCGAGAACGTGGCCGAGAACAGCAGGTTCTGGCGTTTTGGCGGCAGTACTGCCAGCACTTTCTTGATGTCGCGGATGAAACCCATGTCGAGCATGCGGTCGGCTTCGTCGAGAATCAGGATTTCCACTTTCGACAGGTCGACCGTGCCCTGGCCCATGTGGTCCAGCAAGCGGCCCGGCGTGGCGACGAGGATGTCGACGCCATGCTTGAGCTGCTTGATTTGCGGGTTGATGCCGACGCCGCCGAAAATCACGGTCGAGTTCAATTTGGTGTACTTGCTGTAGGCGCGCACGCTTTCCTCGACCTGCGCGGCGAGTTCGCGCGTCGGGGCCAGGATCAGGGCGCGGATAGGGCGCGTCGAGGTGTTGCTGGTGATGGATGCGCCATTGGCGTCCGTCGACAGGCGGTGCAGCACGGGCAGGGTGAAGCCGGCCGTCTTGCCGGTACCGGTTTGTGCGCCGGCCAGCAAGTCGCCGCCAGCCAGCACGGCGGGAATCGCCTGCGACTGGATCGGGGTCGGCACGGTGTAGCCGTGTTCGGTAACGGCACGTACGATAGCGTCGGACAATCCGAGGGAGGAAAAGGACATGGTAACTTTATTGTGAGATCGGCCTGTCGCCATCGTGAGGCGCCAGTCGCAGGCAATCAGATTAGGGGTCGAAAGACAGCGGCAAGGGGACTGGTCATATGTGCCGCACACGCGAAGTATAACAGCCTGGCAAAAACGCGCCTGTTTTGTTTCAGGTTTGCAATGTCGCAAGTAAAGAAAAGGTGTTTAGTCGTCGATCTCGCCGACGGTGTAGCGCACGCCGTGCGTATCAAACCAGGCGCGCAGGGCTTCCAGGCCGTGCCACGGCTCCGGGCGCAGGTACTGGCAGATATACAGGCCGGCCTCCGTCAGCCTGGCGTCGGTATCGGGCATGGCGCCGGGCGCCTGCGGCCGTGCCGCCAGCAGCTGCGCGATGTGCTGGCGCTGCTCTGGCGTCAGGCTGGCCGCGATCCTGAATTCAAATCCCATGTTTTCTCCTTGAGGACAGGCTGTTGTCGCGGCCATTTTTTAATTATCGAAAAAATTGCATATAGCTTGGCATTCTTTCCGTTTTTGTTTTCAAAGTATCTCGTTCATACTGCATAGCACTGGCCCGGCACACACAGCGTGACGCAAGGGCAGGAGCAGCAGCACCGTATAACGACATCCGTATTTTTATATTCAATTATTTTCACTAAGGAAAGCATCATGCCTATCGCCACCGCCCAAGCCGCACAAAAACTGCTGACCCCGAACGATCATACCCTGATCATGATCGACCACCAGTCGCAGATGGCGTTCGCCACGCGCTCCATCGACCTGGCCCTGCTGCGCAATAATGCGGCTCTGGTGGCCAAGGCGGCGGCGGAATTCAAGGTGCCGACGATTTTGACGACGGTGGCCGCCAAATCGTTCTCCGGCCCGATCTTCGACGAGATCCAGTCCGTCTTCCCGGATCAGGCGCCGATCGACCGCACCAGCATGAACACCTGGGAAGACGCGCGCATCGCCGACAAGGTGAATGGCTACGGCAAGGGCAAGATCGTGCTGGCCGGCCTGTGGACGTCCGTCTGCATCGTGGGCCCTGCGCTGTCCGCGCTGGAGCAGGGTTTTGAGGTCTACGTGATCGCCGACGCCAGCGGCGACGTTTCCGACGAAGCGCATGCGATGGCCATGCAGCGCATGATACAGGCGGGTGCGCAGCCGATGACGTCCGTGCAATACTTGCTGGAACTGCAGCGCGACTGGGCCCGCGGCGAGACCTACAATGAGACGGTGGCGACGGCCGTGGCGCACGGCGGCGGCTATGGCCTGGGCCTGATCTACGCCAAATCGATGTTCAACGCCAGCGAAGGCCATTGATTTTTCGCTGATTTTGGCTCCGCCGCCCGCCGGCGGGGCCGTGTTTTCATTTGATCCGGGAGTTCTCATGCACGCAAACACCATCTTGCTCAACGGCCGTTTCCACACGGTCGACAGGACGCAGCCGCTGGCGTCCGCCGTCGCCATCGCCGATGGCAAATTTCTCGCCGTGGGCGACGTGGAAGACGTGATGCGCCATCGCGGCCCCGCCACGCAGGTGATCGACCTGGCTGGCCGCACGGTGATTCCCGGCTTGAACGACTCGCACCTGCACCTGATCCGCGGTGGCTTGAACTACAACCTGGAATTGCGCTGGGAAGGCGTGCCCTCGCTGGCCGACGCCTTGCGCATGCTCAAGGAGCAAGCCTTGCGCACGCCGAACCCGCAATGGGTGCGCGTGGTCGGCGGCTGGACGGAGTTCCAGTTCGCGGAAAAGCGCATGCCGACCCTCGATGAAATCAATGCGGCCGCTCCCGACACGCCCGTCTTCATCCTGCACCTGTACGACCGCGCACTGCTGAACCGCGCCGCCCTGCGCGCCGTCGGCTACGACAAGAATACGCCGAATCCGCCCGGCGGCGAAATCGTGCGCGACGCGGCCGGCAACCCGACGGGCTTGCTGATCGCCCGCCCGAACGCCATGATCCTGTATGCGACCCTGGCGAAAGGCCCCAAGCTGCCGCTGGAATTGCAAGTGAACTCCACGCGCCAGTTCATGCGCGAATTGAACCGCCTCGGCATCACCAGCGCCATCGACGCGGGCGGCGGCTTCCAGAATTATCCCGAGGATTACGCCGTTGTCGACGAGCTGGCGCAAAAAGAACAGCTGACCATCCGCATCGCCTACAACCTGTTCACGCAAAACAAGGGCGCGGAACTGCAGGACTTCCAGAAGTGGACGGGCATGATCAAGCCCGGCGACGGCACGGATTTTTACCGGCACAACGGCGCCGGCGAAATGCTCGTGTTTTCCGCCGCCGACTTCGAGGATTTTCTCGAGCCGCGTCCCGAGCTGGCGGCCGGCATGGAAGACGAACTGGAAAAGGTTGTGCGCCACCTGGTCGAGCAGCGCTGGCCGTTCCGCCTGCACGCCACCTATGACGAATCGATCAGCCGCATGCTCGACGTGTTTGAAAAGGTCAACCGCGACACGCCGTTCGGCGGCTTGCACTGGCTGTTCGATCATGCGGAAACCATCAGCCCGCGCAATATCGACCGGGTCAAGGCGCTGGGCGGCGGCCTGGCCATCCAGCACCGCATGGCCTTCCAGGGCGAGTACTTCGTCGAGCGTTACGGCGCGGACGCGGCCAAGGCCACGCCGCCCGTGCAGCGCATGCTCGACGCGGGCGTGCCCGTGGGCGGCGGCACGGATGCGACCCGGGTCGCCAGCTACAACCCGTGGACGGCGCTGTACTGGCTGGTGTCGGGGCGCACCGTGGGCGGCCTGGCCCTGACGGATGCGGCGGGCAGATTGTCGCGCGACACGGCGCTGGAACTGTGGACGGCGGGCAGCGCCTGGTTCTCCAGCGAGCAAGGCAAGAAGGGGCGCATCCGCGAGGGCATGCTGGCCGATCTCTCCGTGCTGTCGGCCGATTATTTCACGGTGCCGGAAGAGGCGATCAAGTCGATCGAATCCGTGC
Organism: Janthinobacterium sp. LS2A; assembly: GCF_036543145.1. Taxonomy (NCBI): domain Bacteria; kingdom Pseudomonadati; phylum Pseudomonadota; class Betaproteobacteria; order Burkholderiales; family Oxalobacteraceae; genus Janthinobacterium; species Janthinobacterium sp. LS2A. The sequence continues at coordinate 137,259 of NZ_JAZHPB010000011.1, forward strand.
TGACCATGGTGGGCGGCAAGGTCGTCTATGGTCAGGGGGAGTTCACCAATCTGGCGCCGCCACCGATTCCCGTACTGCCAGAGTGGTCGCCCGTGCGCACGGTGCCCGGCCATTACCGGCCGGTTGCCAAGCAGGTGCAAGCCGCCATGCCACACCAGTGCGCGGGCGCCTGCGGCGTGCACGCCCACGCCCACGACCGGGCGCGCAAGTCGGCCGTGCCGGTCAGCGATTTTTCCGGCTTCTGGGGCACCCTGGGCTGCAGCTGCTTCGCCTTCTAGGAGCTGGCCGGGCCTTATCTGGAAATGCGCAGGATGGCCGAGGCAAGCCGCGTGAAACACGGGCTCAGGTCGCTGTCCGTGGCCGCATAGCAGTACAGGCCCACGGGTTCGGCCGGCTTGCGGCAAGCCGCTTTCGCATCGGTGGTATTGGCCAGGCAGCGCAGCAAGTCTTCGCCCAGTTCGTTGTCCGGTCCTTCCTTGCTTTTCAGCGAGGCGCCCATGCCCAGGGTAAAGACATAAATGCCTTCCTGACGCGCTTTGGCCGCCATCGCCTCGACCAGGTTGCGCGAGGCGCGGTGCACATTCGTCCATTGCACCTGCGCCGATGATAGGGACGAGGTCACGACGCGCGGTGTGTTGGTGACGATGGGAAACTCGCGCAGCGCCGCGTCGTTGGCTTTGGCGTACGCATTATTCGCGTTGTACCACGGGGGAAGCGCCGTGATCTGCATGGCATCGCAGTCGCCGTACTGGCGCGTGTCGCTCACTGCCATCTTGTACAGACCGACCAGCGCGGGGTTTTGCAAAGCCGTAAAGGTGGCCAGCGCGCCCGCCGTCTTGCATTTGCCGCCCGTATTGGGAAAGTACGAGGAAAATGCCGCAGGCGAGCCATCGGAAAAAAACACGATGACGCGCAGGCTGGAGCGGTTGACCTGTCCGATGTCGTTCAGCTGCTTGCGTGCCTGAAACATGCCTGCGGAAGAATTGGTGCCGCCGACAAAGGCGAATTGATCGATCTTTCCACCTTTCATGGTCATGCTGGCGCGGTCGAAACCGCGCTCGACCTGCTTGATCGGGACATCGATCTGCGCTTCCGAGGCGAAGTGCAGCAAGCCGACCCGGTCGACCGTGGAGTTGAATTTGTTCAGGAAGGACTTGCCCGCCGCCCGCACGGCGTCGGCATTGCTAGCCAGCGAGCCCGAGGTATCCATCACCAGCACCATGTCCAGGTCCTTGCGGATGGTTTGTGCGCTGGCGGCCACGTTCAGGGTCTTGAAGCCGAGTACGCCCATCAGCGAGACGGGCAGCGAGGCGGTGGCCGAGACGTCGATGGTGACGGTGCCCTTGTCGAACGTGACGCCGACCGGATGCAGGGTCGGCGTCGACAGCAGGAACTGGTCCGGATAATTGATGTCGAAAAATTCCTTGGCCGACTGGCGCGCATTGGTCCGCTGTTCCTCTTCCGAGCTGCCCGCCGTGACGCCGCGCGCCGCCGCCAGGCTGGCCGAGTCGACGGCCGCGTTGAGCTTGGCCTTGACGAAGTAGCCGAGGGCCGAATCGACGGCCAGGCCCACCGAGGCGATCAAAACGACGGCCGACAGCGCCACCATGATCAGCACTTGCCCACCTTGCCGCTTGTGTGGAATGCGCATCAGAATACCGTCATCGAAGTGAGGTTGGGGCCCAGAACGGGCGTCGTGCTGTTGCCAAATTTCAAGGTGCCGAACAGCATGTCGAAATTGTAGAAAGTTTCCACTGCGTAGATCAGTTCGCCGTCGGCCAGTTGGTCCCGCATCAAGGCCACCGTGGGGGCGGACTCGTCCTTGGCGATGCCCGTGCACGCGCCATTGCTCCAGCTGCCGCATTGCCACACCTGGCTGGTGGGCAGGTAGCCGCTGGCCTTCGCGCCCGCATCCCAGCGGTACTGTTCCAGCACGATGTTGCGCATGCCGCTCTTGGCCGTGTAGCCCATGATCTTGGTGATGTAGATCATGCCGCGCTGGTTCATGTCCAGCGGCGGCGTGCTGGCCGCCAGCGCGTTCATGATGGCCTGGCTAGATCCGCTCAGGTCGGAGGTGGAGCGCGAAGCCAGGTTGGCGCCTTCGCGGCTGATGTTGAGCAAGATGGTCTTGGCCTGGATGGCGCGTGACAGATCGACCACCATGAACAGCAGCAGCGCCAGCAGCGGCAGCACGATGGCAAATTCCACGGCGGCGATGCCGCGCGGGGCGCGCGCAGGAAAGTAGCCGCGCATCACAGGCCGCCAAAGCTTTCATTGCGCATGGTGGCGGCCACGACGAAATGCGCCTGCCCATCGCGGAACAGGGCACGGATCATCGGCGTGGCAAACGCCCAGCGGCAATCGACGGAAATGACGACGATATCGCCGGCCTGGCCGAACATGGCGGCGCCGACGGCATCGCTGCCGTTGACGGCGATCACGGGGCTGACCTTGTCATACATGCCCATGGAACTGTCCCTGATCTTCTGTATCACGGCCTGGTAGCGCTGCTGGTTGGCGCTGTCGGGGTCAAAGTCCTTGGCCCCCGTGACGGCATAACGCGCGCCTTCGCGTACCGCGTGCTGCATGGTCATATTGGCAAAATAAGCCATGCTCAATTCGATGATGCCGATTATCAGCATGAGAAAGACCGGCGTTATCAGGGCAAATTCAAGCAAGGTGGCGCCGCCTTGTCCGCCGTGCTTGCGCAATATGCGGGAATCGGCCTTTTTTAAACGCATGGGAATAATCCGGTAAAGTTTCGCGATGACGAATGTCGGGCGGATGGCAATGCGCCATTTGACTGGCGATTATTCTATATCGATTTTCAAGGGCGTGGCCGCCATTTAAATTATTACAGGTCAAGATAATCGAAATTAATCGCCATATTTCAATTGTCCCGGCCCCGTCCTTACAAGGCCGGGAGTAATATGCGCGGGTATGAAAACAGGCCTGGTGTCAGGATTGTCCTGCGTGCAGGCAAGGACTTGTTTTGCAAGGTGATGCAACAAAAATGCTGCAATGTAAGCAACAGCAGCGGTGGCAGCAGCGCTGGCGCGCCCGCGCCTCGTCCGCCCCGGCCACGCTGCCCATCCACCGGCACACGCCCGCCATGCGGCGCCCGCTGGCCTGGGCCACGCACCGCGTTTGCGCGTGCCGGCCCGATGCCTCTTCCTTCGTGCCCCCATGACTTCTTTCCCCTGCGCGCAGCCGCGGAAGGCGCGCGCGCGAGGCAGGCAAGCCGATTCGGATCAACAACATTCCCCGAGGGGAGTGGGCTTCAAGTAAAGAGGTAAAGCATGTCAACAAAAAATGTCATCCGCGTCATGCTGGTGTCGGACCACAAGACCTGGCTGTGGGGCCTGGAGCAGCTGCTCGCCGGTGCCCAGCCGGCAATGCAGGTGGTGGCCAGCTCCACCGAGATCGACAGCGCGCTGCTGCTGGCGCGGACCCTGTGTCCCGACGTCATCGTGCTGGACGCCGACTTGGGCTGCAGCGGCGCCAGCGCCTGCGCCATCGACTATCTGCCGCAGCTGCTCGGCAATGGCGTGTCGCGGGCCTTGCTGTTCAGCGGCACGCAGGACCAGGCCGCATGCGGGCGCGCCGTGCGCAGCGGCGCGCGGGCGGTGCTGGGCAAGGAAACGCCCGTCAAGCAGATGGTCGACGCCATCGTCCGTCTGCATCAGGGCGAGTTGTGCCTGGATCCGGCGCTGCTCGACAGCATGCTGGGCGTGCTGAACAAGCCGGAAACGGCGCCCGATCCGGAAGAGCAGCGGATCGCCAGGCTGACGCTGAAGGAGCGCAAGATCGTTGCCATGATGGTGGAAGGAAATGGTGCGCTGAACCGCGCGATAGCCCAGCGCGCTTTTATCTCGGAGCAAACCTTGCGTAATCATCTGACATCGATCTACAGCAAGCTCGATGTCACCAACCGCTTGGAATTATATGTGTACGCCACCCGCAACCGGCTGGCCGAGCCCATCCATGCGGAATGACGGTACATATGTACTGGGTGTGAATAAAAAATTAAGATGTTTTGTACTGCACATAAAATGACTTTTCTCTGATTCGATTTGATGTTTGTTTATATAAAATACACGCATCAGAAATTGGCAAATAAAAACAAGGATGATGTTTTTATTTTCAGACTGTATTTTCAGTTTTTATCATGTTTGAAACTTGACCTGAAAGGGAATAATATGAATTGCATTAAAAACTTTATCGCCGAAGAAGACGGCGTGACTGCGATCGAATATGCGCTGATCGCGGCGCTGGTGGCTGCGGCGCTGGTAACGGCCGTCGGCTATTTCACCACCGGCCTCGATGGCGCCTTCAAGGCGATCGGCACCAAGCTGACGGGCGCGGCGATCTAAAACGCCGGCCCACCGCGCTGCACCCCGACAGGCCGGCTGCCGATCCGGCCCGGCCTGCCGACTTCCCGCCCAACGATGCGCATGCTGTGCTGCGCTCGGCTTGCATCAGGTACACGATGGACCCTCATTCTTTCTGGACGTTCAGCCCCGCCATAGTCTTGTGGGGGCTGCTTGCCGCGGCTGTCTGGCATGACGTGCGCCGCCGGCGCATTCCCAACCGGCTCGTGTTTTCCGGCGCCGTGCTGGGCGTGTTGCTCAACAGCCTGGCCTTGCCCGGCATGACGCCGGCCGGACCGTGGCTGGCGCTGGGCGGGATGGCCGTCGGCCTGGGCTTGCTGTTGCCCATGCATGCGATGAAGGCGCTGGGCGCGGGCGACGTCAAGCTGATGGCGATGGTGGGGGCTTTTCTCGGCCCGCGCGCCGCCGTGTTTGCCGTGTTGTGCAGCCTGCTTGCCGGCGGCGTGCTGGCGCTGGGCGTCGCCGTGTATCAGGGCACGCTGCGCCAGGCGCTGGCCAATGCCCGCCAATTGCTGCTGCAAGGCTGGCTGCGCGCCGCGGCGGGCGAGGCGCCGCAGCTTGATGCGCCCGCCACGCCGGGCGGCAGCTTGCCGTACGCGATCGCCATTGCCGCCGGCACCGCCATCTGGCTGGCCTTGGCGGCCGGCGGCCATGCATGACGCGCCCGTCCGGAACCCCACGCTTGATCAAGAGGAAAAACAATGAGAAATAGCCGCGTTGCGATCGTGCTGCTGCTGGCGCTGCTGATGGCGGGGGCCGCCGTGCTGGCGGCCGCGCGCTGGATGTCGGGGCAGGGCGCGCCGGCCAGCCAGACGGTGATGGTCGCGCTGGTCGATATCGGCGTGGGCGCGAAGGTGACGCCGGCCATGCTGCGCGGCATGGACTGGCCCGCCGGCGCCATGCCGCCCGGGGCGTTCGGCGAGGCCGGCGCGCTCGACGGGCGCATCACGCGTACCGCCGTCAGCAGGGGCGAGCCCGTGCTGGAAAGCAAACTCGCGCCGCCCGGCGCCACGGGCGGTCTGTCAGCCATCGTGGCGGCCGGCAAGCGCGCCATGACCGTGCGCGTCAATGACGTGGTGGGCGTGGCCGGCTTCGCCCTGCCGGGCAATTTCGTCGACATTCTCGTCCATACGCAGGATGACCGCGCCAGGCCGGCGGGCGGCGCGCCACTGGCCATTTCCAAGATCGTGCTTGAACGCATCCTGGTGCTGGCCGTGGCGCAGGAGTCGGGCCGCGACGACAACAAGCCCAAGGTGGTCAACGCCGTGACCCTGGAACTGACGCCGGAGCAGGTGGAAAAGCTGGACCTGGCGCGCAGCGTGGGCAGCCTGTCGCTGGTGCTGCGCAACCAGGTCGATCCGGCCCCCGTCAACACGGGCGGCGCCACCAAGGAGTCGTTGCTGGAACTGAAGGTGCCGGCGCCCGCGCCGGTGCGAGCGGCGCGGCGCCAGGCGGCCCCGGCACGCGCCGCAACGCGCGACAGCGTCACCGTCGTCAAGGGCATGGATACGAGCGTCCAGCAATTTTAACAATCAGCAGGCAAGCAAGGATGACCGATGAACACATTTCGTAAGCACTCCGTGAGTGCGGGCATGCGCCTGGCCCTGGCGGCAGGACTGGCCTGGCCGGGCGGCGCCATCGCGGCGGCGCCGGCCCGGCAGGCCGTCATGTCGCCGGTGGCGGCGCCGGCCATGTCGCTGGGCGCCGATATCGCCCGCCTGGGCGAGCCCGTGCGCATCGCCGTGGGCAAGTCCACCTTGCGCAAGCTGAGCTTGCCGGTGTCGCAGATCGCCGTCAACGATGCGCGCGTGGCCGGCGCCAGGATGCTGGGCTCGTCCAGCCAGCTGTTCGTCTGGGGCCTGGCCCCGGGCAGCACCAACCTGATCCTGTGGGACCGGCAGCAGCGCCCCGTGATCGTCGATATTGAAGTCGAGATCGACGTCGAAGGCTTGCAGGCGCAGCTGGCCTATGTCTTCCCTGGCGAGCGCGCCGTGAAAGTTGGCGCGGCCGGCGGCAGCATCGTGCTGTCGGGACAGGTGAGCGACGGCGTCAAGGCCAGCCAGATCCTCGAGATGGCGCAAGCCTATGCGCAGCGCGGCGCCGGCGAGCCGGCCGCACCGGCCGACGCCACCGTCAGTGCGGGCGCCGCCGTCAAGGTCATCAATATGCTGTCGGTCACGGCGCCGCAACAGGTGATGCTGGAAGTGAAGATCGCCGAAGTGTCGAAGACCCTCGTCGACCAGCTGGGCGCCAGCGTGGGCATCAGCGGCACGCGCGGCAACTGGAGCTACGGCCTGCTGTCGAACCTGCTCAGCGGCAACCCCAGCCAGCTGGGCGCCATCAACGGCAAGAATGGCAACGGCCTGACGCTCGATGCGCAAAAGCGCGACGGCCTCGTCAAGGTGCTGGCCGAACCGAACATCATGGCCATCAGCGGCCAGGAAGCCAGTTTCCTGGCGGGCGGCAAGATTTTCATTCCGGTAGCGCAAGACAGCACGACCAACAAGATCACGCTCGAGGAAAAGGAATTCGGCATCGCCGTCAAGTTCACGCCCACCGTGCTGGAAGGGGGGCGCATCAACCTGAAGGTGGCGCCGGAAGTGTCGGAACTGAACCGCGAAGGCATCGGTATCACCACGGGCGGGGGCGCCGCCGCCAATGCGGTGCTGCCGGCCTTTACCACGCGGCGCACCACGACGACGGTGCAGCTGTTCGATGGCCAGAGTTTTGCCGTTGGCGGCTTGATCAAGAACAATGTGACGACCAATATCAAGGCCTTGCCCTTCCTGGGTGAGATTCCCGTGCTGGGCGCGCTGTTCCGCAGCAGCGATTTCCAGACCGACCGCACCGAACTGGTATTCATCATCACGCCGCATCTGGTCAAGCCGCTCGATACCGCCGATGGCGCCGCTGTCGTGTTGCCGACCGACGCCTATGTGGCACCGAGCCGCGGCGAGTTCTTCTTGCAAGGAAAAATGGAAGGCGCCGCCCCACCACGGCCACGGCAGGAAGCGGCCACACAGACAGCGCCGGCCAGCCCGGACATTCAATAGGAGCACACCATGCAGCATTCACTTTCCCTCCCCGTGCTGCTGGCCGCCCTGGCCGCCAGCGGCTGCGCCGCCACGCCGAACCTGGACCGCCAGTTCGGCCACAGCGTCGAGCAGCTGCGCGCGCGCCAGGTGCTGGCGCCGCAGGCGGGCGCGAACCGCGACCCCGTGGCCGGCATCGATGGCAAGGCCGCGCAGGCCGCCCACGCGGCGTACCAGAAAAGCTTTGCCGCGCCCGCGCCGCAAGGGGCCGCCCTGACCATCGGCGTCGGGGCGCGCCCGTGAGCCTGGCACCGTCACCACAGAATCAGCAAGGCATATCGTGAAAATCGCCATCAATTCCAGGGATGAAAAAATACTGTCCGAACTGGGCCGGCTGCTGCGCAGCCGCAACCGGCTCGACGAGATCAGCGCGGGCGGCGAATCGCTCGAACCGCTGCAGGCGGCGCAATCGCTGCCCGACGTGCTGATCTTCGACCGCCCGTCGAACGACGGCGCCGACCTGGCCGCCATCGAGCGCCTCAGCAACCTGCATCCGCGCATGGCCTTCATCGTGCTGTGCCACCAGCAGCCGCCCGAATTCCTGCTGCAGGCCATGCGCGCGGGCGTGCGCGACGTGCTGCCGTTTCCCGCCGTGCCGGCCAGCCTGCATGCGGCGCTCGAACGCATCGAGGAAAAGCTGGAGCGGCGCGAGCATGGCAACGGCAAGGTGCTGGCCTTCATTTCCTGCAAGGGCGGCAGCGGCGCCACCTTCATTGCCAGCAACCTCGGTTATGCGCTGGCCGCCGGCGGCCAGCAGCGCGTTGCCCTGATCGACATGAACCTGCATTTTGGCGACGCTTCGCTCTTCATTTCCGAGAACAAGCCGCTGGCCACGCTGTCCGACGTCACGCGCGACATCCACCGGCTCGACTCCTCGTTCCTGGGATCGAGCATGCTGCACATCCTGCCCAACTACAGCGTGCTGGCCGCGCCCGAGGATCCGGCCCACGCCAGCGAAGTGGCGCCCGAACACATCGACGCCATCATCCGGCAAGCCAGGCGCCAGTACGATTTCATCGTGCTCGACGTGGGCCGCAACCTCGACGCCGTCAGCGTGCGCGCGCTCGACCACGCCGACATGATCTTTCCCGTCCTGCAGGCGACCTTGCCGTACATCCGCGACGGCAAGCGCCTGCTGGGCATGTTCCGCTCGCTCGAATACGCGAAGGAGAAGGTGCACATCATCGTCAACCGCCACGACAAGGGCGGCGAAATCCGCCTGCGCGACCTGGAAGCGGCGTATGGCACGGCTGTCTACCGCACGGTGCCCAATCACTACGCCTCGGCGGCCGCCTCCGTCAACCAGGGCATGCCGATTTTGCAGCTCGACAAAGCCAGCCCGATCACCCGCTCGCTGCAGGAGTTCGCCGCCAGCCTGGCCGGCGGCGCGGCCAGCACGGCGCGCCAGGGCTGGCTGGGCCGCGTCCTGCGGCGCGCTTGATGCACATGCTTGACCCACACCCCAGAACAGGAGCATTGCATGGCTAGTTCCCCCACCGCCGCCTTGTCCATCCGCGAAAGGCTCGGCAGCGCCAAGATCGCCGCACTCGCGCCGCAACGCGCGGCGGCCATCGACAACCACGGCTACCGCGCCCTCAAGCTGCGCATCCATGGACTGCTGCTCGAACGGGTGGACCTGGAAAGCATGCAGCGCCTGTCGCAGGAGCGCATCCGCGAAGAATTGCGCGGCCTCGTCGAGCGCTTGCTGGACGAAGAGGCGGTCGTCATCAACGACGCCGAGCGCAAGAGCCTCACGCGCGACATCCAGCACGAGATGCTGGGCTTCGGGCCGCTCGAAACCCTGTTGTCGGACGCCAGCGTGTCGGACATCCTCGTCAACGGCCACAAGCAGGTCTATGTGGAGCGCGGCGGCCGCCTGGAGCTGACCGACATCTGCTTCGACGATGACGCCCATCTGATGAAAATCATCGACAAGATCGTCTCGCGCGTGGGCCGGCGCATCGACGAGTCGAGTCCCATGGTCGATGCGCGCCTGCCCGACGGTTCGCGCGTGAACGCCATCATCCCGCCGCTGGCCATCGACGGTCCCGTGATGTCGATCCGGCGTTTTTCCGTCGATCCGCTGCGCCTGGCCGACCTGGTCGCCTACCGCAGCATGACGGCCGAGATGGCCGAAGTGCTGCAGGGCCTGGGCAAGGCGAAGATGAACATCCTCATTTCCGGCGGCACGGGCAGCGGCAAGACCACCATGCTCAACGTGATTTCCGGCTTCATCGGCCATACCGAACGCATCGTCACGGTGGAAGACGCGGCCGAACTGCAATTGCAGCAGCCGCACGTGGTGCGCCTGGAAACGCGGCCCGCGAATATCGAAGGCAAGGGCGAAGTGAGCCAGCGCGCGCTGGTACGCAATGCGCTGCGCATGCGCCCCGACCGCATCATCCTGGGCGAAGTGCGCGGCGCCGAGGCGCTCGACATGCTGGGCGCCATGAACACGGGCCACGAAGGCTCGATGGCCACCATCCATGCGAATACGCCGCGCGACGCGCTGACGCGGCTGGAAAACATGATCAGCATGGCGGCGGCGAATTTGCCCAGCAAGGCCATCCGGCAGCAGATCAGCTCGGCCGTGTCGGTGGTGGTGCAAGTGTCGCGCCTGATCGACGGCAAGCGCAAGGTCACGTCGATCCAGGAAATCACGGGCATGGAAGGGGAGGTCATCACGATGCAGGAAATCTTCAGCTTCAAGCAGACGGGCGTGGCCGAGGGCGGCGCCGTGGTCGGGCAGTTCTCGGCCAGCGGCATCCGCCCGCGCTTCCTCGAGCGCCTGAACAGCTTTGGCATCGGCGTCTCGGCCGCCCTGTTCGAACCCACCGCGGCGGGACGCTGAACGCCATGCTTTCCTATCTTGTCTATCTGTTCCTCTTCCTTGCCGTCGTGCTGCTGGTGGCGGGCGCCTGGCTGGCGTGGCAAGCGGCGCGGGGGGCGGGCGCTGCGCGGGTGGCGCGGCGCTTGCAGTCCATGTACACGGCCAGCGATGGCGAACAGGCGCTGTCGATCACCAAGCAGCGCCCGCTGAGCAGCTATCCGTTTCTGCAGGGCGTGCTGGAAGGCTTGCCCGGCGTGTGGCGCATCGAGCAGTTGCTGCTGCAGGCGGGCATGCGCTGGCTCGTGGCCGGCTTCCTCGGCTATTGCGCGCTTGGCGCGACCGCCGGCCTGCTGGCGGCCAGCGCGCTGCCCCTGCCATGGTATGTGCGCCTGGGTGTGGGCGCGGGCGCCGCCGCGCTGCCGTATCTGCTGGCGCGCCGCGCCAGAAGCCGGCGGCTGGTGCGCATCGAGCAGCAATTGCCGGACGCGCTGGACCTGATGGGCCGCGCCATGCGCGCCGGCCATGCGTTTCCCACCGCGCTGAAAATGGTGGGCGAGGAGATGACGGGGCCGCTGGCCGACGAGTTTCGCGCCGTGTTCGACGAAGTCAGTTTTGGCGTGGCGATGGCCGATGCGCTGGGCAACCTGGCCGCGCGCGTGCCCAGCACGGACTTGCGCTATGTCGTCATCGCTGTGCTGATCCAGCGGGAAACGGGCGGCAACCTGACTGAATTGCTGGGCAGCATCAGCGCCATCATCCGCGACCGATTGAAATTGCTGGGCCAGGTGCGCGTGCTGTCGGCCGAAGGGCGCATGTCGGCCTGGGTACTGGGCTTGCTGCCGTTTGGCGCGGCGCTGATGATGCACGTGATGAATCCGCAATTCATTGCCGTGCTGTACACGGATGCGGGCGGGCGCAAGATGGTCGGCGTGGCGCTGGGCTTGCTGCTGGTTGGCGTGCTCTGTATCCGAAAAACTATCCATATCCGGGTGTGACATGAAAGAGCAAACACGATGAGCGGCATGAATGCGTCGCAGCTGGCTTTGCAGGGCTTGCTGTTCCTGATTGTTTTCGCGCTGGCCGTGCTGGTGCTGCGCCTGTTCGCCGGCAGTGCCGTACAGCAGCGGCTGCAATCGCTCGGTGATGCGGGCGCCGCCGACGACCGGGAGCGCCATGCGAGGCGGCGCTGGGTGGCGCACGCCGTCAGCCTCACGCGCCCGCTGGCCAGGCTGTCGCTGCCCGACGAAGGCTGGGAAAGTTCGCCCATTCGCAGCCGCTTCGTCCATGCCGGCTGGCGCAGCCAGGCCGCGCCGGCCCTGTTTTATGCGGCCAAGACGGGCCTGTTCGTGGGCTTGCCGCTGCTCGTGTATTTCCTGCTGCGCCAGGGCGGACAGAATATGCTGTTATGGCTGGTTGCGGCGGCCGCCCTCGGCTATTACCTGCCCAATGTCTGGCTGTCCCACTGTTTGAAACAGCGCCAGCGCGAAGTGTTCGAGACCTTTCCCGATGCGCTCGACCTGATGACGGTGTGCGTCGAAGCGGGCCTGGCGATGGATGCGGCGCTGGCGCGCGTGGCGCAAGAAATCGGCTTGAAAAGCGCGGTGCTGGCCGAAGAGCTGCAACTGGTGACGCTGGAACTGCGCGCCGGCAGCGCCAAGGACAAGGCCTTGCGCAATCTGGCCCTGCGCACGGGCGTGGAAGACGTGGACGCACTGGTGACCTTGCTGATCCAGGCCGAACGCTTCGGCACGAGCATCGCCGCGTCGCTGCGCGTGCAGTCCGACCAGCTGCGCACCAAGCGGCGCCAGCGCGCCGAAGAAACGGCGGCCAGGATCGCCCTCAAGCTGCTGTTTCCGCTGATCTTTTTCATTTTTCCATCGCTGATGGTCGTGCTGATGGGCCCGGCGTTCCTGCAGATTTACCGCGTGCTGCTGCCGGCCATGCGGGGCAGCTGAGGGGTAGCCGAGCGGGCAAAAAAAAGCTGCCGGAGTTTCCTCCGGCAGCTTCTTTACATCAGCCCTTGCCTGGCAATCAGGCGAATGGCGTCAGCAAGGTGATCATCTGGCCAAAGATCTTCGGGCTGGCGGCGATGACGTCGCCCTTGTACAGGTAGTCCGATTCGCCGGAAAATTCACCGACGATGCCGCCCGATTCCGTGATCATCAGGGCGCCTGCTGCGATATCCCAAGGCTTCAAGCCTTTTTCGTAGAAGCCGTCCAGGCGGCCGCAAGCGACGTAAGCGAGGTCCAACGCGGCCGAGCCGGCGCGGCGTACGCCCTGGCTGCGTTCGCCCATGATCGCGTACATCTTCAGGTATTCGTCCAGCGCGCGGGCGCTGCCGGCCACGTAGCCGGTGCCCAGCAGGGCGTTCGAGATGCGGTCGAGCTTGGTGACGCGGATGCGTTTTTCGTTCAGGTAGGCGCCGGCGCCCTTGGTGGCCGTGAACAGGTCGTTGCGGACCGGGTCGTAGATGACGGCTTGCGTGACGACGCCGCGATGCGCGAGGGCGATCGAGATGCAGTATTGCGGGAAACCGTGGATGAAGTTGGTGGTGCCGTCCAGCGGATCGATGATCCACTGATATTCATTCTCGTCGTGCGAGTTGGCGGAAGCTCCCGATTCCTCAGCCAGGAACGCGTGGTCCGGGTAGGCTTTGGACAGCACCTCGATGATGGCTTGTTCGGCCGCCTGGTCGACGTCGGTGACGAAATCGTTATGTTGTTTTTCCGTGACGACGACGCGGTCGAGGTCAAAAGAGGCGCGGTTGATGACGGCGGCGCCGCGGCGGGCGGCTTTGATCGCCGTATTGAGCATTGGGTGCATGTGAGCTTCCGTTAAAAGCACGCGACCGCCCATGGCCGCCTTGCGGCGCCGGTACGATAGAGTGCAAGAATGAATTAAAGAGCGGAGCGGTGCCGAAGTGGTTAAAATCCCGGCCTGGCGTCAGCGTTTTGTGACTCCGTTTCCCGAAATTTCCTGTATCGATACCGCGCAATAGCGCTATTTTAAATGAATCTGCCCGAAATCAACACGTCTCTTTTCAAACGCCTGCGATTTATTCTTGTCGAAACTAGTCGTCCTGGCAACATTGGCGGCGTCGCGCGCGCCATGAAAACGATGGGTTTTTCCGATCTGGTGCTGGTCAATCCCCGCTTTCCCGATGCCTTGACGGATGCGGAAGCGGTGGCCTTCGCCAGCGGCGCGCAGGATATTTTGTCGGGCGCGCGCATCGTCGGCTCGATCGCCGAGGCGCTCGAAGGCTGCAATTACGCGGCCGCCGTGTCGGCCAGGTTGCGCGAATTTTCGCCGCCCGTCACTGCCCCGCGCGCCATCGCGGCCCAGCTGGCGGCCGGCGCAGACTTGCACGCGGCCGTCATCTTCGGCAACGAGCGCTTCGGCTTGCCCAACGAGATCGTCGAGCAGTGCAATGTGCTGATCAACATCCCCGCCAATCCCGAGTATTCGTCGCTGAACCTGTCGCAGGCGGCCCAGGTCGTCGCCTATGAATGCCGCGTGGCGGCGCTCGGCGATGGGCAAATGGCCAGCCCCGTCGGTTTCCATGGCGACGCGGCCAGCCTGGCGCAGGTCGACGGCATGTATGCGCATCTGGAGCAGGCGCTGGTCGCCATCGATTTCCTCGACGCCGACAACCCGAAAAAGCTCATGCCCCGTTTGAAACGCCTGTTTTCGCGCACGGGACTGGAAACGGAAGAAGTCAATATCCTGCGCGGCATCGCGCGCCATATCCTGGCGGTAGCCAAAAAAGGCCCATGATAGAGACCCGGCTGCTGCGCCAGTTCATTGCCGTCGCCGAGGAGCTCAATTTCCGGCGCGCGGCCGAACGGCTGCACATGGCGCAGCCGCCCTTGTCCCAAGCGATATTGCGGCTGGAAGAGGCGCTTGGCTACCCAGTTTTCGAACGCACCAACCGCAAGGTCGCCTTGACGCCGGCCGGCAGCACTTTCCTGGCCACGGCGCGCCAGGTGCTGGCCAGCCTGGAAGAGGGCGTGGCCGCCACGCGCCGCGTGGCGCAAGGCATCGAGGGGCATTTGCGCCTGAGCTTTATCCACATCACGCCGTATGCCCACGTGCTCGAGGCTTTGCGCGCGTTTCGCGCCGCCTCGCCCGCCGTGCAATTCACCTTGCGCGAAGCGTCGACGCAGCAGCAGGTCGAGTGGCTGGAGCGGGGCGACATCGATATCGCGCTGCTGCGCGCACCGGGCCGCAGTACGCCGGGCTTGCGCTTCGAGCGCCTGTCGGACGAAGACATCGTGATTGCGCTGCCCTTGGACCACCATTGCGCGGGACAGGCGATGGTGGATCTGGCGGACCTGGCCGGTGACGATTTCGTCGCTTCGCCGCGCGAGCTGGGCCAGGGTTTCCACGACCAGCTGGCCAGCCTGTGCCTGCATGCGGGTTTCGTGCCGCGCGTGGTGCAGCAGGCGCGCCGCCTGCAAACGGTGCTGGGACTGGTGGCGGCCGGCTTTGGCGTGGCGCTGCTGCCGGCCAGCCTGGCGGCCTGCGCACCTGCCGGCGTGATCATGCTGCCGCTGGCAAGCAGCGCGCCCGAGGCGCTGCGCCAGCTCGACCTGTACATGGCGTGTGACCCGCAGCGCACGTCGCCCGTGCGCGAGCGGCTGCTGGCGCAGTTGCGGCTGTCCTCCACGCATTGAGACTTTTAAGGTCTCATTTCAAGATAAATAAGATATTTTACAGATGATGGTCCAGGGGCCAGCATGGCGTTTTGCCTGTACTGGAGCCGCCATGTCCATCGTTTCATCGCGCAGCCGCGCGCTGCCACCCTCTATTTATTTGCTGTCATTGTGCAGCTTCGCCTTTGGTTTATCTGAATTCATCGCCGCCGGCCTGTTGACGCCGATGGCGCGCGACTTGCACGCCAGCGTGGCGGCGGCAGGCGGCGCCATTGCCGCGTATGCGCTGGGGGCGGCCATCGGCGCACCGATCCTGACGGCCATGCTGGCGCGCCGGCCCACGCGCCAGGTGCTGGTGGCCACGATGCTCGTGCTGGCGGCCGGCAGCATGGCCATGGCGGCCGCGCCGGCGCTGGGCGCGCTGCTCGGTGTGCGCTTTGCCGTGGGACTTGCGCATGGCGTGTTCATGGCCGTCGCCTCGCATGCGGCCACCAGCCTGGTCGACCCGTCGCGCGCGGGACGGGCGCTATCCATCGTCTGGCTGGGCCTGACCCTGGCGCTGGCGGGCGGCGTGCCGCTGGGGACATGGCTAGGCGCCGTCTCGTCGTGGCGCTGGGTATTTGCGGCCATCGGCGTGCTGGCCCTGTGCGGCGGCGCCGGCTTGCGCTTCGCCATGCCGGCCGTGCGCCAGGAAACCGCTGCCGTCTCGGCGCTGGCCAGCCTGCGCGCCATCTTGCAGCCGCCCCTGCTGCTGGCGGCCGGCGTGGCGGCGCTGGTCAGCGTGGCCACCTTCAGTTTTTTCACGTATATCTCGCCGTTCCTGCTGCAGCTGGGCGGACTCGATGCGGGCTGGCTGGGCGCCGCCATGCTGTGCTTTGGCGCGTGCGCCATCGGCGGCAACCTGCTGGGCGGCTGGTGCGCGGATAGGCCCCACGCGCTGCGCGCCACCGTGCTGGCACTGGCCGCGCTGGCGCTCAATTTGCTGGCGTTTTATATGCTGCGCGCCCAGCCCGTGGCCATGCTGGCCCTGTGCGGCACCCTGGGCTTGCTGTTCTTCGCCCTCGTGACCCTGTCGACCATGCGGCTGCTGCGCCTGGCGCAGCAGCATTGCCCTGGCAGCGACGCCGTGGCGGCGGGCCTGAATATCGCCGCCTTCAATGCGGGCACGGCGGCCGGTGGCGCGCTGGGCGGCGCGCTGATCGTCGCCTTTGGCTTACCCAGCATCGCCATCGGCGGCGCGCTGGCGGCGCTGCTGGCCATGCTGCTGCTATGGTTCCCGTCGCGCAAACTAGACGGGTCGCTCTAGTTTTTGCGTTTAAATGCCCGCTGCCTTTGGCGTACACTGGCCTGCAAAAGGCCGTACAAAACAAGGGAGACATGGGGATGCGACGCAGATCGTTTCTGAAACTGGGCGTGCTCGGCGCCGGTGTGCTGGCCGCCGGCGGCGCCGCCTACCGCCTGGTGCGCGGACCGGCGCCACCGGGCCGCTTCGTCCTCGACGGCGAAGCGCGCGCGGCGCTGGCGGCCATCGTGCCGGCGATGCTGGGCAGCGCACTGACTCGGGACGCGACCGCGCGGGCCACGGCGCTCGATGGCGCCATCGCCGGCGTGGACACGGCCATCCGCGGCTTGCCGCTGGCGGCGCAACAGGAAGTGCAGGATCTGTTTGGGCTGCTGGCGCTGGCGCCCGCGCGGCGCTTCGTCGCCGGCGTTGAGAAAGGCTGGCTTGACGCCGACCCGGCCCAGGTGGCCGCCTTTCTGCAGGCGTGGCGCACGCACCGCCTGGCGACACTGCAGACGGCTTACCTGGCCCTGCACGATCTGATCCTCGGCGCCTGGTATGCCGATGCCGCCCACTGGGCCGCCATCGGCTATCCGGGACCGCTGCCCGAACTGAGCGCATAAGGCATCCATGAGCACATCCCCCATACCCGACCCGATTGCCGCCGGCCTGGCCGCCGGCTGGAACGTCACCGACGCCAGCACCCTGGCCGCCGACCGCACCCTGGAAGCGGACGTCGTCGTCATCGGCAGCGGCGCCGGCGGCGGCGTGACGGCGGAAATCCTCGCGCTGGCCGGCTTGAAGGTCTTGATCGTCGAAGAGGGCGGCTTGAAGTCCTCGCAAGACTTCAAGATGCGCGAAGCGCAGGCCTATCCCGCGCTGTACCAGGAATCGGCCGCGCGCAAGACGCGCGACAAGGCGATCAATATCCTGCAGGGACGCACGGTCGGCGGTTCGACCACCGTCAACTGGACCTCGAGCTTCCGCACGCCGCCAGGCACGCTCGAATACTGGCGCAAGCACTTTGGCTTGTCCGGCTATGGCGTCGACGCCATGGCGCCGTGGTTCGCCATGATGGAAAAGCGCCTGCACGTGAGCGACTGGGCCGCACCGCCCAATGAAAACAACGATCTGCTGCGGCGTGGCGCCACGGCGCTGGGCATTCCCACGGCCGCCATCCGGCGCAACGTGAACGGCTGTTGGAACCTCGGCTACTGCGGCATGGGCTGCCCGACCAACGCCAAGCAGTCGATGCTGGTGACGACGATCCCGTCGGCGCTGGCGCTGGGCGCAGGCCTGCTCGTGCATGCGCGCGCCGAACGTTTTATTTTCAAGGGCGAGCGCATCGACAGCCTGCAAGTCACCGCGCTGGACGCCGCCGGGCAAGTGCCGACGGGCGTGCGCCTGACGCTGCGCGCGAAACACTTTGTGCTGGCCGGCGGCGCCATCAACTCGCCCGCGCTGCTGCTGCGCTCGCAGGTGCCCGACCCGCACGGCTTGCTGGGCCGGCGCACCTTCTTGCATCCGACGGTGGTGTCGGCGGGCCTGTTCAAGCAGAGGGTCGACGCCTATGCGGGCGCGCCACAGACGATTTATTCCGACCATTTCCTGCATACGGCGCCCATCGATGGCCCCATCGGCTACAAGCTCGAAGCGCCGCCCTTGCACCCGCTGCTGATGGCCACCACCATGGGCGGCTTCGGCGACGAGCATGCGCGCACCATGCGCGAATTTCCCCATGCGCACGCCTTGCTGGCGCTGCTGCGCGACGGCTTTCACCATGATGCGGCGGGCGGCAGCGTCTCCATCGACAGTTTCGGCGCGCCCGTGCTCGACTATCCGCTCACGCCTTTTCTCTGGGACGGCGTGCGGCGCGCGCTGCTGTCGATGGCGGAAATCCAGTTCGCGGCCGGCGCCAGGAGCGTCTATCCCGTGCATGAGCTGGCCATCCACTACACGAGCTGGGCGCAGGCAAAGCAGGCCATCGGCGAGTTGCCGATGAAGGCGCTGCTGGCGCGCATGGTGTCGGCCCACGTGATGGGCGGCTGCGCCATGTCGGACGATGCGCGTTTGGGCGTGACGGGCGCCGACGGCCGCTATCACGGCGTGCGCAACCTGTCCGTGCACGACGGTTCGCTGTTCCCCACGTCGATCGGCGCCAATCCGCAATTGACGATCTACGCGCTGGCAGCGCGCCTGGCCAGCGGCCTGGCGCAAGCGCTGACGGGCAAACCGGCGCCCGTTCCCATGCCTGCCGCCGCAACAGGCGCCGCATGATCGCGCGCATCCTCAAGTGGCTGATGCTGCTGCAAGTGCTGGCCGTGCTGGGCTTGGCGTACCTGGCCATGCAGGCGTGGGGCGTCGCTTCGCCGCTGCTGGCCGTGCTGCTGGCGCTGGCCATGCTGCTGGCCGTGCGCGCGCTGATCGTCGTGCGCAATTTCTGGGAGAGCCGGCGCCTGGGCAGCCCCGTGCCGCCTGAATACCAGCTGGGCACCATGGGCGCGGCGCGCCTGTTTTTGGGCGAACTGCGTGCCACCCTGTGGACGTCGTCATGGGGCATGCTGCGTCCGCGCCTGCATGCGGCCGGCACCATCCCCGGCCAAGGCCTGCCGGTGCTGCTGGTGCACGGCTATGTGTGCAACGGTGGCTACTGGACCAAGCTGAGCCTGCAGCTGGCACGGGCCGGTATCGTGCACAAGGCGATCGACCTGGAACCGATCAACGCCGATATCGAGGAGTTCGTGCCGCTGGTGGAACAAGCCATCACCGAGCTATGTGCCCGCACGGGCAGCGACCGCGTGATTCTCGTCGCCCACAGCATGGGCGGCCTGGTGGCGCGCGCCTGGCTGCGCCATTACGGCGCGGCCCGCGTGGCGCGCATCGTCACGATCGGCACGCCGCACCACGGCACGGCGCTGGCCAACCTGGCGGCGGGCGCCAATGCGCGCCAGATGAGCCGCGTCGATGGCACGCCCAGCGGCTGGCTGGCGCAGCTGGCCGCCAGCGAGACGCCCGAGACGCGCGCCCTGATCACGTCGATCTATTCGCATCACGACAATATCGTCGCGCCGCAAGCGTCCGCGCAGCTGCCGGGCGCGCGCAATATCGCTTTCGGCGGCATCGGCCACGTGGCGCTGGCCAGCGATGCGCGCGTGCTGCGCCAGCTGCTGGCAGAAATCACTATCAAGAGCGAAGTCGCCCAGCCTCCCTCCGCTCCCCATTTCGCCTGAGTCCTGTTGTGTTTTGTCTGCATGGCAAGACTGTCTCTTTTGACTCTGCTGTTGCCCATGTTTAACAACGCACGAGGCAGAAAATGCTGTTTTCCACTGGCGTACTGTATTAAGCTAACGTCAGAAGATAAGTTAAGCTAACGTCAGAAGATAAGCGGGAAAAATTTGTTCATGAGGCCGCTTGAGCCGTTCTGCAGGCGTACGTGGGCCAGAAATTTCCCTGAATGTATGGCAAGATGTTATACGATTGTTATGTAGCCCGCGCATGCGGAAAAATGAGTCCATGCCGTTTTTATTGGGGGCGCTAATTGTCCGCACGTATCCTGATTATCGAAGATAACGCCACCAATATGGAATTGATGGTGTACTTGCTGCGTGCCTTCGGGTACACGCCGCTGGCCGCCTATGACGGCGAAGAGGGCGTGCGCATGGCGCGCAGCGAGTTGCCGGACTTGATCATTTGCGACGTGCACTTGCCCAAGCTCGATGGCTATGGCGTGGTGGCGGAACTGAAGAAAGACCCGCAGCTGCGCAAGATCCCGGCGCTGGCCGTGACGGCGCTGGCCATGGTGGGCGACCGCGAGCGCCTGCTCGAAGCGGGCTTCAATGGCTACATCGGCAAACCGATCGAACCCGACCTGTTCGTCGCGGAGCTGGAGTCTTTTTTACCCGGGGCGCCGTCGACGCCAGTTAAAAACGACATAGCCACCATCCTGATCGTCGATGATCATGTGCTGAACCGCGAGTTCCTGACCGCACTTCTCGGCTACGGCGGCCACCGCCTGCTGGAGGCGGCCAACGGCGCCGACGCGCTGGAAATACTGCGCACCGAGCGGCCCAACCTGATCATCTCCGACATCCTCATGCCGAACATGGACGGCTACGAATTCGTCACGCGCGTGCATGCCGATCCCGCGCTGGCCGACGTGCCCATCATCTTTTATACGGCCACCTACCGCGAGCAGGAAGCGATCCTGCTGGCGCAGGCGTGCGGCGTGCGCTGGGTGCTGCCCAAGCCGTCCGATCCCGAAGTCATCGTACGCACCGTCAACGAGGCGCTGGGACTGATGCCGGCGGCGCCCCAAGTGCCGGCGACGCCTGGCGCGGGCGGCGGGGCGGCGCTTCCCGCCACGGGCCAGCTGGCCGGCATCGAGCACCAGGTCAGCGGCTACCTCGACGAACTCGAATCGAGCAGCCAGCAGATTTCGCAGCTGGCCAGCCAGCGCGAGGGCCAAGCCGCGCTCCCCGAAGACCTGGGCATCATGACGGAGCGCTTGTCGCGCTCGCTGTCGAGCCTGCAGGCGGTGAGCCTGCGCCTGACGGCCCTGATCGAACTGGGCATCGAGCTGGGTGCCGAACGCGATCCGCGCGCCCTGATCGAGGCGGGCTGCAAGGTGGCGCAGAATATCTGCGTCTCCAAGTACGCCTGCATCGGCGTACTGGAAGAGGGCGCCGAAAAGCTCAGCTATTTTTCCTCGTGCGGCGCCGAGAAAAACCTAGATCGCATCGCCAGCACGCCGCGCACGGGCATTTTGAACCGCTTGCTGGAACAGCGCCAGCCTTACCGCGTCAATGGCTTGAAGGGCGATCCCGGCGCGCTGGGCCTGCCCGACACGCATCCGCCCGTCCACTCCTTCCTCGGCGTGGCCATCGCCTCGCGCGAGCGCAGCCACGGCTGGCTGTACCTGGTCGACAAGCTGGGGGCGAATGAATTTTCCGAAGTCGACGAACGGGTCGCCGCCACGGTGGCGGCGCAGATCGCCGTCGCCTACGACAACCTGCTGCTGTACGACGAGATCAAGCGCCACCACGAGCAGCTGACCCTGGACATGGCGGCGCGCATCCGCCTCGACGAAGATTTGCGCCGCTTCCGCCTGGCGATGGACGCCACGGCCGATGCGATTTTCCTCGTCGACCGCGCCGGCATGTGCTTCGTCGACGTCAACCAGACGGCGTGCCGCATGCTCGGTTTCGAGCGCGAGGATTTCCTGCGCGTGGGCCCGGGCCGTGCGCACGAGGGCGAATCCCAGCTGGAAGAGCTGTACAACAAGCTGCTGGCTGGCGACCAGGGCGGCCCGATGACGGAATTGCAGCTGCAGCGCAAGGACGGTTCGCCGCTGTCGGTGGAAGTGCAGCGGCGCACCTTGCGTTCGGGGCAGAGCTGGATCCTGGTGGCCGTGGCGCGCGACATCACGGAGCGCAAGGACGCCGAGCAGCGCTTGATGAAACTGGCTCATTTCGACACCTTGACGGGTTTGCCGAACCGCAGCCAGTTCTACGCTTCACTGACCCATTCGCTGGCCCAGGCGGCCGAGCACCAGTGGGCCGTGGCCGTGCTGTTCATGGATGTCGACCGCTTCAAGAATATCAACGATACCCTGGGCCACACGATCGGCGACGACCTGCTGCGCCAGTTTTCCAGCCGCCTCGTCGATTGCCTGCGCGTGCGCGACACCATTGGCCGCTTTGGCGGCGATGAATTTGCCACCATCCTGCTGCTGCCCGAAGGCGCCCAGCATGCTGTTGGCGTGGTCGACAAGATCCGCGAGGCGATGCGCAAGCCTTTCGACTTGCAGGGCCACGAGGTGACGGTGACGGTCAGCATCGGCATTTCCGTCTTCCCCGAGGATGCTGCCGATGCGGACACCCTGATTCAATATGCCGACACGGCCATGTACCGCGCCAAGGAAGCGGGGCGCGACGCCTTCCGCTTCTTCACGGCGGAAATGAACGCGCAATCGATGGCGCGGCTGGACATGGAAAATGCCCTGCGGCGCGCCATCGACAACGAGGAATTCGTGCTGTTCTTCCAGCCCAAGGTGAATATCATCTCGGGGCGCATCAGCGGCGCCGAAGCGCTGATACGCTGGCGCCGTCCTGGCCACGGCATGGTTTCGCCGGCCCTGTTCATCCCCCTGCTGGAAGAAACGGGTCTCATCGTGCGCGTCGGTAACTGGGTGCTCGACGAGGCCTGCAAGAAGATCAGCGAGTGGGGCGCCAGCAGCATCGGCCCCGTACACCTGTCGGTGAACGTGTCGGGCATCCAGTTCTTCGTCGGCGGCCTGGAAGAAGAGGTGCTCAAGGCGATCCGCAAGCACGATATCGCGCCCGACCTGCTGGAGCTGGAGCTGACGGAAAGCTCGCTGATGTCGAATGCCGAGGAAACCATCGCCGTGCTGCGCAACCTGAAGGCGCTGGGCATCCAGATTTCCATCGACGATTTCGGCACCGGCTATTCCAGCCTGGCCTACCTGAAGCGCTTCCCCATCGACAAGCTGAAGATCGACATCGCCTTCGTGCGCGAAGTGACGAGCAATCCGGACGACGCGGCCATCGTGCTGGCCATCATCAGCATGGCGCACAGCATGAAGCTGGAAGTGATCGCCGAAGGCGTGGAAAACGATGCGCAGCTGGCCTATCTGCGTCGCCACGGCTGCGACGAGATGCAGGGTTATTATTTCAGCCGCCCCGTGCCGCAGGAAGAATTCGAGCAGATGCTGATGGGCGGCAAGCTGCTGCAGGCGCCGCAGGATGCGGGCAGCGAAGAGCAGCAAACCTTGCTGATCGTCGACGACGATGTCTTCATGCTCGACGTGCTCAGCGACTTCCTGGCGCAGGACGGCTACCGCATTCTGACGGCGCAGACGGCCGCCGAGGGCTTCGACATCCTGGCGCGCCACAAGGTGCAGGTGATCCTGTGCGACCAGTGCATGCCGCTCATGAGCGGCACCGAATTCATGGAGCGGGTCAAGCACCTGTGCCCCGACACCTTCCGCATCATGCTATCGGCCTTTGCCGACCTGACGCCCATCATGGCAGCCATCAACCGCGGCGCCGTCGACCGCTTCTATACCAAGCCGTGGAAAGGCGCCGTGCTGCGCGAGAATATCCGCGAAGGGTTTCGGCTGCACAAGCTGCTGCATGGCCAGGTGAAAGCGGCGGCCTGAGGATTTTCCGCAGCGGGTAATTGGCCGCCGCGTGCGCTGGCGCACCTTGCGCAGCAGCTTTCCATCGAATTAGACTCCCGTCTCTAGTTTTGCTCTCTAGAATAAAACGCATCCATGAAGTGGCATGGCCTTTCACATGACGGGAGCTGGCGATGGTGAAGAAATTGAAGGCGCTGACGGAAGATACGGAATTGACGAGTGCCGTGCGCTCGTCCGCGCAGCAGATCTGGCAAGCGGGCCTCGGCGCATTCGCCAAGGCGCAGGAAGAGGGCGGACGCGTGTTTTCCCGGCTGGTGAAGGAAGGCACGGAATTCCAGAAACGGGCCGAAGACAAGGTGGCCGACGTCAGCGGCAGCGTCGGCAAACTGGCCGATGGCGTGGGCAAGCAGGCCAGCGGCTCGTGGGACAAGCTTGAGCAAGTGTTCGAAGAGCGCGTGGCGCGCGCGCTGGCCACGATCGGCGTGCCCACGCAACAGGACATCGCCGCGCTGCACGCGCAGATCGATGCCTTGAGCCGGCAGGTGGCGGCGCTGTCGGCCAAGGCCGCGCCGGCGCCCAAGCCCAGGGCTGCGGCCAAGCCTGCCGTGAAGGCGGCGCCAAAAGCCGCATCGAAAGCCGTACCAAAAGCTGCACCGAAAGCGGCTGCCGCCAAGGCGCCGGTCAAGCCCGCGAGCAAAGCGGTGAGCAAACCCGCCGCGAGGCCGGCGGCGAAGAAAAAAGCGCCGGCCGCCTGAGCTGGCGCCGCATTCCTCCAGCCTGCTCGCGCAGGCTTTTTTTTGCCTGCGGTTTTCGCCGGTGCCAGCGGGCGCAGTGTTTCATTACGACTATCTTAGGTGGTATGCTTGAGGCAGAACACAGAGAGATTGCCCGCCATGCTACAAAAAGCACCACGCCGTACCCGCGAACGCATCCTGGAGTTGTCGCTGCGCCTGTTCAATGAGTTTGGTGAGCCGAATATCACGACGACCGTGATTGCGGAAGAGATGAACATTTCGCCGGGAAACCTGTATTACCACTTCCGTAACAAGGACGACATCGTCAACTCGATCTTCGTCCAGTTCGAGGCGGAAATCGAACGCATCCTGACCGTGCCCGACGGGCGCCGCTCGAATATCGAGGACGTCTGGCTGTACCTGCACCTGATGTTCGAACTGATCTGGCGCTACCGCTTTTTCTATCGCGACCTCAACGATTTGCTGTCGCGCAACCGCAAGCTGGAACTGCATTTCAAACTGATCCTGGCGCACAAGATCAAGGTGGCCACCCAGCTGTGCGAAGACTTGCGCAGCGAACAGTCGCTCGAAGCGTCGGACATGGAAGTCGCTGCCATGGCGACGAATATGGTCGTCGTCGCCACCTACTGGCTGTCGTACGAGTACGTGCGCAACCCGCGCAAGTACAGCGAGCAGCAATCGATGTCCGATGCGCTGGCGCGCGGCTGCTACCAGGTGCTATCCCTGATCGGGCCGTATCTGCGCAATGAAACGCATTTGCTGTTTCGCAAACTGTCGGAAGAGTATGTGACCAAACTCAAGAACGACTGACGCTGCTGCTGGCGCCACGTCGTCAATTACAGGAGAGAGAGATGGCTTGGAAACAATTCCCCTATCCGGACGAAGCATATGTCTACACGCCGCAAACCCTGGAAGCGGCCTGGCCGCGCCTGCATGCGGGCGATGTGGAACCGTTTCCCACGCACCCTGCGCTGCTGCAAGCCTGGCTGGCCTTCCACGCGGGCGACTTCGAGCGCGCCGTGAAGCTGGGCCTGGCAGTCGGCGTGCCCGGCTATGCGGTGGCGCACAAGGCCACCTGCATCTATGCCACGCACCTGGAAGGAAACGACAGCCAGAAACTCGACATGTACGAGGAAGTGGCCGAGCGCTGCGAGCGCCAGCAGAGCGAGCAGCCGGACAATCCGGCCGGCTACTACTGGCATGCCTACAGCCTGGGCCGCTACGCGCTGGGCACGTCCGTCGTCAAGGCTCTGGCGCAAGGCATGGGCGCGCGCGTGCGCAACAGCCTGGACCGCACGATGACGGTAGCGCCCATGCATGCGGAAGCGCATATCGCGTTTGGGATTTATCATACGGAAATTATCGACAAGGTCGGCGCCATGATAGGCAGCCTGACCTACGGCGCCAACAAGGAAGACGGCTACCAGCACTTCAAGACGGCGCTGGCCCTGACGCCGTATTCGGCGCTGGCGCACAGTGAATATGCGCGTGCGTTGAATATGCTCGACGGAAAGAAAAAGCTGGCGGAAGCGCTGGCCCTGTATGAAAAGGCGGCCGAGTGCGTGGCGCTGGACGCCAAGGAACGCCTCGAAGTCGAGGCGGCCATCGATGAATTGAAAGGGTAGGGATTACTGTGATCAAGGCTTTATGTGTGTACTGTGGCGCCAACGCGGGCGTCTCGCCGGACTATGCCGTGGCGGCGCGCGAACTGGCGCGCGTGCTGGTGGCGGAAAATATTTCGCTCGTGTATGGCGGCGGCAAGGTGGGCCTGATGGGCGTGATCGCCGATGAAGTGCTGCGCCTGGGCGGCGAGGTAACGGGCGTGATTCCCACCCAGCTGGTCGAACGCGAAGTGGGCCACATGGGCTTGACGCGCCAGTTCATCGTGAAGGACATGCATGAGCGCAAGGCGATGATGGCCAGCCTGTCCGACGCCTTCATCGCCATGCCCGGCGGCTATGGCACCCTGGAAGAACTGTTCGAGATGTTGACGTGGGCCCAGCTGGGCTTGCACGCCAAGCCCATCGGCCTGCTCAATGTCGACCGTTTCTACGATGGCTTGATCGCTTTCGTGCAAAATGGCAAGGAACAGGGTTTTATCCGCCCGCAGCACGCGGCCTTCCTCAATGCCGACGCCGATCCGGCAGCGCTGGTGCAGCGCCTGAAGGAGTGCGTGCCGTAACGCCATGTTCGCCTGGCCGTGCGGGCGCCGCCGATCAACTATTTTTGATGTCGCTTGAAAGAGCCATGCGGTGCGCACTGCATGGCTTTTTTATTTCTGCACGGGAAAATTGATCGGGCTGAATGACTTAATTAATAAAAATATGGCTATAAAATTGCTCTAGAAGCATGTTTTTTTGAAAATGAAGATGATTTTTAATCATGGCTGTGGTCTACTGTCAGGATTCAAAAGTTAGGAATATCGGACACCGACGAGCGCTGTACAGACTCCCCAAAAAAGGTGCCGAGCCGTTTCAAGTTGCCACAACCACGCTACTTCATCATCTCGAAAGGATGCTATTTTGAAACCAATGACCCTCTTGCGAGCGACCGCTGTCGCCGCCGTTCTCGCTACTGCTGGCGGCGCCCACGCACAAACCACCACCATCGGCTTTGATTCGCTGGAACAACCGGGCTACTTCGGTTCCGTGTTCAATTCCTACTCCGAAGGCGGCTACAACTTCGACAGCAGCTTCCTCGGCCTGCTGAGCTCGGCGCACCAGGATAGCTTCGCCTATGCCGGCTCGGCCGGTCTCGGCGCGACCCCACTGTCGACGACCACCCTGAGCCGTGCCGATGGCGCCGCTTTCTCGCTGAGCTCGATCAGCCTGGCCGACTTCGTGAGCTTGCCCGGTTCCTTTGACGTGACGTTCGTCGGCCACCAAGTGGGCGGCGGCACGGTGAGCCAGACCTTCACCCTCGGTGGCGGCCACACCTTTGCCGATTACACGTTTACAGGTTTCAGCAATCTGCTGTCGGCAACGTGGAAGGAAGGCGCCTTGCACACCTTCCAGGTAGACAATATCGCCGCCACTGTCAGCGCCGTGCCGGAACCGGCCACCTACGGCATGCTGCTGGGCGGTCTGGGCCTGATGGGCTTCATGCTTCGCCGCAAAAACGCCGCCTGAGCTTGAACATGGCGCCGGTCATGCCGGCGCATCAGTAAAAATGCCGCCCAGTTGTATGCCGGGCGGCATTTTTACATGGATGTCATGACCAGGACTTCATGACCACAGGCGCTGGCCTGACAGGTCGAGCTGGGTCAGGTACAGGCGCACGTCGAATTCGTACTGGTGGTATTGCGGTTCCATATACGTGCACAGCTTGTAGAACGCCTTGTCGTGCTGCTTTTCCTTGACGTGCGCCAGTTCGTGCACGGCGATCATGCGCAGGAATTCCAGCGGCACTTCCTTGAACATGGTGGCCACGCGGATTTCATGCTTGGCCTTGAGCTTGCCGCCCTGCACGCGCGAGATCGAGGTATGCAAGCCCAGCGCATGCTGGATCACATGGATCTTGCTGTCGAACGCCACCTTGTTGATGGGCTCGGCATTGCGCAGGAATTCATTCTTCAAGTCCTGCACATACTGATACAAAGCCTTGTCGTTGCGCACATCGTGCGCGTTCGGATAGCGTTTCAACAGGACGTCGCCCAGCTTGTCCTGTGCGATCAGTTGCTGCACTTGCGCTTGCGTTTGTTCGGAATAGGCGCTCAGGTATTTCAGGGATGGCTGCATGCGGGGAAGGGCGGGACGTGGCGCGGAGGTGTCGGTAAGGCGAGAATGTACCATACCGCCGCCCCTGGCGCTGCGCCAGCCCTTGCATGGGGCCGCCAGGGCCGCCCCGCGCCTTCCTGCGTCAAGCCGTGCGCTGCCGGGCCAAGCCGCTCAGCCCGGGCAGTCCTGTCAACTCTGGTCAGCCCTTGTCGTCTTCGTCCTTGCCGCCCTGCCGGCCAGTGCCGCCGCCGCGCGCCGCCGTGCTGCGGCTTTCATTGGCGCGCTGGGCCGATTGCCGGCTTTCGCCGCCTTTGCGGCCGATTTCCGCCATGTGTTCGCGGTTGCGGCTGACGGCTTCGCCGCCTTTCTGCCCGGCCCGGCGTGCTTCTTCCGAGTCGAATTCATGCGCCGTGCCTTTTTGATGGGCTGCCTGGCCGCCCTTGCTGGCAATTTCGCGTTGCTGCTCCTCATTCATGGCGGCGAAACCGCGTTTGCTCGTGCCTTTGGCGCTGCCCGATTCGCTGGTTTTCTGGCTGCTGCCAGCGCCTTTGCCCTGTTCATTTCCTTGATTGCTAGCCATATCGCTCTCCTTGCTGTCGAGTGGGGTCAAGTGGTCAATGCAGGTGCTCAATGCGCCTGCTCGGATTGCCTGCTGGTATCGCGGCTGCTGCCCGCGCCGTCGCGGTGGCCCGTGGCATGCATTTTTTCAATCATTTCACGCTGGCGTTGCGCGGCTTTTTCCGTTTCTTCCGCCGTCTTGCGCACCACTTCGTCAGCGAAGGCCACGGCCGTGCGGCGCGCTTCGGGCAGGTGATTTTCTGCCGTGCGGTTCATTTCGACATTGGCGTTGGCGACGAGATTGCCGAGTTGCTGCTGGTACTGGCGCAGCTTGTTGCCGCTTGGCTGCAGCTGGCCGGCGGCCATCGACATGAACTCGCCCGTGTCGCGTGCGCACAGCAGTTGCTGGCTGGCGTTGCTCCATTCCTGCAGCAGGTCTTGCGCCAGCCGCAGATGCAGCTCGCTCAATTGCTGCACCGTATCGAACATCTTGCGCGATAGTTCCGTGGCGAAACTGCACTGGGCCTCGAGATGGGACTTCAGGGCGGGGCTGAGACTGGGGGAAATACTGTTTGTGAACATGTTCTACCTCAATGAAAAACTGATCCGGGAAACACCCGGTGCGCCGGGTGCGACGTATGGTGAAACAAGCAAAGAGATAGACGCCCAACGGCGTGCCAGGTTCCATGGCAGATGCCGGTTTGGCGCGAGAATGAGGGCTGGCAGATGGAAAAACGCAATCACTTTGTGCCAGATCAAATGAACGTCAATCAGGTCGCCGCAGTCGGCAGCCATGCCGCTTGTGTGGAAAATGCATGTTTACAGGCCCGGCCGTGCGACAATAGCCGGCTCGCGGCAGCGCAGCCGATGGCCGGCGCGCGTGGCTGAGCCGAGCATAGCCTTACTTTTTACCTGATTCCGCGACCATGACGCATCCCGAATACATCCTGACCCTGTCCTGCCTGGACCAGCGCGGCATCGTGCACCGCGTCTCCGGCTTCTTGGCCGAACACGGCTGCAACATCCTCGATTCCGCCCAATTTGGCGACCAGGAATCCCAGCTGTTCTTCATGCGCGTGCATTTCGCGCTGGAAGACGGCGCCGTCAGCGACGCCCAGTTGCGCAGCGACTTCGCCGACCTGTCGCAAGCCATGCAGCTGAACGGCGCTTTCCATGGCCAATTGCACGATGCGCGCGTCAAGCCGCGCGTCATGCTGATGGTGTCGAAGATCGGCCACTGTCTGAACGATTTGCTGTTCCGCTACAAGAGCGGCTTGCTGAACGTGGAAATTCCCGCCATCGTGTCGAACCACATGGAGTTCTACCAACTGGCGGCCAGCTACAATATTCCCTTCCACCACCTGCCGCTGGCCACCGGCGCGCCGGAAGCGGCCAAGCTGGCGCAGGAAGCGAAGATCATCGACCTCATGGACACGCACAAGATCGACCTGGTAGTGCTGGCGCGCTACATGCAAATCCTGTCGCCGGGCCTGTGCCAGGCGCTCGATGGCCGCGCCATCAATATCCACCACTCCTTCCTGCCCAGCTTCAAGGGCGCCAAGCCGTATGCGCAGGCGCATCACCGCGGCGTCAAGCTGATCGGCGCGACGGCCCATTTCGTCACGGGCGACCTGGACGAAGGCCCGATCATCGAGCAGGACGTCGAGCGCGTCGACCATGCGATGGATGCGGAAACCCTGACGGCCATCGGCCGCGACGTCGAGTGCGTGGTGCTGGCGCGCGCCGTGAAATGGTTCGTCGAGCACCGCATCCTGAAAAATGGCGACAAGACGGTGGTTTTCCGCTGATACCGACTTCACTATTCACTTTACCGAGACAGAAACACGATGGCCCTCAAAGCAACAATTTTCAAAGCCGATCTGCAGATCGCCGACATGGACCGCAATTACTACCAGGATCATGCGCTGACCCTGGCGCGCCATCCGTCCGAGACGGACGAGCGCATGATGGTGCGCCTGCTGGCGTTCGCCATCCATGCCGACGAGGCGCTGACGTTTACCAAGGGCCTGTTCGACACGGAAGAGCCCGACCTGTGGCAGAAAGACTTGACGGGCGCCATCCAGCTGTGGATCGAAGTGGGCCAGCCCGACGAAAAGCGCATCCTCAAGGCGTGCGGACGTTCGGAACAGGTCATCGTCTACAGCTATGGCGCAACCAGCCACATCTGGTGGAAGCAGATCGCGAATAAACTGGAGCGGGCGAAGAACCTGACCGTGATCAACCTGCCATCCGAGGCGGCGCAAGACATGAGCAAGCTGGCGCAGCGCAACATGCAACTGCAATGCACGATCCAGGATGGCCAGATCTGGCTGACGGACAGCGTCAACACGGTCCTGATCGACCGCGAACCGGTCAAGCCGGCCCGCTGATTTGACTGTTTGAAACGCAAAAAGCCCGGAGCGATCCGGGCTTTTTGCATTGCGGTTGATTAATTCGGCGCGCTGCCCAGGCGGCGGATGCTGCTCGAACGCTGCATGCTGCGGCTGATGCGCGGGTCGCCGTAGTAGCTCACTTCGCCAGAACCGCCGATGCTGATGGCCAAGTCTTGCTTGGCCCACACGGTGGCTTCGCCCGAGCCGCCGATGCTCACCTGCACTTCGCGCGCGGCCAGGTGGCCCGCCTCGATATTGCCCGAGCCGCCGATCGACGCCGTCAGCTGCTCCGTCTTGCCGCTGGCCTTGAAGCTGCCGCTGCCGCCGATGGCGATGGACACCTGGCGGCTGTCGAGGTCGCGCGCGTGGATGGCGCCGGAACCGCCCACGTCGAAGCGCAGGTTCTCGGCGCGCAAGCCCGTTGCGGTGATGTTGCCCGAGCCGCCCACGCTGACGCGCTCCACCTGGCGCGCCTGGATGACGATGGTCAGGCTGCTCTGGCGGAAGTTGGCGTTGCGCTTGGCGGGCCGGATGCGCAGGGTGCCGTTTTCCACGGCCGTATCGATCAGCGGCAGAATATTGTCGTCCGCTTCGATGGTGACGCTGTCCGTGTTGCCGATGCGCAGTTCGACCGTACCCGGCACGTTCAGCGCCACGGCATGGAAACTGCCCACGTCGCGCGTCTGCTTTTGCAGCTTGCCGCTGCCCTGGATGCTGTTGCCGGAAATCCAGTCGAGCGGCGACGCCAGCGCCGGCGCGGCAGGGATGGCCAGCGCGCAGGCGGCCAGCAGCAGGGC
Source organism: Janthinobacterium sp. LS2A (assembly GCF_036543145.1). Lineage (NCBI taxonomy): Bacteria > Pseudomonadati > Pseudomonadota > Betaproteobacteria > Burkholderiales > Oxalobacteraceae > Janthinobacterium > Janthinobacterium sp. LS2A. The sequence goes on from NZ_JAZHPB010000011.1 coordinate 168,881, forward strand.
GGTCGCGGCGCTGGCGTGGCTGCGGTGGAAAAGTATCGGTGTCATTCTTGTTCCCTGTTGGAATTGGTATGAGAGCATGGTATGCCAGCCGGCCGCGTCTGCGTACCGTCCTGCGACAGACTGCGCCAGCAGCGGCATGGAATGCAGGAGGCTGCGACAGGATGGCATGAGGTATTATGTCGGTGGGACATACGACGAGCGGCACGCGCCGCTCACACTACTGGAATTACATGCTGATCATCACCATCAAACAGGGCAAGGAAAAGAGCTTGCTGGGCCAATCGTGGATTTACGCATCCGCGATTGAAAAAGTCGAAGGCAAGCCGCAGGAAAAAATGAAGCCCGGCTCGACCGCCATCGTGCAAAGCTCGTCGAAGCAGTTCATCGCCCGCGCCGCCTACAATTCGAAGTCGCAGATCCGCGCGCGCATCTGGAGCTTCAAGGAAGACGAACCGGTCGACCACGCGCTGATCAAGCGCAGGGTCAAGGCCGCCATCGAGAAAAAACTGCCGGCCATCAAGAAGGCGGGCGAAAACCAGCTGCTGACCCTGATCAAGGGCGAGGACGAGGGCTTGCCGGGCCTGGTGGTGCAGCTGTTCGGCGGCGTGCAAGGCTATCTGATCTGCGAATTCAACGCCGGCGGCGTCGACGCGTGGAAAGTGGCCATCGTGCAATCGCTGATGGCGTCCACCGGTTGCGCGAACGTGTACGAGCGCTGCGACGACCTGATGCGCAAGGGTGAAGGCTTGCCTTTGATCGACGGCGCCCTGGCCGGCGAAGAGCCGCCCGATGAAGTCATGCTGACAGACAATGGCGTGCGTTATGCGCTGGACTTGAAGACGGGGCACAAGAGCAAGTTCCGCTGAGGATTGCTGTGGTTCATGAAAAAGCCGGCGCAAGCCGGCTTTTTCATGTCTCCTATTCCAGCGGCACGCTGCGGTATTTATTGACTTCCAGCGCAGAAACCGCCGGCGCATCATTGCCCCACGACGCCCGCAGATACGTGACCACGGCTGCCACTTCTGCATCATCCATGACGGGGCCGAACGGCGGCATGCCGTAGGGACGCGGGTTGCCGCGGGTGCCGGGCGCGAAGCCACCGTTGAGCACGAGGCGGATGGCGTTGACGGCCGACTGCGTCGTCAGCGCGCGGTTGCCGGCCAGCGGCGGGTAGCCGGGCGGCACGCCCTTGCCGTCGGCCTGGTGGCAGCTCGCGCATTGCGCCTCATACAGTTTCGCGCCCAGCGCCAGTTGCTGCCTGGCTTGCTCCGACGTGTCGCGTGGCGCCCGTTGTGCGGGCTGCGCGGGACCGGGCAGGCTTTTCAGATAGACGGCCATCGCCTGCACGTCGGCGTTGCTCATGTGCTGCAAGCTTTGCCGCACGACTTCGGCCATGGGGCCGAAGACGGTGGCGCGCGGCGACACGCCCGTTTTCAGCAATTCCACGATATGCGCCGTGTCCCAGTCGCCCAGGCCCGCTTCCGCATCCGACGTCAGCGACGGCGCGTACCAGCCCAGCACGGGGATCAGGCCGCCCGACAGGCCGTCGTCGCTGCCGCCCAGGGTCGTGCGGCTGCTATGGCAGGCGCTGCAGTGGCCCAGGCCCTGTACCAGGTAGGCGCCGCGGTTCCATTCCATGCTTTTGTTTGTGAGCGGCTGGTACACGCCCGGCTTGAAATACAGGGCGCGCCAGGCGGCCAGCGCGATCTGCTGGTTGTAGGGAAAGCGCAGCGCGTGCGGCGCGTTCGCTTGTTTGTGCGGTGGCACGCTCTGGAAATACGCGTACAGGGCGTCGCTGTCTTCGCGCCGCACCTTGGTGTAGCTGGTGTAGGGAAAGGCCGGATACAGCAGCCGGCCATCTTTTGATTTGCCGTTATGGATGGCGCGCCAGAAATCGTCGGCCGTCCAGCTGCCGATGCCCGTTTCCTTGTCCGCCGTGATGTTGGGCGAGAGCACCTTGCCGAACGGCGTCTGCAAGGCCCGTCCGCCCGCGTAGGGCACGCCGCCGCGCGTCGTGTGGCAAGCCATGCAGTCGCCCGCCTTGGCCAGGTAGGCGCCGCGCGCGACCAGCTGTTCCTGGCTCAGGGTGCTGGCTACGGCGGGCGGCCCCATGTCGTCCGCCGGCCACAGGAGGAATTTGGCGCCGGCCGCAACGATGGCGACGCCGGCAAGCGCGATCATCCATTTTTTCATGGCGCCACCTGCGCGCTGGAACCGGGCACGCCGCCGCAATGCAGCGGCAAGGACACGGTGATGCCGCTGGCGGGGCGCGCATCGGCGCTGGCCACCTGCGTGCCCAGCCAGGCCGAGACGGCGCCCACATCCGCGTCGGACAGGCGCTGCGCCACTTGCGCCATGCAGTCCGGTGAGTGGGCGCGGCGGATGCCGTTCTTCCACGCGCCCAGCTGGGCATTGATATAGTCGCGCGGCAAGCCCAGCAAGCCGGGGATGGCGGGTGCCACGCCGGCCAGCTGCTGGCCGTGGCAGGCGATACAGGCGGGAATCTTTTTGCCGGCGTCACCGCGCAGCACCAGTTGCTGTCCCCGCGCCAGAGCGACCGCGCCGGCGCCGCTGGGCTGGGCCGGCGGCGGGGCAGGGTGTTGTGCCGCAAAATACTCGGCAATTTCGCGCAGGTAATCGTCAGACAAGTGTTCGACCATGTAGTTCATCAGCGGATACTGGCGCCGCCCCTCGCGAAAGTTCAGCAACTGGTTGTACAGGTAGCCGGCAGGCTTGCCGGCGATGCGGGGAAAGAAGGCATCGTGCTTTTCCTCTTGCGCATGGCAGGACGTGCACGCCTTGATGCGTTGCTCCAGGCTGTCGTGGCTGGCGGAGATGGCAGCGGGCGCGGCCAATGCCATGCCGGGCAGCACGAGGGCCAGGGCCAGCATGGAGAGGGAATGCGGTAGCATGGAGAGTTGCATGGAAAATAGCCTGTCTCGTCGGTCGATATTGTGTACCGGTGTTGCTGCCCGGCTAATTTTTATGAGCCTAGCATATACCGGGTGCTGTTACTGTGACAGGATCAGTTGTGCAATAAAACTACGGATCAGTTTGAGGAGCAGGGTTGAAACGATATGAGGAGTTGGCGGAAGAAGTCGCCGCCATGATCAGCGCGCAGATGTTGCTGCCTGGCGATAAGTTACCGTCCGTGCGCCAGCAGCATGCGCGCAGGGGCGTCAGCCCGTCGACGGTGTTCCAGGCCTATTATTTGCTCGAAGCGCGCGGCATGATCGTCTCGCGTCCCCGCTCCGGCTATTACGTGGCGCCGCAGCGCGCCGCGCTGGCGCCCGAGCCGGACAGTTCCCATCCGCTGGCCGCCAGCACCACGGTTGACGTCAGCGACCTCGTGTTCGAAGTGCTGGGCGCCGTGGGCGCGCGCGATATCGTGCCCTTCGGCTCGGCGTTTCCCAGCCCGCATCTGTTTCCCATGGAACGGCTGGCGCGGGCCGTGTCTGCCAGCATGCGCCGTCTCGACCCGTGGAGCACCGTCACGGATTTGTCCTTGGGCAATGCGGAACTGCGCCGCCAGATCGCGCTGCGCTACCAGCTCGACGGCGTGCCCGTTTCCAGCGACGACATCGTCATCACGAATGGCGCGCTGGAAGCGCTGAACCTGTGCCTGCAAGCCGTCACTCGGCCCGGCGACACGGTGCTGATCGAGTCGCCCAGCTTCTATGCCTGTTTGCAGGCGCTGCAGCGGCTGGAACTCAAGGCCGTCGAGATCGCCACCAGCCCCCGCGATGGTGTCGACCTGGCCGCGCTGGAAGAGCTGTTGCAGCGCCACCAGCCCAAGGCGTGTTGGCTGATGACGAGTTTCCAGAATCCGCTGGGAAGCCTGATGCCGCCGGAAAAGAAGCGCGCGCTGGTCGAATTGCTGGCGCGCCACGACGTGCCGCTGATCGAGGATGACGTGTATGGCGAGCTGTACTTTGGCAAGCAGCGCCCCGGCCTGACGAAAAGCCACGACAGCGCGGGCTTGGTGATGCATTGCAGCTCGTTTTCCAAGACCCTGGCACCCGGTTTTCGTTTGGGCTGGGCCGTGGCGGGCCGCTATGCGCGCCAGGTCGAGCGCCTGAAACTGACGACCAGCCTGTCGGCGCCCATCCCCCTGCAGATGGCGCTGGCCGACTACCTGGCGCAGGGCGGCTACGATCGTCACTTGCGCCAGCTGCGGCTGACCCTGGCTGCGCAGCAAAACACCATGCTGCAAGCCATCGCCGTGCATTTTCCGCCCGGCACGCGTGTGACGCGGCCGCAAGGCGGCTATTTTGTCTGGGTGGAAATGCCCGTGGGTATCGATGCGCTGGCCTTGCACCGCAGCGCGCTGGCGGCCGGCATCAGCATTGCGCCCGGCCCCATCTTTTCCGCCACGCGCGCGTTTCGCCACTGCATTCGCCTCAATTACGGCCACCCGTGGAGTCCGCAACTGGAAGAGGCGATTGCCACCCTGGGGCGGCTGGCGCAGGCGGCGGCAAGCGGCACATGAAAAAAGTCCCTTGCGGTAGCAAGTGTTTCATTCCAAAAGGAAATATTGCTGCTATATTGATGTATCTATAACTAATGATGGGAATGATAATGGATAACACGCAGCCGGAAGTGGGCCGTACGCAAGATACGACGATGGCCATTCTGTCCCATGTTGGCGGCCTGTTCACCAGCTGGGTGGCGCCGCTGATCATTTACCTGATCAAGAAAGATGATGCGGATAAATTCTCGGCCGAGAACGCCCGCGAAGCGCTCAATTTCCAGATCACCCTGATCATCTGGTATTTCGCCTGCTTCATCCTGTCGTTCGTGCTGATCGGCCTGTTCCTGTTCTGGATCGTGGCGCTGGCCAACCTGGTGTGCTCGATCGTCGCGGCCGTCAAGGCCAGCAATGGCTTCACTTACCGCTATCCGCTGACCTTGCGCCTGGTCAAATAAGGCTGCGCCGGCCGCCGGGTTTCAGCCCGGCCGGCCGGGCAGTATCAGGAATGACGCAAAGTCGGGTGCCACCGTGCTGGTGGCGCCTGTTTCATGCGACCACAGCACGACCACGGGCTCGCCCGATGGCCCCGTTTGCGCATAGTCAAAACAATAGTAATCGCCCGTGCCGAACTGGGCGAAGGGCAGCAGGGCGCTGGCCTCGTTGCCGCCACCCACATTCCTCAGCCATTCCTGCCAGCCCGTGTTGTAGTGGCGCTCGATTGATTCCCACGTCTTGCGCGCATTGGCCGCGTCGTAGACGGGAAATATGCTCAAGGCGCCCAGCGCGCGGCCATTGTTCTCCAACAACCATTGCACGTAGGACGCGGGCAGCGCTCGCTCCAGCGCCTGTTCGGCGGCGGCGATCGCCTCAAGCGTGGTGCCGATGGACTTGTTCTTGTTCATGCTGCAGGAAGGCGCCAGTTTCAGGCGGGAGCGGGCGGCGTGGCTGGTGGCGTGCTGGCGCGCGGGGCTTTTTGCGGCGTGACCTTGCCGCCTTCGGCGATCCAGCGGCGGTACACGCGCAGGGCCACTTGCGCATCGTCGGCCGCGTACAGTATCTGCTTTTCCGTCAGGCGCGAGGTGGCCCAGTTTGTGGTGGAGATTTTTTTCGATTTCTGCAGGTGCAGGCCGAAGAACTTGGCCACGGCCGTCTTCGCGCCCAGGTCGTTGCGCTGGCCGCCGCGCAGGGCGACGGACAGGTCGAGCACCTGGGCTGGCGCGATGCCGAGCTTGTTGCGCAGGCGCTTGACGTCGTCGGACAGGCCAAAGCCCACTTTCAGGGTGGTGGTCGATTCGAGGATGGCTTTGAGTTCGGCCAGGGCCGGCGCCGGCGTGCTGCCCACCTGGAACAGGTAGGCGATGTCGTCGGTGGCCAGCTGGATCAGATGGGGCCCCGTGGAAGACTCGCCCTTGACGAACGTCGGCTTCGATTCCGTATCGAAGCCGATGGCGTCCGCTGCCAGCAGCGCGGCCATGGCCGCTTTTGCATCATCGCTGGTGCGTACCAGCTTGACGTGGTCGAGGGCGATGCCTTGATACGGGGGCAGTGGCGGTGCGGCAGCTGTGTCCATGAAACCGGATCAGCCTTTGCGCGAGAATTTCGCGGTCAGCTGATTCAGTTTTTCCAGGCGCAAGCGGTTTGCTTCTTCGGCGGCCGCTGCATCGCGCTCGGCTTTCTTGCGCTCGGCTTCCTTCTTGAAGCGCTGCTGCAATACTTGCGTGGCGTGGTCGCGGTGGGTTTGCGTCACTTCCGCGCCGGCCGTGCCGTCGAGGTCGTAGCGTACCTTGGCTTTTTCCATCACGCGCAGGTAGCGCAGCGAACCCGTGTGGATGCCCAGCGCCGTGCGCATCAGCTTGCGGTCCAGGTCCGGCAGGCGTGCCAGGATCTGCTTGTCGATACCGATCGACAAGGGCAGGCAATCGCGGAATGGCGGGAATTGCTCCTGGAACTGCTTCAGCAGCGCGCGCGCGGTCAGGCCGGCAGGCGCCGGCGTGGTCGCTGCGGCCGGTGCCGCCGCTGGGGCTGCATCGACTGGCGTGTCAGGAGTGGTGGCTTGCTGGTCTGGCGTGGAGCTGGTCATCGACATCATTGGTTGGGCTATAAAAGGGGAGCATAGCACGCGCCACAGGCAAGTGCATTGTCTTTTTTGGCAACTTGCGCGCAACTTGCGCTGCGATAGGCGGGTCCGCGCTACAGCGGACGCAGCGCGAAATGCGGGAAATGTGTATAATGTCGGCTTGCGCTGATGACTGGACCCCGTTTTTGACGGTCTGGCTCAGGTGTGCAGGGGATAGGAGCAGTGCGGTACAGGATCCCAATTATTAGTATTTTTGATATCGGATATTCCTCTTATCAATTATCCAGATAACTGGCCTTCGTGCATAATCTTGCTCTCCGCTGTGTCTTCACTGAACAACAATAGATTCAAGCCCGTTCTGGTACGGGCTTTTTTTCATTCCGCAATGTACATCGCTTATTTATCTGACCCGGCTTCGGCCCCGCCGCTCCGCATGACGGATGCGCGGGCTTTGAACGTCCCGATAGACAGGCGCCGCTGCCGTTAACACGGCAGCCGCAACAATACGCTCCATCGAGTCCGGTTTCGCAGGCTTAGGTGGAATCATTCACTTCGCGCCGACACCATCTGGTCTCGCATTAAGAGATATCTCATGAAGAATACGCCAAAAACTTTAACGTTGTCCGCCAAGGCGCCACGCCCAGCCGCGGCACCACTTGCCGTACCCAAAACGACTTTATCTTACTTCATCGATAATGCGCAAGCGAATCCGGAAGCCACCGTCACGACGGCGCCGACCGTCGTCACGGTGGTGAAGAAAAGCCGCTCGCGCCTGGCCGCCGTGCCACCGGCCGATGCAGCTGCGGAAGCGGCCGTCAGCGCGCCAGCCGCCGAGGCTGTTGCCGACGTGACCGAGGCCGCTGAAGCCGCCCCGGCGAAGACGCCAAGCGTGAAGATCGCCCCTGGCGCTAAGGCTCCGGCCGCGCCGCGCAAGGTCAGCGAAAGCGCCGCCACGAACAAAGTGGTGACGGCAGCCCGTTCGAAAGTCGTGCGCGCCAAGCCGGAAGCGGCGCCCGTGACCATCATCACCGGCGCGCAAGTGGTCAGCAAGACCACGGACGCCGATGCCCTGGCCGCCATCGATACGTCGAATTACTTCCTGCCAACCGTCAAGGTGCCAGGCCGCCGTGGCCGCAAACCAAGCGAATTCACGCCGGAAAACGATGAAGTGGCAGCACTGAACGCCGTCGAACGCGCCGAACTGAAGGCCGTGTCGAAAGCGCGCGACCGCAAGGCCAAGGGCGGCCTGGCGGACGCATTGGGCGATCCGGAAGCCTCGGCAGCGGACCTGGAACGCCGCCGCAAGCAGATCACGGGCTTGATCAACATGGGCAAGGAACGCGGTTTCCTCACCTATGCCGAGATCAATGACCAATTGCCGGAGAACATCATCGATCCGGAAGCGATCGAAGGCATCATCGCCACCTTCAACGACATGGGCATCGCCGTCTACGAGCGCGCCCCTGACGCGGAAAGCCTGTTGTTGACTGACAACGTCGCCACCGTCACCAGCGACGATGAAGTGGAAGCGGCCGCCGCGACCGCCTTGTCGACCGTGGACTCCGACTTCGGCCGCACCACCGACCCCGTGCGCATGTACATGCGTGAAATGGGCGCCGTGGCGCTGCTGACGCGCGAAGGCGAGATCGAGATCGCCAAGCGCATCGAAGGCGGCTTGAAAGACATGATCCAGGCCATTTCCGCCTGCCCGACCACGATCGGTGAAATCGTTGCGCTGTCGCAAAAAATTGCGCGCGACGAAATCAAGGTCGATGAAGTGGTCGACGGCTTCGTCGATCTGAACGAAAGCAATGCCCCGGCGCCAGCCGCTGCCGCCGCGCCTGCCGCCGCCAGCGGTGACGACGAGGAAGAGGAAGAAGAAGCCGAGGAAGAAGACGGCGACGCCAATGGCGGCGCGGCCGGTTTCTCGAGCGAACAATTGGCCCAGCTGAAAAAGAATGCGTTGGAGAAATTCAACGTCATTTCGACGCAGTACGACAAGATGCGCAAGGCGCCCGAGGGCTACAACTCGAAAGCCTACATCAAGGCGCAGGAAGCCATTTCGCAGGAATTGCTGGGCATCCGCTTCACGGCCAAGGTCGTGGAAAAGCTGTGCGACACTCTGCGTGGCCAGATGGAAGAAGTGCGCCACATCGAGCGCGCCGTGCTGGAACTGTGCGTGAACAAATGCGGCATGCCGCGCGCCCACTTCATCAAGGTGTTCCCGGGCAATGAATGTGACCTGGAATGGGTCGACCGCGAAGTCGATTGCAAGTATCCGTACAGCGCCATCCTCAGCCGCAACGTGCCTGCCGTCAAGGAACTGCAAAAGAAGATGATCGACCTGCAAGCGCGCGTGGCCTTGCCGCTGGCTGACTTGCGCAAGATCAACAAGCAGATGGCTGCCGGCGAAAAGCGTGCCCGTCACGCGAAACGCGAAATGACGGTCGCCAACTTGCGCCTGGTCATTTCGATCGCCAAGAAATACATCAACCGTGGCTTGCAATTCCTCGATCTGATTCAGGAAGGCAACATCGGTCTGCTGAAGGCCGTGGATAAATTCGAATACCGCCGCGGCTACAAGTTCTCGACCTACGCCACCTGGTGGATCCGCCAGGCCATTACGCGTTCGATCGCCGACATGGCCCGCACCATCCGCGTGCCGGTGCACATGATCGAAACGATCAACAAGATGAACCGCATCTCGCGCCAGATCATGCAGGAAACGGGTAGCGAGCCGGACCTGGCGACCCTGGCCGTCAAGATGGAAATGCCGGAAAACAAGGTGCGCGAAATCATGAAGATCGCGAAAGAGCCGATTTCCATGGAAACGCCGATGGGCGAAGATGGCGATTCGCAACTGGGCGACTTCATCGAAGACAACACGACCCTGGCGCCGCTGGACGCCGCGCTGCACGCATCGATGCGCAACGTGATCAAGGAAGTGCTCGACTCCCTGACGCCGCGCGAAGCGAAAGTGCTGCGCATGCGTTACGGCGTGGAAATGTCGAACGACCACACCTTGGAAGAAGTGGGCAAGCAGTTCGACGTGACGCGCGAGCGCATCCGCCAGATCGAGGCGAAAGCCATGAGCAAGCTGCGCCAGCCTTCGCGTTCGGACAAGCTGAAAACTTTCCTGACGCAAAACTAAGCAGTCACAAAAAAAAGAGGCGCAAGCCTCTTTTTTTTCGTCCATCCCCAGCGTTGCTTACATAAAATACGTGCGCTGGCCTGGCAGGCCGGCGCGGTGATGGCGCTGCAGCTTGTACAGCGCCACGCCGCTGGCGCCGAGGATGAAGGTGAGGAACAGCCAGTCCAGCGGGTTGCGGCGCGGCGGTGGCGGCGACGCTTGCGACGGCACGGCGAAGGCCTGGAATTTATGCCCCGTGTAGACGGCGCCCACCACCAGCCCGGCGTCCGTGATCTTGTTGGTCAGGTACAGGCCGTCGTCGCGGCGGCGCACCGTCATCACGCCTTCCTTGTAGACAAAGGTCATCGGTTCATAGCCGTTGATGTTGACGCTGCCGACCACGTGTCCGGCCGCATTGACCGCCGTGGCGTAGCTGTCGCCCTGGCCGATCATGGCGCCCAGGTCGAGCATGCGCTTGCCGTCCCAGGCAAAGGCGTGCCAGCGCCGCTTTTCCGTTTCCGAGGCGCCCACGATCAGGCCCGCGTCGTTGATGGCGGTGGCCGAGCTGATGCGTCCGCCGGGCAGGGTGCCGATTTCCTGCATGCCCGCGCCGGGGCGGTAGACGAAGGCGCGGCGGTAGCCATCGCCGCGCTGGGCCGTGCCCACCACCACGCCATGGCTGTTCAGACCGCTGGCATAGCTGCTGGCGCCGCCAAGGGTGCCCAGGTCTTGCAGGGTGTGGTCGGCTTCCGTCACAAAGGCGTGGAAATCGCCGCCGCTGGTATCGGCATAGCCGGCCACCTGGCCGCCGCGCGCGATGGCCGTGGCGTAGCTGCTGGTGCCGCCCAGCGTGCCCAGGTCGCGCATGCCGCCCGCCGCATCGTAGCGGAAGGCGTGCCAGGCGCCGCTGGCCGTCTGCGCCGAACCGACCACCACGCCATGGATATTGATGGCCTTGGTGAAACCTTCATCGCCGCCCAGGGTGCCCAGCTCGCGGATGCGGCCATGCTGGTACGTCACGGCGCGGCGCCGTCCTTCTTCCTCCATGATGATGCCGGCCACCAGGCCCGCCGGGTTCAGGTCGGACGCGATGCTGCCATTGCCATCCCTTTCACCAAAGCCCCGTTCGGCATAGATGGTGGCGCTGGCGGTGGAGACGGCGGCCAGCAGGCACAGGCCGAGCAGTGGGGCGGGGAGCCGGGAGAACCGTGGCGGCATGATAGTTTCCTCAAAGAAAAAACTTACTATACTTTTTAATGTCGAAAATACATACTTAATTTTCTACTGTTTTTGCCAATTCTTGTGTTGCGTCATGGTTGACTGGCGCGCCTTTCCTGGCCCGCGGCAAGTGGATGGCCAGCACCGTGCCCTGGCCGGCCTGGCTGTCGATACGCAGTTCGCCGCCCAGCGCGTGGACACGTTCGCGTATGCTTTTCAGACCGAAGGCGGCCCGCTTGCCGTGGTCGCCCGGCTGCATGCCGATGCCGTTGTCGCTGATGCGCAGCACGATGGCGTCCGCGTCCTGCTCCAGCGCCACTTCCACTTCGCTGGCCTGGGCATGGCGCACGATGTTCGACAGCGATTCCTGCAGCACGCGGAAGATGGCCGACGTCTGGCGCTGGTCCAGGCCCAGGTCCGGCGCCTCGCTGTCGAGCTTGAGCCGGTAGCGGATGGCGCCGCGGCCCTCCATCTGGCGGATCAGCCATTCGGCCGCGGGGCCCAGTCCCAGCTCGAGAGTACTGGGATGCAAGTCATTGATGATGGTGCGCACGGAGCGGATGGTGGTATCGATGGTGTCGAGCACGCGCTGCGCGTGGCGGTGCAGGCGCGGATGGCCCTTGGCCGTGCGCGCGTGCAGCAGCGACACATCGATGCGCAGCACCATCAGGTTCTGGCCCAGGTCGTCATGAATGTCGAGCGCGATGCGGCGCCGCTCTTCTTCCTTGATGGTTTGCTGGTGGTCGGTCAATTCGCGCAGCTGGGCCAGGGTGCGTTCCAGGTTTTCCTCGTTGCGCTTGCTGTCGGTGATGTCGATGGCCATGGCGATGATCATCTGCGGCCGGCCGTGGGCGTCAAACACGGGTTTCTTGTGCGTCTGCACCAGGCGGTTTTCCTGCAACTGCGCGTTCCATACCAATTCTTCGCGGATCACCACCTTGCGGCTGGCAAACGCTTCCCGGTCCGCCGCGTGGAAGCCCACGTTCTGATCGCTGGGAAAGTGCTGCAGGTCGCGTCCTTCGGCGATGTCCTGCTGGCGCACGCCCCATTGCTGTTCGCAAGCCTGGTTCATCAGCAAGATGCGCGAATCGGCATCCTTGAGGAACAGCGACAGGGGCATCATGGAAATGATGTCCTGCAGCCGTTCCTCGCTGCGCGCCAGGGCCGCTTCCGTTTGCGCGCGCATGGCGATTTCCGCGGACAGTTGGAGATTCACGTCGAGCAGCTGGGCCGTGCGCAGGGCCACGCGGCTTTCCAGCTCCGCATGGGCGACGCTGAGCGCGTGTTCGGCCCGCTTGTGTTCCGTGATGTCGTTGGCCAGCACGAGCGCGCCTGTCAAGGTGCCCAGCTGGTCGTGCAGGCAGCGGCCGCTGATCATGGCCCAGCGTTCCGATCCGTCGCTGTGCCAGTACTGCAGTTCGCCCATGCAGCTGTGTTCCTGCGTGCGTCTCAGCGGGCACAGGCGCAGCAAGGTCGCTTCATCGTGGAATTCGCTCATCTTGTGGCCCAGCAGCTTTTCCGCCGGGATGCCCAGCATGTCGCACAGGCGCTGGTTGAGATGCAATATCGTGCCTTCCGCGTCCGTTTGCCACATCCCGTCCTGCGCCGTCTCGCTCAGGTCGCGGTAGCGCATGACGCTGGCGTCGAGCTGCAGTCGCGTGCCGGCCAGGTGGTTGCGCAGCACGCGCAGCAGCCACAGTGCGATGCCGCCAGCGGTCGCCAGCAGCAGCGACAGCCAGACATGTTCCCAGAAGTTGAGTTCCTGCCAGGCCGCGCCCGCCAGCCAGCCCAGCACGACCAGGATGATGGCGGCGCATGCTGCACCCAGCGTTTCAATCGACCATTTGCTCATCCGCATTCCTGGCGTCGTGGTTGGCCGCTGCGGTGCGCCTGGCGCCGGAGTGGGGGGAGGATATTCCACGCTAGTGTAATACCAAATGTTGCTTTCTTGAGAATATTTTTCCATTGAGCAAGCAAAAGGGCCGGCCCTTGCGGTGCCGGCCCCTGCCTGCCGATGGCAGTTTGACGTGATCAGCCCGTGTTGCGCAGGCCTGCCGCCACGCCATTGATCGACAGCTGGATACCGCGGTGCACCCGTTCGTCGACTTTACCGGCGTTGGACAGGGTGCGGTTGCGCTTGATCAATTCCACCTGCAAGTGGTTCAGCGGGTCGAGATAGGCGAAGCGGTTCTGGATCGAGCGGGCCAGCAGCGGATTGCCCGCCAGCCGTTCCGTATTGCCGGTGATTAGCTCCAGGCAGCGCAAGGTGTTGCCATGCTCGTCCGTGATGCGCTTGTAGATGCGTTCGCGCAAGCCCTGGTCCGCCACCAGTTCCGCATAGCGCGAGGCGATCGCCAGGTCCGTCTTGGCCAGCACCATGTCCATGTTCGACAGCAGGGTGGCAAAGAATGGCCATTCGGCGTACATGGCGCGCAGGGTGGCGATCCTGTCATCTTTCGCATCGCCGTCGGCCTGATTGATCCAGGCTTCGATGGCGCTGCCGAAGCCGAACCAGCCCGGCAGCAGCAAGCGGCACTGGCCCCAGGAAAAGCCCCAGGGAATGGCGCGCAAGTCTTCGATACGCTGGTTGGCCTTGCGCGAGGCGGGGCGCGAACCGAGGTTCAGCTCGGCGATTTCCGCAATCGGCGTAGCCGAGAAGAAATACTCCGTAAAGCCTGGCGTTTCATACACGAGGTGGCGGTAGGCGTGATAGGCGAGGTCCGACAATTGCGCCATCACGGCTTCGAACTGCGCCAGCTGGCCGTTGCGGGCCGGATTGGCTTCCTGCGGCGCCAGGCTCGCTTCCAGGGTGGCGGCGACCAGCAATTCCAGGTTGCGCCGGCCGATTTCCGCGTTGGAAAACTTCGAGGCGATGATCTCGCCTTGTTCCGTCAGGCGGATCTGGCCGTTGACGGTGCCCGGCGGCTGGGCCAGGATGGCTTCGTAGCTGGGGCCGCCGCCACGGCCCACCGTGCCGCCGCGGCCATGGAACAGGCGCAGCTTGACGCCGGCCTTTTGAAAGTCGGACACGAGCGCCAGTTCCGCCTTGTACAGCTCCCAGTTCGACGTGAGGAAGCCGCCATCCTTGTTCGAATCGGAATAGCCGAGCATGACTTCCTGCAGCTGTCCCTGCTTGGCGATCAATTGTTTTACCAGGGGCAAGGCCATGACCTGGCTCATGATGCCGGCCGCGCGCTGCAGGTCGGGGATCGTCTCGAACAGGGGGATGACCATCAGCTCGCACGTGCTGTCGCCGTCGCCTCCGGCCTTCCAGTCGGTGCGCAGCAAGCCTGTTTCTTTTTGCAGCAGCAATACTTCCAGCAAGTCGGACACGGTTTCCGTGTGCGAGATGATGTAGTTGCGAATGGCCCGCGCGCCGTAGCGCTGGCGGATGTCGCGCGCCGCGCGCAGGATCGCCAGCTCGGAATCCGTTTCCGTGGCGTAGGCAATGTAGGGCGAGTACAGCAAACGCGGCTGGGCCAGTTCGTTCAGCAGCAGCGCTTGTTTGTCTTCCTCGGACAGGGACGTGTAATCGGCGGCCACGCCGCTTTTCGCGAACAGGTCGGCCAGCACGCGCTCGTGTACGTCCGAGGTCTGGCGCATGTCGAGCGACGCCAGGTGGAAGCCGAAGATGTCGGCCGCGCGCGCCAGGGTCGCCAGGCGCGGGCGCACGAGGGCAGCGCCGTGGTGCGATTCGAGCGAGGCGACGATGGTGCGCAGGTCGGCGACAAAGGCGGCCGCGTCAGGGTAGGCGGCCGCCGCGCCCACTTCCTTGCGCAGGATGTTGGTGGCGCCCAGCGCGCGGGCCGTGGCGGCCAGGCGCGCATAGATGCCGATCAGGGCGCGGCGGTACGGTTCGTCGCTGCGGTGCGGCGAAGCGTCCGGCGACTGGTCGGCCAGCGCCTGCAGTTCGGCGCTCACGCCCACCATCAGGGTCGAGACGGACAATTCCGCGCCCAGCGCGTGCACTTCGTCGAGGTAGAAATCGAGGATGGTGGTGGCGTGGCGCGCCAGCGCATGCTGCATGGTGCCCGCGTTGACGTTCGGGTTGCCGTCGCGGTCGCCGCCGATCCAGCTGCCCATCTGCACGTAGGCGGCGTTGATCGGGTCTATCGTGCCGTCGCCGTTCGGGTACTCGGCGGCGATGTCTTCCTCGATATCGTCATACAGGCCCGGCAGTTCGCGCAAAAAGGTGATGCGGTAGTAGGACAGGGCGTTTTCGATCTCGTCGGCCACCGTCAGCTTCGAGTAGCGCAGCATGCGCGTCTGCCACAGGGTGGCGACACGCGAGCGCAGCAGCTGCATATTGGCTTGCCGTTCTTTTGGCGTCTGCGGCAAGTCGCGCTCGGCCAGCAGGCGGGCGATGTCGTGCTCGGCGTCGAGGATACTCTTGCGCTGCACTTCCGTCGGGTGGGCCGTCAGCACGGGCGCGATCAGGGCGTCCTGGAAGAAGGTGTCGACGGTCTTGCGCGGCACGCCGGCCATGCGCAGTTTTTTCAGCGCGAAGCTGACGCTGCCCTTTTGCGCTGGCGAGCCGGCCAGCAGGTGGGCGCGGCGGCGGCGGATGTGGTGCTGGTCTTCCGCGATGTTGGCCAGGTGCGAAAAGTAGGAAAAGGCGCGCACGACGGAAATCGTCTGTTCGCGGCTCAGTTCCTTGAGCATGGCGTCCAGTTCCAGGGCCGCGTCCGCGTCCGCTTCGCGGCGGAAGCGCACGGAAGTCTGGCGTATGGTTTCCACCACATTGAAGACGGCGTCGCCTTCCTGTTCCCGCAGCACGTCGCCCAGCAGGCGGCCCAGCAGGCGGATGTCTTCTTTCAGTGGCGCGTCCTTGTCGGAGCCGGCCGCTGGAACTATTTCTGGTGCTACTGCGTCATTGAGCATAATAAAGAACCAAAGTAAGTGTAAAAGCAAGGGAATGTGGATCGCACCGGGCGTTTGGCCGCAGAGGGGAGGGGGCGCATGATAAAATTTGTGGTCTTCAACATGGACGCTAGCCTGACTTGGCCTTCTAGGCCAAGGGATAACGATTATAGCGACGCCGGGCGCCATTCCGATACAAATTGATATCGGACGGGCGAAATGGCAACGATAATGACAACGACAGCCACAGCGAAAGAACTTGTTTTGAAAGCATCCGAATTGACCCCGAACGAATTGAATATTCCTGCCCGCCTGGTGATCGCCACGCGCGAGAGCCGTCTTGCCATGTGGCAAGCCGAACACGTGCGTGCGCGCCTCGCCGCCCTGTATCCGCAGTGTAGCGTTGAAATTCTCGGCATGACCACACGCGGCGACCAGATTCTGGACCGCGCCTTGTCCAAGGTAGGCGGCAAGGGCCTGTTCGTCAAGGAGCTGGAAGTGGCGATGGAAGAGGGCCGCGCCGACCTGGCCGTGCATTCGCTGAAAGACGTGCCGATGGAGTTGCCTGAAGGCTTTGCCCTGGCCACCATCCTCGAGCGCGAAGACCCGCGCGACGCGTTCGTGTCGAATGATTACGCCAGCCTGGCCGAGCTGCCGCATGGCGCCGTCGTCGGCACCAGCAGCCTGCGTCGCCAGTCGCTGATCGCCGCCCGTTATCCGCACCTGACGATCCTGCCCCTGCGCGGCAACCTCGATACGCGTTTGGGCAAGCTCGACCGTGGCGACTACGCCGCCATCATCCTGGCCGCCGCCGGCCTGAAGCGCCTGGGGCTCGAATCGCGCATCCGCGCCGTGCTGGCGCCGGAAGACAGCCTGCCGGCGGCAGGCCAGGGCGCCATGGCGATCGAGATCCGCAGCGGGCGCGCGGACGGCGCCGACCTCGTGCGCCTGCTGGCGCCGCTGAACCACGCGGCCACGGCGCAAGCCGTCACGGCCGAGCGCAAGGTGTCGAAGATTTTCGGCGGCAGCTGCCAGATTCCGCTGGCCGCCTTCGCCACGGTCGAGGGCGAGCAGATGCGTTTGCGCGCCATGGTCGCCACGCCGGACGGCGCGCGCATGGCCAGCGCCGACGTCAGTGGCCCGGCCGCGGCGCCCGAACTGCTGGGCGAACAGGTGGCCGAACTGCTGCGCGGGCAAGACGCCGCCGGCATCCTCGCCTCGTGCGCCGTCACACCCGACAACCATGAAGGCCTGGCGCCGCATGCCTGACACCGTGGTGATCACGCGGCCTGCGGCGCAAGCGGGGCCGCTGGCCGCCCACATCGCGGCGCTGGGCTTGCCCGTGCAGCTGCTGCCGCTGCTGGAAATCCATGCGCTTGACGGCGAGGACGAATGCGCGCACTTGCAGGCCGTGCTGGCGCGCCTGCGCGATTTTGACCTGGTGGCGTTCGTCTCGCCGAACGCCATCGATTGCGTCTTTGCGCACTTGCCCGCCTGGCCGCCAGGCGTGCCGCTGGCCGTCGTGGGCGAGGGCAGCCGGATGGCCCTGGCCGCGCATGGCGTGACGGAGGCCAACGCGGCCATCACCAGTCCGTTTGACACGGCGCGCAGCGATTCCGAACATTTATTGCTGGCGCTGGACTTGCCGGCCCTGCGCGGCAAGCGCGTGCTGATCGTGCGCGGCGATGGCGGACGTGATTACCTGGCCGACGGCTTGCGCGCGGCCGGCGCCGAAGTCGAGTTCGTTACGGCCTACCGCCGCAAGGTGCCGACGCTGACGCCGGCCTTGCGGGCGACCCTGGAAAATCTGTTGCAGCATAATAATGACTGGATCATCACCAGCTCGGAAGCGCTGCGCGGTTTGCTGGCGCTGCTGGGCGAAATGGATGCTGAAAAGACGGCTGTTGTAAAAATGCAACAGCAGCATCTGATCGTGCCGCACGCCCGCATTGCACAAACGGCGGCGGCCCTGGGTTTTGCCCGTGTCACCCTGACAGGATCAGGCGACGCAGGAGTGCTCGCCGCGTTACAATCACGACCATGAACGAAATGCCTACACTCTCCGAACCGAATGCAACGCCTGGCAGCGCCGTGAAGACGGCGCCGCAGGCGGCCGACCAACCTGCCGGCCGCGCGCCGACCTTGCTGGAACAGCTGCAAAAGCCCATGAGCATCGCCGTCATCGTGCTGGCCGTGCTGCTGGCTGCGCAAAGCTGGTCGACCAGCAAGCAGATCCGCAACCTGCGCGAAGAAGTGGCCAAGCGCCTGCAAAAGGGCGATGTCAGCAATGCCGAAACGGGCGTGCTGGCGCGCAACGTGCAAGAAGGCACGAAAGAGCTGGAAATCAAGGTGGGCGCGCTGGAAAACCGCCAGAGCGAAACGCAAAGCCAGCAGCTGGCCCTGGAACAACTGTATAACGACTTGTCGAAGAACCGCGACGAGTGGGCGCTGACGGAAATCGAGCAAGTGCTGTCGACGGCCAGCCAGCAGCTGCAACTGGCCGGCAACGTGCCCGGCGCGCTGATCGCCCTGCAAAATGCGGACCGCAGCCTGTCGCGCTCGGACAAGCCGCAATTCATCACCATCCGCCGCGCCATCGGGCGCGACATGGAAAAACTCAAGGCCCTGCCTAGCGTCGATTCGACGGGCGTAGCCCTGCGCCTCGACGCCGTGATCGCCCAGATCGATTCCTTGCCGATGCTGTCCGACGAAACGCCGGCCTTGCCGGCCGCGCCGGAAAAGCCGGGCAAGGCCAAGCCCGTGCGCGATGCCGCCGGCAAGCTGGTGGGTCCACCGGCGCCGGAACCGATGCTGCAAAAAGTACGC
Organism: Janthinobacterium sp. LS2A; assembly: GCF_036543145.1. Taxonomy (NCBI): domain Bacteria; kingdom Pseudomonadati; phylum Pseudomonadota; class Betaproteobacteria; order Burkholderiales; family Oxalobacteraceae; genus Janthinobacterium; species Janthinobacterium sp. LS2A. The sequence goes on from NZ_JAZHPB010000011.1 coordinate 187,463, forward strand.
GACGGCTTCAATACCTGGAGCGGCGACATGTGGGCCGACGTGCGCCAGTTGATCCGCATCCGCCGCGTCGATACGCCGGAAGCGCTGATGCTGTCGCCGACGCAATCGTATTTCTTGCGTGAAAACGTCAAACTGCGCCTGCTCAATGCCCGCATGGCCTTGTTGTCGCGCAATGAAACGGCTTTCCGTAACGACTTGATCGCTGCGCAGGATGCGCTGGCCAAGTATTTCGACACCCGCGCCAAGAGCACGCAGACGGCGCAAGCGCTGCTGCGCCAGGTGCAGGGCAGCAACCTGGCCATCGAAATGCCAACCTTGTCCGACAGCCTGACGGCTGTGCGCAACTACAAAGCGAAGTCCTGAGCCCATGCGTCTATTTCTCTGGTTACTCGCCCTGATGGCCGCGGCGATCGGTATCGCCGTGACGGCCCGTTTTAACCCTGGCAACGTGGTGCTGTTCTATCCGCCTTACCGCATCGACTTGTCGCTGAACTTCTTCCTGCTGCTGCAGGTCGTGCTGTTCGTGCTGCTGTACCTGCTGGTGCGCGCCGTGCGCGCCACCGTGCGCATGCCGGCGCAAGTGGCGGCCTACCGCCAGCGCAAGCGTGAGCGCGATGGCAACAAAGGCTTGCGCGAAGCCTTGAAAGCCCTGTTCGAAGGCCGTTTCGGCCATGCCGAGAAGGCCGCCTTGCGCGCCGCCGAGCTGGAAGAAAACGCCGGCCTGGCCGCGCTGATCGGCGCGCGCGCCGCGCACCGCATGCGCCAGTCCGAGCGCCGCGACAGCTGGCTTTCCCGCGTCGAAGGCGATGCCAGCCTGAAGACGGCCCGGTTGATGACGGTGACGGAATTGCTGGTCGACGACCACCAGCCGGAAGCGGCCCTGGCTGCCGTGCGCGAACTCAATGCCAGCGGCACGCGCCACATCCATGCGCTGCAATGGTCGCTCAAGGCCGAGCAGCAGGCGAAGAACTGGCCGGAAGTGCTGCGCCTCGTGCGTTCGCTCGACAAGCACCGCGCCCTGCATCCGGCCCTGTCGTCGCGCCTGCGCGAGCTGGCATACGACCATTTGCTGTCTGACCCGTCGCATGACGCGGAATCCTTGATGCGCGTGTGGTCCACCGTGCCCAGCAGCGACCGGGTCAAGCCGTACATCGCCTGCCGCGCCGCCACGGCCCTGAATGCGCGCGGCTTGCACGATGAAGCGCGCCTCGTGTGCGAAGAGTCGCTGGCCGCCGACTGGGACGAGCGCGTTGTGCGCGCCTACCGCGAAGCGGCGGCGCCAAGCGGCACGCCGGCCCTGCTGCTGCAGATCGAGCATTGCGAGCAATGGATGAAACAGCGTCCGCTCGACGCGGAACTGGCGCTGACCCTGGGCACCTTGTGCCTCAAGCAAAAACTGTGGGGCAAGGCCCAGCGCCACCTGGAGCAGGCCTTGTCGGACGCGAACGAGCCGCAGATGGTGCGCGACGCCCACCTGAAGCTGGCGCAGATGCACGACGCCTTGCAGCAGACGGAACAGGCTGCCGCCCATTACCGGCAGTGCGCCTTGGCGACCATCCTGTAAGCCACTTGTTTCTTCAGACGTAAAAAAGCCGTTCAGTGCAGACTGAACGGCTTTTTTTTGCGCTGCTAGCTTGCTACTTTACTTCTTCGGTGCGGCGGCGCCTTCGGGCAAGGCATACGCGACCAGGGTATCGCTCATCTTCGTGCCCAGCGAACCGTGGCCGCCGGCCATGACGACGACGAACTGGCGTCCCGACTTGTTCGACACATAGCTCATCGGCGTAGCCTGGCCGCCGGCTGGCAAGCGGGCTTTCCAGATCACTTTGCCGTTGCTGACGTCGTAGCCGCGGATGTAGTAGTCGAGCGTGCTGCTGAGGAAAGTCACGCCGCCACCGGTGGTGACCATGCCGCCCAGGCTGGGCACGCCCAGTGGCAGCGGGATCGGCACGGGACCGCTGTCGCGCGTGGTGCCGTTCTTGTGCATCCACACTTTTTTCATCGTGCGCAGGTCGACGGCGGCTACATAGCCCCATGGCGGTGCCTGGCATGGGAAGCCCAGCGGCGACAAGAAGGCCTTGATTTCCACGGCGAACGGGACGCCCGTCTGCGGCTGCAAGCCCATTTCGCCACCGGTGCCGCCCTTGGCCGTCGTTTCCGCGCGCGGTACGAGTTTTTCCAGGAAGCCCATGTAGTCGGGGTTGACGATCAACAACTGGCGCACGGGATCGATGGCCGCGCCACCCCATTCGAAGATACCCAATGGGCCCGGGGAAATGACGGCGCCCTTGCCAGCCGTTTGCGGCGTGAACGGGCCTTCATAGCGGCGCTCCTTGAAGATGATGCGGCAGGCGAGCTGGTCGAACGGCGTCGTGCCCCACATGTCCGCTTCGCTGATATTGCGCTCAGGCAAGAACGTCAGGGCCGAGAACGGCTGCGTGGGCGACAGGGTGTCGCCGGCGGCAGGATTGCTCGTCGGCACGGGTTTTTCCGGCGCCGGTACGACCAGGCTGCCATCGCGGCGGTCGATCACGTAGATGTCACCGCGCTTGGTGGTGGCCACGACGGACGGCACTTTGCCTTTCGGCGTGTCGATGTCGACCAGGCTCGGCTGGCCGCCGATATCCATATCCCAGATATCGTGGTGCACAGTCTGGTAGACCCAGCGCACCTTGCCCGTTGCCAGGTCCAGCGCGACGATGGCGCTGTTGAATTTCTCGCCATTCTTGTTGCGGTTGCCGCCCCAGGTATCGGGCGTTTCATTGCCCATCGGGATGTAGACCATGCCCAGCTTTTCATCGATGCTGGCCACGCCCCACGAATTGGGTGAATTGTTGGTGTAGTTCTTGCCTTCAGGGAAAGGCGCCGTATCTTCCGGCGTGGCCGGGTCCCAGTTCCACATCAGCTTGCCGGTGACGGGATCGTAGCCGCGGATCACGCCCGATGGCTCTTCCGTCGAATGGTTGTCTGTCACGCTGGCGGCGATCACGGCCATTTTCTGCGATACGGCCGGCGGCGAGGTCGGCATCAGGAAACCGCGCTTGATCATCGCCATGTTCTTGTACAGGTTGACGACGCCGTTGTTGCCAAAGCTCTTGCACGACTCGCCCGTATCGGCGTTGACGGCGATCATGGTGCCATCCATGGTGGGCGCCAGGATGCGGCGCGGACATTCCATGCCGGCAGCTTCGGGGGCGGGATTGTTCTTCGCGCGGCCCGCGTTCACGTCCCAGTACGCCACGCCGCGGCAGATCATGTGCTGGTAGCTGGCCGCGTCGCGGTTGATCTTCGGATCGTGGCGCCAGATTTCCTTGCCCGTGTCCGGGTTCAGGGCGATGACGATATTGTGCGGCGTGCACAAATACAGCATGTCATTGACCTTCAGCGGCGTCACTTCGTTGGCGATCTCGCCCGGGTCGTTCGGTCCCTTGAAGTCGCCCGTGTGGTAGGTCCAGGCTTCTTTCAGGCCGGAAATATTCGCCGGCGTGATTTGCGCGGCCGGGGCATAGCGGTCGCCATAGCCGGAACGGCCATACGCTGACCAGTCATTGTGCTCGACGCCGGGCGCCAGGTCGCCCGTGGCGGTGGCGGCCATGTTTTCGGCAGGCACGTCGCCATGCAGGTCATGGTAGTCCTGGAACAGGGCGATGACACCGGCGATGACGGTCAGGGCCACGGCGGCGGAAAGCGCCGTCTTGCCCGCTTGTCCCTGTTTCGCCGCGGCGGCTGGCGCCAGGCGGCGGTTGACGAAGGGCAGCAGCAGCCAGACGGCGGCGGCAAACCAGATGTCGAGGCGCGGCAGCAATTGCCACCAGTCGAATTTGACTTCAATGACGGACCAGATGAGGGTGGCGATCAGCAGGAAGGCCATGAACGGTTGCGCGCTGCGCTTGCCCTGGAAGACCAGCGCGCCGGCAACGAGCATGCCGATACCGGCCAGCAGGTAGTACCAGGAGCCGCCCAGAGAGGCCAGCCAGATGCCGCCGCCCAGCAGGGCGAGGCCAAACAGAATGAAAATAACGCCGGTGACCTTTAATAAAGGCCCGGGCCGGAAAGAGGGAATCATCATATTCCTTTTTGCAAGGATTTATCGGTGGCGCGTGATGCGCCATATTGAATCTAGCGAAGGCTTTGTTTGCAGAGTATGCGAAGTTTTGGAAACACCAGAATGTGACAGTTTATCAGAATTGATGATTGTCTTCTGGTCGTGCCATTTTTTGGAAGGTTCGGCATTTGAATAAATAAATGCTTCAAATAAGCGCAAATATTATGCTGGAAGAGGAGATTCCCGGGCTGGAGGCGTGTGTTGACGCGGCGACGTCGTCATGCGCCCGCATTGCGGGGAGAATAAGACTGGCGCTGTTGTTATAAGTGGCTGCATAAAATGCAATATCAAATATAATAACCATGTCTGCCGCATGGTGATATTGAAATGAAAATAGGCAGATATTGACGGTATTAATTCGTGACTGACCGTAGTAATGCTTAAGTGTTTCTACTTATTATTTTCGGCAGCCTGTTTATTGTCCCGGTGGCAGGCTGCGGGGTGCAGTGAACCGGGCGCGTCACTGTTGCTGGCAGGACGCGCAAAACGCCGGCGGGCTGCTGCTGCATCGCACAAGCGGCCTGTACTTCGCTATAATTGCGCGGTTAAAACACCACCCGCTAATGAGGAATCCCATGAGTTTGAATAACGTCTCTTCCGGCCGCGACCTGCCGAACGATTTCAACGTCGTCATCGAAATCCCGATGAATGCCGATCCGATCAAGTACGAAGTCGACAAGGAAAGCGGCGCGATCTTCGTCGATCGCTTCATGGGTACCGCCATGCATTACCCGTGCAACTACGGCTACGTGCCGAACACCCTGTCGCCGGACGGCGACCCGGTTGACGTGCTGGTCATCACCCCGTTCCCGCTGATCCCGGGCGTGGTCGTGCGCTGCCGTCCTATCGGCGTGCTGAAAATGACCGACGAGTCGGGCGAAGACGCGAAAGTGCTGGCCGTGCCAGTCGACAAGGTCCTGTCGATCTACAGCCACTGGCAAAAGCCGGAAGACTTGAACGAACTGCGTTTGCGCCAGATCCAGCATTTCTTTGAGCACTACAAGGATCTGGAAAAAGGCAAATGGGTCAAGATCGACGGCTGGTATGGCCCGGAAGTGGCCAAGGAAGAAATCCTGAACGGCGTTGCAGCGTTCAAGGCCGACGCCGCCAAAGCCTAAGAACACCGAGTAAGAAGAACGCTCCCCGCCAGTCATGGCCGGGAGCGTTTTTTTATGCGCGAAACGGACTGTGCTCGTTCAATTCATCGAGGTAGGCATCGATGCCGCCCCGTTCGCGTTCGAGGAAGCGCTGCACGGCGTCGGCAAAGGCCGGGTGCGCCAGCCAGTGGGCGGACCACGTCTTTTGCGGCAGGAAGCCGCGCGCCATCTTGTGCTCGCCCTGGGCGCCCCCTTCGAAGGTGGCGATGCCGTTGGCGATGCAAAATTCTAGCGGCTGGTAATACGCCGTCTCGAAATGCAGACAGGGCACGTGCTCGAGCGCGCCCCAGTAGCGGCCATACAGGGTGTCAGCCGTGTGGATCACCAGCGAGGCGGCAATGGCCCGTCCTTCGTGTTCGGCGATTACCAGCAGGATATTTTCCGGCATGCTCGCGCCCAGGCGTCGGAAGAAGTCCAGCGACAGATAGGGCGAGGAGCGGTGTTCCGCATAGGTATTGCTGTAGCAGCGGTGGAACAATTTCCAGTCCGCGTCCGTGGCCTCCGTTCCGCGTACCTGGCGCATGGTGACGCCTGCTTCCCGCACCTTGCGCCGCTCGGCGCGGATATTCTTGCGCTTCTTGTGCTCGAGGGTAGCGAGGAATTGCTCGAAATCCGTGTAGCCGGGATTGAGCCAGTGAAACTGCACGCCACTACGCATCAGGTAGCCAGCTTCCTCCAGTTGGCGCGCTTCGCTTTCCGGCGGGAACAGGATGTGGCAGGACGATACGTCGGTCGCTTGCTGCTGCGCCTGCAGAAAGGCCAGCAGGGCGGCGCGGGCCTGACCATCGCGGGCCAGCAGGCGGGTGCCGCTCACGGGCGTGAATGGAATCGCGGACAGCAGTTTCGGGTAATATTCAAGGCCATGCTGCCGATAGGCGTCGGCCCAGGCCCAGTCGAACACGTATTCGCCATACGAGTGCATTTTGAGGTACAGGGGCAGGGCGGCGGCCAGGGTTTCGCCTTGCCACAGCACGAGGTAATTCGGCTGCCAGCCCGTATCCGCGCTGGCGCAGCCGGACTCGTGCAGCGCGTGCAAGAAGGCGTAGGAAAGGAAGGGATTGGCCTCCGCCTGGCGTGCCAGCAGTTCAGACCAGGCCGCTTCGCCAATTTCAGCCAGGGTAGTGACGATAGCCGTGCGATAATTCATTGTTGTAGTGTGCATTCATCACTCTCGGGGCGCCGCCACCGGCCTGCGCGCCCCTGTCTTGTTTAATAGAACGAAAATATCCATCATCATCATGACAGTCAAAGTCGCAATTGCTCAAATGAATAGTACGGTCGGCGATCTGGCAGGCAACCGTGCCAAGATCTTCGACCTTTCCCGCCGCGCCTTTGAAGCGGGCGCCGATATCGTGCTCACGCCGGAACTGTCGCTGGTCGGCTATCCACCCGAGGACTTATTGCTGCGCAATGCATTCTACGCAAAAACGCAGGAAGCGTTTGCGGGACTGGCTGCCGACCTGGCCCAGTTCAAGGATCTGCACGTGGTGGTGGGCTTGCCCCTGCAAGACGAGAAAGGCGTGCGCCACAACGCCGCCTCCGTGCTGCTGAACGGCGAAGTACTGGGTACCTACCGCAAGCATGATTTGCCGAACACGACCGTGTTCGATGAAAAGCGTTACTTTACGTCGTCGGACCAGGCATTCGTGTTTGGCGTGAAGGGCGTGCGTTTCGGCATCAATATTTGCGAAGACACGTGGTTCGAGCACGCGCCGATGCGCGCCCGCGCGGCCGGCGCGCAAGTGCTGCTGGTGCCGAACGGCTCGCCCTACCACATGAACAAGCAGCATCTGCGCTATGACACCATGCGCAGGAACGTCAGCGCGCAAGGCATGGCCCTGGTCTACGCCAACCTCGTCGGCGGCCAGGATGAACTGATTTTCGACGGCGACTCCTTCGTGATGGATGCGGCCGGCACGATGTGCGCCCAGCTGCGTCACTTCGAGGACGACTTGCTACTGGTCGAATTCGACGGCGCCACGCCCGTGCCGCAGCCGCTGGCCGCGCCGTTGACGACCGAGGCGCAGGTGTATCAGGCGCTGGTGCTGGGCGTGCGCGACTATATTGGCAAGAACGGTTTCCCTGGCGTGCTGATCGGCATGTCGGGCGGCGTCGATTCCGCCCTGACCCTGGCGATTGCCGTCGATGCGCTTGGCGCCGACAAGGTGCGCGCCGTCATGATGCCATCGCAATTTACGGCCGATATCTCGTGGATCGATTCGCGCGACATGGTAAAACGCCTCAATGTGCGCTACGATGAAATTCCGATCAAGCACACCTTCGACGCCTTCCGCGCCACCTTGGCTGACGAGTTCGCCGGACTGGCGGAAGACGCGACGGAAGAAAACATCCAGGCGCGTATCCGCGGCACCTTGCTGATGGCCCTGTCGAACAAGCATGGCAGCATCGTGCTAACGACGGGCAACAAGAGCGAGATGGCGGTCGGTTATTGCACCCTGTACGGCGACATGGCGGGCGGCTTTGCCGTGATCAAGGATATCGCCAAGACCCTCGTCTACCGGCTGTGCGCGTACCGCAACAGCGTGTCGGACGTGATACCCGAGCGCATCCTGACGCGCGGACCGTCGGCCGAATTGCGCGCCGACCAGCTGGACCAGGATTCCTTGCCGCCATACGACGTACTCGACGGCATCATGCAGCTGTACATGGAAGAAAACCGGCCGATCGCCGAGATTATCGAGGCTGGCTACCCGCCGGCCGACGTGGCGAAAATCACGCGCCTGATCAAGATCAATGAATACAAGCGGCGCCAGTCGCCGGTAGGCATCCGCGTCACGCACCGTGGCTTCGGCCGCGACTGGCGTTATCCGATTACGTCGAAGTTCTACGAATAAGCAGCCATCTGTCCACAATCTAACAATTTTAAGGAGTAGCCATGAAACAGATTACCGCCATCATCAAACCATTCAAGCTCGACGAAGTACGCGAAGCGCTGGCCGACGTGAACGTGACGGGCTTGACCGTGACGGAAGTGAAGGGCTTTGGCCGCCAGAAGGGCCATACCGAGTTGTACCGTGGTGCCGAGTACGTGGTCGACTTCCTGCCGAAGGTGAAAGTCGAAGTGGTGGTGGACGACAGCGTGTCGGAACTGGTGGTCGACGCCATCATCAAGGCCGCCCGCACGGGCAAGATCGGCGATGGCAAGATCTTCGTGCGCGATGTGGAGCAGGTGATCCGCATCCGCACGGGTGAGACCGGCCCGGACGCGGTGTAAGTCTGGGCCAGCAATGTTGTCGGATTACGGCTCTTTGAGCCTAATCCGACCTACGCGTAGCAATGGGTGTCGTGCCGTAGGTCGGCTTAGCGCGCCAGCGCGTAAGCCGACATGCGCCGCCAATAACGTTGCCGGTTGGCGCATCAGCGCCCCAGCCGCATATCGAATTTCCAGCAAATCAGGCGCAGAATCGTGATGCCGCTGGCGCTGGTCCACAGCGCGAAGTCGTGCTCGGCGCCGAAGTGCATCTGCAGCAGATAAGCCCAGCAGCCGAAGAACGCGCAGATCGCATACGGTTTGCCGTCGCGAAACACCATCGGCACTTCGTTGCAGACGATGTCGCGCATCACGCCGCCAAAAATCCCCGTAATCACCCCCATCATCGATGCGATGAAGAGCGGCATGCCGGCGCGCGTCGCTTCGGCCACGCCCGCGATGGCGAACATGCCCAGGCCGATGGCGTCGGCGATGACGATCAGGCGTTCCGAGACGATCTGGCGCAAGTGCTGGATCAAGGGCGCGGCCGTCAGGGCCAGCACGAAGATGAGAATCGCGTATTCCTGGTGCGAGACCCAGAACAATGGCCGCTTGTCGAGCAGGATGTCGCGCAAAGTGCCCCCGCCAAATGCCGTGATGAAGGCCACCACGAACACGCCGACCAGGTCCATGCGCTTGCGGCGCGCTTCGATGAAGCCGGAAAACGCGCCCACCAGGATGGCGATGACCTCAATGATCTTGATCAGCGAGCCAGGCGGCAATTGGGGTGGCATCATGGGTGGAGCGCGTGCACGAGACGCTAAGCAGGAAATAATTGTCACAGGTTAACATGACACGGCCCCGAATGGTGACAAACGGGGCCGTGCGCATGAGCTAACTTGTTACTGAATTGTAATTTCTTGCTGCGGTGCTCAGCGGATGGGCTGCAGGGCGGAAGAAAGCAATACGACCAGCGCGCCATCGCCCCCTTCAGAGCGGCGCGCCTGGCAAAAGGCGATGACTTCATCCTTTTGCACGAGCCAGCTGTGCACCATCGATTTCAAGACCGGTTCCTGGCCTTTCGAGCCGAAACCCTTGCCGTGGATGACCCGCACGCAGCGCAGCTTGCGCCGTGTTGCCTGGTTCAAAAAGGCGCCGATGCCGTCGCGCGCCTCGTCGCGGCGCAAGCCGTGCAAGTCGAGCTCATCCTGGATGGGCCAGTGGCCCTTGCGCATCTTCTTGACCACGTCCGATCCCACGCCGGGGCGGGCGTAGTTCAGGGCCGGATCGTTTTCCAGGTAATGGTCGACTTCGAACAAGTCCGACAGCGACTCGCGCAGCACGGCCGCATCGTCCTCTTCCGGAGACAACTTGCGCGCCGGCTGCTGGGCCGCCATGGCGCCCGCCTTGGGCAGGCTGGGCACGTAGCGGTCCGACTCGGGCAGGCGCTTGACGCCGCCGATGCTGGCCTTGAACAGATTGCTCTCCACGGCCTGCACCTTGACCTGCTTGACGCGCTCCGCTTCAGCCTGGGCGCGCGCGTCGGCCTGCTCCTTGAGCTGCTTGCTGACCGCTTTCAGGTCGGCAAAGTCTTTCATCGACGCCATGCGACGCTTACTCCTGGCCTTCCAGGTAGCGCTGGGCGTCCAGTGCTGCCATGCAACCCGTGCCGGCGCTGGTGATGGCCTGGCGGTAGATATGGTCTTGCACGTCGCCGGCGGCAAACACGCCCGGTGCGCTGGTGGCGGTGGCCATGCCTTCCAAGCCCGTCTTGGTCTTGATGTAGCCGTTGTGCATGTCCAGCTGGCCTTCGAAGATGCCCGTGTTCGGCTTGTGGCCGATGGCGATGAACACGCCATGCACGCTCAAGGCTTCGACCTTGCCGTCGATGGTCGACTTGATGTTCAGACCCGTCACGCCGCCTTCGTTGCCCGTCACTTCGTCCAGAGTGTGGTTATATTTCAACACAATCTTGCCTTCGGCAACCTTGGCGTTCAGGCGGTCGATCAAAATCGCTTCCGCGCGGAACTTGTCGCGGCGGTGGATCAGCGTGACTTTATTGGCGATGTTCGACAGGTACAGCGCTTCTTCGACGGCCGTGTTGCCACCGCCGACGACGGCCACTTCCTGGTTGCGGTAGAAGAAACCATCGCAGGTGGCGCAGGCGGACACGCCCTTGCCCATGAATTCCGCTTCCGATGGCAGGCCCAGGTATTGCGCGGATGCGCCCGTGGCGATGATCAGCGTGTCGCACGTGTATTCGTGGCTGTCGCCCTTCAGGCGGATCGGTTTTTCATTCAGGAAAGTGGTGTGGATGTGGTCAAACACGATTTCCGTATTGAAACGCTCGGCGTGCTGCAGCAAGCGCTGCATCAGGTCCGGGCCTTGCACGCCCATCGGGTCGCCAGGCCAGTTTTCCACGTCGGTGGTGGTCATCAACTGGCCGCCTTGTTCCACGCCGGTGACCAGCATCGGGTTCAGGTTGGCGCGGGCGGCGTAGACGGCGGCGCTGTAGCCGGCTGGGCCGGAGCCGAGGATCAAAACGCGGGCGTGTTTGGTAGTGGTCATGGGAGGCTTCTCTATGAGTGGGGTCTATCCGAATTGGGGGCATACGCGCGAAGAACAAGGGCGTATTGCGCTTGCGCAAGCAATCCACGATTATAGACCAAGCCGCCTGTAGCGACGAATCGTGGGGCCGTCCGAGGCATATATGGCTTAGAATACTTCCTTATTATGGGAAATTCCCTTTCAGAAACATTTTTCACCTTGCAGCGCTTCCCAGAATGACTAAACCAGCCCAGGCCAATCAAAATAGCTACACCCGAAAACCGGTCGAACGCCGCCCGCTGCCCAACCGGCTGGTGCGGCTGCTGTCCGAGGCGCGCTGGTTCGCGCTGGCCGCGTTTGCCTTGTATTTCGTGCTGATCCTGGCCAGCTTCAACAAGCTCGACCCCGGCTGGTCGCACGCCACCAATGTCGACAAGGTGGCCAACCTGGGCGGCAAGCTCGGTGCGACCTTTTCCGATTTGCTGCTGTATATCTTCGGCTTTTCCGCCTGGTGGTGGTGCGTGTGGCTGCTGCGCACGGTATGGCATGGCTATCGCCGCCTGAGTAAGCGCTTCCTGCTGGAAGAGGAAGAGGTGGAGCGCGAGCACCATGTCGAGATGCTGATTCGCATCGTCGGCTTCTCCATCATGCTGATCGGCAGCATGGGACTCGAATACTTGCGCATGGCAAAAAGCTTGCACGTGCAGCTGCCGCGCGATCCGGGCGGCGTGCTGGGCCAGCTGGTCGGGCACTCGGCCCACGTGGCCTTTGGCTTTACGGGCGCGACCTTGCTGCTGTTGCTGCTGTTCGGCCTGGGTTTCAGCTTGTTCTTCCACGTATCCTGGCTGCAAGTGGCCGAACGCATCGGTGGCGCCATCGAAGACGCCGTCAACTGGTTCGTACTGCGCTACCAGGATCGCGAAGACCGCCGCCAGGGAGAAGTGGCCGCCGTGCGCCGCGACGAAGTGGTGGTCATCGAGCGGGCCAAGCATGTAGAGAAACATGTGGCCGCGCCGCCCGTGAAGATTGAACCGCAGGTGGTGACGGTGGTGAAATCGGAGCGCGTGGAAAAGGAGCGCCAGGCCCATTTGTTCGAGAACCTGGGCGATGGCAAGCTGCCGCCGTTGTCGCTGCTCGATGAAGCGCCGCCTGTGGTGGAAACGGTCTCCGTGGAAACCCTGGAATTCACGAGCCGCCTGATCGAAAAGAAATTGTCGGACTTTGGCGTGGATGCCAAGGTAGTGGCCGCTTACCCCGGCCCTGTCGTCACGCGCTATGAAATCGAGCCGGCCACAGGCGTCAAGGGCAGCCAGATCGTGGGCCTGGCGCGCGACCTGGCCCGTTCACTGTCCCTGACGTCGATCAGGGTGGTGGAAACCATTCCCGGCAAGAATTACATGGCGCTTGAACTGCCGAACACCAAGCGCCAGATCGTGCGCCTGACGGAAATCCTCGGTTCCAAGGTCTACAACGATGGCGTCTCCAGCCTGACGATTGCGCTGGGCAAGGATATCGCGGGTAAACCCGTCGTGGCCGATCTGGCAAAGATGCCCCACTTGCTGGTGGCCGGTACGACCGGTTCCGGTAAATCCGTGGGCATCAATGCGACGATTTTGTCGCTGCTGTACAAATCCGACCCACTCGACGTACGGCTGATTTTGATCGATCCGAAGATGCTGGAAATGTCCGTCTACGAAGGCATTCCGCACTTGCTGGCGCCCGTCGTCACCGACATGCGCCAGGCCGGCCACGCGCTGAACTGGGCCGTGAACGAGATGGAACGCCGCTACAAGCTGATGAGCAAGATGGGCGTGCGTAACCTGGCTGGCTACAACGCGAAGATTGCCGACGCGAAAAAGCGTGAAGAACATATCCCGAATCCGTTCAGCCTGACGCCGGATTCGCCGGAGCCGCTGGAAAAACTGCCGACCATCGTCATCATCATCGACGAGCTGGCCGACTTGATGATGGTGGTGGGTAAAAAAGTCGAGGAATTGATCGCACGTATCGCGCAAAAGGCGCGCGCCGCCGGTCTGCACTTGATTCTTGCCACACAGCGCCCATCTGTAGACGTGATCACGGGCTTGATCAAGGCGAACATCCCGACGCGTATCGCCTTCCAGGTATCGTCGAAGATCGACTCGCGCACCATTCTCGACCAGATGGGCGCGGAAACCCTGCTGGGTATGGGCGACATGCTGTACATGCCGCCCGGCACCGGTTTGCCGATGCGCGTGCACGGCGCGTTCGTGTCCGATGAAGAAGTCCACCGCGTTGTCAGCCATCTGAAGCTGCAGGGCGAACCGAATTACATCGAGGGCATCCTCGAAGGCGGCACCCTGGAAGGCGACGGCGCCGAAGGCGGCGTGCCTGGCGAGGGCGGCGGCGAGGCCGATGCCCTGTACGACCAGGCGGTGGCGGTGGTGCTGAAAAACCGCCGCGCCTCGATTTCGCTGGTGCAGCGTCATTTGCGCATCGGCTACAACCGCGCCGCCCGTCTGCTCGAGCAGATGGAGCAGAGCGGGGTGGTATCAACCATGCAATCCAATGGCAACCGGGAAATCCTGGTGCCGGCGGCCAGTAGTGAACAAGGGTAAATAGAATGAAGAACACGACTTTCGCAGCAAAAATGATGATCGGCGCGGCCAGCGTTGCCTGCAGCCTGCTGTTCGCGGCCAGTGCCTCGGCCAGTGCGCTCGAGCAATTCAAGAGCTTTGCGGCCGGCACCAAGTCGGCCAAGGGCGAGTTCGTGCAGCGCCAGGTCAAGAAGGCGGACGCCAGCGGCAAGGCCAAAGTGTCGACGCCGGCCAGCGGCACGTTCGAGTTTGCCCGCCCAGGCAAGTTCATCTGGACCTATCTGAAGCCGTACGAGCAGCTGCTGCAAGCCGATGGCGACAAGCTGTACATCTACGACAAGGACTTGAGCCAGGTGACGGTCAAGAAACTGGGCGACGCGCTCGGTTCCTCGCCAGCAGCCATCCTGTTCGGCAGCAATGACCTGGAAAAGAATTTTACGTTGGCCGAAGCGGGCACGCGCGATGGCCTGGAATGGCTGAAGGCGACACCAAAAGCCAAGGACACGACGTTCGACGAAATCACCATCGGCCTGCGCAATGGCGTGCCGGAAGCGATGGAGTTGCGCGATTCGTTCGGCCAGACGTCGGTACTGGCGTTCAAGAACTTCCAGAAGAATCCGGCCTTATCTGCCGATCACTTTAAATTTGTCATGCCCAAGGGCGCCGACGTCATCAACAATTAAGACTGTCGCGCCTTGCGTATGAGCCGGCCTCGCAGCAATGCGGGGCCTTTGCATTCTTATTAGGTAACTCAATATGGCGGATCTCTTTTCCACCGCACCGCGCCAGCCCTTGGCCGAAGCCTTGCGGCCAGCCACCCTGAACGAAGTCATCGGCCAGACGCATCTGCTGGGCGTGGGCAAGCCGCTGCGCCTCGCGTTCGAGGCGGGCAAGGCCCATTCGATGATCTTATGGGGGCCGCCCGGCGTGGGCAAGACGACCCTGGCACGGCTGATGGCGAACGCCTTCGACAGCGAATTCATCGCCCTGTCGGCCGTGTTTGCTGGGGTAAAAGATATCCGCGCGGCCATGGATCAGGCACGCCACAGCCTGGACCAGTTCGGCAAGCACACCTTGTTGTTCGTCGACGAGATCCACAGGTTCAATAAATCGCAACAGGATGCCTTGCTGCCGTTTGTCGAATCGGGCCTGGTGACGTTTATTGGCGCCACCACCGAAAACCCCAGCTTCGAAGTGAACTCGGCGTTGCTGTCGCGCGCGCAAGTGTATGTGTTGAAATCGCTCAACGAAGACGAGATGAAGCAGCTGCTGGCCAAGGCGCAAAGCACGGCGCTGACGCACCTGACGTTTGACGAGGCGGCCGCCGACACCCTGATCGGCTATGCGGATGGCGATGCGCGGCGTTTCCTGAATTTGCTGGAACAGGCCGAGACGGCCGCCAGCTCGACGGGCACGACCAAGATCGACGCGGCCTTCGTCGACAATGCGCTGACCCTCAATTCGCGCCGCTTCGACAAGGGTGGCGACAATTTCTATGACCAGATTTCCGCGCTGCATAAGTCCGTGCGTGGCTCCAACCCCGATGCGGCCCTGTACTGGTTTTGCCGCATGATCGATGGCGGCGCCGACCCCCGCTATTTGTCGCGGCGCATCGTGCGCATGGCCTGGGAAGACATCGGCCTGGCCGACCCGCGCGCCTTGACCATGGTCAATGACGCGGCGGAAACGTATGAGCGCCTCGGTTCGCCCGAAGGCGAGCTGGCGCTGGGCCAGGCCGTGATTTACCTGGCGATTGCCGCGAAAAGCAATGCCGGCTATAACGCCTTCAATACGGCGATGGCGTTTGTCAAGAAAGACAAGTCGAAGGAAGTGCCCGTGCATCTACGCAATGCACCGACGAAGCTGATGAAGGAACTCGGTTACGGCCACGCCTACCGCTACGCGCACGACGAGCCTGATGCGTATGCGGCCGGTGAAACCTACTTCCCGGACGGCATGGCCGAACCGGGCTGGTACCAGCCCGTGCCGCGCGGTCTGGAAAGCAAGATCGCCGATAAATTGGCGTGGCTGCGCGAGCTGGACAGAAAAGCAGGAAAACCAGCCGGCAAGGGCTGAGGCTACAGTCCCAGCAGGGTAAAACCGTCATCCTGCGGCGTATAGCCGACCAGCTGGCGCGTCGCTGCGATCGACAAGCGCTTATAGCGGTTGTCCGACACCCCATGCACGACGTGGTAGCCGGCCGGCACGTCCGCCGTCACGCAGCGGGCCAGCAATTGCACCACGTCCCGTTCGCTGATGAAGGCGGCGATGTCGCGTGCGCTGTGCTGTTGACCTGGCGCAAAGTTGGCCACGTTGGCGATGCGCACGGCGATCGCCGTCATGCCGTGCTGGTGCGCAAAGGCCGAGGCCACGCCTTCACCGAAGGCCTTGCTGGCGCCATACATGTTCGCGGGGCGCGCCGGCATGCTTTCCTGTACTTGCACGTCCAGCGGGTAACCCTCGATGGCTTGCGCGCTGCTGGCAAGCACCACTCTTTTCACTCCCTGTTCCTGTGCCGCGCGGAAGATGTTGTGCGTGCCGACGATGTTCGGCTGCAGCAGTTGCGCATCGAAATCGGCGCTGGCGTGGGGCACGCCGGCCAGGTGCAGCACCACATCAATATCGGCGCAGGCGGCCAGGCAGGCGGCATAGTCGGCGACGTCGAGCTTGATGGATGGGCAGGGTGCTTCGGCCAGCTTGCCTGTGTGCAGGTCGGCCAGGCGCAGGGAGAATTCCCCGTGCCGGCGCTTCCAGAAAGCGGTGCCGATGATGCCGGCGGCGCCCGTGACGAGGACGCGCAGTGGAGCTTGTGTCATGTATTCCTTGTGACCAGTGTGTGAGGCAGTGCCAGGTTCAGCCAGCGCAACAGGGCAGGTCGGGGGGCGGCCGTCCCATGCACACGGATGTGTCCGCTACCCACGGCTTCGACGAGCACCAGGCCGTCGTTCGGTATCGTGTAGCGTTCGCCGCTGCGCAGCACGCAATCCTCGAACTGGGCGTAGGCCGTGATCCACGCCGTGCCGGACAGGCATTCGATGACCCTGGCGTGCGCTTTTTCCAGGCGCAAAGGCCGTTCGCTGCGTAATTCGTGGTCGGTATGCATGGCATCGCTCCTGTTGTGCTGACAGGAACAGCTTAGGCGCTTGCCGTGAACCATGACAGATGCAGGAAAACGAAATTGTGATGCATACAGTACTCCTTGTCGTACACTGTGCTTGTCAAAAAACTCGGCAACTGTATCTGTGCCGGCCACGCGCGCGAGCTGCATACTGAAGGGATGAACATGAGCGCGCATTTGAATCTGTACGAGCACCTGGCCAACGAACTGGGCGCCTTGATCGACTCGCGCGTGTTCGCGCCCGGCGACCGCCTGCCATCGATCCGCCACCTGGCGCAGCAAAAGCGCATTTCCGTCAGCACGGTGATGCAAGCCTTGCGCCTGATGGAAGACCGGGGGCAAGTCGATGCGCGGCCCCAGTCCGGCTATTTCGTGCGCCACCGCGCGCCGCGCCGCCCGTGCAGCGCGGACGCCCAGCATTTGAAGGAGCCGGCCTTTGTCGGCATCAACAACCTGTTGATGCGCGTGCTGAAGGAAAACGAGGCGCCCGATATCGTGCAGCTGGGCACGGCCTGGCCGCCCGACGAGATATTGCCCATCAAGCGCATGCAGCGCACCATCAGCGCCGTGGCGCGGCGCGAGCCCGCTTTATTGAGCAAGGTCAGCTGTTACGACGTCAGCGAAAGCAATTTCCTGCGCCAGGTGACGCGCCGCGCGCTGGACTGGGGCAAGCTGGACCCGCACGAGATCGTCGTGACGAATTCCTGCACGGAAGCGATCAGCCTGTGCCTGCGCGCCGTCGCCAAGCCCGGCGACACGATTGCCATCGAGTCGGCCACGTATTTCGTGCTGCTGCAGATGATCGAAAGCCTGGGCATGAAGGCGCTGGAAATTCCCACCGACCCGAAGACGGGGCCGTCGCTCGACGCGCTCGAGCTGGCCCTGCGTGCCGGCCTCGTGCAAGCGTGTTTGTTCGTGCCGAACGCAAACAACCCGCTCGGTTGCGTGATGCCGGAAGAAAACAAGAAGCGCCTGGCGGGGCTGCTGTCGGAATTCAATATTCCGCTGGTGGAAGACGATGTATATGGCGACCTGTGCTTTGCCCCGCAGCGGCCGTGGCCCGTGAAAGCCTACGATACGAGCGGCAATGTGCTGCTGTGCTCCTCGTTTTCCAAGGCGATTACCCCTGCGTCGCGCGTCGGCTACGTGCTGGCCGGCCGCTTCGCGCAGGAAGTGGCTTTGCTGAAAACCGTGTCGAGCGGCGCCACCAGCCATTTCTTCCAGGCCGTGCTCGCCGATTTTCTGGAGGGCAGCAGCTACGACCAGCAACTGCGCAAGATGCGGCGCACCCTGGTGCAGCGCATCGCCCGCATGTCCGACGCCGTGGCTGCCAGCTTTCCGGCCGACTGCATGCTGTCCGAGCCGCAGGGCGGTTTCGTGCTGTGGGTGCAGATGCCGCCGCAAATCGATGCGCTGGCCCTGCACGGCCAGGCTATCGCGGACGGCGTGGCGTACATGCCGGGCCAGTTGTTCTCGGCCTCGGGCAAGTTCGGCAATTATCTGCGCCTCAATTGCGGCAATCCGTGGACGCCGCGCATCGAGCAGGCTATCAGCCGCCTTGGTCGCCTCGTCAAGGACGCCTTGTAACTATTCTCCACGTTTCAGTCCCCGTTTTTCACCGTTCGCTCCCTGTTTTTCGCCGCTGGTCGCAAGCCGGTGGCCTTGTTTGTGGCCGTTGGCTAAAGTACCACCATACCAGCAGCAGTCAACCACACAAACCAACCAGGAGTCACATCATGAACGCACTGAAAAACATGGAAATCACCTTTGTCGCCGCCGCCATCATCGCCATCGGCGCCAGCTTCGCCACCGCCGGCGCGAACACCGTGGAAGTGAGCGCCACCTCCACCGTGATTGCCCAGGCCGCCGACAGCACGATGCCTGTCGTCACCGTCAGCGCCCGCCGCCTGACCGCTGCCGAAAAAGCCGCCTTTATCTAAGCGCTGGATGTAAAGCGGGCGCGAGTGCCCAGCCATGCCGCCATGACGATGGCCGGCCATGTGCAAAACTCATAAAGAACTGAACGGGTCTTGGTACAATGAGTGCTTTCGATACATCGGCACCGCCATCCACCCATGATAGATATCCAACTTCTCCGTAAAGACATCGCCACCGTCGCAGAACGCCTGGCGACGCGCAAATTCCAGCTCGACGTGGCAGGTTTTACCGCCCTCGAAGCCGAACGCAAGGCGATCCAGACGCGCACCGAAGAGCTGCAGGGCAAGCGCAATGCGCTGTCCAAGCAAATCGGCATGCTGAAAGGCAAGGGGGAAGACACCTCGGCCGTGATGGCGCAAGTGGCCGGCCTGGGCGATGAGCTGAAAGCCGATGAAGCGGCCCTGACCGTGGTGCAAGCCAAGCTGAGCGACTTCATCATGGCCGTGCCGAATTTGCCGCACGAATCGTCGCCTGTGGGCACGGACGAGTCGGGCAACGTGGAAGTGCGCAAGGTCGGCACGCCACGCACTTTTGACTTTGAAGTCAAGGATCACGTCGACGTGGGCGGCCCGCTGGGCCTCGATTTCGAAGTGGCCACCAAGCTGACCGGTTCGCGCTTTTCCGTCATGAAGGGCGGCATCGCCCGTCTGCACCGTGCGCTGGCGCAATTCATGCTCAACACCCACGTGGACGAGCACGGCTACACGGAATGCTATACGCCGTACATGGTCAACGCCGATTCCTTGCGCGGCACGGGCCAGCTGCCGAAATTCGAAGCCGATCTGTTCTCGGTGAAAAAAGGCGGCGCGGAAGGCGAGGGCGAGACCTTCTACCTGATCCCGACGTCGGAAGTATCGCTGACGAATATCGCGCGCGATGAAATCCTCGCGCTCGATCAATTGCCACTGAAAATGACGGCCCACACGCCATGCTTCCGTTCGGAAGCGGGCAGCTATGGCCGCGACACGCGCGGCATGATCCGCCAGCACCAGTTCGACAAGGTGGAAATGGTGCAAGTGGTGCATCCGGACACCTCGTACCAGGTGCTCGATGAAATGGTCGGCCACGCGGAAACGATTCTGCAACGCCTGGGCCTGCCATACCGCGTGATGTCGCTGTGCACGGGCGACATGGGTTTCGGCGCCACCAAGACCTTCGACCTGGAAGTGTGGCTGCCGGCGCAAAACACCTACCGCGAAATCTCGTCCCTGTCGAACTGCGAAGCCTTCCAGTCCCGCCGCATGCAGGCGCGTTTCCGCAACGCCGCCGGCAAGCCGGAACTGGCGCACACCCTGAACGGCTCTGGCCTGGCAGTGGGCCGCACTTTGGTCGCCGTGCTGGAAAATTACCAGCAGGCAGACGGCAGCGTCGAGATCCCGGCCGTGCTGCGCCCGTACATGGGCGGCCTGACGCATCTGAAGGCCTAAAATAGTCCTTTTCTTTTCGCTGCGGGCTGCTATAATCTTGCCTTCTCGCAGCAATGCGGGAAAGACCGCAGCAAATGGAGAGGTGGCAGAGTGGTCGAATGTACTTGACTCGAAATCAAGCGTACGTTAAATCGTACCGTGGGTTCGAATCCCACCCTCTCCGCCAGAACAAATAGAGAAAGCTCCCGCAAGGGAGCTTTTTTTATTTGTGGCGGCGGAAAGGAGTACGCCCCCTGCGGGGCGTACGCGTGGGATTCGAAGACGAGCGCGTACTTGCGCGAGGCTCCCCGAATCGTCAAATTGGGTTTGGTTCTAAATGCCAGCCCTCAGTTGCAAATCACCAATAAACCCCTACCCAACCCAACAACACCCATGCTAAAATAGCGCCTCGTTCAAACCGGCACGCCAGTTTGAATGAATAGACCGCAGTAAACGGAGAGGTGGCAGAGTGGTCGAATGTACTTGACTCGAAATCAAGCGTACGTTAAATCGTACCGTGGGTTCGAATCCCACCCTCTCCGCCAGAATACATAAGAGAAGCTCCCGCAAGGGAGCTTTTTTTATTAGTGATGCAAAAAAGCCTGCGACGTATCAATGCAGGTAGAAAAACCGCCCAAAGCGCGCAGCGCAAGGCGTTTTTTCCTCCATTCAGCTTTGAATGCCAGCACCCCCACCAACGCAAGCTAGTGCACCAGCCGCGCCACCGCAAACGCCACACCTGCCAGCGCAATCATCGTCCCCACGCACGACAGGATGACAGTCGACTTCGCCTCAGCCACATCAGATCTGGTCGCATAATTGGAGCGCACCACCGCCAAGTCCAGTTTCAAGCTGCTGACATCCGTCGTGAGGACAGTGACATCCGTTTTCAGGCCGGCGACATCCGTTTTCAGGTCTGCCACATCCACCTTGAGGCCAGCCACATCCGTTTTCAGACCGGCCACATCCACCTTGATGCCAGCCACATCCACCTTCAAATCAGCAACATCCAGTTTCACACCAGCCATGTCTTTTGCCAGTGTATTGACCTGCTCGTCCATGGTGCAATCCTCCATGCTTTTCACTCGATGCTCCTCGCATTTTTCACCCCTGTCAAACAGTGTCCCGAGGGTATCGTGCATGGCCTTGCTATTCCTCGCCAAGCGTTGCGCCAGTGCCATCGCGCGTTGCAGGTCGGCCATTCCTTCGCCCTGTAGCTGGTCTGTTGCAGTCTGCAATTCGGCAGCGATTTGTTCGCTGAGGCTGGCGGCAACCTGCAGCCATGCATTGATCTTGCGCTGGCGTGTCTGTCGCTCCAGCGCGTCAGGCCGCAGCCACGGATCGCTCAGATTGTGCATGCTATTCATGCTGCGTCCTCTTCAGCTTCGGCCGATGCCGATGCCGTCCACGCTACCCCTCGCCGTCGCCACCCACCTTGACCCCGCTCAGCCTATGGTAATCTACCCCCTCCCATCCCGACCCCACCAATAAAAGCAATGAGCCGATTCTGGAGCAACATCGTCAGCGAGCTGACCCCCTATATCCCTGGCGAGCAACCGAAACTGCCCGACCTGGTCAAACTCAACACCAACGAAAACCCCTACGGCCCATCGCCGCAAGTCCTGGCCGCGCTGCGCGAAGCTAGTAACGACAGCCTGCGCCTCTACCCCGATCCCACGGCCAGCGAACTGAAGCAAACCCTGGCCGGCTACCACGGCCTGAACAGCGCGCAGGTGTTCGTCGGCAACGGTTCCGACGAAGTGCTGGCGCTGGCCTTCATGGCCTTGCTCAAGCACGATGCACCGCTGCTGTTTCCGGACATCAGCTACAGTTTCTACCCCGTGTATTGCAAGCTGTACGGTATCGATTACCGCACGGTAGCGCTCGACGATGCCATGCGCATCCGCCCGCAAGACTATCAGGAGCCGTGCGGCGCCATCATCTTCCCGAATCCCAACGCGCCGACGGGTGTGGACTTGCCGCTGGCCGATGTGGAAACCTTGCTGCGCGACCATCCTGACGCCGTGGTGGTGGTCGATGAAGCGTATGTGGATTTCGGCGGCGAGAGCGCCGTGACCCTGGTCGAACGGTATCCGAACTTGCTGGTGGTGCAGACGTTCTCGAAATCGCGCTCGCTGGCCGGCTTGCGCGTCGGCTGTGCCTTCGGGCATCCTGATCTGATCGAGGCACTGGAAAGGGTGAAGAACAGTTTCAACTCGTATCCGCTGGATCGGCTGGCGCTGGCCGGTGCCGTTGCGTCGCTGCACGACGAAGCGTATTTCCAGCAGACGCGCCAGGCCGTGATTGCCAGCCGCGAACAGCTGACGGCGGATCTGGCGGCGCTGGGTTTCGAGGTGCTGCCGTCGGTGGCCAACTTTGTCTTTGCGCGCCACCCGCAGCATGATGCGGCGCAACTGGCGGCGGGCCTGCGCGCCCGTTCCGTGATCGTGCGCCATTTCAATGCACCGCGTATCAATCAGTATTTGCGCATCAGCATCGGCAACGTGGGCGAGTGCGCGGCCTTGATGGCGGCCTTGCGCGAGATATTGTCGTGATGGCAGGCCTGATACGGCTGCCGGCAGCCGTATCAGGTGCCACTTTGCTTACTGCTGGCTGGACCGGCGGCGGCGCGCCATGAAGCCCAGCAAGCCCAGGCCGCCCAGCAGCATGCCGTAGGTGGCTGGCTCCGGTACGGCCGACACGGACAGATTATTGATGGTCGGCCAGATGCCGATCTGTCCGGCCGTGCTGACGGCCAGGTCCGAGAAGGCGCCCGTCGACAGGAAGCCGACAAACGATGCCTGTGTCGGCAATACCAGTTCGTAGGTGAGCAGCTCGCCCAGCGCATTGCGCGCGGTCAGCGTGATGCTCTGGGCACTGGCATATTCGCCGGAAAAGTTCGATCCGAAGAAGAATCCCCCCACACCGCGTACGGCACTGGAAAAGTTGGAGAACACCACGCTGTCGTCACGGTTATTGGTGCTCAGCCAATTGTCGCTGCCCGTGCCTGCGCCGTACAGGATGGGCGAGACGCCAACGCTGCTTGCCGTGTAGGCATAGCTGCCGGCGCTGCGGAACAGCGGACCATCGAGTGCATCGATGGGCAAATCATCAAAGGTATCGACGCCGGTATTGCCGGCCGCTGCCAGATAGGCGGACTGGCTGGTAAAGACCGTGATGTCGGCGTGTGCGGCGCTGGCGGCGAACAGCAGGGCGGCGGCGCTGATGATTTTCATGCGGGTAAGTGAGGTTTGCAAGATCGACTCCTTAACGAGGGTTGGGAAAAGGATGCGGCAAAAAGTTTCCTTATTTGTAATGCCAGTTCAATGTAATATTAAATAGAAAAAAATACAACATAAATTATTTATGATAATTTTGATCTTGCATATGTAAATCGCTGATGTTTGCCAATTGCTAATGCCTGGCGGTCTGAGTTGGCGCCTGGCGGCACGATGCTGCTGGCGCGGGACATTTGTGCAACAATAATCGGATTCACACATCGACAGGACGGACAATATGGCAAAAGTGGCATTCATCGGTTTGGGCGTCATGGGTTTCCCTATGGCAGGCCATCTGGCGGCGGGCGGGCACGACGTCACCGTGTACAACCGCAATCCGGCCCGCGCGGCCGCTTGGCTGGAGCAATACAAGGGCAGCAGCGCCGCCACGCCGGCCGCCGCCGCTGCGGGCGCCGAGTTCGTCTTCACCTGCATCGGCAACGATAACGACCTGTATCAAGTGATCCTGGAAGAGGGCGGCCTGCTGTCCGCCATGGCGCCGGGCAGCATCCTGATCGACCACACGACGGCTTCCGCCGAAGCGGCGCGCACCATCCACGCGGCGGCAAAAGAAAAGGGCGTGTTCTTCCTCGACGCACCCGTGTCCGGCGGCCAGGCGGGCGCGGAAAACGGCAAGCTGACCGTGATGGTGGGTGGCGACGCGGAAGCGTACGCGCGCGCCGAGCCCGTCATCGCGCTGTTCTCGCGCGCCGTCACCTATATGGGCGCCTCCGGTTCCGGCCAGCTCACAAAAATGGTCAACCAGATCTGCATCGCCGGTCTCGTGCAAGCCTTGAGCGAAGGCATCGCCTTTGCGGAAAACGCGGGCCTCGATGCGGCGCTGGTGGTCGACGTGATTTCCAAGGGCGCGGCGCAGTCGTGGCAGCTGGAAAACCGGGGCAAGACCATGATCGAACGCAAGTTCGACTTCGGTTTCGCCGTCGACCTGATGCGCAAGGATCTCGGTATCTGCCTCGCTGAAGCCAAGCGCAACGGCAGCGACTTGCCCGTGACGACCTTGACGGACCAGTTCTATGCCGAAGTGCAGCAGGCGGGCGGCAACCGTTACGACACGTCCAGCCTGATCACCCGCATGAACAAAAAGTAAAGTTTAACTCGTCAGTAGCGAGCGGCGCGTCCCTGCAAAGGGCCGCGCCGCTCGTCGTTTACGGTGCTGACATCATTAAAACGTCAGTTTCCGGAACATCCCGTTTCGATTTTCATGGAAAAGCATGGACTTCGTGAGCTCATCGTGTATTATTAAAAAACGAGATGAAATGTCCCAATTTTTAAAACATTATGAGCGGACCCGCATGAAAACCAACTCCTCAGCGATAACACGCGTTGTCGACAAGAACATCCCCTACCTGTCTTCCGCCGTTGCCATCTGGCGTCCCCGCGCCGTGCTGCGCAGCTGGCCCGGCGTGGCCATCGCGCTGGTGATCGCCCTGTCGGCCACCTTCATTTCCAGCAATTACGGTGGGCCGCAACTGCTGTACGCGCTGTTCTTCGGCCTGGCTTTTCACTTCCTCGCGTCGGACCCCACCTGCAAGCCCGGCATCGAGTTTTGCAGCAAGGTGCTGCTGCGCACGGGCGTGGCCCTGCTGGGCGCGCGCATCACCTTCAACCAGATCGCCTCGGTCGGTGTGACGCCGTTGCTGATCGTCGTCGGCGGCCTGGTGGCGACTTTGGGCTTTGGCTATCTGCTGGCCAAGTGGCTGAAACGCCCCATCACGGAAGGGATATTGTCCGGCGGCTCGGTCGCCATCTGCAGCGCGTCGGCCGCGCTGGCCATTTCCGCCGTGCTGCCGCAAACCAAGGAAAACGAAAAATTCACTTTGCTGACGGTGGTCGGCGTGACGACCTTGTCCACCCTGGCCATGATCGTCTACCCGCTGCTGGTCAAGCTGCTGGGTTTTGACCCGACGGAAGCGGGCGTGTTCATCGGCGGTACCATCCACGACGTGGCGCAAGTGGTGGGCGCCGGCTACCTGGTCAGCAACCATACGGGCGACGTCGCCACCTTCGTGAAACTGACGCGCGTGGCTTGCCTCGTGCCTGTCGTGCTGGGCCTGTCGATCATGTTCAAGCGCAAGGAAGGCAAGAGCGAAGTCGATGCGCC
This sequence comes from Janthinobacterium sp. LS2A, assembly GCF_036543145.1. NCBI lineage: Bacteria > Pseudomonadati > Pseudomonadota > Betaproteobacteria > Burkholderiales > Oxalobacteraceae > Janthinobacterium > Janthinobacterium sp. LS2A. Next base: position 212,921 of record NZ_JAZHPB010000011.1, read on the forward strand.
GCCGCTCGTGCCCTTTTTCCTGATCGGTTTTGTTTGGCTCGTCATCACGAACAGCCTGGGCCTGATCCCGCAGGAAGTGAATGGCTGGATCAACAACGCTTCGCGCGCCTGTCTCGTCATCGCCATTGCCGCGCTGGGCGTCAAAACGTCGTTCCAGTCGCTGGCCTCGCTGGGCTGGCGCCCCGTGATCATGCTGGTGATGGAAACCGTGTGGATCGCCGCCTTCGTTGCCATCGCCGTCCTGCTGACGCGCTGAGCGAGCCGACCCCGCCATGAAGATCCTTGTCCTCGGCGCCGGCGTGGTCGGCACGGCATCGGCCTGGTACTTGCGCCAGGCGGGCCACGACGTGCGCGTGCTCGAGCGCCAGGCGGGCGCCGCGCAGGAAACGAGCTTCGGCAATGGCGGGCAGATTTCCGTCTCGCACGCGGAGCCGTGGGCCAATCCCGCCACCCTGTGCAAGGTAGTGCGCTGGCTGGGCAAGGACGATGCGCCGTTGCTGTTCCGTCCCCGCCTCGATACGCTGCAATGGCAGTGGGCCTTGCACTACCTGCGCGAATGCCTGCCATCGCGCGTGTCGCGCAATATGCGCCAGATCGTCGCCCTGGCCGAGTACAGCCGCCAGAGCCTGCAAGCCTTGCGCCGTGAGACGGGCATAGCCTATGACCACCTCGAGCGGGGCATATTGCATTTCTATACGGACCAGCAGGAGTTCGACAAATCGCAGTCGGGCGCCGCGCTCTTGCGCGAGCTGGGCTGCCCGCGCAACACGGTCAGCGCCGATGAAGTCATCCATATCGAGCCGGCCCTGGCCCATGCCCGCCAGCACATCGTCGGCGGCGATTTTACGGCCAGCGACGAGTCGGGCGATGTGCATTTGTTTACCACGGCCTTGGCCGCCCGCGCGGCCGCAGCCGGCGTGGATTTTCAGTACGGCACGACGGTGACGCGCTTGCTGGCGGATGGCGAACGCATCACGGGCGTGGAATGCATCGATGCGCAAGGCCGCCACCGCCTGGAATACGCGGATGCCGTGGTGGTGGCCATGGGCAGTTTTTCCGCGCCATTGCTGCAGCCGCTCGGCATCCGCCTGATGCTGTATCCGGGCAAAGGGTATTCCGCCACCTATCCGATACGCGACCCCGCCAGCGCACCGACCGTCTCGCTGACGGACGATGGGCACAAACTGGTGTTTTCGCGCCTGGGCGAGCGCCTGCGTGTGGCGGGCACGTGCGAACTGAACGGCTACACGCGAGAACTGAACCCTGTGCGCTGTGCCGCCATCACGCGCAGAGTGCAAGCGCTGTTTCCCCACGCCTGCGATTACAGCGACCCCGTCTACTGGGCCGGCCTGCGCCCGCTCACGCCATCGAACGTGCCGTATATCGGCACCACGCGCTACCGCCAGCTGTTCCTCAACACGGGCCACGGCACCCTGGGCTGGACCATGGGATGCGGCGCGGGCAGGGCGATCGCCGACCTCGTGTCCGGGCGGCGGCCGGAAGTCGATTTTGCGTTTTGCGGGCAACGTTTGGCACCGCAGTCTGCGGCAGAGGCATTCCGGGGTCAGACCCGCCGGGGAAATGTACCCCAATGGGGCACATTTCAATCCCGACGGGACTGACCCCAGCTTTAACTTAGGAGATCAAGATGAGAGACGACGCCACCCCCAGCCAGCCACCGGCCGGGCTGACCCTGGCCGGTACCACCTACCAGTCGCGCCTGCTGGTGGGCACGGGTAAATACAAGGATTTCGAGGAAACGCGATTGGCCATCGAAGAGAGCGGCGCCGAGATTGTCACCGTCACCATCCGGCGCGTGAATATCGGCCAGGAAAAGGGTGAGCCGAACCTGCTCGATTTCATACCGCCATCGAAATACACGATCCTGCCCAACACGGGCGGCTGCTACAACGCGCGCGACGCCGTCTATACCTTGCAGCTGGCGCGCGAGCTGCTGGGCGGGCACCAGCTGTGCAAGCTGGAAGTGCTCGGCGATGAAAAGACCCTGTTCCCGAACATGCCGGAAACGTTAAAGGCGGCGCAGGAACTGGTGCGCGACGGCTTCCAGGTGATGGTGTATTGCAGCGACGACCCCATCCAGGCGCGCATGCTGGAAGACATCGGCTGCATCGCCGTCATGCCGCTGGCGTCCCTGATCGGCTCGGGCATGGGCATTCTGAATCCGTGGAATCTGTCCCTGATCATCGAGCAAGCCCGTGTGCCCGTGCTGGTCGACGCCGGTGTCGGCACGGCGTCGGACGCGGCCATCGCCATGGAACTCGGTTGCGACGGCATCCTGATGAATACCGCCATCGCGGCGGCGCGCGAACCGGTACGCATGGCGCGCGCCATGAAACTGGCAGTGCAGGGCGGACGCGAGGCCTATCTGGCCGGACGCATGCCCCGGAGAGCAGGCGTCATGAGCGCCTCGCCGTCGTCGCCGATGGCCGGGCTGATCGCCTGAGCCCGATTTGTAGCAAGGTAGTTGACTATCGTTTCAAGCGTTTATAAAAACCACAATACCTGGAGATGACATGAAACACACACTCGTAGCGGCAGCCATCCTGGCCTCCTTCTTCGCCGGCAACGCCAGCGCCCAATCGTCCGTCACCGTGTACGGCTTGCTCGATGCGGGCCTGACGTCCGAACACGGCGGCGCGGACGGGTCCGTCACCAAGCTGGCCACCGGCGTGCAATCGGGCAGCCGCATCGGCTTCAAGGGCACGGAAGACCTGGGCAACAACCTGAAGGCCAATTTTGTGCTGGAAAATGGTCTCGACGTGGATACGGGCGCCAACCGCCAGGGCGCCCTGTTCGGGCGCAAGGCCTACGTGGGCCTGTCGGGCGGCTTCGGCGCCGTGAACCTGGGCTTGCAGCACAACCCGCTGTTTACCGCGCTGGACAATATCGACCCCTTCGAGACGGGCATGACGGGCGCCTCGATCAACCTGATGAGCGTGGCCAGCCTGCGCACGAAAAACTCGATCATGTACGAGACGCCGAAGGTAAACGGCTTGTCGGCCGCCGTGATGGTTGGCCTCGGCGAAAAGCCGGACAGCAACACCCTGGGGCGCACCATCGACTTTTCCATCGATTACGCCAACGGCCCGCTGGTGCTGACCCTGGCCCACGACAACCGCAAGGACACGCCGCTGAACACGGCCAAGGTCACCTTGCTGGGCGGCACCTACGACTTCGGCCCCGCCAAGCTGCACGCCGCGTATGAGACGGACAAGGATGACGCGGGCACGGATTTCCGCAGCTACATGCTGGGCGCGTCGGCCCCCGTGGGCGCGGCGGGCAGCGTGATGGCGTCCTACATCAAGAAGGATGACCGCACGAATGCGCGCCGCGGCGGGCGCCAGCTGGCCATCGGCTACACCTATGCCTTGTCCAAGCGCACGAATCTGTACACCTCGTACGGCCGCATCAACAACGATGGCGCGGGCACCAATTTCGTCGGCGATGCATCGAGCGGCGGCAGCGTGCCCTTGCCTGGGCATAACTCGAGCGCCTTTACGGCCGGCATGCGTTTGAAGTTCTAAGCACGGCGACGCGGGTAGAGATGGCGGCTTGTCTGTTGCGGATAAGCCGCCATTGTTGTTTCAGCAGTGGTGCACATGCATGGATTCCGGATTCAGGAATGAAACAGTCCGATTTTTCATGAATTTTCATTGACAGCACATTTCGCAACCGTTAAATTGAACACGTATTTCAAATATCGGAACAAAATATACCGATTTTTCATAAAACCGTAAGGAGACTGAGCCATGACCGATTTGTCCGACCAAAAAGCCGCCGCCGCTGCCGTTCCAGTAGGCCCGCAAAAAATGACGCCTTCCGAAGCGTTCGTGGAAACCCTGGCCGCCAATGGCGTGACCGACATGTTCGGCATCATGGGCTCGGCCTTCATGGACCCGATGGATATCTTCGCCCCGGCCGGCATCCGCCTGATTCCCGTCGTGCACGAGCAGGGCGCCGGCCACATGGCCGACGGCTATGCCCGCGTCTCGGGCCGCCATGGCGTCGTCATCGGCCAGAACGGTCCCGGCATCAGCAATTGCGTGACGGCGATTGCCGCCGCCTACTGGGCGCATACGCCCGTCGTCATCATCACGCCGGAAACGGGCACCATGAGCATGGGCCTGGGCGGCTTCCAGGAAGCGAACCAGCTGCCGATGTTCGAGGAGTTCACGAAATACCAGGGTCACGTGACCAATCCTGCCCGCATGGCGGAATTCACGGGACGCTGCTTTGACCGCGCCATGTCGGAAATGGGCCCGACGCAACTGAACATCCCGCGCGACTATTTCTATGGCGAAATCAAGGCCGAAATTCCAAAGCCGAACCGCCTGGACCGTGGTGCCGGCGGCGAACAAAGCCTCAACGATGCGGCCGAACTGCTGGCGAAAGCCAAGTTCCCCGTGATTATCTCGGGCGGCGGCGTCGTCATGGGTGAAGCCATCGAGGAGTGCAAGGCGCTGGCCGAGCGCCTCGGTGCCCCCGTCGTCAACAGCTACCTGCACAACGACTCCTTCCCCGCCAGCCATCCGCTGTGGTGCGGTCCGCTCGGCTACCAAGGTTCCAAGGCAGCGATGAAACTGATCGCCAAGGCCGACGTCGTCGTCGCTTTAGGCTCGCGCCTGGGCCCGTTCGGTACCTTGCCGCAGCACGGTATGGATTACTGGCCGAAGAACGCCAAGATCATCCAGATCGACGCGGACAACAAGATGCTGGGCCTGGTCAAAAAGATTTCCGTGGGTATCTGCGGCGACGCCAAGGCGGCCGCCAAGGCCATCCTGGCTCGCCTCGATGGCAAGGCACTCGACTGCGACGCCACGCGCGGCGAGCGCTACGCCACCGTGCAAGCGGAAAAGGCGGCGTGGGAAGAGGAGCTGACGAACTGGACGCACGAAAAAGATGCGTACAGCCTGGACATGATCGAAGAGCAAAAGAAAGAGCCGGGCAACTACCTGCACCCGCGCCAGGTCTTGCGCGAA
>NZ_JAZHPB010000012.1:0-131612 GCF_036543145.1 Janthinobacterium sp. LS2A
CCCCGAAGCGGACGTTCTCAGTAGCCGTTAGAGTTTAAGGCAGCCGGTTAGCGCGACTTATTTTCCGTCCGTGAAGCTATATCAGGTATGGACTCAGAGGGCGAGATGATCGTTTTAATACTCGCTTTGTCGACAAGTCGCTCTTTAGCGACCGATGCAAATGTGCGATTTGTCTTTTTTGCCTCATTTATTACTTCCAACAGCATCTCCCCTGAAATGGGCTTCTCGTCACTAATTATTATGGTCGAAAGATCAAAGGTAGCATCCTCGTAGCGTTCCGTTGGCTCAGTGTCATCGATGACAACCTCTGGATCAAGTTCTACAGCCTCCTGCATTCCAGCTCCCCCAGGGCCGAAACCCGCACGTACTGTCGGCAACTCACTCGCCGCAAACATAAAAAGGTCTCGGTCTGAGAATGGAACATGGAAGTCATTGAAGTTTAAAAATTCACGGCCATCGATTCGCATTTGAAAGTGATAATGTGGATAGGATGAAAACCCATTACCGTGACCGGCTAGATCGTTTCTAGAGCAGTCAAATGTCCACTCAATATTTTTCCATTTAATCGTGTAGCTAATAATCTTACGTTCCGCTTTTTCTTCCTTCAAATCATTGATATTGCGTAGTGGTGTCTCTTGATTTGCACACCAACGCAGAAATGCAGCGATGTTGTGGTAATCGTATTTTTCATAGATTTTGGGGAAGTCCTTTTTTTTAAATTTTGTACGTCTTAGAAGCCAGTGCGTGCACGGAGAGTCGGTACGCATTTTGTCAAAATCCTCACCACAAAGATAACAATTTCCTTTAAGGTAAGCTCCTTCGAAAGCGGCGAATTGTTGGTCGTGTTTTTCTTGGTCTTTTCGATTGCCAAGTTCAATCTGCTCGTCGCTAAGCGACTCGAGAAAGATTCTAACTTTTTCTGCGTCCATAATTTTCGCGCGTCATCGCATCCAAGTTAATAGAAAGTTATGTTGCATCGGGGCACAACCAATCAATTACTTTGATACGAAACGCCTCAAGCGATTGTGCAGTGGCGCTCAGGTTAAGAAGGTCGGAGTCGAACGCCTCAGGCTGGAGTTCCTCCTCCTTAATTTCACGCTCCCCACTACTGCCCCGTAATTTCGAATTGGTGCGAAGAAGACCTTCTCGGCCGTGAAAGTTAATCCAAGGGTTGTATTTGGAGTGAACAAGCTCATTCCGACGTTCACCAAGTTTTCCGAGTTCGACAACAAGCTTGTGAAACTCAGTTTTCGCGAGCGGGTCAGTATTCTTACGAAGATCAATGAAGCGAGCGAAAAGAGCATCAAGGGTTTTTAAGCGCTTGCTATATTCGAGTTCGTTGACCAGGATTCGAACGATCTCACCATCGGTATCCGCGAGCAGCTCAAGTAGGTTGTTTACGGACTCCTCCAGATGCTGGAAAAGAACGACAAAGCGGCCTAGTTGATGATATGCGGTGACTGTGCTCATAATTTTTTAGCTTGGCATATATGGATAATTACCAATATAGCATGTTCAGTTATAGGAAGGAGGAATCTCAGTAGACGCCGGCCACCGGCGGTTTTTGGCCGAACCCGGCCGTTCGGACAAGCACAGCAGGTTGTCAGATGGAAAATCCAACGCGACCCACGACAGGCTGGATTCGCCCCAGAGAAGACATAACAGCTTGCCAGATGCTAAGACCATAGACGTTACGCGAAGCGAACCACCGGTAAATATAAGCGCGTATCGGGCAGATTTTCCTCGCAATAATCATGGGCGGCGAAGTGCTGCGCGTGCATGCGGAGTCGACGTGGTGCCGGCCGACAAGCAGCTGCGCGCCAGCGCCGGCTGTTGTCGTGTCAAATCAGGATGTCGGTTTCAGCGGTGATTTCTCAATTAGATCGGACTCGTCTTGACAACTTATAAGAAATCTTCGGCCAAATCCCGTATGGAATGATCGAAACATATTTAATAACTCTGGTTGCATAGCGCGCCACTTGATTGTGGGATCGAGTCCGTTTCTGCTCGGCAACGACGAAACTGTTTGGTAAAAAAATTTAATTACATCATTTTTCTGGTTCTTGGGGAAGAGTAAACATTGAAAGTGCGGGCCAATAGGGAACGCTAAAAAAGTATCATCTTTGTGGAGTACGTTATAGACTGTCTGGGGCAAATAATTTGGATCGGCGACAACCTCTAGCACCGGGTGGTCGCTAGTAACAAAAGGCTCCACGATCGAATAACTGAGAACAAGGGTATAGGCCTCGTGAAGTCGCTGCGGTAAGCGCTTCATTCCTAGCTTTACTAATTGAAAAGGCTCATTTTGCTCCGTCAATATAGCTAATATCTCTTGAGGATACGTTGAACCCTTGATCGATTTTGAAATTTCTTCAACCGTACGTGGAGTGCGTACAAGCTGCGCACTAATGAAGTCAAATAGTTTTGACTTATCCGCTGGCGACGACAAAATTTGTGCTACCTGTAAGCACATTGCTTCCTGTATTACGATTGCATCCTTACCCGTACACAAAGGCAATTCTGAGATTTTTTTCAGAAGAGGCGCTGCAGCATTCTCAATGGACCCAAGGAATATTTCGATTTCATTATTGGGATTAGCAAGATCTTTTTCGTAAAGGTAATCGTCACCTAAAATGCGTTTAGTTGCCCTCTCCTTTTTTTCATTTAGATGAAGATCATGGCACCACACTTGCCCACTGGAATTTTTCCATAATTTTAAATAGTGTTGTGGCACATAGTGTTGATATACCGTTAGCTGGCTTGTCATATTAGATTTTATGCCTCCAGAAATTTTCTATTTAAATAGAGAGTTTGGTGCAATCAAGACTTCACACATACTAATGCTTTCTTATAAGCGCATATGATAGGTACGCGATAATACCGTTTTTTGCTGATTGCGGACTGCGGGCAGAGCTAGTGTATCCGGCCGTTACCTGAAGAGCAACTACAAAGTCTATCAGGCATTCGTGAGAAGGCGTCCGCGAGCGTCGATCGCGCTACACGTCAGCGCCATGGATCTGCTGCTCGACAGTCGGTTTTTGCACGCATTTAGGTAGCGGCCCACACCCACTCGCTCGCGTGGCTGACTGTCGATGTGGTGCTCACCAACTAAAGCAGCAGTGCGGGTTACAGCTTCCCTCCACATCATTATTTTGATTGGTCATCTTGCATGGAAACTGCCAGTGTTTTAAAGCGCTTTCCGCGTTTTTTACCCGTCAACAGCCTGTACGAGACGTATTCGTTCTGAGCAGCTTGAAGAAGCCGTAAATTTGGCGAAGAGGCTGTCATATATTTCAAAACGCCATCGGCTTGAACGTCTGCTTCTGGCCGATAGCGGCACCAGAGCATAGCGAATTTCCAATCAGAAAAACTCCCAAATTGTCACGTTATCGCAAATAACTGCTTCTGGCCGGTTGCCGTCATTGGCAGGTTCCGCCCCGAAGCAGACGTAACCGACATGTCCAAGATTAACTTAAGTCAGTCGTATTTGACGCGTTTTTAACTGATCGATTTGGCGAGCTTTCGACTCTTCGGAGTAAGGCTCTGAGGATGAATCGAAGGGCTTGTAAACTCCAAAATCGTACATTTCATAATACTTTGTCATTGCTTCTGTCCAGGAAGATGCTTCAAACGTTGCAATAAATCGAGCATCAGCCGTCATAAATTCCGGCCGACTCCCGTTAGCAATACAAACCGTTATTCCATCTTCGTCCTCCCAAACCTCATGTAGTAAAGATGCCATTTCTACCTCTAGATGATTGAGTAGCCAGGTCAAAAAATGAATGTTGCTATACGACCGCTTCTGGCCGAATCCAGCCGAAGTTGCTCAGACGTTGACTTTACGACACCTTCACGCATCAGATCGGTATGCGTAGTATGCAGACAAAACAAGCAGCAATTACAATAAGCATAAGAAGGTGAATCAGTTGCAGACTATTTTTCCTTTTTTCGTCCGCTACCGGCCACATTAAAAGTCTGCGGCCCAATGATATTCCCCACGAAATTTTGCCCAATCTTGCCGTGGGTTTCAACGTGCGGAGTATTTCCTGCAGAAGATGTTGAGGGCGTTGGCATGCGCATGCCGCCAATCATTCCAAGAACACCAGCTCGTCCACGTGCATCTAGGTTCCGGAAACCAGAAACTAACTCGCTTTCATCTGCACTAAGTACAGCAGCTGAAACGCTGCCTGTCATCACATACCAAACGTCTACGCCAATTTCTAACAGCGCGCAGAGGTAGACAGCATCGGGAGAGCGCTCATCTTTTTCATACGAAATTTGAGCGCGTTTTTTGACCCCGCCAACCGCTGCGAAGTCGTCTTGGTTCATGCCCAGACGTTGACGCTCTTGCTTTAATCTTTCACCAAACATGCTCATACTCACATCTTTTTGTTGACTAGTGCGCTTTTGGACACTATAGTTACGCCATCCTGTAGCGATTACACATCATAACATTATGAAAAACGTATCCAATGCCAGGCGTACTGCCAAGGGCGTCACGACTAAGCCCCTTGGCGTCCGCCTGACGTCTGATGAAGTAGCCGAAGTCGAGGGCTACGCAGAGAAACTTGACCGGTCCCGCGCCTGGTTCCTCCGCTTCCTGATCCTACGCGGCCTCGCCGACTACAAGCGTGAACTCGCTTCCAAATCCATTCACTAAGGACAACGTCATGTACCCCGATGCAAAACGTATCCGCAGCCACCGCGTCATGCTGCGCCTCGATGACTATGAGCACCAGCTCGTTTCCTCGATCGCCAACTACCAGGGCGAAGAGCTTGCAGTGCTGGTGCGCCAGATCGTGATGCGTGAAGCCTTGGCCGTGATCGCCTTGGATGACGCCACCATCGACAGCGTACAGCGTCGCAGCGTTTAAACCGAGTCACTTTTGAGCAACTCTAAAGTTACAGAAAATGCCAGACCATCAAATTAACCTCAATGACGAAGAGCGCGCGGTGCTGGAACTCGTGCGCCAACGCCAGGGGCTGGCAAGTATCGATCAGGCGGCCGAATGGCTCGTCAAATCGCGCTTACGCATACAGTCGAAAAACATGACGGGTCGCGGTCGCGCCCTGTACCAAGTGGAAAGAAAGCTGAAATGAGAGTCATCGGCCTGCCCTGCCCGCATTGCGAATACACCGTCCGCGCCGTCAAGAGCCGCACGATGTCCGCCATGTTCAAGGAAATCACCTACATGTGCCAGAACCCCGAATGCGGGCACTCCTTCGTGGCAGGCCTGGAAGTACTGCGCACCCTTTCGCTGTCCGCCATGCCCAAGCCGGATATCCGCATCCCGATGTCCCAGCATGCGCGCACGGCGGCCACCAGCCAGCTAGCCCTGGACCTGACTGCGGGCTGCTGATGACTATCCCGATCCTCGCGCCGCCGTAACCCGGCCGCCGTATCTCCCCTCTTTTGCTGTGCCCTGCTGCGCTCCTTTTTGAGCGTGCGGGATTCGTTCAACCTGAAATAAGGAAAACCGATGGAAACCACGCTGCACGCCACCCCTCATGCCTGCATATCCATGGCATCAAACACGATCCGCCCGACCTTGCAAAATTGCATTGTCCCCGTGGCACCGACGTGTTTTCTGCTGCAAGCCAGCGCGGGCATCGGCATCGCGGCGCTGACCGCCCACATCCATGAGATTGCCAAGACCTATCACGCCTACGGCGCGGCCAATCTGACCTTCATCGTCAGCGATGCGCAGGCACTGGAGCGTGACGGCTTTTTCGCGCCAGCCAAACAACGCGCCCTGGTCGGCAAGCTGCCCATCGAGTTGAACTACATTTTCGCCAATGAAGCGGGTTCCCGGCACTGCTGCGGCGCATCGCACACGCTCCCGTACTGGGCAGAGCAATTTCTCAAGCCAGGGGCACGCTGATGCTGCGCCTAGCCAAAACCTGCCGCATCTGGCTGCTGACGCTCCTGATTGTCATTGCCCCCGGCGTGCTGCGGGCCATCGGCGCCATCAAGGACTGAACCATGCCGGCGTCCCTTATCGACAATCACCTGTCCTTCCAGCCTGCCGCCGAGATTCTGGCCGCGCGCGACAAGGCCATGCCGACGCCACCAGGCGCCGGGCATGCGCTGGCCGCCATCGCCGAAGCCAAGGCCCAGCTACGCAGCATCAAGCCGCGCAACCTGGCGCCCTTCATGGCCCAGGCGTGGGGATTGTCTCCGCGTGGCGCGCGCCGCTCCGTGCTGATCGCCGCAGGCATGGATGCCGACCGCTGGGAATCACCCATCCATTCATTTACCGAGGAAGAGCGCATCGAACTGCGCGCCGCCACCTCCGCCGCTATCCGTGTGTACGAAAGACTGTTGAATGCAATCTAAACAAATCCTGCTGCCAGCCCCGCAGCGTCACGAAGCTTTTTTGCGATCCGCCCAGTTCGCGCCCGAGCTGGCCCGCATTCCGTTCAAGTGGCGCAACCGCGTCATCAACGCGGCCATGGCCAAGATGGCCTGGTCGTCCTGGTACAAAGTCTATGAGTCCGTCGCGACCAGCTTTGTGCGCGAGTTCGCCGAGCAGTACGTGCCGGCCGGCGTCGATCTGTCGCAAAGCGACGCCGACATCGTGGCCACCGCCGAACGCGCAGCGGCCGGCGTCACCAAGATGCTGTGGATGGCCGTGTCCGACACGCACGCCCTGCAGATCATGGAAGACGAATGCGCCTCGTATGGCATCGAGCTGCCCGAGTTCGACGCGCTGGCCGACACCATTGCCCGCCTGGTGGACGCCCGCTGGTGGCGCCGTCAACTGCGCAAGCGCGTCAAGCGCGCCTTTGAAGCGGGCAATATCCGCCTGGGCTATGTGAAATACAGCGGCGAACCCTACGCCAGCAATGACGCCGTGCTGTCGCGCCTGGCGCAAAACCGCCGCAACGCGGCAGCGCTGGCCGCCACCCTAGTGCAGAACGAGAACGGCCAGCAATTCAGCATCGCCGAGCTGGCCGAGAAAACGACCGCCAACAAGGCCATCCGGCGCGGCGAACTGATGTTGCGCATCAACGGTTTTGAGCAGATCGCCCGCGAGTGCGGCGACCAGGGCATTTTCATCACCTGGACGTGCCCATCGCGCTTTCACGCCATGCAGCACAGCGGCAAGCCAAACGACAAATTCGACGGCTCCACACCGCGCGAGGCAAATGCCTACTTGGGCAAGATGACATCGCTGTGCCGCTCTGCCCTGGCGCGCCGTGGCATCGGCCTGTACGGCTTTCGTATCGCCGAGCCGCACCACGACGGCTGCCCGCACTGGCATTTGCTGCTGTTCGTGCGCCCGACCGCGAAATACAAGACGGCCCACCTGCAGGACGTGGCCGGCCGCGCCATCCGCATCATGAAGCGCTACGCCTGGCGCGTGGATCGTGGCGAACCGGGCGCCTTCGCGCGCCGCCTGGACGTGAAACGCATCGACTGGGCGAAGGGCAGCGCCGCCGGCTACATCGCCAAGTACGTGGCCAAGAACATCGACGGCGTGGCCGAGCACAAGACGAAAGAAGGCTACGTCGTCACGGCCGACACCGAAGGCGATGTCGAGCTGACGCCATCGGCACGCGTCGAGTCCTGGGCCGCATGCTGGGGTATCCGTCAATTCCAGCAGTGGGGCGGCGCCCCCGTCACCGTGTGGCGCGAACTGCGCCGCATCGAGGAAAGCATGCTCAACGAAGCCCCGGCCGCCATGCGCCGCGCCTGGGACGCCGTGCAAAAGATCGACGGCGAAAAGCGCGCCTGCTGGGCCGAGTACCTGCGCGCCCAAGGCGGCGCCCTTGTGCCGCGCAAGGAATTGGTCGTCACCCTGGCCAAGGACGAAAAAACCGTCATCGGCCGCTACGGTGAAACGCTGCGCACCACGCCCTACGGCGTGCGCTGCAGCGACCTGATTGGTGTGGTCTTCAAGTCCGTGCGCCATACGTGGACGCCGGTACAGGCCACAGGCGCTCGCGCGGTGGCTGTTGGGGTTGCCGTTCCTCGGACTCGTGTAAATAACTGTACGCACCCCGACCGCCCTGCCCCGGCCAGGCCACCGGCGGCGCCCGCGCCTGACCTGTCCAACGAGGCAAAAACAGCGGTGATTGCCGCCTGGGCGGCCGTCAACGCCTGCCCTTATCCCCGGCTGATCGTCACCGACAACCCACCCCATGAAGGAAATGGCACATGAGCACCTATGCCGTGATCGTTCGCACGCAAACCGAACGCTTTGAATTTTTTGAGGTTGCCGCATCCAGCGGCGACGTGATCGACGCCGCCATCGACCGCTACGGCGTGTGCGGCGTTACCGCCAAACTGAAAGGAGCACCGCAATGCTGAACACCCTGACCGATTCACCACGGCAAATCGCCCTGGGCGACCGCGTGACGTTTGATACCGACGAAGGCTACCAGGCCGGTACCGTCAACGACCTACGCCGCGACGTGGGCAATGGGGAACTGCATGCGTGGGTGGAGCTGGACCACCAGTGGCCGGGTATGTTCCGCGCGGTGCCGCTGGGTGCCATCGAGGCGGTCAAGAAAGCAGCCGCGCCTATCGGTTGCACGGTTTAGAGGCCAGTAAAGAAATGGACCGATACAAAGAATTCTGCCGGCTGCGCGACTACCGCAAGCCTGGCGTCGAAGTTCCGCACTACACCGAGGCGGAGGCGTTCGCACTGGCGGCCCAAAACAAAGCCAGCCATGCAGAGCCAATCCAGCACAAGAAAAGCCAACCCACGAAAGGTAAAAACCAATGAATGAAGACCGAATTATCTACCGCCAGGACTTATACAAAATGCTGGGCGTCACTTCGGAGACGCTGCGCAGATGGGTGAAGGAGAACAAGCTGCCGCCGGCGGACGTCTCCATAACCCAGCGCACGCTGGGATGGCGCCTTTCAACGCTCCAAGCCGCTGGGATCAGGCTGCTTTAATAGCCAGTCAGCGAAGGCCTGAAGCATCACGCGTCGCTGCTTCAGGTACTCCGCTGAGTTGTAGACCCCGCGCACGCCGCCGTCCTTGTGCGCGAGCTGCACCTCGACGTGATCCGAGTTGTACTCGTGCTCGTTGGCCCAGGTAGAACCGACCTTGCGCCAGCCGTGGCCCGTCATCTTGCCCTTGAAGCCGATACGGTGAATGAGGTAAAGAATCGCGTTTTCACTCATGGGGCGGCTGCCGCCCCGGTCGTTCGGGAAAACGTAAATGCTACCCCGCGAACGCAGCTTCATTTCCGCCAGCAGGTCCAGCGCCTGGGATGACAGCGGCACCAGATGTTCGCGGCCCTTCTTCATGCGCTTGCCCGGTATCCGCCAGACATCGCCCTCCACTTCCGCCCAGGTCATGCGCCGCAACTCGTCCGTGCGCGTCCACGTCAACGCCAGCAGCTTGCAGGCCAGCACAGACTGAATTTCATCTTCCAGGTCCAAGCGCTCCATGAATGGATGCACCTCGGCCAATGCCAGGGCGGCGAAGCCTTCGCGCGGCTTGCGGGAAAAGGCGACCTTCGAATTGATGTTCGATGCGGGGTTCTCTTCGCAGTGGCCGTGCTGGATGGACCAGTCGAGCACCTGGCCCACCCACATGCGCACCCGCCGGACGTAGACGGACAGGCCAGCGGCATCCATCGGGCGCAGCGCGGCCATCAAGTCTTCCTTGGTAATTTCACGCACAGTTTTCGCGCCCAGCGTCGGCGAGACATACATGGCCAGCGCGCGCAGTGCATTTGCCTTGTAGCCGGCGCTGATGTCCGTGCGCCCGGCCCAGTAGGTATCGATGGCGGCATCAAGGGTAATAGATGGGCTGCTTGCCTTGCGCTTGGGCTTGAGGTCTACCCCATCGATCAGTTTCAAACGCAAAACGTCGCGGCGCTCGCGTGCTTCCTTGAGGCCGATCAGGGGATACGGGCCGATGACGGCAGTCTGCTGCTTGCCCTCGTCGTTGCGATAGGCCATGCGCCAAACCTTGTTTCCGCTTGGCAGGACTGCCAGCATCAGGCCGTGGCCATCGAAGAGCTTGCGCAGCTTGCCGTCGTTCGGCGTTGCGCGCCGGCAGTCTGCGTCGGTAAGGGTATTGATGGCCATGCGATATCCTGTAGGTACGGTTTTGAGAAAAACCGCATCATACCTACAATTTAGCCTACGCATCATTCTGCGAGAGCGTTTTTGGATATCACCGAATCTGTGACTCGGCGGGACGAAAATCAAGCTAAGTCGTTGATTTTCAATGAAATTCGGTGGAATATAGGTTGAGTATACTCACGAATTTTTTATGTACTTGGCGGAAGCGGTGAGATTCGAACTCACGAACAGTTTAACCCGTCGCTAGTTTTCAAGACTAGTGCCTTCAACCACTCGGCCACGCTTCCAGATGGCAGCATTATACATAAAGGTCCGTGGCTTACCAATGGCTAGCATCGTTTGCCCGACAGGAAAGAGCGGGCATGCTTTCCTTACACGCCCCAGTTTTCCCGCAGCGCCTTCTCGAACTCCACGGCCGGCAATGGCCGCGAGAACAGGTAGCCCTGCACTTCGTCGCAGCCTGAGCTCTTCAGGAAGGCCAGCTGCTCGGCCGTTTCCACGCCTTCGGCGATCACTTTATGGTGCAGTTGCTGGGCGATGCTGATGATGGTGCTGGCGATGGCACAGTCGCTGGCGTCGGTGGGGATGCCGGTGGTGAACGATCGGTCGATCTTCAGGGTGTCGATGGGGAAACGTTTTAAATAGGACAGGCTTGAGTAGCCGGTGCCGAAGTCGTCCAGGGACAGGGCCACGCCCAAGGCCGTGATGCGGTCCATGATGCCGATGACTCTCTCGATGTTGTGCATCAGGGTGCTTTCCGTGATTTCCAGTTCCAGCCAGGCCGCTTCCAGGCCGTAGCGGGCCAGGGTCGCCGCCACTCTGGCGGGCAGCGCTGCCGTGAATTCGCGGGCGGACACGTTGACGGCCAGGCGGATCGGCGGCAGGCCGGCAAGTTTCCATGCTTGCGCCTGGGCGCAGGCCGCCTCCAGCACCCATTCGCCCACTTGCACCACCAGGCCAGTCGATTCGGCCAAAGGAATAAACTCGGCGGGCGGGATCATGCCGTGCTGCGGGTGGTGCCAGCGCACCAGGGCTTCGGCGCCGATGATGCGGCCGCTGCCCAGGGCGTATTTCGGCTGGTAGTGCAGCAGCAGTTGCTGTTCCGACAGGGCCTGGCGCAAGCCTGTTTCCAGGCGCATGCGCGCCTGCATGCCCAGGTTCATGTCCTGGCTGTAGAACGCCACGCTTTCCGCTTCGCCGCCGCTGTCCTGCTTGGCGCGGTACATGGCGATGTCGGCCAGGCGCAGCAGGGTTTCCGCATCTTGCGCGTCTTGCGGATAGACGCTGATGCCGATGCTGGCGCCCACGCGCAAGTCGTGGCCTTCGATGAGGAACGGCTCCACCAGCGAGGCCAGCAACTTTTGCGCCACCATGCTCGCTTCGAAATGCTGGCCGATGTCGAACAGGCCGACGGCGAACTCGTCGCCACCCAGGCGCGCCACCAGATCCTGGTCGCGCAATACCTGGCGGAAACGCAGGGAGACCTGGCGCAGCAGTTCGTCGCCGATGCGCCGGCCCAGGGTGTCGTTGATCAGTTTAAAGCGGTTCAGGTCGATGAACAGCACGCAGCCGAGCATCTTGCTGCGCTGCGCCACACTCAGGGCCTGGTCGACCAGCTTGGCCAGCAAGGTGCGGTTGGGCAGGCTGGTCAGCGGGTCGTAATACGCGAGGTGGTGCAGCC
The DNA here is from genome assembly GCF_036543145.1 of Janthinobacterium sp. LS2A. Taxonomy (NCBI): domain Bacteria; kingdom Pseudomonadati; phylum Pseudomonadota; class Betaproteobacteria; order Burkholderiales; family Oxalobacteraceae; genus Janthinobacterium; species Janthinobacterium sp. LS2A. Next base: position 11,733 of record NZ_JAZHPB010000012.1, read on the forward strand.
GCTCTTCGGCCAGCTTGCGTTCCGTGATGTCCGTCAGGTAGGCGATGAGTCCGATGGGCTTGTCGTCCAGGTCTTGCAGCGGCGACAGGGACAAGCTGGCCCAGAAGATCTCGCCCGACTTCTTTCGGCGGCGCACCTCCATCAGGCGCCCTCCCTGCTCCAGGAAGGCATCGTGGAAACCCGTGTCTTCGTCGTCGTACAGGAACAAAATGTTGCGCCCCACGGCTTCCACCGAGGTGTAGCCGAACAGGCGCTCGGCGCCCTTGTTCCAGCTGGTGATGTAGCCCGTCAAGTCCATCGTCAGCACGGATTCGTGCAACTGGTCGAGGATTTGCGTCTGCTGCGCCAGCAAGGCTTCGACTTGCGCGTAGGCATGGGTCGAGCGTTGCGCCAGCGAATGCACTTGCAGGACGCCGGCCGTCAACGATGCCAGGCTGGCCAGGTGGCGGCGGTCGGCGTCGTTATACAGCGGGCGGCCGGCCACGCTGTAATGGCCGAAACAGTGGCCGTCGAAACTGACTTCCTGCAGCAAGGTGGGCGTATCGCGGGGAAACGATGCGGCCGGCGCGGCGGCATCCGTGCCGGCCGCGGGCAGGAACTGGCCATGCGGGCTGGCCATCACCGTGCTGGCGATACGGCCCAGCTCAGCGACCAGCGCGGGGCCGCGCAAACGCACGACGGCGTCGCACAGGGCGGCGCTGTCACCGAGGAAATCCGACACCGGAAACAGGGCCATGCTAGAGGTTCCGGCTGACCTGGATGGCCCATTGGTAGGCCTGCAGCAGGCTGCGCCAATAGGTTTCTCCATCGATGCCGGCGCGGCGCAAGCCGTCGGGCGGCGGCGTGGCGCTTTCGACCAGCGCCAGCAAGGTGCCCAGCTCGCCATTGCGTTCCAGCAAGGCGGCGCTGACTTCGGGCGCCAGGTTCAGGGTGGCGATGATCTCTTGCATCGGCATGCCCAGCAGGACATCGAGCAGGGAAAATACGCCCGCCATGAAGGCCAGGTCCTGCGCTTCGCGGTCGCCGCCGCGCAACTGGCACAGCGCTTCCATCTGCGCCGCGCGCACGGCCGCCAGCGGCAGCAGCGCGTGGATCTTGCCGTCGTCCTGTTGCCGCGCATACAGCAGCAGTTGCAGCCAGCGCTGCAGCTGGCGCCGGCCCAGCAGGGTGATGGCCTGGCTGAAGCTGGTAATCGGCGCCGTGAAACCGAAGGCGGCTGAATTGACCAGTTTCAATAAATGATAGCTGAGGGCCGGATCTTGCTTGAGCGGCACTTCCAGCTCGTGCGCGTCGGCATCGCGGGCCAGCAGGCCCAGCAGCGACATCAGCCGGCGCCGCGACGTGGCGTCTTCCGGCTCGCCTTGCTGGCGCGCATGCTGCAAGGCGTAATCGCCGGCAAACCAGCTGACGCCAAGTTCTTGCAATGCGGCAATCTGCCCCGCGTCGGCGATGTTGTAGGCCAGGTGCGGCCCCGGCAAGGGCAGCAGCTGATGCAGGGCCGGGTGTACGCCTGCCGCGTCAAAGCTCAGCGCGCGCGCGTCGACTTGCGCCGCCACCACCGGACCGGCATCGGCGCCATCGAGAAGGATGCGGTAGCCGGCGTCGCGCCATTGCCGGCACTTTTTCTGGAGTTGCTTGTCGTCGGCAAGCTGGGCCGGCAAACGGAAGATGGTGCGTTGCGGCACCAGTTGCGCCAGCACGGCCTCGTCCACGCCATGCGGGTCGGCCAGAGGAATGATGCAATCGAGCGGCGCCAGGAAGGCATACGCGTCGGCAGCGGCCAGCGCCGCCAGCAGCGGCGCCGTCGAGGCCTGCGGTACATGCACGGTGACAGCGACCCACTCGTTATGAGCATTGGCCACTGCTTGTAATCCCACCAACGGAAACAGGTTTGATTCAGACGCTGACATCGGTATCTCAGTGTGGGTAGGGCGCCATAGTAAATAAACTGACCAGCATTGGCAACCCTGGCCCGACAGAGATGCCCTCGACAGCGAGAATCATTCTATCTGAATCTCACCCACGAAACAGTTTAATTTTGGCAATAGATGTTCAAAAAGAACATTCCCCCGCGAGACCCGCCTGCCATGCGGGTCAGCCAAAAACCCGGTACCGCGCACGCATGCTCAGGCGCTGCCGCCATGCGCGTGCTCGACCGCGTATTTGATCAATTCAGCCTGCCCTTCGATGCCGAGCTTGCGCTTGATGTTCAGCCGGTGCGTCTCCACCGTGCGCACGCTCAGGTCGAGTGCGCGGGCGATCTGCTTGTTCGACTGGCCTCCCGCAATGTGCTGCAGCACCTGCTGCTCGCGCGTGGTGAGGAAGGAATCGTGGACTTGCGGGCGCGACAGTTGCCGCGCCAGCGCTGCGCTGTAATAAATGCCGCCGGACATCACGGTCTCGATGGCAAACACAATATCTTTACCTGGAGCATCTTTGAGCACATAGCCGCGCGCCCCGGCGGCGATGGCTTGCGACACGTATTCGAGCTTGTCGTGCATGGACAGAATCAGTACGGCAATCTGCGGAAACGCCTGCTTGAACAGGGCCGTCGCTTCAATGCCGTTCGTGCCGCGCATATTGATATCCATCAGCACGAGGTCCACCTGGTGCGTGCGCGCCTGGCTCAACGCTTCGTCGGCGCCGCCCGCCTCGGCCACGACGTCGAAATGCGCGACCGCTTCCAGGCGCGCGCGCAGGCCGTCGCGCACGAGGGGGTGGTCGTCCACCAGCAGGATGTTGATCTTCTCGGTCATGGTTCTCTATTTTAATGTGGAGGAAAGCTCGAGCCGCGCCAGCACCACGGTGCCGGCCAGGGACGAGGTGATGTGCAGGCTGCCGCCGATGGCTTCCATGCGTTCCGTCATGTTGCGCAGGCCGATGCCGCGCTGCGGGTGCAAGGCGATGCCGTCGAAATCGAAGCCGCCGCCATTATCCCGGATGCGCAACTCCACGGCCTTGCCCGACTCGTGCAGGCTCACTTCCACGCCGCGGGCGTGGGCATGGCGCTCGCAATTGGTCAGCGCTTCCTGGGCGATGCGGAACAGCACGGTATTGACCATATCGGGCAAGCCCTCGCCCGCCGCCGCGGGGCTGGCCGTGAAACTGGCTTGCGCGCTACTGCTGTCATTGAATTCATGCACGAGGTGATCGAGCGCGGCGGCCAGGCCCAGGTCATCCAGAATGGCCGGGCGCAGATTGTGCGAAATGCGCCGCACCTCGCCCAGCACCTTGTTCAGTTGCTCGGCCGCCCGCTCGAAGGTGGCGGGCGCCTTGTCTTTCTGTTCCGCATTGCCGCCCAGGCGCGCGATGCCCGCCTCGATCTGCAGCTTGATCGACACCAGCCACTGGCTGATGCCGTCATGCAAGTCGCGCGACAGCCGCGCCCGCTCTTCCTCCTGCGATTCCACCACGCGCTGCGCCAGCACTTTCAGCTTGGCGTCGGCCACGCGCAGTTCGCGCAAGTTCAGCACGAGGCCGCAGGCGGCCACCAGCAGGGAACCGAGGATGGCGATGGCGGCAATCAGCTCCATGGTCGAGCGGATATTGCGCGACTGCTGGGCATCGACCTTGGCCAGCGCCTGGTCCACGTCATCCATATAAATGCCGGTACCCATCATCCAGCCCCATTCCGGCATCAGGATCACATAGCCGAGCTTGGGCGCGGACTTGTTCGTCGACGGCTTGATCCAGTTGTAGCGCTCGAAGCCGCCGCCGCTCTTGGCCCGCTGCATCAGGCGCTGGATGGTCAGATTGCCTTCGGCGTCGCGCAATTGCCACAGGTTCTGCCCCACCAGTTCAGGCTGGCGCGGATGCATCAGCGACTTGCCCTGCAAATCATAGATGAAGAAATAGCCATCGTCGCCATAGCTGAGGGCGGACAGGATGCGCTTGGCCTCCTCTTGCGTGGCGCCATCCTTGCGCCCCGACTGGTACAGCGAGGCAATGGAATGGCTGGCCAGGGTCACGTAATGCTTGAGCTCGGCTTCCTTGCTGGCCAGATACGCTTGCTGAATGGTGGCGCGCTGCTGCTCGGCCAGGGTAATCGCCTGATGCCGCACGGCAAACGCGATGGCGCACAGGGCGAGGATGAGCGGCGTGATGGCCAGGAAGATGACTTTCTGTCTGAGTTTCATGGCCTTGCGCGCTCGGGCGGCGTCGATGCTGGTGGGAATGCGTGATTTTACGTCGCGGCGCGGTGATCGGTCTGCGTAGTAATACTGAGCGTTACTGCGTAGTGCTGCGCTTGCGGCAATTATACGATTCCTGAATACTCGCCATAAGCTGCAGATACCACGAATTCACACCCAAACTGGCGACGACCAGGCTCGGCAGCACACATCATCGCACGGCACAGCGCCCGTCACATCTCTGGAGGAAGCATGAACCGCATTTTCAAACAGCTCGGCTGGGCAGCGCTTGCGCTGGCAGGCGCCGGGTCCCTGGGCGTCGTCGCCCTGCAACGCGGCGAATCGATCAGCGCGATCTGGATCGTCATCGCCGCCGTCTGCGTCTATCTGATCGCCTACCGTTTCTACAGCCTGTTCATCGCCGACAAGGTGCTGGGCCTGGACTCGCGTCGCATGACGCCGGCTTTCAAGCACAACGATGGCCTCGACCACGTGCCGACCAACAAATATGTGCTGTTCGGCCACCATTTCGCGGCGATCGCCGGCGCCGGTCCCCTGGTCGGCCCCGTGCTGGCCGCGCAGATGGGCTATCTGCCCGGCATGCTGTGGATTCTTGCTGGCGTCGTATTTGCCGGCGCCGTGCAGGATTTCATCGTGCTGTTCATTTCCATGCGCCGCGACGGCCGCTCGCTGGGCGACCTGATCAAGGCTGAACTGGGCGAGATTCCCGGCATGATCGCGCTCTTGGGTTGCTTCATGATCATGGTCATCATCCTGGCCGTGCTGGCATTGATCGTCGTCAAGGCGCTGACTGGCTCCCCATGGGGCAGCTTCACCGTGATGGCGACGATCCCCATCGCCCTGTTCATGGGCGTGTACTCGCGCTTCATCCGCGTGGGCCGCATCGGCGAAATTTCCATTATCGGCTTCGTCTTGCTGATGCTGGCCATCATCGGCGGCCAGTACGTACAGGAACACGCCGTATTGGGCCCGATGTTCACGTTTACCGGCACGGAACTGACGTGGATGCTGATCGGCTACGGCTTCATCGCCTCGGTCCTGCCCGTGTGGCTGCTGCTGGCGCCGCGCGACTACCTGTCTACTTTCCTGAAGATCGGCACCATCTTGGGCTTGGCCATCGGCATCATCGTTGTCGCGCCGTACCTGAAAATGCCGGCCATGACCAAGTTCATCGACGGCTCCGGCCCCGTCTGGTCGGGCAATCTGTTCCCCTTCCTGTTCATCACCATCGCATGCGGCGCCGTCTCCGGCTTCCACGCGCTGATTTCCTCGGGCACCACGCCGAAGATGATTGAAAACGAAAGCCATGCCCGCTTTATCGGCTATGGCGCCATGCTGATGGAATCGTTCGTCGCCATCATGGCCCTGGTGGCCGCCTCGACCATCGAACCGGGCATCTATTTCGCCATGAACAGCCCGGCCGCCCTGATCGGCACCACGGCCGAGTCCGCCGCACAGGCGATCTCGCAGTGGGGCTTTTATGTGACGCCGGAAATGCTGACGCAAACGGCCAAGGACGTGGGCGAGCACAGCATCATCTCGCGCGCCGGCGGCGCACCGACCCTGGCCGTCGGCATGGCCCAGATTCTCTCGGGTGCCATCGGCGGCAAGGCCATGATGGCCTTCTGGTACCACTTCGCCATCCTGTTCGAAGCGCTGTTCATCCTGACGGCCGTCGATGCGGGCACGCGTGCCGGCCGCTTCATGCTGCAAGACTTGCTGGGCAGCTTCGTGCCAGCCTTGAAACAGACGGAAAACGTCATCGCCAACCTGCTGGCCACGGGCCTGTGCGTGGCGGCCTGGGGCTATTTCCTGTATCAGGGCGTGGTCGATCCATTGGGCGGCATCAACACCCTGTGGCCGCTGTTCGGCATCGCCAACCAGATGCTGGCCGCGATTGCGCTGATCCTCGGCACCTGCGTGTTGTTCAAGATGAAACGTGGCCAGTACGCATGGGTCACCATCACGCCGACCATCTGGCTGCTGCTGTGCACCTTGACGGCGGGCTGGCAAAAGATTTTCGACGCCAATCCGCGCGTCGGCTTCCTCGCGCATGCCAAGAAATACTCGGCGGCACTCGATGAAGGCACCCTGCTGGCGCCAGCCAAGTCGGTGGCGCAGATGCAGCAGATCATCTTCAACGATTACCTGGACGCAGGCCTGGCCGCCTTCTTCGTGGTGGTCGTCGTCAGCGTGCTGTTCTTCGGCATCCGCACCATCCTGAAGGCCCGCGCCGACAGCAAGCCGAGCACCAAGGAAACGCCGTTCCAGGCCTTGCCCACGGTGCAATGATGATCGACGAAATCATCAAGGCTGGACGGTATCTGGGGCAAAGCATGCGGCTCATGTGCGGCTTGCCCGAGTACGACACCTATGTGGCCCACCGGGAAGTGACCCATCCCGGCGAGCCGATGATGACGTATGAAGAGTTCTTCCGCGAACGGCAGGAAGCCCGTTACGGCGGCGCCGGCAAGCGTGGTGGTTGTTGTTAGCGGACACCTGCCCCAGCCTACTGCGCGTCGGTATAGGTGGCCTGCGATGCTCACCGTACTTTAGTACGGTTGCGCTTCTCGGCCACCTCTCCCTTCCGCTCGCTACGGCTGGATCAGGTGTTGTAGCTCAGCAATAATTTGAGGGCGGTCTTGCGAGACCGCCCTATTTGTTTCATCTCGTATAAGTTTCCCTCCCCTCTCCTTCCTTAGACCCACATCAATATCATGGTGTGTCTTCGCGTCTATATTTTTCCAATAGGAAATTAAAAAACAGTCAACAGTCCGACCGGAGAAGCGCCGCAACCATGTTCAATTTCCAACGCTCCAGCATCAGCCAGAAGCTGACCATGATTTCGGTACTGTCGTCGGGCTGCGCGCTGCTGCTGGTGTTCGTGGCGTTTGCGCTGACGTCCGTGCTCAGCCACAAGGACGATGAAGGCAAGCAGCTGCTGTCGCTGGCGGGCGTGATCGGTGCGGCCAGCGCGGGGCCCTTGCTGGCAGGCAAATCGGCGCAGCCGCAGGCGGAACAGGTGCTGGCCGCGCTGGCCGCGCGCGACGAGGTCGCCCAGGCGGCCCTTTTCGACCGGAACGGGCGCCTGTTCGCCCTGTACCGCGCGCCGCAGCATGCCGATGGCCTGGCCACGCCGGAGGACCTGGACCCGGCCCTGCTGGCCGACATGGCCGTGCAGCCCGTCACGCAAGGCACGGGCACGACCCTGGCGCCCGCCATGCGCCTATACCGCCCCGTCTACCGGCCAGGCGAGCAGCAGCTGCAGCAGCTGATCGGCGCCGTGCTGATCGAGACGGACCTGAACCACATGTGGCGCGACATCGGCCGCCACGTGGGCGCCATCGGCGGCGCCACCGTGCTGTCCTTCCTGATCGCCGTGTTCCTCGCGCGGCGTTTCAAAAGCGTGATCGCCGAACCGATCACCAAGCTGATCGACACGGCGCAAAAAGTGTCGAGCAGCCAGACCTACAGCCACCGCATCGCGCACCAGCGCAGCGACGAGCTGGGCGTGCTGATCGACAGTTTCAACGACATGCTGGCGCAGATCGACAGCCGCGACAGCACCCTGGCCAATTACCGCGACCAGCTCGAGCGCCAAGTGGGAGTGCGCACGGCGCAGCTGGAAAAGGCCAAGGATGCGGCCGAGGCCGCCAGCCAGGCGAAGAGCGCGTTTCTTGCCACCATGAGCCATGAAATCCGCACGCCAATGAATGGCGTGCTGGGCATGACGGAGCTGCTGCTGGCCAGCCCTTTGAGCCCGCAGCAGCGCCACTACACGAGCATGGTGCAGCGCTCGGGGCAGAATTTGTTGGTGATCATCAATGACATCCTCGACTTTTCCAAGATCGAGGCGGGCAAGCTGAGCGTGGAATACATCCGCTTCAATTTCCGCGAATTGCTCGACGACATAGAACACGTGTTCGCGCCGCAGGCGCAAGCGAAAAACATCAGCCTGGAATTCAACATCGCGTTTGACATTCCCATCGCCATCTGCGGCGACCCGAACCGTTTGCGCCAGATCATCGTCAATCTGCTGGGCAACGCCATCAAGTTTACGGAAACGGGCAAGGTCACCGTGAAAGTGACCGTGTGCAGCGAAGACGCGCCCAGCGTGGGCTTGCGTTTCGAGGTGCACGACACGGGCATCGGCGTATCGAGCGAGGCGCAGACGCGCATCTTCGAATCGTTCTCGCAGGCGGACGGCTCGACCACGCGCAAGCATGGCGGCACGGGCTTGGGACTGACGATCTCGAAGCAGCTGGTGGAGCTGATGGGCGGCACTATCGGCGTTGATAATGCTTTAACGCAAGGATCGATCTTCTGGTTCGAAGTAAATTTCGATAAGCGGCGAGTCGACAGCGACGACCCGTCCTTCAACCTGAAAACCACGCGAGGGTTACGCGCCTTGATCGTCGACCACACACCGGCCACGCGCGCCGTGCTGGAGCGGCAACTGGCCAGCTGGCACATCGTCAGCGACAGCGCCGGCACGGCCAGCGACTGCCTGGCCAAGCTGCACACGGCCGCGCAGGCGGGCACGCCGTATGGCGTGGCGCTGCTCGACATGGAATTGCCGCGCACCAGCGGCCTGGCCCTGGCCGCCACCATCAAGAGCGACCCGCTGCTGGCCGACCTCAAATTACTGCTGCTGAGTACCGAACAGGCGGCAGCCGACCCGGTGCAGCGGCGCGAGGCGGGCGTGGCCTTCCAGCTGATCAAGCCGGCCCGCGAATGCGACCTGTTCGACTGCATCGTCACGCCGCCGCGCGCCAGCGAGGGCATGCGCATCCATCCGCCGCATGCGGCGCGGCAAGTGGGCCGGCGCCAGCGCCGCCGCGTACTGCTGGCCGAGGACAATCCCGTCAACGTGGAAGTGGCGCTGGCCATGCTCGACAGCCTGGGCCTGGACGTGGTCTGCGCGCGCAACGGCGAACAGGCCTTGCAGGCGGCGCAGGCCGAGGATTTCGATTTGATCCTGATGGATTGCCAGATGCCCGTAATGGATGGCTTTGCCGCCACGGCGGAAATCCGCCGCCACGAACAGCAGTGCGGCCACGCGCGCGTGCTGCCCATCGTCGCCATCACGGCCAATGCGCTGCAGGGCGACCGCGAAGCGTGCCTGGCGGCCGGCATGGACGATTACCTGAGCAAGCCGTTCACGCAGCAGGACCTGGGCCACACGATCGCCCGCTGGATCACGCTGCCGCGCGCGGCCACCGTGCATCACAGCGAAGCGCCGGAGCCGCAAGCGCCTGTGGAGGTGCCGCCCGCGCCGCCGCCCGAGCAAACGCAGACATCGGCCCAGCCGCTGAACCGGCAGGCGCTGGAAAACATCCGCGCCCTGTCCGGCACGGATGGCGATGCGCTGCTCGAGCGGGTCATCCTCGCCTTTACCAGCGAAACGCCGCGCCAGTTGAGCGCCATGCGCGCAGCGATTGCCGGCGCCGATGCGGAAGCGCTGCGCAAGGTGGCGCACAGCCTCAAGTCGGGCAGCGCCAACGTGGGCGCCGATAGCCTGGCGCAACTGTGCAAGGAGATGGAAAAACTGGGCCGCGCCGGCAGCACCGAGGGCGCGGCTGCCCTGCTGCAGCAGATGCAGCAAGCCTTCCTGACCGTACGCGAATCGCTGAACGCCATCCTCGTGAAGGAACACTGACATGACAGCGCCCCTTTCCCCTCCCCGCGGCCTGGTGCTGGTGGCCGACGACGACCCCGTGATGCGTTTGCTGATGCGGCAAATGCTCACGCAGGTGGGCCTGGACGTGATCGAGGCCGAAGACGGCGTGCAGGCGCTGGCCAGCTACAAGCACAGCGGGCCGGACCTCGTCATGCTCGACGTCGACATGCCGGCCATGGACGGCTTTGCCGTGTGCCGCGAAATCCGCCACCAGGAAGTGGGCGGCACGGTGCCCATCATCATGGTCACGGGCGGCGACGAGCTGGAAGCCGTCACGCGCGCCTACGAGGTGGGCGCGACGGATTTCATTTCCAAGCCCATCAACTGGCCCATCCTCGGCCACCGCGTGCTGTACGTGCTGCGCGCCAGCGACGCCATTGCCCGCCTGCGCATCGCCGACGCGCACAACCGCGCCGTGCTGGCCGCCATCCCCGACACCTTCTTTCGCCTCAACAGCGAAGGTTTTTATCTCGACTACGAACAGGGCCACGACGCCAGCGCCGGCTTTTCCATCACCGACTGCGTGGGCAGCCATATCCGCGACGTGCTGCCGCCCGAAATCGCCGCGCGCCTGCTCGACCAGGCGCACGCCGTGCTGGCCACGCAGCACATCGGCTCGGTCGACTACACGCTCACGCACGAAGACAGCACGCGCCATTTCGAAGCGCGCCTGGTGGCGACGGGGGCCGATGAAGTGCTGGGCCTGGTGCGCGACATCAGCGAGCGCAAGCGCACGGAAGAACAGATCCGCCGCCTCGCCTATTGCGACAGCCTGACGGGCATCCCCAACCGGCAAGCATTCCTGGAAACCCTGGAACGCGAACTGGTGCGCTCGAAAGAGCACGACAAGAAATTCGCCGTGCTGTTCATGGACCTCGACGCCTTCAAGCGCATCAACGACACCCTGGGCCACGACGTGGGCGACCATTTGCTCAAGGTGGTGTCCGAGCGCTTGCGCGAAACCATCCGCCCCAGCGACCTGGTGCTGCGCGCCGAATACGAGCTCGATGGCGTCTTTGGCGGCAGCAACCTGGCGCGCCTGGGCGGCGATGAATTCACGATATTGATACCCGACCTGGAGCGTGTGGAAGATGCGCTGAACGTGGCGCACCGGGTCAAGGAAGCCATGCGCCGGCCGTTCATGATCGAGGCGCACGAGATTTTCGTCACGGCCAGCATCGGCATTTCGCTGTATCCGGAAGATGGCGAGGATTGCAATTCGCTGCTCAAATATGCGGACACGGCCATGTACCACGCAAAGAACTGCGGCAAGAACAACGCCAAGCTGTACAGTTCTTCGCTGACGATGGAAATCATGAGCCACGTCAAGATGGAAGTGGGCTTGAGGAAAGCCTTGCAGAACAACGAGCTGTACTTGCTGTACCAGCCGCAGATCGACGTGCCCAGCACGCAGATCGTCGGCGTGGAAGCGCTTGTGCGCTGGCGCCATCCGGAACGGGGCATCATTTCGCCCACGGAATTCATCCCGCTGGCCGAAGAGACGGGGCTGATCGTGCCCATCGGCGAATGGGTGCTGCGCACGGCCTGCAACCAGGCCAAGGCGTGGCAAAACGGTAGCGGGCGCGCCATCCGCATGGCCGTGAACCTGTCGGCCAAGCAATTCAAGGATGAAAACCTGATGCAGATCGTGCTCTCGGCCCTGGCCGACACGGGCCTCGATGCGCGCCTGCTGGAACTGGAATTGACGGAAGGGACCTTGATGGACGATGCGCGCGCCACCATGGTGACCCTGGAGCAATTGCGCGGCATCGGCGTGTACCTGTCGATCGACGACTTCGGCACAGGCTATTCGTCAATGAATTACTTGAAACGCTTCGACGTGCGGGCCTTGAAGATCGACAAGAGTTTTATCGCCGGCTTGCCGCAGGATGCGGAAAACGCGGCCATCACGCGCGCCATCATCGCCATGGCACATGGCTTGAAGATGGTGGTGGTGGCCGAAGGCGTGGAAACGGACGAGCAACTGGTGATGCTGGAAGAATACGGCTGCGACATGGTGCAAGGCTATTTCCTGGGCCACCCGTCTCCGCACGACACGATCACGGCCATGCTGGCCAGGCAGACGAAGCAGCTGGCCAGCGTGGAAACTAGAGCACTTCGAAGGCAAGGATTTGCGTGACTTGCAGCGGATTAAAATTGTCGTCGGAAATCAACACGAGGCTGCGGCGGCCGTTTTCCAGGCGCGGCCCCCAGCTGATGCCTTCGATATTGTCGACCCGTGCCAGGCCGGCCTTTTCCAGGTCCAGCAGCAAACGCTTGCGCGCCGGCACGTAGGACGCGGCCGCCAGGGCCGGCAGCGCCTGCACATCGGTGGCGCCCTGCGTTTCCATTTCGTAGATGCGCACGTGGTTCGTATAGACGCCGTCCGCGTTGGCCACGCCGGCCCGCTCTACCACCAGCACCTGGTGATCGTTGACGGCGAGGATTTCGGACACGCCATTGTCCGCTTCGCGTCCGGGCCCGGGCCGCGAAGCGACGGGCTCAATCGGATACGCATACTGGCCCAGCACCTTGCCGGCACGATCGAGGCGCGTGATGCGCACAACGGCGCCGTTATCGGGCGTGGCCAGCGGGCCATCCTGGTACAGGGCCGCCTCCATGCCCAGCCACAGGCTCTTGCCATCGCTGGCAAACGACAGCGCTTCAAATGTCATGTTGTTGCGCGAGCCGATTTCTTCCTTGGAGACATTGAACATGGCCGGTGTCGGCAAGGTGGCCAGGTAACGGCCGCCGCTGTCCGCATGGCGCACGAATGGGTGCAAGCCCACCTTGCGGTTGCCTTCGCTGCCATACCACAGGCTGCCATCCTGCGGATCGACGCGGATGGTTTCGATATCGGCCACCTGGTCGCCTCGGTCCAGCTTGGCATGCGCCAGGTTCGGATAGCGGCTGCCGTCGGGCTGCGTGAAGAAATGCACGCTGTTCAAGGTCACGCCCGCAAACGCCTTGCTGTCATAGTTCAAGGCAGCGCGGTAGAAGCGGGCCGGATTGATTTCCGAGCGGTCATCGCTTTCCATCACCCAGCTCTTGTTGACCGCATCGTAATCGATGCCGGACAAGCCGCCCACCGTGGTGCCCTCGAACGCCTGCCTGAGCGCGATACGCTGCTCGCCGATCAGGCGCAGGCCCGTAATCGGTGCATCATGCGGGAAGCTGGCGCAGGCGGTGAGGAGGATAGTGCTGGATGCCAGGACAAGCGCACGGTGAAAAAAACGATGCATGATAGATATCAGATGAGTTGCGTAGGTCGGCTTAGCGCGAAGCGCGTAAGCCGACAACATTGTTAACTTGGCCGGTGGTGGCGTCGGATTACGCGGCGTGCCGCCGCTAATCCGACCTACCTTCCCGACATCATCCCACTACACCACCCCATCGACCTTGAGCCGCGCGATGGCCGCCGCATCGTAGCCGAGCGACGCCAGCACCTCGTCGTTGTGCTGGCCCAAGGTCGGCCCCAGCCACTGGGTCTTGCCCGGCGTGGCGGACAGTTTCGGGCTGATGGCGGGCAATTTGACGGGCGTGCCGTCGGCAAACTGGTGCTGCTCGAACATCTCGCGAGCGAGAAACTGCGGGTCGCTCATCATGTCGCGCACGGAGTAGATTTTGCCGGCCGGCACATCCGCTGCCTTCAACACGGCCAGCGCGCTGTCTATCGTGTGCGTGGCGCACCAGGCGCCGATGGCGTCGTCGATTTCCTGCGTGCGCGCGACCCGGCCGTCGTTGCGCGCCAGTTGCGGGTCGCCCGCCATGTCGATGCGGCCCATGGCCAGCATCAAGCGCTTGAAGATGGCGTCGCCATTGCCGGCAATCACGATGTTTTCGCCATCGCCCGTCGTGTAGGTATTCGAGGGCACGATGCCGGGCAGCGAGCCGCCCGTGCGCTCGCGCACCACGCCCGCCTGGTCGTACTCGGGCACCAGGGATTCCATCAGGTTGAACACGGATTCGTACAGGGCCACGTCGACCATCTGGCCTTCGCCAGCGGCCGCCCCACCCGTCACGTCGCGGTGGCGCAAGGCCATCATGGCGCCGATCACGCCGTGCAGGGCCGCCACGGAGTCGCCGATCGATACGCCGACGCGCACGGGCGGGCGGTCGGCAAAGCCGGACACATAGCGCAAGCCGCCCATCGATTCGCCGATGGCGCCGAAACCGGGCAAGTCCTTCATCGGCCCCGTCTGGCCAAAGCCGGACAGGCGCACCATGATGAGGGACGGTTTAATCTGCTTGAGCTGTTCGTAGCCGAGATCCCACTTTTCCAGCACGCCGGGGCGGTAGTTCTCGATGATGATGTCCGCTTCCAGGGCCAGCTGGCGCGCGATGGCGCGGCCTTTGGGCGACTTCAGGTTCAAGGTGACGCTTTTCTTGTTGCGCGCTTGCACCGACCACCACAGGGAAGTGCCATCCTTCAGTACGCGCCAGGTACGGATGGGATCGCCGCCATCGGGCGACTCGATCTTGATCACGTCGGCGCCGAATTCAGCCAGCATGCGGGCACAGAACGGCCCCGCGATCAGGGTGCCCAGTTCCAGCACTTTAATGCCTTGCAATGGACCAGTGGTCGCGGAGGATTCTGTCATGTTGTGCTCAGGTTGCCCTGCGGTCGAGCATCGCGCGGGCAATCGTGCCCGCGTCGACGTATTCCAGTTCGCCGCCCACGGGCACGCCGCGGGCCAGGCGGCTCACGCGCAAGCCCCGCGCCTTCAGCATTTCGCTGATGTAGTGGGCCGTCGCTTCGCCTTCATTCGTGAAGTTGGTGGCCAGCACCACTTCGCCGACCACGCCATCGTTGGCGCGGTTCAATAATTTTTCAAGGTGGATGTCTTTCGGGCCGATGCCGTCCAGCGGAGAGAGCCGTCCCATGAGGACGAAATACAGGCCCTTGTAGGTCAGCGTCTGCTCGATCATCAGCTGGTCGGCGGGCGTTTCCACCACGCACAGCAAGCGCTTGTCGCGCTCTTCGTCGAGACAGGTCTCGCACACCTCATGTTCGGTAAAGGTATTGCACAGGCCGCAGTGATGCACGGCATCGACGGCCTGGAACAGGGCGCGCGACAGCATGGCCGCGCCTTCCCTATCGTGCTGCAACAAATGAAACGCCATCCGCTGCGCCGACTTGGGGCCGATGCCGGGCAGGCGCCGCAGCGCCTCGGTCAAGAATTCAAGCGACTTGGACATGGATCAACCTTGCCCCGTGCCATAGATCGAGCGCATGCGGCAGTGCATCAGAATGGCATTTTGAAGCCGGCTGGCAAGTTCATGCCGCCAGTCAAGCCTGCCATTTTTTCCGCCGACGTCGCTTCCGCCTTGCGCACGGCGTCGTTGAAGGCGGCAGCCACCAGGTCTTCCAGCATGTCCTTGTCGTCGGCCAGCAGCGACGGGTCGATGGACACGCGCTTGACGTCGTTCTTGCACGTCATGACGATTTTCACGAGGCCGGCGCCGGACTGGCCTTCCACTTCCACCAGCGCCAGTTGTTCCTGGGCCTTTTTCATGTTGTCTTGCATTGCTTGCGCCTGCTTCATCAGGCCAGCCAGTTGATTTTTCATCATGAGAATGCTCCGTTCAATTCAGTTTATGAGTTTTGTTAATCATTAATGCAGGGTCGGCGCGGCGGAGCCGGCCGGTGCAGGGGTAATCGTTCCCGGCACAACAAAAGCGTCGAATGCACGCTTCATGTCGAGCACGAAGGGATCGCTGGCGATGGTTGCTTCCGCTTGCAGCTGGCACGCCTCGCGGTGGGCCTGCGCTTCCGCGCTGGCCGTGTACCAGACGGCGCCCAGTTCCGTGTCGACATTGACCTTGCGGCCGAAGCGCTCGCTGAGCACGGCCGCCAGTTTTTCCACGTTGGCCGGACTGCGCCACGTATCGATGGGCACGCGCAGGCGGAAAGTCGTGCTGTGCCCATCGTGCAGGCATTCGATCAGCTCGGCCTGCACGGCCAGTTGCTGGGCTATGCCACGCAGGGGCAGCACGGCGGCAACGGCTGGCCAGTTGCCGTCCCAGTCCAGGCCCGGCACGGGCGTGATCACATATGGCCCGCTCGGTGCAGCTTGCTTGGCGGCACGCTGCGGCATGACGACGGCCGGCTGCTCGCTGCTTTGCGCGGCGGGCGCCGACACGGCAGCCGACGCGCTGTCGTCGGAAAATTCGGTGACCCACGGCGGCAAGTCGTCGTCGGCGGGTGCCTGCTGTGGCGGCGGCGCGGCAGGACGCGCCTGCTGCACGGGTGCCGTAGCGGCCACTGGAGCTTCCATCACGGCGACCGGTGGCGCATCGTCCCACGGCGCAGGCGCTTTCGCGGCGGCTGGCGGTGGCGGTGCTGCCTGGACCGGTGCGGCCGGGGCTGGCGCCGCGGCGACAGCTTCCGCTGCCGGTGCGGAGGCAGCCGGCTTGGGCGCCGACGATGGCGCCGATGGCGCGCTGCCCGGACGGCCTTTCGAGGCGGCACGGGCCGCTTCCAGCGCCGCATTGATGGCGGCGCGGGCGGAACTGATCGGGGCGCCCGATGCTGCCGGGGCGGCCACAGCAGGAGCAGGAGCGGCAGGCGGCGCCGCTGGTGCCGGCGCCGGGGCTGCTACAGCTGCCGGTGCCGGTGCCGGAGCAGCCGCGCGTGGTGGCGGCGCTTCGCTGCGGGCCATGCTGGCGGCAGCGGCTGCGACCACGGCGGGCGGGGTCACGGCGGCATGGCTGGCCACGCTGTTCGTCGCGGCGCGGGCGGCCGGTGCGGATGCGCCAGCCGCGGCGCGCGCGGCGGCCACGGCAGCGGGACGGTTGCCCGATACAGAAGCTGGCGCGGCAGCAGGTACACCTTCGGCGCCGCCTATGCCGGGCCGAAAGGCCAGCATGCGCAGCAAGGTCATGGTAAAGCCCGCATATTCGTCGGGCGCCAGGCCCAGTTCATTGCGGCCATGCACGGCGATCTGATAAAACAGCTGGACTTCTTCCGCGTCAAACGCGGCAGCGAGGCGGACGATGTCCGCGTATTCGGGTAAATCCTGCGGCAAGGCGGCGGGCACGGTTTGCGCCAGCGCAATGCGGTGCAACAAGGTGCCCAGGTCTTGCAGGGCACCGTTGTACGACAGGCTGCGCGACGCCATCTCGTCGGCCACGGCCAGCAGATCGGCGCCATCCTGCTGCGCCAGCGCGTCGAGCAGGCGCACCAGGTACGATTGGTCGAGCGCACCGAGCATGCCTTGCACGGCGTCCAGGGTCACCGCGCCGGCCGCGTAGGCAATGGCCTGGTCCGTCAGGGACAGCGCATCGCGCATGGAGCCGTGGGCGCCCTGGGCCAGCAGGCGCAAGGCCGGCTGTTCGAAGCTGATGCCCTCTTGCCCCAGGATATTGTCCAGGTGGCTGATGATGTGGCCGGGCGGCATCTGCTTGAGGTTGAACTGCAGGCAGCGCGACAGCACGGTCACGGGAATCTTTTGCGGGTCCGTCGTGGCCAGGATGAACTTGACATGCTCGGGCGGCTCTTCCAGGGTTTTGAGCATGGAATTGAACGCGTGGTTCGTCAGCATGTGCACCTCATCGATCATATAGACCTTGAAGCGCGCATTGCTTGGTGCATACACGGCTTGCTCGAGCAGCTGCGCCATTTCATCGACGCCGCGGTTCGACGCCGCATCCATCTCTATATAGTCGACAAAGCGTCCCGCGTCGATCGCCGTGCACGCTTCGCACTGGCCGCAAGGCTGGGCCGTGATGCCGCCCGTGCCGTCGGGGCCGATGCAATTGAGCGACTTGGCCAGGATGCGCGACAGGGTCGTCTTGCCGACGCCGCGCGTGCCTGTGAACAGATAGGCGTGATGCAATCGGCCGCTGTGCAAGGCATGCGTGAGCGCGCGCACGACGTGCTCCTGGCCGACGAGCGTCTCGAAATTCTTGGGGCGGTATTTACGGGCGAGGACTTGATAGGACATGCTGAGATTTTACCATGCGATTTTGCGGGTGATCCTGCGCGGCGGGCGCAAGCCTCATGGCCGGGCCAGGACAAATCTGGCAAACGCGGCAAAGCAGCAATTGTATAACATGGCCAGCTAGAAACAGTGAAAACACGGCAAGCCCGGCAATGCTGCGGGTCGGCCCTAAAACGGGGCCGTAAAAGCAAAAAAGCTGCCCATGGCAGCTTGATTGTTGATCCTGATAAAACATTCCCGAAGGAGGCGAGCCTGATCTGCGGCACTCATGGTTAATAGCCGTGGCTGCTTCGTTCCCGACCTGACCAGGTTAGCCATGCCACGATGCGCAGGGGCCCGCCAGGGACAATTATAACCGACCTGCGCAAGATTGGGAAATTGCCGTGTCAATGCTGCGTAGGTGGGCGTAGGTCGGCTTAGGCGTAGGTCGGCTTAGGCGTAGGTCGGCTTAGGCGTAGGTCGGCTTAGGCCGCAGGCCGTAAGCCGACACTGCCAAGTATGCAGGCAATGGGTATCCAAGCGCTGCAGAACAAGCAAGCACCGCAACGTCGGCTTACGCGCTGCGCGCTAAGCCGACCTACGTCACTATCTATAAACCCAACTCCTGCCAAATCCCATCCACCTTGGCCTTCACTTCCGGCGTCATGGCAATCGTCGTGCCCCACTCGCGCGTCGTTTCGCCCGGCCATTTATTGGTCGCATCGATACCCATCTTGCTGCCCAGGCCGCTGACCGGCGAGGCGAAGTCCAGGTAGTCGATTGGCGTGTTGTCGACCAGGGTCGTGTCGCGGATCGGATCGACACGCGTGGTGATGGCCCAGATGACTTCTTTCCAGTCGCGGATATTCACGTCTTCGTCGACCACGACGATGAACTTGGTATACATGAACTGGCGCAAGAAGCTCCACACGCCGAACATCACGCGCTTGGCGTGGCCCGCATACTGTTTCTTGATCTGCACCACGGCCATGCGGTAGCTGCAGCCTTCGGGCGGCAGATAGAAGTCGGTGATTTCGCTGAACTGCTTTTGCAGCAGCGGCACGAACACTTCGTTCAGGGCCAGCCCCAGCACGGCCGGCTCGTCCGGCGGTTTTCCTGTGTACGTGGAGTGGTAGATCGGATCGCGGCGCATGGTGATGCGGTCGATGGTAAACACAGGGAAACTGTCCTGCTCATTATAGTAGCCTGTGTGGTCGCCATACGGCCCTTCCAGCGCATGCTCGTAGCCGCTCGGATGGTTTTCGTCCGGATAGATATGGCCTTCGAGCACGATTTCGGCCGATGCCGGCACGCGCAGCTCGCTGCCGATGGCTTTCACCAGCTCCGTGCGGCTGCCACGCAGCAAGCCGGCGAACTGATATTCGGACAGGCTGTCGGGCACCGGCGTGACGGCCCCTAATATAGTAGCGGGATCGGCACCGAGCGCGACGGCGATCGGATACGGCTTGCCCTTGCTTTGAATCGCGTGCTCGCGGAAGTCCAGCGCCCCGCCCCGGTGCGCCAGCCAGCGCATGATGACCTTATTGCGCCCCAGCACTTGCTGGCGGTAGATGCCGAGGTTTTGCCGCTTCTTGTTCGGCCCTTTGGTGATCACCAGGCCCCAGGTGATCAGGGGGGCGACGTCGCCGGGCCAGCAATGCTGGATCGGCAGGCGCGCGAGGTCGACGTCGTTGCCTTCCCAGACGATTTCCTGGCACTTCGCGCCGCGCAACTCCTTCGGCGACATGTCCCACACGGATTTCACCAGCGAACCGAGGCCCAGCAGATCCTTGAAATCCTTCGGCGGTTCCGGTTCCTTCAAGCGCGCCAGCACATGGCCGATCTTGCGCAACTCGCTGACGTCTTCCGCACCCATGCCCAGCGCCACGCGGCGCGTGGTGCCGAACAGGTTGCCCAGCACCGGCATGGTGTATCCCGTCGGATTATTGAACAGCAAGGCCGGTCCGCCCGCGCGCAAGGTGCGGTCGCAGACTTCCGTCATCTCCAAAATCGGTGAAATGGGGGTCGAAATGGGCTTAAGTTCACCCATTTGTTGCAGTTGAGAAATAAAATCTCGTAAATCTGAATATTTCATGTGTTTTTAATTTTTTTTGACGTCGGACGCCGTTGCTGAAGGATCTATGCCAAGTAATTGATTTTATTGGCTTTTGGCACAATGCAAGTCAAAAAGTAAGACATAAAAGTAATAAAGAAACGATTCGTTAGTATTGACTTGATATAAAACGGCTTCTACAATTCGCCCAACTTGAAAGAGCACGCCGGCCCAGAGCTTGATTTTAGCGTTTCTCTTTCATTCACGGAGTCGGGGCTCCACATGACATTTTAAGGAGTGTTTTCAAAAGGCGTCTGCCTTACCCCCGGTAAAAGTTGTATTGCGACTGATCCAATACCAGCATGGGACCGATCAGCTCAAGCAAGCAATGACGGCGTTTCTCGCACGCATCCATACGCGGCGGAAACGATGATATTTCTGATGCACGGCATTGGCAGTACCCACAACACCGCGACACCGCGGAGGGACTGCCTGTTGACGCGACATTTCGGGGAACTCTATGACTCATCGTAGCACTGAAGCAGCATTACCTGCTTCAACCGTGGCTGGTCAGCCAGCGTTGGCGCGTTTGCGCGCCCGCGCACAAGCCATTTCGGCCCGTGGCGTTTTAACCACTGCGCAACACACACTGACAGTCTTCGGCATTTCCGCCCTGGCACTGATCGCCCTGCTGATGTTCCGCCCTGACCTGGGCAAGCAACTGACGCACAGCCTGTTCCCGCTGCCGATGGCAGAAGCGCAAGCCGTTGAAGCGCCGGCCCTGTCGGCACTGATGGAAGCGCCCGCTTCCGTGCAAACGGCCGCCTCCAGCGACGCACCGCTGAGCAAGGAAGAAAAAGCCTTGCTGGGCACGCAAAAGCAGCAGCAATGGGTTACCAACTGGCTCTCCAAGCGCTACCGCGTGGCCAACGACGCGACCAATATGCTCGTGTCGACGGCGTACCTGACGGCCCGTGAAATCAAGCTGGACCCGCTGCTGATCCTGGCCGTGATGGCCATCGAATCGGGCTTGAACCCGTTCGCGGAAAGCCCCGTCGGCGCACAAGGCTTGATGCAAGTCATGTCGAAAGTGCACCATGAGCGCTTCCAGGAAATGGGCGGCGTGCAAGCAGCCCTGAACCCCGTCGCCAACATCCGCGTCGGCTCCCTGATCCTGAAAGACTACGTCACGCGTGGCGGTTCCGTCGAAGCGGGCTTGAAAACCTACGTGGGTGCCGCCAACTTCGCCACCGATTCGGGCTACGGCTCGCGCGTGCTGGCCGAATACCGCCGCCTGAAACAAGTGTCGGCTGGCCAGCGCGTGCCGACCACGACACCGGTGATGGCATCGAACACGCCAGCACCAGCCAAGGCACCGGCAGCGGTAGCGGAAAGCGGCATCACCATCAAAGTATTGCCCCACAACGAGATCGCCGGCCTGTGACCCTTTAAAAGCCCTCACAGGGGCATCCAAAAAGCAGCACCCAATGAAAAAGCCACCGCACGCAAGTGCCGGTGGCTTTTTTACTGCCTGCGACCATGGCCGCAGGAACTACTCTGTATATTACTTGCGCTTGTTGGCGTTGACTTCTTCCTCGCGGAATTTCACTGCCAGCTTGTCGAGCACGCCGTTCACATACTTGTGACCGTCGATACCGCCAAACGACTTGGCCAGCTCGACCGCTTCGTTGATGACGACGCGGTACGGGATTTCCATGTTGTTCTTCAGCTCGAAAGCGCCGATCAGCAGGATGCCGTGTTCGATCGGCGACAGTTCCGCGATATTGCGGTCGATCAATGGTGCCATGCTTTCGCGCAGCGCCAGCGAATCCTTGATGGCGCCGTACAGCAGCACCGTGAAATGATCGCCATCGGCCTTGTCGAAACCGTGGGCCGCGCGAATATTGTTCACGACGGTGGTCGCGTCTTCATTGTTCAGCAGCCACTGGTACAAGCCCTGCAGCGCAAACTCGCGCGCGCGGTGACGCGGCGTGCGGTTTTTGCTGGGATTGGCGAGCAAATTTTTCTCAGTCATGATTGTTACCTGTTCTTAAATACGTATTTACTGCAGATAGTGACGAATACCGCGGTGCGCTGCCAGGCAGCACACTGCGGCGCAAGCACGATTAATCCTCGTCTGTGTCTTGCAACTCTTCCAGCGCTTGCGCCAGATTGGCCATTTCCACTGCCACGCGTGCCGCTTCGGCTCCCTTGACCAGCATGCGCACTTCCGCCTGCTCGTCGTTTTCGGTCGTCAACACTGCGTTGGCGATCGGGATGCCGTAATCGAGACCGACGCGCGTGATGCCCGCGCCCGATTCGTTCGATACCAGCTCGAAGTGGTAGGTTTCACCGCGAATCACGGCGCCCAGTGCGATCAGGGCGTCGAATTGCTCGGTTTCTGCCATTTTTTGCAGAATCAGTGGGATTTCCAGGGCGCCCGGCACGGTCACGTGCAGGATATCTTCATCGGCCACGCCCAGCTTGCTCAACTCTTCCAGGCATGCCGACAGCAAGCCACCACCGACGATTTCATTGAATCGTGCCTGGACGATACCGACGCGCAAACCTTCGCCGGCAAAATTGGTTTCATATGCTCCTACTGTCATCATAAGCCTCTTTAATCTGGTGGTTCAGGGCGACACACACATGCCGCCATCGTTTACTCTCACATTGACGCCTGACAAAATCGTAGCGAGCGGCAGCGAGTTGTGGTCGAGAAGCGCAACTGTACGAAGGTACAGTGAGCATCGCAGGCCGCAAATCGCGACGCGCAGTAGATTTAGTTAGGCGTCTGGCCAGGATGGCACTGAAAACCTGTTACTTCCAGGTCGAAACCGACCATCGACGGCATCTTGCGGGGGCTGGCCAGCAATTGCATCTTGCTCACGCCCAGGTCGCGCAGGATTTGCGCGCCGATGCCATAGCTGCGCAAGTCCATGCTGGCGGCGCGGCCTTTTGGCTTGGCTTGCGGCGTGTCCAGGGCGGCGAACTGGGCAAACAGCTCGCTCGACGTCTCGCCGCAGTTCAGCAAGACCATCACACCACGCTCGGCCTGCTTGATGGCGGCCATCGAGGCGGCCACCGTCCACGAGTGGGTGGTCGCTTCGCTTTCCAGCACGTCCAGCAGGGAAACGGGCTGGTGCACGCGCACCAGCGCTTCCAGGCCTGGAGCCAGGTCGCCATGCACAAGGGCCAGATGGGCCGACGCGCTGGGCTTGTCGCGGAAGGCGATCAAACGGAATTCGCCATGCGCCGTGTGCAGGGTGCGCTCGGCAACGCGTTCGACCAGGGACTCGGTCTGGCTGCGGTAATGGATCAGGTCGGCAATCGTGCCGATTTTCAGGCCATGTTGCTCGGCAAACACCAGCAAGTCCGGCAGGCGCGCCATGGTGCCGTCGTCCTTCATGATTTCGCAAATCACGGATGCGGGCGTCAAGCCGGCCATGGCCGTCAGGTCGCAACCGGCTTCCGTATGGCCTGCGCGCATCAGCACGCCGCCCTTTTGCGCTTTCAGCGGGAAGATATGGCCGGGCTGGACGATATCGCTGGGCTGCGTGCCCTTGGCAACAGCCACCTGGATGGTCTTGGCGCGGTCGGCGGCGGAAATGCCCGTCGTCACGCCTTCGGCCGCTTCGATGGAGACCGTGAAATTGGTACCGTAGGCGGTGCCGTTGCGCGAGGTCATCATCGACAGGTTCAGCTCGTCGCAACGCTCTTCCGTCAGGGTCAGGCAAACCAGGCCACGCGCATGCGTGATCATGAAATTGATGGCTTCAGGCGTCACGAAATCGGCGGCAAGCACCAGATCGCCTTCATTTTCCCGGTCTTCTTCATCGACCAGTATCACCATGCGGCCGGCGCGCAATTCAGCGACGATCTCTTCGGTGCTGGATATAGACATTGTTCATCCTCGTATGACGCCTGGCCAAACCTGCTGCGCGTCGGTATAGGCGGCCTGCGATGCTCACCGTACCTTCGTACGGTTGCGCTTCTCGGCCACCTCTCCCTTCCGCTCGCGACGGTTTTGCCGGGCGTTGTTAATGTAACTAAAAACTGAACCTAAACCTGAAACATCAAGCGAGAATATTCCGCGAATTTCCGGGAATTTTCTTATAACCTGCTATTTTAAAGGATTTAGCGCTTGCAGACCTGAAATAAGACAGTCCAGCAACACCAATAGGCAGGCCGCCTCCCTGCCTGCCCCACAAAGCGCCGATTCCCCGATCCGGCGCACACGGCGGCGGCAAAGCGCGCGCCGCCGGCCTTGCAAAGAGCATAAGATCAGCCAGTCACCGCCACGGCGCTGATACCCCACTCGCAGCGACACCCCACACAGGAGCGGCAATATGAAAACCAACGGATCGGCCATCTGGTCAGGCGGCATCAAGGATGGCAAGGGCGCCATCAGCACGCGCAGCGGCGCCTTGCAGGAATATCCCTATGGCTTTGCCAGCCGCTTCGAAGGCAAGCCCGGCACGAATCCCGAGGAATTGATCGGCGCCGCCCACGCGGGCTGCTTCACCATGGCCCTGTCGCTGATCCTCGGCGAAGCGGGCCTGACGGCGGAAAAGATGGAGACGACGGCCGAAGTGACTCTCGACAAGGTCGACGACGGCTTCGCCATCACGGCCGTCCACCTGATCCTCAAAGCGAAGATCCCGGGTGCCGACCAGGCGAAGTTCGAGGAATTGACGGGCAAGGCCAAGGCTGGCTGCCCCGTATCGAAGCTGCTGAAAGCCAACATCACCCTGGACGCGACCCTGCTGCCCTAGATTTTAGGCACGGGCTTGACAGGTTCCACGGCAGCGACGGGCGCCACCAGCGGCAGGCGCGAGTCGCTGGCCGGCAATGGCCGATTCATCAAGCCGGGATTCAGGGCTGCATTGTTCAGGTTATAGGCGGCAATGGCCGCCACCACGGATGGGTCTTGCGATGAGGGCAAGGGCACGGCCTGGCCCGCTGCTTGCGTGGCTTGCTGCTGCGCCTGGGCATTTTGCTGGGCCAGCTGGGCCTGGGCCGTCGCCTGCAGTCCTGCTTGCGCCTGTAACTGGGTATCGCGCGCCTGGGTCTGCGCGCGCGCGGCCTCTGCCTGCGCACGCAGCTGGGCATCGCTGTCGGCCAGCTGTGCCGAGGTCAGCCGTGCGCGCTCCGTCGCATCGGCTGCCGCCTGCGCCTGCTCTTCGCGCTGCGTCTGTTGCAATTGATCCTGGCGCAATGCGTCCAGGCGCGCGTCTTCCTGCCGCAGGGCCTGGCGTTCGGCGTCCAGGCGCTGCGTGTCGATATCCTGGGCGTCAAAACGCTGCTGGCTGGCCCTCTGCGCCTGCTGCAAGTCCTGCCCGGCTGTCGCCGGTGGCGGCCGCAGTTCCTGCAAGTCCAGGTTCAGCTCTTCCGCTTCCAGTTGCTGCTGCAGTTCCAGCTGCCGCTGTGCGATGGCAGCCGTTTGCGGCGGCGCCACGTCGACGGCCTGCGGCTGCGTGGCTTGCGACGCCTGCACGGCGCCGGACGGCAATGTTTCGCCCGTTAAATCCGCTTCGACATTGGCCTCCAGCGGCGCGCCCTGCTGCCGGGCCAGCACGGCGCCCACCTGCGCCAGCACGTCCGTTCCCTGTTGCAAGGCGTCCAGGGTGGCATTGCTGTCGGCCGCATAGGCGGCTTGCAACGTTGGCGCATCGACATCTTCATTGCGCAAGTCGATGCCGATACGGGCCAGCTGCGCTTGCGTGAGCAAGCTGCCGTCCTGCGCCAGCGCGGCAGCCGCATCCGTCGTGCCGTCGCGCGACAATAAATCGTAGCGCTGCGCCAGGCTGCCCGGCGTGTCGCCGGCCGTCGCCAGTTGGCTGGCGTCGATGCCGCTCGTTTGCAGCTGGGCGAACGATTCCGTCAACTGCCGCGCCAGCGCCAGCAAGTCGTCATTGACATTGACGGGAGTATTTGCCGCCCTGGCCTCTTCCGTGGCGCCTTGCAAGGCCAGCAGTTGCCGGCGCGACAAGGCCACGCCGGACAGGAACTGCCCCAGCGGGGAGATGTCGACCTGGGTCGAGGACTGGATGGCAAGGGCCGCTGCCGCGCTGGACGGCGGCACGGGCAGCGCAGGTGCCAGCGGCGCCAGCGGTACCGTCTCGCCCACGCGGGACGTGGCCGGGATGGTGTTGGGCACGGTTGCGCGCGAAATCGGGTCCATGGCTAGCCTCCACTGCGGAAAGCTTCATAGTATGCGCGTCTGAAAGAAAAGCAACACACGCTTGGCAAGGCCGCTGGTGTGCTGCTTCAAGCTGTGGTGTTAAGCGGCAGCCTTGTCCAAGGACAGCATGCGCTCGACATAGCGGGCGATCAAATCGATTTCCAGGTTGACCTTGCCATCGACCGTCAAGTGTTTCAAGGTCGTCATGGCGATCGTGTGCGGGATCAGGTTGATCGAGAAACGGCAGCCGTTGACGGCGCCCGCGCCCAGGTCTTCCACGCGGTTGACGGTCAGCGACACGCCATTGACGACGACGGAACCCTTGAAGGCCAGGTATTTCGCCAGCTCGTGCGGTGCTTCGATCACCAGTTCCCACGATTCGCCCACGGCTTCGAACTTGCGCACGATGCCCAGGCCGTCAACGTGGCCGGAGACCAGGTGCCCCCCCAAGCGCTCGGCCAGGGTCAGGGCTTTTTCCAGGTTCACTTCCGTGGTGGTATCGAGGCCCACGGTGCAATTGAGGCTTTCACGCGAGACATCGACGGCGAAACCCGTGTCCGATTTTTCCACCACCGTCATGCAGGCGCCATTGATGGCGATCGAATCGCCCAGGGCCACATCGGCCAGCGGCAAGCCGCCCGCGTGGATGTTCAGGCGCAAGCCTGCATCGAGGCCGCCGTCGAGCGGCTGCACGGTTTCAATCTTGCCGATGGCGGCAACAATTCCTGTAAACATGAACTAACCCTATAAAGTGTAAAAGTATTAATTGCGCTGGGCGAATCTTGCAAGGATACGCACATCTTCGCCCACTTGCTGAACCTGGTGAAATTGCAAAGTGCGCTGTTGCTTGATATCCGTCAATGCGGGCAAGTCAAACATGCCTTGCGCATCGCCCAGCAAGGTGGGCGCCAGGTAGACCAGCAACTCGTCGACGCAGCCTTCGCGTATCAGCGAACCATTCAGCTTAGCGCCGGCCTCGACGTGGACTTCATTGATTTGCCGGCGTCCCAGTTCCAGCATCAGCGCGGGCAGGTCGACCTTGCCGTCCCCGTTCGGCACCACGATGACTTCCGCACCGAGCGCCTGCAGCTGCGCTTCCTTTTCCGGGTTGGCGACGGCCGCCACGATCCACGTGCCGCCACCTTGCAGGATGCGCGCGTCGAGGCTGATGTCGAGCCGGCTGTCGACGACGATGCGGCGCGGCTGGCGCGGCGTCTCCACGGCGCGCACGTTCAGTTGCGGGTCGTCCGCCTTGACCGTGCCGATGCCCGTCAGGATGGCGCAGGCGCGCGCGCGCCACGCGTGGCCGTCGGCGCGCGCCTGCGGCCCCGTGATCCACTGGCTTTGCCCATTGTGCAAGGCCGTCATGCCGTCCAGGCTGGCCGCCGTTTTCATGCGCACCCACGGCTTGCCACGCTGCATGCGCGAAAAGAAGCCGATATTCATTTCATAGGCTTCGTCGGCCAGCACATCCGTGGTGACGGCGATGCCGGCCGCTTGCAGCTTGGCCAGCCCCTGCCCCGCCACCAGCGGGTTCGGGTCCGTCATGGCGGCCACGACGCGGCCCAGCCCCGCGCGCACGAGCGCATCGGAGCATGGCGGCGTGCGGCCATGGTGGTTGCACGGCTCCAGGGTGACATAGGCGGTGGCGCCGCGCACGTCGTTGCCGCGCGCCGCCGCATTGGCCAGCGCTTGCACCTCGGCATGATCCTGCCCGGCCGCCTGCGTCACGCCAGCGCCGATCACCTGGCCATCCCTGACGATCACGCAGCCGATGCGGGGATTGGGCGAGGTCGTGTACAGACCGCGCGCCGCCCATTCCAGCGCCAGGCGCATGCCATCGATATCGTTGAGTATTTCCACGGGCTTCTTTGCTTGAAGGTGAGTAATTGGTCAATCTTGCTACGAACTGTCGGCCACGCCGCTGCAATTGACCGTCTGCTGCTGCGGATCGCACACGCGCACCCTGCCCAGCATATTGATTTTAATATGGCGCACCTGCTTTCCCAAAGCCAGGGACAAGGTACCCCAGCGCGCCGCCAGGCTATTGGTCGCGCTGCAACTGCGTCCTGCGCCATTGTAGGCGATATAAAACGGCGCCGTGGCCGACGAGAACACGAACTGGGCCGTGATGCCCTCCGGCAGCGGCCCCTGGCGGAACAGCAATTCGTCATCGCCATCGAACGCCAGGCTGGCATTGCGGTCGATGAAGATCAGCCAGCCCGTGCGCCAGTCCGTGCCACCTGGCCCGGCCGGCATCAGCAGCACGCGCTGTCCCCGCGCCATCGCCTGTGCCCGCGTCAATTCGATGGCCGAGAACAAGTCCGTGGCCGCCGCGCGCACTTGCTGTCGCGCCAGCACCTGCTGCAAACTGGGCAAGGCAGCGGCCGCCAGCAGCGCGGCAATCGCCAGCACGGCCAGCAATTCGAGCATGGTATGCCCGAGGGTGCGTACAGTCCACGGTGGCCGCTTGCGCGTCATGGCCTAGGGCCAGCAATGGCTGGCCGGGCCGCTGCTGCCGCGCTGGCCCGTGCTGCTCAAGGACATCACGCCGCAATCGGCATCCTGGAACTGCGCATCGACCTTGGACGTGCCCGGCAGGGCGCGCAACAGCACGCATTGCCCGATCGCCAGGCCGGGACAGGCCAGCGCCTCGATTTCATATGCGCTGCCGGCCGCACCTTCTTCGCCCGACCACCACGGGAATTGCTGCGCCTGCGAAGCCGGCGACGACGAGGAAAACGCGAGATAGTGATTGTTTTGCGAGTAATAGCGCTCCTGCTGTTGCATCAGCCGCAGCAGGGCCGCCTGCCCCTGCACCCGCTTGGCGCGCACGATATGGCCATGATAAGCGGGCACGGCCAGCGCCAGCAGCAGGCTCATGATCGCCAGCGCGGACAGCAGTTCGATCAGGCTGAAGCCCATGGCGGCAGAAGGGGCGCCACCGTTTGCTGCGGCCCGGTTCCGGCTTGCCAGTGCTCCCATGCGACCTCCCTTCTTCCCAAAAAAGCGCCAACCGATACGCTGCACCCGCCTTGCCGAGCCTATTTTTTCTTGGCCGCCTCGTGCAATTCGCGCCAGTTCGCTACTTCGCGCCAGCTCAGGCGCCGGGCCGGCAGCGGTGCGCTGACGACCTTGAGCACCGCCCCGCTGGCCGCACCGGGCAAGCCAGGTTGCAGCACGGCCAGTTCCTTGCGCCCCTCGGCCCGCCCTGCCGCCGTCGCGGCACCCACCGTGCTGTTCAATTCCAACGCCAGCGGCGGCGCGCGCGCCAGGCCATCGAACAAGCGCCCCGTCTGCGCGCCCGCCTGCACGACCCCGGCGCCATCGGCGGCAAAACCGCTCAGCACGTCGAGCACGTACAGGCGGGTGACTGGCGTGGCGCAAGGATCGCGCCCGGGCAGGACGGTATTGAACATCACCTTGCCAGCGGCCAGCACGGGACCGCTGATGCTGCGTTCGCCCGTCTGCGCGGTATCGAGAAAATCGAGGTACCAGCCGCGCATCGCGTCGCTGCCTGTGTAGCGCAGTTCGGCGCCGTCCACGCGCACGCCGCCCGCCGTCTCGCCCAGGCTGCGCTGTTCCAGGTCGGACCGGCTGCGCGTTGGGGACGACTCGCGCACATCGTCGTGCACGGCGTAAAACGACTGCGACAGAAAGGCGGCGGGCCAGGTATCGGCCGCTTCGACCAACTTGCCCGTGCCGAACAGCAGCAGATAGCCGCCACCGGGCGCGTAGGCCACGTTCAGTTGCTGCGTCACGGGCTGGCGCCGGCCCAGCGCATCGCGCGCGACAAAGACGAGCTTGCGCCCCTGCCCATCCTTCGACGGCGGCCCGCCAGTCAAGTCGAAGCGCCAGATATTGCCCTGCAAATCGCCCGCATACAGGAAAGCCAGCGCGCCGTCGCCGCCCGGCACCACGGCGGGCGGACCCAGCGCGTGGGGGACGGCATCGGCGTCCGCATCGCCGCCACCGCTGGCCACAGGCACCTTGAGCCGGAAGTAATTACTTCCCAACGTCCATGGCGTGCCGGGCGCCTTGTCCAGCGCCAGCAGGAAGATGGCGGCGGCCGATGCGGGCGCCGTCGTGTCCTTGCCGTCATTGACATGGTTGTTATAGCCGCTGGCGACGACAGCAAAATCGCGGTAGGTCGGCGCACCCTCCTTGCCGCCCATGTTGATGCGGGCGAAAGCAGGCGGCGCACGCACGTTGCCCATCAGCCTGTCGTCGCGGTCCGTGAATTCCCACAGCGCCCCGTCTTGCGCGAAGCGGGCCGGGTCGGTAATGTCGAGTGCAAACACGCCTTGCGCCCCGCCGCCCATACCCGACACCAGCACCGTCTTCCAATGTCCGAGCGCCATTACTTCCGCCGTGGCCGCCGCACCGTCGAGCAGCGGGCCAGGGCTGTAGTGAGTGCTCGCAACGGCTGACGCAGCGCGCAGCAGCGCTTGTGGCAGATAGGCAAACACTTCGCTGCCCGTGCGCGCATCGAAGCCATGCAGCAAGCCATCGTTGGCGCCCAGGTACAGCATTTTGCGCCGCTGCAGCAGCGCCTTGCGGTGCACGCCATAGCCGGCGCCCGGCATGCCCAGCCCCGGCGCGCCCACGTACAACAGATTGCCATGCGGCGCGGCACCCAGGCTGCCTGAGCGGCGCCGCAGGAAGCCACCCGGCTGGCCCACCTCGCTCCCGCGCTGACCAAGCAGATACGCCAGGCGCGCTTCCCCCAGTCCATCGCCGCCGTCGAATGCGCCGCGCTGTTCCGCGTCGAGCCCCTTCCAGGCCAGCGGCATCAGAGCACCCTTGGCGTCGAGCGTATAGACGGGACGCAAGGCCGCCGGCGCGCCATCCGGCGCCGGCTTTCCCAGGCCGCCAGCGCGCCACCATGGCTTGCCGGGAAGCACTCCGCCATCTGCGCCCACGGCAAACGCGGTGCGCGACACGGTCATGCCGCCATCGGCCAAGCGCAGCTGCGTCTGGAACCAGTATGCCTCTTCCATACCGCTGGCCAGCGCCATCAGGGCTGGCCCGGCCAGCGTCGCTGGCAAGGTAGCCTTGTCGGCGGACGCAAAGGCTGCGCGCAGTCCCGCGATCAGGGCGGCCGGATCGCTGCCGGGCAAATAATGGGCGGGCCAGCGGCCGTCCAGGCTCCATTCATCGAACGCGCTGCCCGTCGCGCTCTTGAACGGGTTGGCGTCGCCGTTCGCATCGACAAAGCCGCCATATTTGGCTGCCAGCAGCAAGGGCGTAGAAGCGGGAGTGGCGGCAGGGTCGCCCTGGCGCAAGTCGCCCGCGTAATGCTCGACCTTGGCAACGCCGTCGTTCTTGCCACCGGGACGCAAAGCCTGCACATGCGACCAGTAAGCCAAGCCAGCCGCATGGTAGCTGGCGCCGCCAGCCCCGTCGGCCAGCAATTCCAGTGCCGCCAGGTCGGGCCGCGGCGCGGGATTGCCCTGCGCGCCGCCGCTTTCCAGGCTGCCCACCGCGTGCGTCCAGGCCATCGCGTCGAACGCCGGCGGCGCGAATCCATCGGCAGCGCGTGCGCGGTCGCCGTTGGATGCGGGAATCACAGGAGCATTGCCGGGCACGTAACGGTCGCCCGCCATGCCAGCATCGCCGAGGCTGACGACGATGTGGCGCTGGCAACTGGCTGTTTGCGGGTCGCTCCATGGCGTCACGACCGGCAAGCCATCGTCGATGGCAGGCGGGGCCGTGGCTGGCGGCACGACAGGGCTCGCCTGCCGTCCCTGCAGGTAGCGCAGCGATTCGTACAGCAATTCAGCCAGCGGCGCCGCCTTCGCGTACGCACCGGGATGCCCGGCATTGCCGCGGCCCAAGCCATTGATGTAAGCGGTCACCCCGCCGCCAAAGCCCGCAGCCTGAGACGTAGATTGAGCCGCATACACGCCGTTGGCGGGATTCCACTCGGCGTCGGCATTGTCTTGCGGCATAAAATCGGGCGCCGCCCAGCGCTGCCTGCCCACGTGGGCCAGCGGCGCGCGCAGCACGCCGCCATACACGGGGCCGGCGCTGGCGGGCTGGCCGTTCAAGTGGCCGAACACGCCCACGCGCACCCTGCCGCCATGGCGCTGCACGGCGCCCACCGGCTTGTAGTTCTTGCCATATGCGAGGCACAAGTCGTCGCGCAACGGCCCCTCTTCCGTGTCGCAAACGCGCACGCGCGCGAGGAACACGCCGTGCGAGGCCGCAGCGCCGGGCGCGTCGCAACTGCCGCCCGGGGGCAAGCTGGCGTCGCCGAACAGCAAGCGGTTGCGGCAAGAAACGATGGCCAGTTGCGCCAGCGCAAACGGCGTCGCGGCCGCCACGCCGGTCTGCAGGAGCTTGCGCGGGAAAAAGACGGGGTGGGCAAAGAAGTCGATGGGGCTGTCCGCGTCGGGCAGGTAGGCGCGCTGCAGCACCGTCTTGCGCACTTCGTCGATGACGCGGTCGCCGCCCGTCAGCGCATAGCGGACGATGTCGAGCATGCTGGCACTGGCCCAGTTGAGAAAATTGCCGCTGAAACTGTCACCGCCGCAGCCGTGCAAGGCATCGGCCGGTTTCAGCACGGAAAAGTAAGCGGTCGCTACGCGCAAGTCCGGCAGCATGACGCCATCCTTGCTGCGGTACGGATAGCTGTAGCACATGCGCGCATGGAAGTAGCCTGCATACTCGCGCTGCGGCGCATAGTCGCCGCCATGCGCGGCAGCGGCGGCAGCGTGCGTGAGGGACAGGTTGAGCAGGAGATTCGGCGGCACCCTGGCGCCGTACAAACCCGTGTCGGCCCGCGCCAGCACCACGGGAGGAGCGCCCGCGACGGCGGCGCCGCAAGCCAGGAAAATCCGGCCGAACAGCAGCCAGGCAAACATCAAAGCCCTCATGGCCCCGCTCCCGCCGCCTGTTTGCGGTAATAACTTTGCAGCACGACTTGCGTGCTTTCCTGCGCCCCAAAACCGATGGCCGTGATGCGGTACACATAGCTTTCCGTGGCCATACCGCCGGCCGCTGCCGTGGCCTGCGCGCCGGGCGGGTGAAACGGCAGCAATTCGATCAGGTAGCGGGGCCGGCGCGACGGCAGGAAACCCTGCCCCGTCTGCATGACGGCGCCCGTAAACTGGCCGTATGAAACCGCGCGGCTGCCAGCGTCGGCGCCATCGAGGTCCATGCTTAGCCAGAGCGCCGGCGCGTCCGGCGTTGCGGGCAGACACAGGCCCAGTGCGCCTGCCTCGCCGCAACCGTCCGCGAACCCGGCCGCACTGCCTGGCCCGAAGAGGCTGCTGCGTCCCGGCGCACCGGGCAAACCTTCGATATCGTTCTGCGCATCCACCAATGCCTCCTCCGCCGCCTGAAACGCGATCTGCCGGTCGCGCTCGCCGCGTGCCGCCTTTTCGCCCTGCAAGGCCATCTGCGCTGCCGATATGCCCAGCAACAAGATGATCACCAGCAGGCACAGCACATACACGAGGGTGGCGCCGCTGTGGCATAGCCAAGATGCACAAGAAGGCACGCAACGGCGGACACCCGGGCCAGCCATCGCGCCGCCCGCCTAGGCCGGCCCGTTGCGCAGCATGATGCTCGTCTGCACCAGTTGCCGCAGCCGCGAGCGCGTCGCGGCGGGCAAGGATGCGCGCGCAATGCGCACGCCCGTGTCGCCGGCGCCGTGCGCCTCGGCATACGCCTTGCCGAACAGGTCGAACTGTGCCGGCCCCAGTTCCGCCAGCTTGTCCGCCTGGCCCGCCTCGCCATGCAGCAACAGCGCCACGCGCACGCTGGCCACGCGCTTCCAGTGTGTGCGGCGGTGCAGATCGCGCTGGCGCGCGGCCGCATCCGCGCCCTCCAGTACCAATGCCGCATCGTAGGCGTCGAGCGCGCTGGCGTTGACGTAACGGTTCGCCACGCCGTCAGGAGGCGTATCCGTGTCGAGGCCATACAGCACCTGGAAACCGTCAACGCCACGGATGATGGCGTCCGCGCCCCAGCCGTTCGCGCCACGGTATTTGCAACGCAGCTCGCCCTCGCCATCGGCGCCCTGCGCTACATAGAAAATGCTCCAGCCCCGCTGCGCCTGCGTTTGCGCGGCGCCCACGCCGAAACCCGCGCAATTGAGCACGGAACCGTCGCCGCCCTCTTCCTTGCCGGCGCCGTAATAGCGCAGAGCCAGCACGTCACTGCCATGCAGGGCGCCGGACAGCGCGCCGCTGATGCCCTCGCTGTTCTTGCCCAGGCTGCGCGCGTCGAGCCCGGCCACATTGGCGCTGTCGTCATCGGCATGGGCGACGGGCGCGGCGCTGCTGTCCCAGTTTACGTATGCCGTCTGGCGCACGGCGCGGGCGATGGTGTCGAGTGCATAGCGGCCGTTGTCGTCGAGGCGCGCGCTGGCGGACTGGTCGCCATAGCTGCCGCTGGCGGCCAGCAGCACGCTACTGGCCGCCAGCATCAGCAGCGCGCCCAGCGACAGGGCCACCAGCAATTCGACGAGGCTCATGCCGCGATGCCGATACAGGACCTCGTTCATGCGCCGCCTCCGCCCAGCTGGAATGCCAGCCTGGGCAACGACTCGCCTGCCGCATTCACGGCAGGCGAGCCATCGGGCAGGCGGCCGCGCCAGCCCAGCTTGATAACGATGGGCGCGCCCTTGCCGCCGCTGCACGCCCACTGCAAGCCTTGGGCGGCGGCATCCCACGCGGAAGTGTCGCGGCAAATATGCAGGCGCGCGCCGGGCAAGGCCGCATGCAGCCGCTGCTTCCATTCGGCGATATCGAATTGCGCCAGTTCGGCCGCGCTGCAGGCAGTGGAGCCGAAGCAGTCGGGCGCGCCGCCGCCTGCTTCGGCATCGTCCGCCGCCGCGTAGGCCACGTTCAGGTAGGGATTGCCCGCATCGGGGCCATTCATGAGCACGCTGTTCGCGCGCATGCGTTCGGCCATGCCGGCAGCCAATTGCACGCCCGCCGACAACAGCGCCGACTCATGGCGCGCGCGCAGCGAGTTCAGTTGCAGGATGCTGGCGCCCAGCAGACCCAGCGCCAACAGCAGCAGCGACACCAGCACCTCGACGAGGCTGCTGCCAACTGCAGGAAACATAGTGCGACCGCCATTGCGCATGCGCTACTCCCCTCCGCAGCAAGAGTCGCAGGAACAGGCGGCCCAGCTACAAGATAGGCGCGCGCAAAAAGCCGGGTCTGCGCTGGCGCAAACAGCACGGCGATAAGTCGAGAAGAATAGCGTTGGGATTGATCAGACCGCTTGCCAGGCAAACCTTGGCGTGGTGAAAACGGGGCGCATAAGCAGCCCCGCCTTCACTAAGGTGAACAAGAAGGTGAGGTCAGGGCTTGCGCGCCTGCCCCACTTCGGCAATCGCATCCTGGAACTCGGCCAGGTCTTCGAAATTCTTGTAGACGGAGGCGAAACGGATGTAGGCGATCTTGTCCAGGCGCTTGAGTTCTTGCATGACGAGTTCGCCGATATAGCCGGAATCGACTTCGCGCAAGCCGCTGGTCAGCAGCTTTTCCTGGATGGACGCGATGGCCGTATCCACGGAGGCGGCCGCGACGGGACGCTTGCGCAAGGCCAGCATCAAACTGCCGCGCAACTTATCCGCAGCGAACTCCGTCCGGCTGCCATTCTTTTTGACGACGGCCGGCATGATAAGTTCAATGCGCTCGTACGTGGTAAAACGCTTGTCGCATTTGCCGCAGCGGCGGCGGCGCCGAATGGCATCCCCTTCCTCCGATACGCGCGTATCGAGAACCTGGGTGTCGCCGTGCTGGCAAAATGGACATTTCATGGGCTGGTTACAACTTTATAGTAATAATTACGGGAAATCGCCGTCCTTGTGCAAAGGGCGCCCGAATCACTCCGGGCGCCCTTGGGCACGAAGGAATGTGTCATACAGAATCTTACTCCGTATGACACATTCTGGACAAATTATTATGCGGCGTACACAGGGTGCGCGTCGGCCAGGACTTTCACTGCCGCTTTCACGCGCTCGATGGTGGCGGCGTCATGCGGATTGTCCAGCACGTCGGCGATCAGGTTGCCCACTTCTTCCGCTTGCGCTTCCTTGAAACCGCGCGTCGTCATCGCCGGGCTGCCCAGGCGGATGCCCGAAGTGACGAATGGTTTTTGCGGGTCGTTCGGGATACCGTTCTTGTTGCAGGTGATGTGCGCGGAACCGAGGATGGCTTCGGCTTCCTTGCCCGTCAGGTTCTTGGCGCGCAGGTCGACCAGCATGACGTGCGATTCGGTGCCACCGGAAACGATGCGCAGGCCGCGCTTGATCAGGGTTTTCGCCAGCACGTCGGCGTTCTTGATCACTTGCTTCTGGTATTCGACGAATTCAGGGCTCAGCGCTTCCTTGAAAGCGACGGCCTTGCCGGCGATCACGTGCATCAGCGGGCCGCCCTGGATGCCAGGGAAGATGGCCGAGTTGATGGCTTTTTCGTGTTCGGCCTTCATCAGGATGATGCCGCCGCGCGGGCCGCGCAACGATTTGTGCGTGGTCGAGGTGACGAAGTCGGCGAACGGCACCGGGTTCGGGTACAGGCCGGCGGCGATCAGGCCGGCGTAGTGGGCCATGTCGACCATGAAGTAGGCGCCAACTTCCTTGGCGATCTTGCTGAAGCGTTCGAAGTCGATCTTTTTCGAGAACGCG
Organism: Janthinobacterium sp. LS2A; assembly: GCF_036543145.1. NCBI lineage: Bacteria > Pseudomonadati > Pseudomonadota > Betaproteobacteria > Burkholderiales > Oxalobacteraceae > Janthinobacterium > Janthinobacterium sp. LS2A. The sequence continues at coordinate 48,371 of NZ_JAZHPB010000012.1, forward strand.
GACGCGCCGGCGATGATCAGCTTCGGCTTGCGTTCGCGGGCCAGGCGCTCCATTGCCTCGTAGTCGATGTCTTCTTCCGCCGTCAAACCGTAGGAGACGACGTCAAACCATTTGCCGGACATGTTCAGCGGCATGCCGTGGGTCAGGTGGCCGCCTTCGGCCAGCGACATACCCATGATCAGGTCGCCTGGTTTCAACATGGCAAAGAACACGCCCTGGTTCGCTTGCGAGCCGGAGTTCGGCTGCACGTTCGCGCATTCGGCGCCGAACAGCTGCTTGACACGGTCGATGGCCAGTTGCTCGGCCACGTCGACGTATTCGCAGCCACCGTAGTAGCGCTTGCCTGGATAGCCTTCGGCGTACTTGTTCGTCAGCTGCGAGCCTTGCGCTTCCATTACGGCTGGCGACGTGTAGTTCTCCGACGCGATCAGTTCGATGTGATCGTGCTGGCGCGTGTTCTCTTTTTGAATGACGGCGAACAATTCAGGATCGACGTTGGCGAGGGTGTGATCTTTTGCAAACATGTAAAAACTCCAAGTATGAGGGTGCTTGTACTGGCAGATTGGATCGAATGAGGGGAGCCGGCGTTAAGTGAATAACAACATTGGACAGGCAGCCTCTTCGTGCTTTTCCATAGTGGCTACCCAGGCGAACGGCTGATGAAAAATCTCACGTTTCCCGGTGGGTGCCCACCTTTCGCCGGATTGCCGATCGCCACTCATGGAGATCGCCCGACTTTTCGCCAGTCACGTGAGACGTAATGGAATGCAAATTGTAAGTTAAGTGCCCAAATTGAGCAAGGAATGCAAGCGTGCGGCTATAATCGCCGCCCGGGCAGCGCCGGCCCATCGTCTTAAGCTGGATGTAAACTTTGCTCAGGCATGTAAGCGTATGTTACGGGGCTTGCCATTGCAGCTCTCCGTTTTACAATGCTGCGGTGCAACTTATATGCAGCTTTTGCATGGCTTTCCAGCAAGCGCCCACAGTCACAAGAAGAAAAATCGCGTAAAATGTTGCTCAATCTCACTACTGGCGCAATAAACATGCCTTCAGTCTTTACCTGGAACGTACGTGTCTACTATGAAGACACCGACGCCGGCGGCATCGTCTATTACGCTAACTACCTGAAATTCTTCGAGCGCGCGCGCACCGAATGGCTGCGCGCCATCGACGTGGGCCAGCAGGAATTGCTGGAACAGCACGACGCAATGTTCGTTGTCAAAAGCGTCAACGCCGACTATCATGCGCCAGCCAGGCTCGATGACACGGTAAGATTAACCTTAAACATAGAAAAAATGGGGCGCGCCTCCATCGTTTTCCTGCAACAAGCCTGGTGCGGCGACCGCCTGCTCAACACGGCCCGCGTCAAGATCGGCTGCGTCGATTCGGCACTGCGTCCGCGCGCCGTGCCTGATGCAGTCGCGGCCCGCATGCGCGCCGCCTGAGCCCTACCCGCCACCTCCGGACAATTCACCCAACAGACTGCCAGCCAATGAACGTTACACAAGATCTTTCTTTCCTCGCGCTCATCTCCAATGCCCATTTGATCGTGCAACTGATCATGGCCCTGCTGCTGCTGATTTCCCTGACCAGCTGGACCTACATTTTCCGCAAGATGTTTGCCGTGCGCCAGGCGCGCAAGCAAACCATCGAATTCGAACGCAGCTTCTGGGCCGGCGGCAACCTGCATGCGCTGCACCAGAACGCCAGCGGCAACCGCGACCAGAGCGGCGCGCTGGCCCGCATCTTCGACGCAGGCATGGGCGAATTCATCAAGGGCAAGGCTTCCTACGGTTCGCGTGAAGCGCTGGACGTCGGCGCCGTGCTCGACGGCGCACGCCGCGCCATGCGCGCCGCCTTCCAGCGTGAAATGGACGTGCTCGAATCGCATCTGGCCTTCCTCGCTTCCGTCGGTTCCGTCTCGCCATACATCGGCCTGCTCGGTACCGTCTGGGGCATCATGAACGCCTTCCGCGGCCTGGCCAACGTGCAGCAAGCCACCCTGGCCGCCGTCGCGCCCGGCATTGCCGAAGCGCTGATCGCCACCGCCATCGGCCTGTTCGCCGCGATTCCCGCCGTCGTCGCCTACAACCGTTTTTCGCATGACATCGACCGCCTGGCGATCCGCTTCGAGAGCTTCGTCGAGGAATTCTCCAACATCTTGCAGCGCCAGTCGCGCTAAGAGGGGGCAGCGTCCATGGGTTCCTCATTCAATAGCGGCGGCATGCGCGGCGGCCGTGGCCGCAAGTTCAAGTCCGAAATCAACGTCGTGCCGTACATCGACGTGATGCTGGTGCTGCTGATCATTTTCATGGTGATGCCGTCGTCGAACAATCCCAGCGTGGTGAACTTGCCCAACGCGGAAAAGTCGGCCAAACCGCCCGATGACTATATTCAGATCGTGCTGAAACCGAATGGTTCACTGTCGATCGGCGTCATCGGCAAGGAACAGCTGTCGCCGGAAACGGAACCGAACCGCGACGCCCTGCTGCGCAAGCTGCGCGGTTTGCACGAGAGCAATCCCGACTATCCCGTGATGATCGCGGGCGACAAGGAAAGCAAGTACGACGATGTGATCCAGCTCATTTCGGAAGCGAAAAAGATGGGCATTACCCGCGTTGGCCTGGCCACCAAGTAAGCGCAGCATCCTGTTTCCAGACTTGACCGTTTTTAGATAGACTAGACTTTGCAGAACAAACAAATCGACCATGTACTCGGCAAGCCCTACAGCGTGCCGCGCGAACGCAGCCGCTGGCCCTCGCTGGGCCTGGCGCTGGCGATGCACCTTGGGCTGCTGTTTTTCCTGTGGGTGGGCGTACACTGGCAAAATACGGAACCTGTCGCCGTCGAAGCGGAAGTGTGGGACATGAAGGTGCAGACGGCCGCGCCGCCGCCCGAAGTGGCGACGGAACCGGAGCCGACACCGGCCCCGCCGCCGGAACCGGAAGTGGAACAGCCGGCCCCGCCGCCACCGCCGCCGGTGGCCGCGCCCGAGCCGAAGGTCGACCTGCGCGAGGCGGAGATCGCCCTTGAGCGCAAGAAGGCCAAGCTGAAGGAAGAAAAAGAGAAAGCGGCAGCGGAAGAGCGCCGCAAGCAGGAACAGAAGGAACGCGAGGAAGAAAAGCGCGAACTGGAAAAACAGAAGCAGAAAGAAAAAGACAAGGCTGAAAAGCTGGAAAAAGAAAAGGCCGACAAGCTGGAGAAAGCCAAGCAGGCCAAAGAGAAAGAAAAAGCGGCGGAAGAAAAAGCCGAGAAGGAACTGTCCGATAAAAAAGCGGCGGCGGAAAAAGCTGCCAAGGCGAAAAAAGCGGCGGAAGAGAAAAAAGCCGCCGACAAGGCACGCGCTGCGGAAATGAGCCGCATCACGGGTGCGGCGGGCGCCGGCACGACGGGCACGGCCGAGAAATCGACCGCGCCACGCAAGGACAGCGGCTATGTCGCTGCCCTGACGAGCAAGATCAAGAGCAATATCGCGTACAGCGGTAGCACGGACGTGCCGGGCAACCCGCGCGCCGTGTTCAAGATCGAGCAACTGCCAACTGGGGAAATTATTTCGGTCCGAAAGATTAAAAGTAGCGGCCTGCCGGCGTATGACAGCTCGGTGGAAAACGCCATTAATAAATCGTCGCCACTGCCGAAGAAAAAAGACGGCACCGTGGAACGCGAGATTGAACTCATATTCGAGATGAAGGATTTGCCTAAATGATGACCATGAAAAAAATGAGCTATGTCGTGCTCTGCGCCAGCCTGGTGCTGGGAGCGTCCAGCGCCCAGGCGCAGTTGCGCGTGGAGATTACGGGGATCGGCAGCAACCAGATTCCGGTGGCTGTCGCCAGCTTCGTCAATGAATCGGCGGCGCCGCAATCGCTGTCGGGCATTATCAAGGCCGACCTGGCGCGCAGCGGCGTGTTCAAGCTGATCGATGCCGATGCGCCCGTATCGGAAACGGCACCCGTCAGCTACGAACAGTGGAAGTCGCGCGGCGCCGACGCGCTGGCGGCCGGCACCGTGCAAAGCATGGCCGATGGCCGCCTGGACGTGCGCTACAAGCTGTTCGACACCATCAAGGGCGCGCAGATTTCCAGCATGAACAATGCGGCCGCGCCGCAGTTCAACCGCTTGCTGGCGCACAAGATCGCCGACGACATCTATGAAAAGCTGACGGGCGTCAAGGGCGCGTTCGCCACGCGCATCGCCTACGTCACACAATCGGGCCGCGAATACCGGCTGGAAGTGGCCGACGCCGATGGCGAAGGCATCCAGGTCGCGCTGCGCTCGAACGAGCCGATCATTTCGCCTGCCTGGTCGCCGGACGGCACCAAGGTCGCGTATGTGTCGTTTGAAAAGAAAAAGCCCATCGTCTACGTGCAAAACCTGGTGACGCGCCAGCGCACCATCGTGTCGAATGAAAAAGGCAGCAATTCCGCGCCGAGCTGGAGCCCGGACGGCTCGCGCCTGGCCGTGGCCCTGTCGCGCGACGGCCATACCCAGATCTACACCGTCAATGCCGACGGCAGCGGCTTGCGCCGCACCAGCACCAGCAGCGGCATCGATACGGAACCTCAATTCTCGGCCGATGGCCAAAGCATTTACTTCACCAGCGATCGCAGCGGCGGACCACAAATCTACCGTATGTCGGCCAGCGGTGGCGAAGCCAAGCGCGTGACGTTTGGCGGCTCCTACAACATCAGCCCGCGGATCTCGTCCGACGGGAAGACACTTGCTTATATTTCCCGTCGCGACGGCAATTTCCAGCTCTACGCGCTCGACCTGGCTAGTGGCCAGGAACTGCGCCTGTCGGACACCGCCAACGACGAATCACCGAGCTTTTCGCCCAACGGGAAATATATCATGTACGCGACCGAATCCGGACGACGCAAGTCGCTGGCAGTGGTATCGGTGGATGGCCGCGTCAAACAGCGTTTGACTACGCAAGCTGGCAATATCAAGGAGCCCACCTGGGGTCCTTTTATGAAGTAAATGCTGTACAGTTTCACCTTTAACCATGACCCGGAGAATAAAAATGAGTAACTTTAAAAGTTTGGCTTTCATCGCCGCTACCGCAGCTCTGCTGTCCGCCTGCAGCACCCCAGTCAAAGTAGCAGAAACCCCAGTGGTTGAGCGCGCTCCTGAAAAAGTCGTAGCTCCAGTTGACACCCGTCAAGTTCAGCCAGTGACGACCGCATCGGTCGATCCACTGGACGATCCAAAAGGCGTGCTGGCTAACCGCAGCATCTACTTCGACTTCGACAAATACGTCGTGCGCGAAGCGGACACCCCAGTCGTGCAAAACCACGCTGCTTACCTGGTGAAAACGCCTAGCCGCAAGATCCTGATCCAAGGTAACACCGATGAACGCGGTGGCGCTGAGTACAATCTGGCCCTGGGCCAGAAACGTGCTGAAGCCGTGCGCAAGTCGATGGCAGCCCTGGGCGTGCCAGAAGGCCAAATGGAAGCCGTGTCGCTGGGCAAAGAAAAGCCTAAAGCACAAGGCAGCAACGAAGCAGCATGGGCAGAAAACCGCCGCGCTGACATCGTTTATTGATGTTGACAGGTGAGCGCGGCAGCATTGGCGCTTACCTAACTGGCCAGTCATAGGCATAATAATGGGGCGCAGCGCGGTGATTCACCGCCCGGCGCCCCGTTTGCATGTTTGCGTAACCTTAGAAAGCCCGACCCATGATGACATTCTCGAAAGCCGGCGTCGCCGCCGCCTTGATGGCCGCGTTTGCCTACCTGCCCTTGCACGCCAACGCCGCCCTGTTCGATGACGACGAAGCGCGCAAGGCCATCCTCGAGCTGCGCGCCAAGGTCGACGCCATGGCGCGCGACCTGAACAGCCGCGTCGACACCAAGGCGGACAAGACCAGCACCCTGAGCCTGATCAACCAGCACGACCAGACCATGCAAGAGATCGCCCGCCTGCGCGGCCAGATCGAAGTGCTGGGCAACGACCTGGCGAATGTACAAAAGCGCCAGAAGGATTTCTACACCGACATCGATGCGCGCCTGCGCAAGCTCGAGCCGCGCCAGGTCACCATCGATGGCCAGGAAGCGGCCGTGGGCGTATCCGAGCAAAGCGCGTACGAATCCGCGTTCGGCCTGTTCAAGTCGGGCGACTACAAGGGCGCCGTCACGGCCCTGGACGGCTTCGTGAAACGCTATCCGGAATCGGCCTACGCGGCCAACGCGCAATACTGGCTGGGCAACGCCTATTACGCCCAGCGCGACTGCAAGAGCGCCATCACGGCCCAGCAGGCAGTGCTGAAGAACTACCCGGACAGCCCGAAGGCGCCCGACGCCATGCTCAACATCGCCAGCTGCTACACGGAGCTGAAAGACAAGGCCAACGCGACCAAGACCCTGAACGCCCTGATCTCGCGCTACCCGGACTCCAGCGCGGCCCAGGCTGCCAAGGAACGGGGCGGCAAAAAGTAAAAGCGGGGAAAAAGTTGCCCGTTAGGTTTGACAGAATCCCGGGCACCCCCTATAATCTTTCTTCTTCGGGTCGTTAGCTCAGCTGGTAGAGCAGCGGACTTTTAATCCGTTGGTCGCAGGTTCGAATCCCGCACGGCCTACCACGAATACGCAGTACTGATCTGCTTGCGAGTTGTTATAGCAAGCATTTTTTTACGGCACAGTGTTACCGAAGTTGTTGTAAAAAGTTTTTGGGTCGTTAGCTCAGCTGGTAGAGCAGCGGACTTTTAATCCGTTGGTCGCAGGTTCGAATCCCGCACGGCCTACCAAATACTCCAGAGAAGCCAACCGTTCGCGGTTGGCTTTTTTGTTTTCAGCAGCATCACTTGCACGCGATGCCATCGCTGACACAAATCAAACGCCTTGCCACCTGCGATACAGCTTTATCGGACTGTCGTATAATCAGACAATCATGAACTCCACACCATCCTCGACCATGTCCGAGTTTGCTACAACAGAAGCAGCCGAAACCTATGAACAATGGTTTCGCGCAAAGGTGCTGGCGTCGCTCAATGATGACCGCGCTACCGCCTCGCACGAGACAGTCATGGCGCAACTGAGGAAAATCGTCACGCCGCAGACTGACGGCCATGCTGCCGATTCAATGGAAGGTTGAAGCTCAAGAAGATTTGACCGCGATACTCACGTATATCGCGCAGCACAACCGGCCGGCAGCGCTGCAGCTTTACCATGACATCGACAACGCCATCTCCCGGCTTTCCTGCCACCCTCACCTATACCGGTCCGGAAGAGTTTCAGGCACGCGCGAACTGGTTGCACATCCAAACTATGTCGTCGTGTATCGCGTTGAAGCAAGCGCGATAGAAATTCTTGCCGTCATGCATACGCGGCAACTATATCCTTGAGCAACAATACCTCCACCCTTTTGCATGACGCCCCGAGTTTCTAACGCGACACCAGCGCCTGCCGCCCGGCCAGATGCGCCACCACGCTCCCCATCACACGCCCCAGCGGCACCTCCACCCAGCGGTAAAACGCCGCGCCGGCCGCCAGGCTGGCGCCCCAGGCCGTCAGCATGCCCAGTGCCTGCCACTCGGGCTCGAGTGGAACGTAGGTGACAAACAAGGCATTCACCAGCAGGCTGACGGGAAAGTGGACGAGGAACACGGCATACGAGATCCGGCCCAGGGCGTTGATGACATTCCAGGCGCCTCCCTGCGCAGGCGTGCGGGCGCGGCCGAACAGGAACAGGGCGCAGGCGACGATCAGGGCAAAGGCGATGCGGCTGCGGTAGTCGACGGCCAGGGCCAGCAGAACGGGCACGGCGGCCATGGCCATGAGCACGGTCATGGCGCCAGGTTTACGGGCCGGATCGCTGGCCCACCAGGCCAGCATGCCGAGACCATAGCTGCCGAAGAAATACGGCGCCCAATTGTCCCAGTCCGCGTCCAGATTGAAATACAGCAGGGAAAAGGCGATACCGACGGTGACGGCCAGCGGCATCAGCCAGTGCCGGCGCCACTGTCCCGCCACGCGGCCGCTCAGCCACAGCAGCGATACGGTCAGCAGGTACAGCTGGAAGTCGATGGCCACGTACCAGGCGCCGGCCGACAGCGATTCATAGCCCAGCACGCCGTGCAGCAGCAAGGCATGTGCACTCAGCTGGCCCAGGGTGACGGCGGCCGACATGGAGTCGTGCTGCATCCAGATGCCGGCCACTGGCGTGATGATGGCGGCGAGCAAGGTGGCAGCCAGGAAAGGCGGCGCCAGCTTGGCATAACGGCGCCAGACCGCTTGCAGAGGGTTGGCGATGCCGGGACGGCCTGCGGGCGAGAGCGATTTGGCGACGAGAAAGCCGCCGATGACGAGAAACACTTGCACGGCGATGCGCGCGCTGCCACCGAGCCAGTCCAGCAGCTCGGGCCACAGCGGCTGCACGTAATCGGACATGGGCCCGTAAAACGCCAGATGGTGCAACACGATCAACTGCGCCGCGCCTGCCTTCAAACCATTGATCCAGCCAAACTGCGGACGATGTGCCAGGTCCGCCTGTGATACCACTGCTGCTGTCATTCCCTATCCTTGCCGTGCCAGGTAGTCTCGCCAGCCATGCGCGCAACGGGCGCGCGGCCGAGGATTTACCGAAAGGCCGACATCATAGCCGAGCCTGGCATTTCGGTGACGCGCGGCAGACGACCGATATCAATCCTTGCGCGAAAAATCGGCACGCAACAGGGTCTGGATCACGCTGCCGCCCTGCTCGTTCGCGCGCACGGCGACCGCCATGGACGGCATGACGAACAGCACGCCATCGTGCTCTTCCCAGGCATCAACCAGTTGCTCCAGTTCGCGTCCCAGCGACTCCACCCGCCCGATCTGCCGGGCCAGCTGCGCCTCGCACTTGCCGTCATAGCCGACACGGCGGGGGCACTCATCGATGCGCACGAACGGTGTCTTGCTGTCGCGCAAGCGCGCGGACAATTGCGCGGCCACCGCCGCCGGCGCGCCATCGAGATACAAATGGTAAGACGGCACACGGCAGCATCTCCCGGACAACAACAGCACGCCGACCCTGGCGCCGAATGCGGCCGTGGTGGCTACCGGCACATAGGCAAACGGCGGCGTGTTGCCGTCCCATACAAAAGTCTTGCGCTGCTCGGCGGCGTTCGCCCCGCGCCAGCCGGACAGGCAGACGGCATTGTCGGCGGCAAAACAGGTTCGGTAGCCCGTCTGATCGCTGATAAACAATTGCTCTACCGGATTGCGCGCGCCGGCGGCCTCGGGCGCGGTGCCGTCCGGCCGCACTTCCCAGCTGCCCGCGCCGTTCTTGTGCCATGCCAGCGCCGTGCGCGACCAGGCCCATAGCCGCTCGTATGGCTGGAATTGGTAGGTAGGCGTATCGGCCAGGTAAATTCTCGGCAGCGGGATCGGGTCTCGCCGCTTGCCGTCCGCATCGACGACCAGCACCACGGACGGCGCATATTCGCTATCGACATATGCAAACGACCTTCCATCGGGCGAGATGGCCGCCAAGACTTGGGCGTGCAAGTCGCCATCGTTTTCTGGCGGACTGGGCAGTACAGTGGTTTTCAGGGGCAAGCCACGTAACAGAAAACCGGGGCGCTGGTCGCCGGGAAAATAGCGCACGCCGGGAGAGAGGGGAAAGCCATGCGTGTACGTCTCGGTGCCACGGTAGCCGTCTTTCGACGCCGCGACCTTCTCGACCACGGCCTTGCCCGCTTGCTCGTGGACCAGCGCCAGCACGCTGTCATCGTCAGGCAATCTGACAAAATAGACGGGCTGGGCGAAGTCGGTCCAGCGTTCGATGCCATCAGTGGTCTTGACGACAACTTTATCGCTATGGATCAGCCGCATGGAATTGTTGTGCGTGGACATCAGGGAACCGCCACCCTGGCGGTACTCGACCGATAAGGCGGCAAACCGCCCGTACGTGTCGGCCTTGGTCACCTTTTCGCCGCGCCGCAACACATCGGCATATTCGCCCGTGGCCGGCTCCGTGTAAGGCCAGCAGCCAGTGAGCAGTACGAAAGCGGTGGCGCAGCACCAGCGATAGCGTGCAGGAATTCTCATGCGTAATCAACCTTTCAGCTTGAGACTGCACTCCAGTGCTGCAAATTCGGCAATCTTGCAGGCATTCTACGACAGATTCAGGGCTGATTCGCTTGCGGCTGCGCCAGGATGGCGCCGAGCAAGCCGGGAAAGCGGCTCTCGATATCGGCGCGGCGCAAGGTGTTCATATGCGTCGTGCCCGCGTTTTCCGTGTAGACGAGGCCCGCTTCGCGCAAGACCTTGAAATGGTGGGAAACGGTCGACTTCGGCCGCCCGCCGTCCAGATCGCCGCAAGCGGCCGCGTCGACTCTGGCCAGGTGGCGCACGATGTCGAGGCGAATGGAATCGCTCAAGGCGTACAGCACTCTTTCAAGCACGAATTCACTGGCGGCAGGATGTTTGTGTGGACGCATGTGCAGAATCATACAGCATGCGCTATACTAATTCCATTCTTCGAATATTTACGAACTACCGAATCAGCATTCACCCACATTTCCACCAACAAACACAAAGGCCACCATGTCCGCCCTCTTCCAGCCCTACACCCTCAAAGACATCACCCTGCGCAACCGCATCGCCGTGCCGCCCATGTGCCAGTACATGGCCGTCGATGGCCAGGCCAACGACTGGCATCTGTCGCACTACGCGGGCATGGCCCGTGGCGGCGCCGGCCTGGTGATCGTCGAAGCGACGGCCGTGGCTCCGGAAGGCCGCATCACGCCCGGCTGCACCGGCATCTGGAACGATGACCTGGCGCAAGCCTTCGTGCCTGTCGTGAAAGCCATCAAGGCGGCCGGCTCCGTGCCCGGCATCCAGATCGCCCACGCGGGCCGCAAGGCCAGCGCCAACCGCCCATGGGAAGGCGACGACCACATTCCTGAAGGCGACGCGCGCGGCTGGCAAACCATCGCCCCGTCCGCCATCGCCTTTGGCGGCGGCCTGCCGAAAGTGCCGCGCGCCATGGACCTCGACGATATCGCCCGCGTGAAACAGAACTTCGTTGACGCGGCCGTGCGCGCCCGCGAAGTCGGCTTCGAATGGCTGGAGCTGCACTTCGCCCACGGCTACCTGGCGCAAAGCTTCTTTTCCGCCCACTCGAACCAGCGCGACGATATCTATGGCGGCAGCCTGGAAAACCGTAGCCGCTTCCTGCTGGAAACATTGAAAGCCGTGCGCGAAGTGTGGCCCGAACACCTGCCGCTGACGATCCGCTTCGGCGTGCTGGAATTCGATGGCCGCGACGAACAAACCCTGCTCGAATCGATCGGCCTCGTGCGCCAGTTCAAGGATGCCGGCATGGACATGATCAGCGTCAGCATGGGCTTCACGATTCCCGACGTGTCGATTCCGTGGGGCCCGGCCTTCATGGGCCCGATTGCCGAGCGCGTGCGCCGCGAAGCGGGCGTTCCCGTCTCGTCCGCCTGGGGCTTCGGCACGCCAGCGATTGCCGAGCGCGTCGTCAAGGACGAACAGCTCGACGTGGTGATGGTCGGCAAGGCGCACTTGGCCAATCCGCACTGGGCATACTTTGCCGCCAAGGAACTCGGCGTGGAACGCGCCTCGTGGACCCTGCCGGCGCCGTACGCGCACTGGCTCGAGCGCTATTGATCGTCCTTGACCGTCGCCGGATGCCCCTCCAGGGGCAGTTCCGGCAGGAACAGCAGGAAGACCAGTCCCAATAGCAGCAGCACGGCGCCGGCGCCAAACACGCTGGCGATCGCATGGCGGTACACGTCCACCGTCTGCGCCGCCGCCTGCGCACCCAGCGCCGAGACGGCTTCCACGCCGTGCTTGTGCAGCTGATGCGCGAGGATGGCGCCCGACGCCGTCACGCCCAGCAAGCCGCCCAGCGAGCGGAAAAATGCCAGCATGGCCGTGCCAACGCCGCGGCGCGCCAGCGGCAAGGCATTTTGCACGGCGATCGTCATGTTCGGCATCACCAGTCCCAGCCCCGTGCCGAGGAAGAAGATGGCCGGCTCGATGATCCAGTAGCCGCGCGACGTTTCCATGCCCCAGGCCAGCACGGCAAACGCCAGCAGCGCCACGGCCAATCCCGCCACCTGCACCATCTTGTACTTGCCCGAGCGCGACAGCACCCGGCCGTTGAAGATCGACGAGGCCACCAGCCCCACCATCATCGGCACCGTCATCACGCCGGACTCCGCCGGACTCGTGCCCATCACCAGCTGGAAGAACAGGGGAAAGAAGACGCTGGCGCCCATCAGGCCCATGAAGGTCACGGCCATCACCAGGCTGGCGATATTGAAGGTGCGGTTTTCGAACAGGTCGGGCGGCAGCACGGGCTCATCCACCTGCCCCACGTGCACCGCCAGCCAGATCCCCAGCAGCACGGCAATGCCGCCGCACACCTTGATGGCCAGCCCATCCCACGGCCACTCGGTGCCGCCCAGCGCCAGCGCCAGCAGGGCCGCCGTGATGGCGCCCGTCAGCAAGGCCGAGCCCAGATAGTCGATCTTGTGCGCATGCGTGCGCGCCGGTTTGCGCATGGCGCGCGCGATGATGACAAAGGCGGCCGCGCCGATGGGCAGGTTGACATAGAAAATCCAGTGCCACGACAAGGCATCCGTGATCACGCCGCCCAGCACGGGACCGAGCACGCTGGTGACGGCATACACGATGGGCACCATGCCCTGCCGCTTGCCCCGTTCGGCCGGCGGCACGATGTCGCCGATGATGATTTGCGCCAGCGGCATGAAGCCGCCCGCACCGAGACCCTGGATGGCACGGAAGATGATCAGCTCCGTCATGTTCTGCGCCAGCCCGCACAGCACGGAACCGAGCAAAAAGGTCAGCAGGGCAGTAAAGATCATGGGGCGGCGGCCGTACTGGTCGGCCAGCTTGCCGTACAGGGGCATGGTGGCCGTCGAGGCCAGCACGTAGGCCGTCACCACCCACGACAAATGGGCCATGCCGCCCAGGTCATCGACAATGCGCGGCAAGGCCGTGGCGACGATGCTCTGGTCCAGCGCACCGAGTCCCAGCACGGCCATCAGGCCCAGATAGATGGCGCGCACTTCGCGCTCGGTGACGGGCTTTACACCAGTGTTGGCTTGATCGTGATGGCTCATGCTTGTCCGATCTCAAGCAGCGGCTGCATGGCCGCTTCCAGTGCATCGATCTGCTGCGGCGTCAGACGGGCAATGCGCTGCGCCAGCACATCACGGCGGCGCGCACGCAGGGTTTCGAGGATGGCCAGGCCTTGCGCGGACACCTGCAGCCCCGAGCGGCGCCGGTCTTGCGGATCGGGCGCGCCGCGCTCGACCAGTCCCGCTTCTTCCAGCGACTTGACCTGCGCGCTGACGGTCGGCCCGCGCACGTTCTGCAGGCGCGCCAGCGCGGCCACGCCGATGCCAGGCTGCTCGTGGATCAGGGCCAGCAGCATGTATTGCATCATCGACACGCTGCCCTCCAGCTCGCCCCCTTCGCGCTGCATGGAGCGCAGCAGGCGCTTGAACGCCGTGCGCAATTCATCGGACAGCGCCAGCGCGCGTTCGGGGATGGGAAGGTCTTCGGTAGTGGGCATAAGAATTTATAAGTAGGTAGGCTATCTACCTATATTATGCCGTACCCGGGCGCCATGCAAGGCTTTTTTCCATCCCCGCCCTTCCCAAAACCCGCTTTGGCCGTCATAATAGCCGCCCTTGGGTCGTTAGCTCAGCTGGTAGAGCAGCGGACTTTTAATCCGTTGGTCGCAGGTTCGAATCCCGCACGGCCTACCAAGAATTTGCAGTTCGATTGCATGCCGCATGGCAAGCACGTACCGCACAGCGTTACCGTAGTTCAGTTGTAAAGTTTTTGGGTCGTTAGCTCAGCTGGTAGAGCAGCGGACTTTTAATCCGTTGGTCGCAGGTTCGAATCCCGCACGGCCTACCAAATACTTCAGAGAAGCCAACCGTTCGCGGTTGGCTTTTTTGTTTTGGTCCAGTGCTGGACCTGAATATTGAGAAATGCCTAAATCCACACTCAAACAAGCGGATGGTTGCTCTTTTAGTCGCAAGTTCGAGCGCCGCAGAGCCTACCAATGTTCGCAGAAAGTCAGTCTCGGACTGGCTTTTTTTTGGGGGTACCCCTATCATGACGCCACTTTGATCGTGCGCACGTTGGGTGCGCTTCGCGGCTTATTCGCCTGCGCCATGTACTAGACGCTAAGGGAAATATGAAAGTGCTTCTATCAATAAAGCCCGAGTTTGCTGAAAAAATACTCTCGGGGGAAAAGAAGTATGAATTTCGAAAGATTCTACCCAAAGCACAGAACATCAAAATTATCGTCATTTACGCCTCTCGACCAACTGGCAAGGTTGTTGGTGAGTTCGAAATTGCCAAAATTATTTCCGATACCCCCAAAAAAATTTGGAACCAAACCAAAGAAAGTGCAGGGATTAGCCGACGCTATTTTGATGAGTATTTTTCCGGAAAAGCGCTCGCGCATGCTATCCAGATAAAAACCGTGAGACGGTATGCTCGACCTCGCGCGCTCGACACCATACTGCCAAGCGGGATCGCTCCGCAATCTTTTTGCTACATAAAATAATAGCAAATCATTGTCACTATACTCACCAGAATTTCCAATAATCAACGGTAGGTGCACTATAATTATAGTGGATCAACTTCCGGGATAAAGCTGTGAGCAACGACCTGTCTTTCCATATCTTAACTTCCTATTCGGAAGTATCCATGCACCTGCCTGCGGTTGTGGCGGCAGCCGACAATAATAAGCATGCCTTAGGCTTTTTCCCAAAAAGCGTCTTTACGGATTTCGCTCGCCGCGAACTATTATTCGTAATTGCGACAAGAGATGGACAATCAGATGAGTACGCAGGTCACTTGCTTTTCGATGTGACCTTTCCCAAGGCACATGTCAGACAGATTTATGTCAAAAACATATATCGAGGTCATGGACTTGGGCGGCTCATATTGGACGCTCTCAAAGCTCAGCTAACGTCATTACAATACATTTCCATCCAAGCCCGAGTAGCTGAGGATCTACAAGATGCTAACGCGTTTTGGGAAGCACAAGGGTTCTACCCTCAACGTGTATCCACTGGAGGGCAGACCAAGAAGCGAATGATTGTGGTCAGAGCCCATGAGCTGGAAACGCCTCAACTCTTCCAGCCGAGTGGCATTTCAGTAACCAATCCATTAGGGTTTGAAAATAAGCTAGAGGACATTCGACCATTGCTGCTTCTTGATTTGAACGTACTGTTCGATCTTGGCCCACGCCGCGCCCGGCATGAACAGGCAATAGCTGTATTCAGGGCAGAGAGAGGTCAAACCTGCAGTCTTGCAATTAGCTCAGAAATAGATGCCGAGCTTAAGCGCACAGCACATAAGGGAAAAACTGATCCGATGCAAGCCCTTGCACGTGCATTGCCAAGATTTCCAATTCCTCCTGTTGAATACACTGAT
Source organism: Janthinobacterium sp. LS2A (assembly GCF_036543145.1). Lineage (NCBI taxonomy): Bacteria > Pseudomonadati > Pseudomonadota > Betaproteobacteria > Burkholderiales > Oxalobacteraceae > Janthinobacterium > Janthinobacterium sp. LS2A. The sequence goes on from NZ_JAZHPB010000012.1 coordinate 63,806, forward strand.
GTGCTGTGCCCACAATTGGCGAAAATAGTATTTCCCGACCGAACGGCGGCAAACTCACTAACAGCTAACGATATATCGGATCTCCGCCATCTAGCCACTTCCATCTTCCATGGCTTACATGGTCTCATAACATCGGACTCATCCATACTTAATTGTTCTGCGCAACTTCGTAAGGAATTTTCTATTGAGGTCATTTCCCCAGAGTCCTTTCAAAATGACACTGTCGAACGCAGGCCTGTCGAAAGCCAACCCTCTACTGCCGAGGATACTCTTACCCTTTTGACGGCCCAACCTGACGATGAGCCAAGCATCCGCGACATTCTAAATGCGCTCGATGTGACACCTGCGGCAATGGCTAGCCGATGGGCGGCCTTCGATGGTGGTGGACATCCTTCACAGCGAGTAGTGGTACGTGCGGGAAGCAATGTAACCGGTTATTTAGTTCTCGCAAAGACTCTTTTGAAGAATACGCTGATCGGCAGCATCGCAGTTTCAGAGAGCAGTGCGGCGGCATCTGACACCGCTCGCCTCTTGCTTAACTTCGTAGACGAACAGAATGATTTTTCAGCAGTCAATCGAATAAGATTGCACTCTCCTTCCAAGCAAGCGTTAGTACGAGAAATTGCAGCAGGTTATGGTTACAGTCGTCAACTGGCTAATAACGAGCTGCAAAAAGTACGCATCGGCGACGTAATTACAGAAAAAAATTGGGGCATCGTTCGAAGAAAACTCATTGAATGTTGTGATATCACGCTGCCGTCATCACCAGTACAATTTAGCCATATTGACCAACAAATCTCCGTAGGACGCGCAGATGGCGAGCTTGCACTTCTAAGCATCTTTCGGCTCGAGAGCTTATTCAGCCCGGGACTATTTTGCCTGCATGGTCGTAAAGGTGTCTTGGTACCTGTCCAACCTCAATATGCGGAGCCGCTTCTAAATCATTCGCCTCAGTTATCATTACTTCCGAGATCTCGTGCTCAATTATCTCGTCAGCGTCATTATATTGGTGGGCCAGCCACAATTCGATCATTCACTCGTGGCGACATAATTTTATTCTATGAGTCGGGACGGCATTCCGCTCAAGTTGTTGCACTAGCTCGCGTAGCGGGCGCATATCAACGGGATATGAACCTAATCGACCACGAAGACTTAGCCCCATCCGTTCTGGAGGAAAAACTTCTGACGGAAATAGGAAAGGCAAAATTTAAAACGATCGTGATCTTTGAAAATATAATAAGATTTCGGCGTCCAGTGCCAATGGAAACGTTGCAAAAGCTAAAATGCGGAGAACCCCATCAGCTCTTGACCGCCCAACGTTTATCAGCAGAGCAAGTACAAGGAATTCTCCAACTCGGACTCAACGTCTAACAACTTTTCATGTAGAACCAGCAAAGAAAATGATCGATCAGGGTTATCCCTCAGCAGAGATCACTGATCGTCTTAAGTGTATATTCACGGTATTCGGCGAACCAATTAAGCATCTGACTGTGATAGGTCCAAGCTTTCTTCTGGTGACAGACGCGGACTTTGAATCCGCCGGTCGCGGGTTCGAATTCCGCACGGATTACTAAATACGTCAGAGTAACCAACCGTTCGCGATTGGCTTTTTTGTTTTCCACATCAGCTATTCCACCGCTTCCCCATACCTCCCCGGCGTCACGCCCATCACCCGCTTGAACATGGCGATGAATGCGCTGACGTTGTCGTAGCCCAGGTCCAGCGCAATCGTCGTGACGGGCTGGCCGGCGGCCAATAATTCCAGGGCGCGCAGGATGCGGGCGCGCTGGCGCCAGGCGGATGGCGTAAAACCGGTCTCGAGCGTGAAACGGCGGGCCAGGGTGCGCGGTGACACGCCGGCCCAGGCGGCCAGCGCTTCCACGCCCCGCTCGTCGGCCAGGTCATCGAGGATGGCGCGCGCCACGCGCAGCAGGCGCGAGTCTGTGGGCAGGGGCAAGCCGAAGGGCTCGTACGGCGCGGCGGCGATTTCGTCGAGGATCACGCCCGCCACCCGGGCTTGCCGCACGTCGAGCGCGCCATCCTCCCAGGTGCTGGCGCGGCCCACCGCTTCGCGCAGCAGGCCCGAGACACGCATCACGCAAGGCGCGGCGGGCAAGCTGGCGCAACTGGCCTCGTCCACATACACGCTCCAGCCCGCAAACGGGCCATGCGACCGCAGCGCATGGACGTGATGGGGCGGCATCCATACGCAATGGCTGGCCGGCACTACCCACTGCCCGCTGTCGGCGGCAACGGAAAGCAGGCCTCGCATGGCGCCGAACAGCTGGCCGCTGGCGTGGCGGTGCGCTGCCGTCACCCTCTCCTGCGGCTGGGTAATGCGCATGGCGCGCAGCGGCAGCGATGATGACAAGATTGGCGGATTTGACGTATTGAATGACATAAACAACGCAGGCAAGACAATCTGGCCATCATACAGTGAAGTCTTTCCAACATTTAGGAGTGCATCATGCGCGCAGAAGACGTATTGTCGGATCAACAAAACCAGGGCCAGTTCAATGGCGTGACCGTACGCAAGGGCACGGTGGGCGCCTTCCTGGCCAATGCCCGGCTATGGCTGGACGAGTCCAGCGGCATCGCCGAACGGACCATCGCCGAGCGCGACATTGTCGACGCCCTGCCCGCCCTGCACGCGCTGGGACTGTTCGATATTGTGCAAGTGCGCGATGCGGCGCTGCGCGAACTGGTGGCAGCCTCTGCCGCGTGAGCAGACTGACTCGTCCACGGCGCGCATTTCCTCTATCATGCTGCTTTGCCCGCCTTCGCACCCGCCATGCCGTTTACCATTGCCGCCCCAATCCACAGCGAACTGATCATCAAGAAAAGCCGTTTCATCGGTTGCGTGCAGCCGATGACGGACCGCGCCAGCGCGCAGCAGGTGGTCAATGACTTGAAGGCGCAGCATCCTGGCGCCTGCCATGTGTGCTGGGCGCTGCTGGCGGGCGGGCAGTCGGCGGCCGTCGATGATGGCGAACCGAGCGGCACGGCCGGGCGACCCATGCTCGACGTGCTGCGCCACCAGGACCTGGAAGGCGTGCTGGCGACCGTCGTGCGCTATTTTGGCGGGATCAAGCTGGGCGCGGGCGGCCTCGTGCGCGCCTACACGGACAGCGTGGCGCAAGCGCTGCTGCAGGCGGAAAAGACGGCCATCGTGCGCCAGCGAACGCTGCGCTGCACGGTGCCGTATGCGATGGAAGGCATGCTGCGCCGCGAACTCGATGGCGCCGGCGCTACCTTGCTGAACGTGGAACACGGCGAGCACGTGCTGTTCGACTTCAGCCTGCCTGAAACGGCGGCCACCGCCCTGCTCGCCCATCTGCATGAGGCGGGCAATGGCCGCATCGTCTGGCTGAAAGTGGAAGCCGAAGAGGAAGACTAAAACTTACAAATTGGGAGGGCGCTTGATCTGCAGCATGATGAAATGCGTCCACGCCAGCGCCGGCAGCACCATCAACAGCAGCATCAGTCCGGCAGGCATGTCCGGCACGAAACGCACGAAGCAGCCGAGAAAACCGGCGATGGCCAGCCAGAAGCGCCAGTTGAACGCATATGCCTTGCGCGCTACGGTCGCCAGCGCGATGCGCCAGAATTCCAGCAAGGCCCACACGCCGCCCGTCAGCAGCAGCGCGGCCAGCGCATTGGCGCCGGGGGCGTCGGCCCAGGTGCGCACCAGGTTGTACAACAGCACGGGATAGCCGGCCGTGATGGCCAGGGTAGCCGGGCCGGCGGCGATGACAGCTTCAAACAGCTGCCCTTTGGAACGATGATCCACTGATACTCCTCAAGCCACGACGCCGGAATGGGCGGCGATCACTTGCAGCGCGCCGGCCGCGTCCTGCGCCCAGACGCGCGTAAAACGGAAGTCGCCATGCGTTTCCACGTCGTGATAGGTGCCCGTCAGCTGCATGCGCACGGAGACCACGGCCACGCTGCCGTTGATGCGCACATGGCGCTCGGACTCGCGCAAGTCGGTGATGGCCAGCAGGCGCTGCTCGTGCGCGGCCAGGTCCGCATGCTTGCTCAACAAGTGGCCCAGGTGATTCGTAAACAGCAAGTCGTCGGCCAGCAAGGCGTTCAGCGCGGCCACGTCGGAGGCCATCATGGCCAGGCGCAAGCGCTCTTCCGCATCGAGCACTTGTACTTCAGTTAATGCATTCATCTTCTTCCTATCAAATAGTCTGGCGCATCTTAGCAAACGGGAAAAGCATGCTTGCACGAAATAGCTAAATTCACAATCATCCACAAGGCTTATACCTGTGAAGCATATTTATATAGCGTAATATTCGCAGCGGTATTGCGCAAAACGCCACCATAGTACTGTACAGTGCTTGCCCTTCCGCCCCGGGCTGGGGCAGCTGTCAGTTGTAGTACTGTTTTATGTGCTCCGTGCAGTCTCGAATAAAACCAAGATAAGGCCCCTTCATGGCAATTAACATCATCCTGAACCTGCTCGTTGCGTTGCTCGTCTTCGCTTTCATGTTCCACCAGCAACGCAAACACGCGACGTTTACCGTGCGCGTCTTCACGGGCCTGGGCCTGGGCGTGCTGCTCGGCGCGGCCGTGCAGTGGCTGTACGGCGCCGGCTCGCCCATCATCGCCGGCACCAATGAATACATGGACATCGTCGGCAGCGGCTACGTCAAACTGCTGCAGATGATCATCATGCCGCTGATCATGGTGTCCATCATTTCCGCCATCCTGAAACTCAAGGACGCGAGCTCGCTGGGCAAGATCAGCGCGCTGACCATCGGCACCCTGCTCATCACCACGACCGTCGCCGCCGCGCTGGGCATCCTGATGGCCAAGCTGTTCGGCCTGACGGCTGTCGGCCTGACGTCGAGCGCCGCCGAAGTGGCGCGCGGCGTGCAGCTGCAAGGCTCGCTGGAAACGGCGAAAGCCCTGTCCCTGCCGAAACTGCTGGTCAGCTTCGTGCCGACCAACCCCTTCCTCGACATGACGGGCGCGCGCAAGACGTCGACCATCGCCGTGGTCGTGTTCTCGATCTTCATCGGCATCTCGGCCACGGGCATCGCGGCGAAAAAGCCGGAGATTTTCGCCTCGTTCGAGAACTTCATGAAAGTGGCGCACGCCATCGTCATGCGCATGGTCACCCTGGTGCTGCGCCTGACGCCGTACGGCGTGTTCGCGCTGATGTTTGAAGTGGTCGCCTCGTCGAGCTACACGGACATCTTGAAACTGATCAACTTCGTCGTCGCCTCGTACAGCGCGCTGATATTGATGTTCCTCGTGCACCTGGCCATCATCGCCGGCGTGGGCCTGAACCCGCTGCGCTTCGTGAAAAAAGTCTTCCCCGTGCTGGCCTTCGCGTTCACGTCACGCACCAGCGCCGGTTCCATCCCGATGAGCGTACAGACGCAAACCCAGCGCCTGGGCACGCCGGAAGGCATCGCCAACTTCGCCGCCTCGTTCGGCTCGACCATCGGCCAGAACGGCTGCGCCGGCATCTATCCCGCCATGCTGGCTGTGATGATCGCCCCGACCGTCGGCGTCGATCCCTTCACGATCAGTTTCCTGCTGCCCTTGCTGGCCATCATCACCATCGGTTCCGTCGGCGTGGCCGGCGTGGGCGGCGGCGCCACATTTGCCGCGCTGATCGTGCTGTCGGCCATGGACTTGCCCGTCGCGCTGGCTGGCTTGCTGATCTCGGTCGAACCGCTGATCGACATGGGCCGCACGGCTCTGAACGTGAGCGGCTCGATCACGGCCGGCACCGTCACCAGCCGGGTCATGGGACAGACCGACCTGGCCGTCTACAACAGCGACGACGCAGCCGACCTCGACGAAGCGGAACACGCCGCCTAAGCAGCTCTCCAGCGGCGCGCCGCGCCTTGCCGCTTTCCTCTATATTTATCAACAATAAATACGGAGGAAGGCGCAAGGCGATGGAACAGAAATGGCCGCAGCAAATCTGGATCGTGCGTCACGGTCAAAGTGCCGGCAACGTGGCGCGCGATGCCGCCGAAGCGGAAAAACAGTTGTTGATCGCCATCGCCGAGCGCGATGTCGACGTCCCCCTCTCCGAGCTTGGCACGCGCCAGGCGCAAGCCCTGGGCGACTGGTTCGCCACCCTTCCCCCTGAACAACAACCGACCATCGTGCTGTATTCGCCGTACGTGCGGGCACAGCAAACGGCGCAAGCCGTGCTGGCGCGCATCGATGCGGACAGCTTGAACTCCGTGGTGGCCGACGAGCGCCTGCGCGAAAAGGAATTCGGCATCCTCGACCGCCTGACCGTACACGGCATCGCCAGCAAGTACCCGGAACTGCACGAGCAGCGCCAGCACGTCGGCAAGTTTTACTTCCGTCCGCCGGGCGGCGAAAGCTGGTGCGACGTCATCCTGCGCCTGCGCAGCGTGCTCGACACCATCACCCGCGAATACCGGGGCGAACGGGTGCTGATCGTCGGCCATCAGGTCATCGTCAATTGCTTCCGCTACCTGCTCGAGCGCTACGACGAGCAAGCCATCCTGGCCATCGACAAGGCGGCCGACGTGCCCAACTGCGGCGTCACTTCCTATGCTTTCAATCCCGCCCTGGGCAAGCACGGCAAGCTGCAGCTGGACCTGTGCAACTTCGTCGCGCCACTGGAAGAATCGGGTACACCTGTCACGGCCCAGCCCGACATGCCGGCTGCGCCCAAATCCTAGTTTTTTCGGAGGCCATGCATGGACACCACCGACATCACCGCTTCCCTGCTGCGCTCCTGGCCCCTGCCCATGCCGCAGCCCGACGGCGACAAGGAAGTGCGCGGCCATCTGCTGATCGTCGCCGGCTCGGCCGAGATGCCGGGCGCCATCGTGCTGGCCGCTACGGCAGCGCTGCGCGCGGGTGCAGGCAAGCTGACCCTGGCGACGGGTGCATCGGTGGCGGCGCAGGTAGCCATCGCCATGCCCGAGGCGCGGGTCATCGGCCTGGACGAAACGGCGCAAGGCGGCTTCCGGCACGAGGCGCAACACCAGCTGGCGCCGCTGGCCGGCAAGGTCGATGCCGTGCTCGTCGGGCCAGGCATGTGCGACACGGCTGCAAGCTGCGAGCTGATGCGACATTTGCTGCCCCTGTTTGCGAATAGCCGTCTGATCCTTGACGCCTGCGCCATGCAGGTCGTGCGCAAGCCCGCGCACTTCCGCTTCGACCAGCCAGTCCTGCTGACGCCGCACGCGGGCGAGCTGGCCCAGCTGATGGGCCTGTCGAAAGATGCCGTGCTGGCCGACCCGCATGCCTGCGCCACGGACGCGGCGCGGCGCTGGAACGCCATCGTCACCCTGAAAGGCGCGTTGACCGTCATCGCCATGCCCGATGGCACGACCTGGGCACATGCGGGCGGCAATATCGGCCTGGCCATTTCCGGTTCCGGCGACACCCTGGCCGGCATCATCACGGGCCTGGCCGCGCGCGGCGCACCGTTGGAGCAGGCGTGCGCCTGGGGCATCGCCCTGCATGCGCTGGCGGGCGAACAGCTGGCATTGCGCTTCGGCATCCTCGGCTACCTGGCGCGCGAAATCCCGGCCGAGATTCCAGCGCTGCTGCGCAATCTGGCGGCATAAAAACAACAGCATAAGCATATCCAGAAAGAATCGTTAGCGCCGGCGGGCGCCTCCCTTAAGCTCATTGCAACTGTTTCCATACGAACATTAATCGAGCCCAAAGGACACCGCCTTGTATCCGCGCCATTCAACCGCCTCCCCATCCCTTCCCGCCACGCCGCTGCGCGCCATCGTGCTGGCCTGCGCCATGCTGGGCACCGCGCCCGCCTGGGCACAGGACGCGCAAACCAGCACCAGCACAGGTACCGCCGCTGAAACGGCCAGCGCCAGCATCGACCAGGTCACTGTCGTCGGTTCGCGCGCGCGCAACCGCACGGTGTTCGACAGCAGCGTGCCCATCGACCGTTTCGGCGCGCGCGAAGTGAGCAATGCGCTGTCGACGGGCGATGTGGGCGCGGCACTGCAAAACCTGTCGCCGTCGATCAACTTCCCCCGCATCGAGTCGAGCGGCGCGTCGGACTCCGTGCGCGGCATCCAGTTGCGGGGACTGGCGCCCGACCAGGTGCTGGTGCTGATCAACGGCAAGCGCCGCCACACGAGCGCCGTGCTCGACACGGAAAGCAGCTTTGCCGGCACCGTGCCGGTGGACATCAATGCCATTCCGCCCAACGCCATCGACCACATCGAAATCCTGCGCGACGGCGCCGGCGCCCAGTACGGCAGCGACGCCGTCGCGGGCGTCATCAACATCGTGCTGAAAAAAGCGCGCACGGGCGGCGCCGCTTCCGTCAGCTACGGCGCCAACCACACGCATTTCGAGCCGACCGATCAAACCCTGACGGATGGCCAGACCGTCATCGTCAACGCCGACTATGGCGTGCCGCTGGGCGAGGCGGGATTCTTCCGCTTCGGCGTGGAAACACGGCGCCGCTCGCCCACGGAACGGGCCGGCCCCAGCGACGCGGGCTGGACGTCCTACAACTTTACGCCGGCCGACCAGGCGCTCGACGGCAAGGTCGTGTTCAAGTCCGGCGACTCGCGCCAGCGCAACAACTATGTGTTCTACAACACCCAGCTCACCCTGGCCAACGGCCTGGACCTGTACTCGTTTGCCACCCTCAACGAGCGCAAGTCCGACGGCAGCGCCTACTTCCGCTATCCGGGCGACCCGTCGAACGTACTGGCCCTGTATCCGAACGGCTACCGCCCCGTCACCAACGGCGACAAGCGCGACCTCAGCATCGTGGCCGGCGTGCGCGGCAGCGCGGGCGAATGGAACTGGGACGCCAGCGCGCGCCACGGCAGCGACCGCTTTGACTACGGCGTGAGCCATTCCGTCAACGCTTCGCTGGGCGCGGCCAGCCCCACGCGCTTCAGCCTGGCCGGCTTCGATTTCCGCCAGAATGCCTTGAACCTGGACGCCACGCGGACCATCGACATCGGCTTGCCCGCCCCCTTGAGCGTGGCCGTGGGCGCCGAATGGATGCGCGAAACCTACACCAGCTCGGCCGGCGATCCTGCCTCGTATGCGGCCGGCAGCTTCACGGACGCGCCACCGGGCGCGCAAGCGGGACCGGGCTTGCGCCCATCGGACGCCTACGACGGCAGCCGCCAGATCCGCTCCGTGTATGCGGACGTGGAAAGCGATCTCACGCCGCGCCTGCTGGTGGGCGCCGCCGCCCGCTACTCGCACTACAGCGACTTCGGCAGCGCCAGCACGGGCAAGCTGTCCACGCGCTACAAAGTGACGGACAGTTTCCTCGTGCGCGGCTCGCTGTCGAACAGCTTCCGCGCACCGGCCCTCGTACAGACGGGCTTCCGCTTCGCCACACTGAACTTCAACGCCGATGGCACGGCCCTGCAAACGGCGGCCCTGCTGCCGGCCGGCGACCCGCTGGCGCGCAGCTTCGGCGCACAACAGCTGAAACCTGAAAAATCGACCAACGTCTCGCTGGGCCTGGCCTGGAAACCGGCCGCCGCCACCAGCGTGACGGTGGACGCCTACGTGATCCGCATCCGCGACCGCATCACGCGCTCGAGCGACTTGCAAAGCGACGCCGTCACGGCCTACCTGGCCGCGAATGGCCGCAGCGACATCCAGTCCGTCGCCTACCTGGCCAATTTGCTCGACACCGCTACCCGCGGCCTGGACGTGGTGTTGAACCACGACCTGGTGTTCACGTCAGGCAAACTGAACCTGAACGCGGCGCTGAACCTGAACAAGACCAGCCTCGACAAGGTGCGCCAGAGTTCCGCTGCGCTGGCCAATATCGATCCGAGTCTGACCCTGCTGACGGAGACGAGTTTGTTCCGCATCAAACATGCGTCCCCCAACAGCAAATTGATACTCGGCGCCGACTGGCAGGCGGCCGGCTGGGGCGTGCAGGCGCGCGCCACGCGCTTTGGCGAGCTGAAAGATTTTTCGTACGACAGCGATGCGCCCCTGATCGACGGCATCCCCGCACAGCGCTTCGGCGCCGTCTGGTCGCTGGACCTGGAAGGCCAGCTGAAACTGAGCAAACAGCTGACCTTGAGCGTGGGTGGCAACAACATCCTCGACCGCTATCCGCAGCGCGTGCGGGAAACGAATAACGCCACGTATGGCGGCGCCCTGCCCTACAATTTCATCAACCCCATCGGCATCAATGGCGCGTACTTTTACGCCAAGCTGAACTACACCTTCTAACGCCACGGAAAGAACCCATGATCATCAAGAAAATATCCCACCTCGTCGCCGGCGCCTGCCTGAGCGCCCTCATGCTGTCCGCCGCCCAGGCCGCCACGCCGCTGGTGCTGATGACGGACTTCGGCACGGCCGATGGCGCCGTGTCCGCCATGCATGGCGTCGCCTATGGCGTCGATCCCCAGCTGACCATCTCGGACCTGACGCACCAGATTCCCGATTACGACATCTGGCTGGGCGCCTACCGTTTGTACCAGACGGCCAATTACTGGCCACAAGGCACGGTGTTCGTGTCCGTCATTGATCCGGGCGTGGGCACGGCGCGCAAGTCGGTGGTGCTGAAAACCAAGGGCGGCCGCTATTTCGTGGGGCCGGACAATGGCCTGTTCACCCTGATCGCCGAGCGCGACGGCGTGGCGGAACTGCGCGAAATCGATGAAAAGGTCAACCGCCTGGCGGGCTCCGCCGAGTCCTACACCTTCCATGGCCGCGACGTGTACGCTTATGTCGGTGCGCGCCTGGCCTCGGGTGCCATCAGCTATGAACAGGTGGGCCCACAATTGCCGAGCGAATCCGTGGTCAAGATCGCGTATCAAAAACCGGTACGCGACGGCAATACCATCCGCGGCATCGTGCCCGTGCTCGACGTCAAGTATGGCAACGTGTGGACGAATATCCCGAAATCGCTGCTCGACGAATTGCAGGTGAAACTGCACGATCCGCTGCAAGTGCGCATCCTGCACAAGGGCAAGCAAGTGGCCAAGGTCACGGCGCCGTTCGAGCACACGTTTGGCGGCGTGGCCAAGGGCAAGCCCCTCGTCTACCTGAACAGCCTGCTCGACGTGGCCGTGGCCATCAGCCAGGGTGACTTTGCCGCCAAACACCACGTCGAGTCGGGCGTGGATTGGGAAGTGGAAGTGAGCAAGATTTCTCCGTCGAAATAAGCATGGTCCACGGCCAGGGCACACAGTCCTGGCCGTTTCAAATTTTGCTACTGCAAGTTTGCGCTACGTCAAACCAAACGCTCTCCGCGCGCCCACAACGCCGCTCATTTGTAATTGTGGTGAACCTGCGCCCACCTGCCTACTCTAAATTTTGCAAACGATGCCAGCCTTGTTCCAGATGCGCGATCTGGCAAGGCATGCTTTTCCACGACAGCATTCCACTGAAAAGGAACAATCATGACGGCTCCACTCCTGACCACCAGCAAGCTCGTTCTCGGTAGCGCCATCGTCTGTGCGCTGCTGGGCGGATGCAACAAACGTAACGACACCGACACTGGCACCGGTGCCACCACATCGCCGAACACGACGAACCCGGCAACCGCACCCGGCACCAGCGGAACAAGCGGGACCAGCGGCACATCGGGCACCACCACGCCGGATACCACGACACCCGGCATGACGCCGGGGACGACACCAGGCACGACCAATCCCGATGGCACGACCACGCCGCCAACCACGCAACCCAACGGCACCACGCCGGGCACGGGAACCGGCACCGGAGGTACGGGCACAGGCACAGGCACTGGTACGGGTACAGGTACGGGTACCACCACGCCGCCGCGCAGCAGTTAAGCGCAGGCAAAAAAAGAGCCTTCCGCAGAAGGCTCTTGCAATACCACGGCGCAGCGAAAGCTGCGCCTTGGCCCGGTATTACTTTTGCAGGCTGACCGGCGCCGCTTTCGGTGTGCGGCGTCCCATCAGAAACAGCACGGCCTTCTTCAGCATGCGGTAGACGAAGCGCACCATCAGCAGGGTCAGCACGCACTCGAGCAAGGTCAGGATCATGGCCACGGCCACAGGCATGCGCGCGGCGCGGCGATGGAACTTGGCCACGGCGCCATCGCGGGCGATCTCGATGCTGTCATAGAAGGTCGGCACGACCAGCAGGGTCAGAATCGTCGAGGTGATGGTGCCGCCGATGATGGCGATCGCCAATGGACGGTAGAACTCGCCGCCCTCGCCCAGGCCCAGCGCCACGGGGAACATGCCGGCGATCAGCGCAAACGTCGTCATCAGGATCGGGCGCAGACGCATGCGGCCCGCATACATCAGCGCGTCTTCGCGGCCATGGCCCTCTTCCTCGCGCTTGCGCGCCGCGTCCAGCAGCAGGATGGCATTCTTCGCGACCAGGCCCATCAGCATGATGATGCCGATAAAGCTCATCAGGTTGAGGGTGTTGTTGGTGATCACCAGCGCCACCACCACGCCGATCAAACTGAGCGGCAAGGACATCATCACGGCCACCGGCGCCGTGAAGGAACCAAACTGCATCACCAGGATCAAATACATCAGGCCGATACCCATCACCAGCGCGATCAGCATTTCTGTGAACAGCTCTTGCTGGTCTTGGCCCGCGCCACCGAGCGCCAGGCCGTAGCCGGGCGGGAAGTCGATGGAGTTGGCCAGCTTCATGGCGTCGCTCGTCACTTCGCCGTTCGAGCGGCCTTGCGCATTGGCCGACACGGTGATCGTGCGCTTGCCATTCTTGTGCTCGATGCCGGACGGACCCTTGCCCATGGTAATGGTGGCGATCTGGTCGAGCGGCACCATTTGCGACGTGCCCGTCACGCTGATCGGCAGGCGCTCGATGTTTTCCGATGCCACGCGGTCGTCGGGATGCAGGCGCACGGCCACGTCGCGCGTCTCGCCCGTCGGATCGACCCAGTCGCCCACTTCCACGCCGGCAAAGGCCACGCGCAACGATTGCGCCGCGTCATTGACGGAAATACCCATCGAGTTGGCCAAACCACGGTTGAGCTCGATCTGCAGCTCGTTCTTCGGATCCTGCTCGGACAAGCCCACGTCGACAGCGCCAGGAATCGCGCGCAGCTTGTCCATGTAGGCGTTGGTAATTTCCATCAGTTTGCGCGAATCCGGGCCCGTGAATTCCACCTGGATCGGTTTTTGCGAACCGTTGCTCAAGTCGTCCTGGACCACGTATTCGGCACCCACCAGGCGCGACATCTTCTCGCGCAGCTCAACCGCGATTTCCTTGGCCGAACGCTTGCGGGTGTTGCGCTTGCCGATGTCGACATACACTCGTCCGCCGCCCGCGGTGATGGAGCTGTTGGTATCCTTGGTTTCAGGCAAGGTACGCGCCAGCACGGCCGCCGCTTCCAGTTTCAGACGCGAATATTCGATGCTGCTCGACGATGGCGTGCGCACATTGATCATCAGGTTGCCCGAATCGGATGCCGGTAGGAAACTCGTGCCGCCATGCGTTGCATGCAGAACGATGGCGCCCACCAGGCTGCCGAAGGCGATGACGGCCATCCAGCGGCGGTGATGCAGGGCCCAGGCGATCACGCGGCCATAGCGGTCGGCCTGGTGGTCGAACCAATGGTTGAATTTATCGAGCACGCGGCCAATGCCTTTTTTCGGTGCCGAGTGTTCTTCGACCGGGTCGCCCCAGTAGGCCGACAGCATCGGGTCGAGCGTAAACGAGATGCCCAGGCTGACGAGCACCGAGCACGTCACCGTCAAGGCAAACGGGCGGAACCATTCGCCGGAGATACCGGGCATGAAAGCCACGGGGATGAAGACGGCGATGATGGAGAACGTCGTGGCGGCCACGGCCATGCCGATCTCGGCCGTGCCTTCCAGCGCGGCCGTGCGGCGGTCCTTGCCCATTTGCATGTGGCGCACGATGTTTTCGCGCACGACGATGGCGTCATCGATCAGCACGCCGATGGCCAGCGACAGGCCCAGCAAGGTCATGAAGTTCAGGGTAAAGCCGCACAGCCACACGGCAATGAAGGCGGCAATCACGGACGTGGGCAGGCTCAGCGCCGTGATCAGGGTCGAACGCCATGAGTTCAAAAAGGCGTAGACGACGAAAATCGTCAGCACGGCACCCAGCACCAGCGATTCGATCACATTGTTCAAGCTGTGCTGGGCGTTTTCGCCGCCGTCGCGCGTCACTTGCAGCAAGGTGCCCTTTGGCAAGGTCTTGTTGATTTCCGCCACCATGTCGCGGATCTTGTTGGCCACGCTGACGGTGGACGCGTCGCGCACGCGGGTGATGGAAATGCCCACGTTGGGCTTGCCGCTGCGCATGCTCAGGCTGTTGACTTCGGCAAAACCATCTTCGATGGTGGCCACTTGCGCCAGGCGCACGATTTCCTCGCCACGGCGCTTGATCACCACTTTCTCGAAGTCGCTTGGCGACTCGATGCGACCCACGAGGCGGATGCTTTTCTCGTCCAGGATGCCGCGCACCTTGCCCACGGGGGCATTCGTGTTCTGGTTGCGCAAGGCGGTCACGACGTCGCTGACGGACACATTGTATTCACGCAATTTTTCCGCCCGCAGCAGCACGGACAGTTCGCGCTTGAGCGAACCTCCCACGTTGACCAGCGCCACGCCATCGACGGTACGGAAGCGGTCCGACAGCACGTCCTCGGCCAGGCGCGAAATTTCCGCATGGCTTTGCGAATTCGACGACAGCGCCAGTTGCATGATCGGCTCGGCAGCCGGGTCGATGCGCTGCAAGATAGGCTCGCGCATTTCCGTCGGCAACTTGTAGCGCACGGCGGCAATCGCATTGCGGATATTGTCGGACGCTTCGATCAAATTGGTGTTGAAGGAAAACTTCAGGAAGATGCTGGCCGAACCTTCATTCGAATCGCTGTTGACTTCGGTCACGCCGGAAATGCTTTGCAGCGACTTTTCCAGGCGGTTCACCACTTCGCGCTCGACCGTATCGGGCGAGGCGCCAGGGTAAGGAATGCTGACGACGATGAAGGGCACTTCGACGTCCGGATTCTGGTTGACGCGCAGTTTCTTGAGCGCCAGCAAGCCGACGCACATCATCGCCAGGATCAGCACGATGGTGGCGGTGGGCCGCTTGATACTGAAATCGGAAAGGAACATGGCTTAGTTTCCTTTACCGGCAACGGCGGCGCTGCTGCTGGCCACGGCGGCGGCGGGCACGGCCTTGGCTGCCGTCAATTCCACTTTTTGCCCATCCTTGAAGGTCGAGCCCGGCGTGCGCAGCACGGTGTCGCCGCTGGCCAGGCCGCTTTGCACTTCCCACTGACCCGTGCGTACGTCGCGCGCGCCGATGCGCAAATTGACTTTATGCAAGGCCTTGTCCTTGACTTTCCACGTGTAGGTGATGTCGCCCGCCTTCACCAGGGCCGAATCGGGGATCATCAGCGCGCTGACGGTTTCCGTCTCGATGCGCCCTTCCGCATACAGGCCGGCCACGCGCGGCTGTTCCTTGTCGTTGAAATCGACCAGCACGGCCACCTGGCGCGTGACGGCGTTGGCGGCAGGATCGACTCGGCGTACCTTGCCCGCGAAATCCTGGCCCGGATAACCATTGATGCGGAACAGCACGGGCTGGCCCACCTTGACGACGCCGATCTTGTCGGCCGACACCAGGCCTTCGAGGCGCATACTGGTCGGATCGATGACCCTGATCAATTCCTTGCCGATTTGCGCCGTATCGCCATTCGATACCTTGCGCTCGCTCACGATGCCGTCGAACGGCGCACGCACGAGGGTGCGCTGCAACTGCTGGCGGGCCTGGGCGGCACGGCTCTTCGCGGCGGACAGATCGCTCTGTGCATTGTTGCGGCGGATTTCCGCATCTTCCAGCGCCTGCGTCGACGTCATGCCCGAGGCGCGCAGGGTTTTCATGCGCTGGAACATGCGTTCGGACTGTTCCAGCACCTGGCTCGAGGCGCGGCTCGCTTCTTCGGCCGAATTGAGGCTGTCGCGGATGGCCGTTTCGTCCAGGCGCACGAGCACGTCGCCGCGTTTCACGGCTTCGCCGTTTTCCTTCAGGACCCGGATCACCACGGCCGACACTTCGGCGCGCAAGTCCGCGTTGCGCTCGGGCTGCACGGAGCCGGTGATCACAGGGCCCGACGCCAGCGCATTGCTCTGGATGGTCAGCAAGTCTTCCGGCGACACGAGCAGATTGACGCTAGCGCCCGCCTGTTCCTTGCCATCCTTGCCAGCGCCTTTGCCAGGATCTTTGGACTCTTTGCCACAAGCGGCCAAGGCAGAAGCGATTGCCAGAACAAACAGGGTTTTGCGCAACATGGGTATTTCTCCGGATAGATAGCGCCACGACCGTCCCGGCGGCCCGGATAGGGCTGCAGGCGATGGCAGGCATTTATTTTTATTAAAACCACAAGCGCCAAAGTATCCATGAGCGCATCCGGGCATGTCAATCGGCCGTTTCCTGTAACGCTTTAATCAATGGATGAAACGTAGTTTTTACGCCCTGAAACGCAAAACCCCGCCTTGAAGCGGGGTTTTGCGTTTCAGGAAAAGCGAACTTAGCGGGCAAAGACGTAATTGATCAGGAAACCGATCGCCACGCCCGTGCACAGGCCGCCGGCGATTTCCACCAGGGTATGGCCCATGCGCTCGCGCAAGGTCTTGTGCGTGGCGCTGGCCGCTTCGCCGGCCAGGCGGTTGATGGCGGCCGCCTGCTTGCCCACGTGCTGGCGCAGGCTGTTGGCGTCGATGATGACGATGAAGGCCAATGTCACGGCCACGCCGAAGGCGGGATGACCGATGCCTTCGCGCAAGGCGATCAGCGTGGCCATGCTGGACACGACGGCGCTATGGTTGCTGGGAAAGCCGCCATTGCCGACCAGGCCGAACGCCCATTGCCGCGTGCGGGCACTGTTGATCAGAAATTTGATCGGTCCGACCAGGATCCAGGCGATCAGGGGCGTGACGAGGTAAGCGATATCCACGGGGTATTCCTTCTTATATATATGTAGAGAGTGTGTCTGGGGCTGCGGCAGCCAGACAGGCGCGCCGCAATTATCGCAGATCAACCGCGTTAGCAGAACCGTCCTTCGCCATGCCATAAAAACGCCGCCAGCGACGGCGATCATATAAAATCATGGCATATACAACAATTGACGTATATCAACACTGAGTGCGGCGCGCACAGCGGCGCGGATAATCAAACGTCTTCATACTTGCAACGGGGTCCTCATGCGGCATTTCAGAATTTCCTTTTTAGTCACTTTTATCCTGATGGCGGTGTCGGGCTGGTGGGGTTACAGCCATGGCGGCATGGCCGGCATGATCCAGGCGCTGTGGATCACGGGCGTGCTGGGCATCATGGAAGTGTCGCTGTCGTTCGACAATGCCGTCGTCAACGCCTCGGTCTTGCGCCACTGGAATGAGTTCTGGCAAAAACTGTTCTTGACGGTCGGTATCCTCGTGGCCGTCTTCGGCATGCGGCTGCTGTTCCCGCTCGTCATCGTATCGGTGGCCACGGGCCTGGGCCTGGTCGACGTGTGGACCATGGCCACCACGACGCCGGACGTGTATGCCAAGCACCTGACGGACAACCATGCGCAAGTGGCGGCCTTCGGCGGCGCTTTCCTGCTGCTGGTCTTCCTGAACTTCCTGTTCGACGACGAGAAGGAATTGCACTGGCTGGGCTGGGCCGAGGAAAAAGTCAACGCGCTGGGCACCGAAAGCCTGGCCGTACTGATCACCATGGGCGCCGTGGCTGCCTGCGTGGCGATGGGCCCCGTGGACGAAAAATACAGCGTGCTCGCTTCGGGCATCGTCGGCATCGCCGTCTACATCGGCGTGAACTGGATCAGCGGCTTGCTGGAAGAAGGCGAACCGGACTTGCAGGATGACGCGGAAGAAGGCGCAGCGCCGGCCAAAAACGGCAATGGCGACCTGGTAAAAACGGTGGCGCGCGGCAGTATCGGCGGCTTCCTGTACCTGGAAGTGCTGGACGCCTCGTTCAGCTTTGACGGCGTGATCGGCGCCTTTGCCATCACCAACGACGTCGTCATCATCATGCTGGGCCTGGCCATCGGCGCCATGTTCGTGCGCTCGATGACGGTCTTCCTCGTACACAAGGGTACCTTGGACGAATTCGTCTACCTCGAGCACGGCGCCCATTATGCGATCGGGATTCTCGCCTTGATCATGCTGGCATCCGTCAAGTACCATATTCCGGAATGGTTCACGGGCCTGTCCGGCGTGGCCTTCATCCTCGTCTCGCTGTGGTCATCGCTGCGTTATCGCAAACGGCACGCGGCGGAAGCTTGAAATCGGGGGTTTCGCCCCCAGTTGAAAAAGTAATGGCACGAGCGCCCTGGCGCTCATCCCATGAAGGCATGTTTGAGTCAATTATTGAAAAGGAGCACCACATGGCAATCAGTTTGCAAAAAGGCGGCAACGTCAACCTGAGCAAGGAAGCACCGAACCTGAAGAAGATCATCGTCGGCCTCGGCTGGGATCCTCGTTCGACGGACGGCGCCACCTTCGACCTTGACGGTAGTGCTTTCCTCCTGAAAAGCGACGGCAAAGTCCGTGGCGACTCTGACTTCATCTTCTACAACAACCTGAAGTCTACCGACGGTTCCGTCGTCCACACCGGTGACAACACCACGGGCGAAGGCGAAGGCGACGATGAGCGCATCGAAATCGACCTGTCGCGCGTGCCTGCCGACATCGACCGCATCAGCGTCACCGTCACCATTCACGACGCCGACGCGCGCCGCCAGAACTTCGGCATGGTCTCGAAAGCCTTCATCCGCTGCCTGAACGCGGAAGGCGAAAAAGAAATCGCCCGCTACGACCTGTCCGAAGACAGCTCGACGGAAACGGCGATGATCTTTGGCGAAATCTACCGCTACAACGGCGAATGGAAGTTCAAGGCCATCGGCCAAGGCTTCAACGGCGGCCTGGGCCCATTGGCCCGTTCGTTCGGCGTCAACGCCTAATTCACGCTCGTTAAACCTACTGCGCCGCTCACTTTCGGGCCTGCGTTGCTCGCTACCTCGGCGGTCCCGTACCTCCGTACAGCTGCGCGACTTAACCCGAAATCGAGCTTGCTCGCTACGGTTTTCCGAGGTGAATTATCTTAATGTCATATCATTGCTGCCGCCTGCACAGTTCAGGCGGCTTTTTTTTGGAGATTTATCATGCCAGTATTTAGTGTCACCGGCGACGTCGATCCATTCCTGCACGTCAGCATGAAGCAGGGCGAAACCATCTATTGCGAATCCGATGCGATGGTGATGATGGAGACGGCGCTGGACTTGAAAGGCAAGATGACAGGCGGCTTGGGCAGCGCCATCATGCGCCGCTTCGCGAATGGCGAATCGTTCTTCCAGCAGCACATCGAAGCGGTGCGCGGCAGCGGCGACTGCCTGCTCTCGCCCACCCTGCCGGGCGCCATCGAAGTGGTCGACGTGGGCGCGCGCCAGTACCTGCTCAACGACGGCGCCTTTGTCGCCGCCACTTCGGGCACGGAAATGAAGGTGCGCACGCAAAGCATCGGCAACGCCTTGTTCGCCCAGTCGGGCGGCTTCTTCGTCATGGAGACGGCCGGCACGGGACAAGTGGTGGTGTCGGGCTTCGGCTCCATGTTCCAGCTCGACGTCGAGCCGGGCAAGGATGTCGTGATCGACAATTCCCACGTCGTCTGCTGGGACAGCAGCCTGAAATACGAGATTTCCGTGACCACGGGCGGCGGCGCGAGCGGCGGCGGTATCGGCGGCTTCCTCGGCAATATCGTCAACAGCGTGACGAGCGGCGAAGGCATCGTGCTGCGCTTTTCCGGCTCGGGCAAGGTCTTCATCTGCTCGCGCAACCGCGACGCGTTCCTGAAGTGGACGGCGTCGGGCAAAGCCGGCTGATTTCCTCCCTCTAAGGCCAGGTTAAGTCTGGTCGTTTAGAATCCCCGCGCGCGCACCTGCGCGCGGCTTCCCCTATTTCCACCCGGTCCCCGTACATGCAAAGAGTCTGGTTCAACAAAACATTTTCCTCGGTCGGCACGGCCATGCGTCTGATCCGCGAGGCCGATATGGCCGCCACTGGCGGCACGCCCCGCTATCACATCGTGTGCAGCAATACGAACGCGCACGCGGCCGCCTTCCTGTCGGCCCACGAATACGCGGTCGAACCGTCGGGCCTCACGGGCCTCAATTATGTCGAGTGGTGCCTGGAATTTTGCCGCGAGCGGGGCATCACGATTTTCTGGCCCGGCAAGGAAGCGGGCCTGATCGGCAGCGCCAGCGCGCGCTTCGCCGCCATCGGCACGCGCGTACTCAGCGTGGCCAGCGAAGAGACCCTGACCCTGATGCACGACAAGGCACGCTTCTGCGACGGCCTTGATCTGCCGATGGCGCGCCCGGCCGACTACCGCGCCGTGACCACCATCGCCGAATACGACGCCGCCTACGCCGAACTGCGGCCGCTGCATCGCAAACTGTGCATCAAGCCGTCCGAATCCGTGTATGCCCTGGGCTTTGCCATTCTCGATGAAGAGCGCACCAGCGCCCAGCTGCTGCTGGCCGGCGCCGCCTACCAGATCAATGCACAGGAGCTGCGCAACGGCCTGGCGCAGATGGCATCGTTCAAGACCCTGCTGCTGATGGAATACCTCGATGGCCACGAATACAGCGCCGACTGCGTGGCGGACCAGGGCAAGCTCGTTTGCGCCGTGCCGCGCAAGAAGCTGCATGGTGGCGGCAGCGGCCAGCTGATCGAACTGCGCGACGACCTGCTGGCGGCCTGCGAGAAATTGGCACGCGACTACCACCTGAATGGCGTCTTCAACATCCAGTTCCGCGAAGGCGCGAATGGCCTGGCGCTGCTGGAGATCAACCCGCGCATGTCGGGCGGCATCGGCATGGCTTGCGCGGCCGGCCCCAACCTGCCCTACCTGGCGCTGGCCGGTTTCGACCAGGGCTTTGACAAGCTCACCGTGCCCGCCGTCCAGGAAGGCATGCGCGTGGGCGAAGCCGCCTACGCCGTGGAGCTGCCATGAACATCGTCAAGCAGCAGATGCCCACGGGCGAGCTGACCTTGACAGTGGACGAGGCGCGCTTTCCGCTGGACTGGCTGATCGGCTTTGCCGCGCGCGCCAACGCCAAGCGCGGCTTCCTGTTCCTGTCCAAGGTGCTGGGCAAGCACTGGCCCGTCACGCCGCGCGCCATGCAAACCATTCACGACGACCTGGCCGCGCAGATTCCTCCCAGCCTGCCCGGTCCCGTCGTCTTCATCGCCATGGCGGAAACGGCCGTCGGCCTGGGCCAGGGCGTGTTCGAGGCGTGGCTGCGCGCCAACCCGAATGGCAAGGCCCTGTTCTTGCACAGCTCGCGCTACCGCGTGGGCACGGTGCCCTTCTTCGAATTCGAGGAATCGCACAGCCACGCGCCGCGCCAGTTCCTGCATTTATCGGACGCGGCCAGCGCCCTGTTTTCCACGGCGCGCAGCCTGGTGCTGATCGACGATGAAGCGTCGACCGGCAACACCTTCGCCAATCTGGTGCAAGTGTGCCGCGCGCGCTATCCGCAGCTGGAAAAACTGCACCTGGGCGTCATTACCAATTTCATGGGCCAGGCCGCCAACACGGGCTTGAGCGAGCGTTTCGGCCTGCCCACCAGCATCGGCGCGGCGCTCTCCGGCCAGTATGCATTCCAGGCCGGCGTTGCGCCAGCTCCCGTGGCGGCCAGCGCGCAGCGCTTCGAGGCGAATGCGGAACGGGGCGCCAGCCCCGCGTTCGGCCGCATCGGCGTGGGCCGCGCCCTGGCGCCGCCGCAAGGCCTGGCCGTGCAGCTTGCGCAGGAAATCGGCGCCGGCGACTCCGTGCTCGTGCTGGGCACGGGCGAATTCATGCACCCGTCGTTTTTGCTGGCGCGCGAACTCGAAGCGCTGGGCAAGAACGTCGTGGTGCAGTCGACCACGCGCTCGCCGATCCTGTCGTGGGGTTCCGTCGGCCACATCGTCAACTGCGACGACAATTACGGCGAAGGCATCGCCAACTACCTGTACAACGTGGCGCCTGGCCAGTACCAGCACGTTTTCATCTGCCATGAAACCCCGGCCAGCCCGGCCCTCATGCAACTCGCCGGCCAGTTGAACGGCCGCCTGTTCCACTTTCAGTCAGAGACCAAAATTGAAGAAATTCCTGTTTGTTGATCTGGACGACACACTGTTCCAGACCCCTAAAAAATGCCCGGGCGAGACCGACCTGCAAGCGGCCGCCTATTTGAAAAATGGCGACGCCTGCTCGTTTACGACGGCGCGCCAGCGCGCCTTCTTTGAATTCGCGCAAAGCGGCATGACCCTGATACCCGCCACGGCGAGGAATGGCGACGCCTTCCGCAGAGTCGACCTGCCGTTTACCAGCTACAGCGTGCTCGATTACGGCGGCATCGTGCTGCAGCCGGGCGGCGCGCTCGATGCGGGCTGGCTGGCCCTGATGCAGAACGACATGCAGACAGCCTTGCCCGGCCTGCGGGACGCCATGCGCATCATCGACGATTTCCAGGCCAAGGCGGGCATGCCTTCGCGCGCGCGCCTGATCGAAGACTACAACACGCCGTTCTACATCGTCGTCAAGGACCATGAAGCGCGCGGCGAACGCCTGGCCGACATCGAAGAGCAGGTGCTGCAGCAGTGGATCGCCACCGAAGGTTCCGATTACTTCATCCACCGCAACGGCAACAACCTGGCCGTGCTGCCGAAAACCTTGAACAAGGCGCGCGCCGTCGCCTACCTGCGCGCGGAACTGGAAGCCGAACATGGCCCCATCGTCAGCTTCGGCATGGGCGACAGCCGTTCGGACGCGCGCTTCATGGCCGCCTGCGACTACGCCATCATCCCCAACGGCACCCAGCTGGCGGCACTCACGGTGGCGGCGCTATGACCGGCGGCACGCAACATTTCAGCGGCAGCTACCGCCAGGAAGACGTGGAGTTCCTGCTCACGCCGATGGCGCTAGAACCCATCCTCGACCTGGCCGAAAAAGAGCGCTTGATCCAGTCGGGCCAGCGCCACTACAGCGAAATGCTGTCGCCGGAATCCCTGCCTTCGCCCGCCTACCTGGCCCTGTTCCAGAGCGCGTTTGCGGCCAACCGCCTGCAGATGGCGCGCGACTGCCTGCGCCTGGCCGCCCTGATCGCGGCGCGCCGCACGGGTTCCATCACGCTGGTGTCGCTGGCGCGCGCCGGCACGCCCGTGGGCGTCATCCTGGGCCACTTGCTGCGCCAGGTGTTCCAGCGCGAATGCCAGCATTATTCCGTCTCCATCATCCGCGACCGCGGCATCGATGCGAACGCCCTGCAGCACATCCTGGCGCAGGGCCATGCGGCCGACTCCCTCGTCTTCGTCGACGGCTGGACGGGCAAGGGCGTGATTTCGCGCGAACTGCGCCAGACGGTCAATGACTTCAATGCCGCGCATGGCACGGCGATCGACGGCGGCCTGTTCGTGCTATCCGACCTGGCCGGCACGGCCGCCTGCGCCGCCTCGGCCAGCGACTATCTGATCCCGTCGAGCATTCTGAATGCCACCGTCTCGGGGCTCGTGAGCCGCTCCGTGCTCAACGAAGCCATAGCCCCCGGCGACTTCCACGGCTGCGTGTACTACGCGCAATTCGAGCAGCACGACCAGTCGCGTGCTTTCGCCGACGGCCTGGTGGCCGACGCCGTGGCCATTGCCGCCAGCAGCGGCGTGCCGCTGGCCGAAGCGAGCGATGCGCCAGCCATGGCGGCCCGCTCGCAAGCCTACATGGCTGCTACGCAGCAGGAATACGGCATCAGCGACATCAATCTGATCAAGCCCGGCATCGGCGAAGCGACGCGCGTGCTGCTGCGCCGCGTGCCCGAGCGCCTGATCGTGCGCGACACGAATGCGCCGGACGTGGCACATTTGCTGCTTCTGGCGCAGGAAAAAGCCATACCCGTCACAGTAGAACCGGCGCTGCCTTACCAGGCGGTCGCCCTTATCAGGAGCGCAGTCGATGGATAACAACTCCCTACACCCACAAAGCGAGCATAAGGCGGCGCTCGGCGCCTCCATGTATGTGCCGACCACGCACAAGGATTTGCTGGCGATCGCCAATGGCGACAAATTCAGCCATTTGCGCTCGGTGATCCTTTGCACCGAAGACGCCATCGCCGAACGCGACCTCAGTTACGCGCTGTTCAATCTGTCGCTGGCGCTGCAAAACATGTGCGACGACTCGGATACCTTGCGCTTCGTGCGCGTGCGTAATCTCGACGTGCTGGCGCGCGTGCTGGCCATGCCGGGCGCCGACAAATTGAGCGGCTTCGTGCTGCCGAAATCCACGCGCAGCAATTTCAACGCGTATTTCGAGCTGGTGCGCCACACGCACCATCTGCTGATGCCGACCCTGGAAACGGCGGAAGTGTTCGACGACGAGGAAATGAAGCAGTTCCGCATCATCCTGTCCGCGCCGGAGGTGCGGCGCCGCATCCTGGCCCTGCGCATCGGCGGCAACGATCTGCTGGCCCTGCTGGGATTGCGCCGCCCCACCAGCGGCACCATCTACCAGACGCCGCTGGGCCAGGTCATCGGCCGCCTGGTCACCATCTTCAAGCCGCACGGCTTCCAGCTGACGGCACCCGTCTTCGAGCACCTGTCGCAGGGCAGCTGGCTGGACGCCGAAGTGGCGCAGGACATGGCGCACGGCATGATCGCCAAGACCGCCATCCACCCGGACCAGGTGCCGCAGATCGAGCGCCACTACCAGGTGGCGCAGTCGGACATCGAACTGGCGCTGCGCATCATCGACCCGGACAGCCCGGCCGTGTTCCGCATGCAGGAATCGATGTGCGAAGTGGCTACGCATTCCAGCTGGGCGCTGCGCATCATCGAGCAGGCGCGCCTGTTCGGCATCCGCCATGCGGCCGATGGCGCCGCCGCGCACCATCCGACTACCTCATTGACTCAACTCTCAAGCGACGAAGGGATTGCACGACCATGACCAATTTCACACGCGGACAAAAAGGCAAACTGGCGGACCTGGGCTTGAACGGCCCGTTTGCCGTCACGCTCGATATCGTTTCGGGTTCGATGGAAGTGGACGTCAGCTGCTTCGGCGTCGATGCGGCCGGCAAGCTGTCGGACGACCGCTACATGGTGTTCTACAACCAGAAAAGCGCACCGGACAACGCCGTCACGGTGGAGCTGAACGGTCCCCGCTCCACCTTCCAGGTCGACCTTTCCCGCCTGCCCGCCTCGATCGACAAGCTGGTGTTTACTGCGGCGACGGAACAGGGCAGCATGCGCGCGCTGGGCAACTCCAGCATGGCGCTGGGCCAGGCGGCTACGTTCGCCTTCACGGGCAATGACTTCCAGGACGAGAAAGCCGTCATCATCGGCGAACTGTATCGCCGCGACGGCAGCTGGCGCTTCGGCGCCGTGGGCCAGGGTTTCGCGGGCGGCCTGGCGGCGCTGCTGAAGCACTTTGGCGGCAGCGAAGCGGGGGCGTCCTCCCCGGCGCCAGCACCGGCTTCCGTGCCTGCACCAGCGGCACCGCCGCCGGCGAATAAAATCTCGCTGTCGAAAATCCGCCTGGAAAAGCGCGGCGACAAGATCTCGCTCGACAAGCGCGACAGCGGCGGCTATGGCCGCATCAAGGTGAACCTGAACTGGAACCAGAATGCGTCGCAAGGCCAGGCGCCCGCATCGAAACTGGACACGGGCTTCCTCGGCAAGCTGTTCAACAAGCCGGCCGGCCGCTCGGGCGGCATCGACCTCGATATCGGCTGCCTGTTCGAAATGAGCAATGGCAGCAAAAGCGCCGTGCAGGCACTGGGCAACAGCTGGGGCGCCTACGACCGTCCGCCGTACATCCACCTGGAAGGCGACGACCGCACGGGCAGCATCAGCAGCGGCGAAAACATCTTCATCAACGGCACCCATTTCGACCAGATCAAGCGCGTGCTCGTCTACGCCTTCATCTACGAAGGCGTGCCGAACTGGGCCGCCACCGATGGCGTCGTGACGATCGAGATTCCCGGCCAGCCTACCGTGGAAGTGCGCCTCGACAGCGACAGCCAGCACGCCATGTGCGCCATCGCCATGCTGGAAAACCACGGCGGCAACCTGCAGGTGACAAAATTGGTGGAATACTTCGGCGGCCAAGGTAAAATCACGGCGCACCAGGCCATGGACGAAAGATATAACTTTGGCTTGAACTGGAAAGCCGGACGGAAAGACTGAGTGTACGTACACCACTAGCGGAAGGCTGGGGTCAGACCCGCCGGGTCTGACCCCGGGTTTTCTTCAATTTAACGATAAAAGTCAACATGACCCCTACGACCAAAAAAGTCACCTTCGCCTTTGCCATCTTCCTCGTGGCCGGCTTCCTGCTGCTGGCAGCCTACACGTGGATGGCCCTCAGCTTCTCGTACTCGGAAGGCGAACGGGCGGGCTACCTGCAAAAGTTCTCCAAGCGGGGCTGGATCTGCAAGACATGGGAGGGGGAATTGCTGCTGACGGCGCTGCCGGGTACCATTCCGGAAAAATTCCAGTTCAGCGTGCGCGATGAAGACGTGGCGAAGCAATTGACGGCCGCCGCCGGCAAGCGCATCCTCGTCACCTACAGCCAGCACAAGGGCGTACCCACGCAATGCTTCGGCGAGACGGAATATTTTGCCGATAAAGTCGTATTGAGCCAGTAACACTGTAATTTCGCAGCATCGCGCCGGCCGGCCCTTCCAGGCCGGCGCCTCCCTCCCGCCTCATCGCTGGCGCGCCTCACACATTCTCACTTTCTTATACACTTGTGATGAGTTCTGGCCAGTACAGTCCATAAATGTAGCCAATGTGCAAGATGCTTGCGCAATCGCATGATGCTCCGCCAGACGACCGTTAGCGTGTATTCACCTCTGTCACTGGAAACGTCATGCGCCTGCCATACACCGTCCTGGCCCTGCTGGCCGCCGCCCTCCCCCTGTCTGCCCGGGCACAGGATATCTCCGGCATGGCCGGCGCCCTGAAAGTGCACTCGACCAATGAACGCACCTTTGTCGGCGCCATCAGTTACACGCAGCCGGTGGGCAATTACAATGCGGTGAGCCTGTCGTATATCAACGAGGGGCATCCGGAAGACCATCACCGCGACGGCATGGCGGGCCAGGTGTGGCTGCGCACGAAAAACGTGGACCAGGGACTGATGCTGGGCGCCGGCATCGGCCGCTATTTTTTCTTCGACACGGCCAAGACGGACGAAGCGCCGCACAATTTCGACAATGACCACGGCTGGGGTTCCATCGCCAGCCTGCAGGCGCGCTGGCAGTTCGACAACCGCTGGTATGCCTTGGCCCAGGTCAACCGTATCCGTCCCAGCGGCAAGGACACCACCACGCACCTGCTGATCGGCGCCGGCTACCGCTATGACGGCGTGCCGGGCGCCAAGCTGCACCTGCAGAACTGGGCGTATGACGACACCTTGACCCTATCGACAGGCCACACCATCGTCAACAGCTTCCGCTCCGAATCCTCGCGCCCGTTCACCTTGGAATACCGGCGCGCGGCGGGAAAATACGTGGACTGGAGCGCCACCGTCATCGACGAAGGCAGCACGGCGCTGGCGCACCGGCGCGGCGCGGCCGCCCAGCTGTGGCTGATCCGCTCGCTCAATGAAAAGGTGGAATTCGGCATGGGTGCCGGGCCATACGTGGCCTGGGACGGCCGCGACACCCAGGGCCACGACGCGCGCCTGACAGGCTTGCTGTCAGCCGTGGCCCGCTACCACGTCAACCGCCACTGGCTGGCGCAAGTGGCGTGGAACCGGGTGGTAACGGATTACCACCGCGATGCCGATGTGCTGCTGGTGGGCGTGGGCAGGAAGTTTTAAACGTTCTAGCGCGAACGCCATACGGCGCCGGCTGACTCGTTCGGCTGCGTCAATCTCTCGATCACTTCACGCGTCAGACTGGCCGAGCTCACCTGTTCAGCTTTCGCGCGGGCGGCGGTCAGGGAGCTGGAAAACGCGCTTTGCGGCTGCTCCAGGCTGGCGCGCAGGGCGGCCAGTTCGCGCTCCTGCTGCTGCGCGCGCTCCAGCTCCCGTTCCAGCAATTGCTGCTTGGCGGCGGCCATCGCACGCGTCGTCTCGGCCGCCTTGCGCTGCAGGGCCGCATGGGCCTGGGCGCTGGCCAGCAAGGCTTGCTGCGCGTCGAGTTTCTCGCTGGCCGCTTGTTGCGCGGCCAGTTCCAGCTGCTCGCGCTGGCGCATGGCGTCGAGCGCCTGCTGTTCCATGGCGGCGCGCGTTTCGGCGGCTGCCGTGGCCTGCTTTTCCGCTTCCAGGCGGCCGGCGATCGCTTGCGAGGCGCGCTCTTCGGCGCTGCTGGTCTGGCGCTGCTGTACCAGTTTTTGCGCGATCAGGGCCAGCGACTCGCGTTCGGCCGCGACGAAATCGCGCTCGGACGCCAGCAGCGCATCGGCCGCTTGCGCCTTGTCTTCTTCCACGCGGGCGCGCTCGCTATGCACCTGTCCCAGTTCCACGGCCAGGCGCGCCTGCGCCTGCACGGCTTGCGCGGCAGCCGCTTTCTGTTCGCCTTCGACCAAGGCCTGGTCCATCAGGATGCGGATGGCGTCCGCTTCCTTTTGCGCCGCTTCCCGCAAAGCCTGTTCGGCCGCGTGCTGGCCGCGCAGCAGTTCCGCTTGCGCGCCTTCGGCGGCGATGCGTTCCTGCGCCGCGTTGAATGCCAGCGCTTCCGCTTCCAGTTTTTCTTTCAAGGCGGCGATGGCGGCTTGTTCCGCGGCCAGGCGTTCCTGCTCCGCTTGCAGCAGCTGCTCTGCCTGACGGGCTTTTTCCTGCGCCAGTTGCGACGTTTGCTCCTGCGCGGCCAATGTCGCCTTGCCGGCATCGACTTCGGCCTGCTCGGCTTCGTTCTGGCTGGCGACCAGTTCCGATGCGTGGCGCGCCAGTTCGGCCCGTTCCTGCGCCAGGCTGGCGGCGCGCTGCTGCTCTTCCAGTTCGCGGGCGGCGGCCACGGCGGCTGCCTGCTCGGCCGCTTCGCGTGCCTTGGTTTCTTCGAGGGCCGCCGTTTCCGCTTCCAGCTTGGCGTGGCCGGCGATTTCCGCATCCTGTTCGGCGGCCACGCGGGCCAGCGCCACGGCGCGCAGCTGGCGGTCCACCTCGATGCGCGCCTCGGTGGCGGCAAGGATGCGCACGTCGGCATCGCGGCGCGCCTGCGCGCTGGCCACGGCGACCATTTCCAGGCGCTCGCGGTGGATGGCCGCGTCACGCAATTCCTTTTCCGTCTGCAGGCGCAAACGCAGCGATTGCGCTGCATGGCGTTCCGATTCCGCCTGCGCCAAGGCAATGGCTTCGCGTTCCTGTTCCAGGTGCGCCAGCGCGCGCGCTTCTTCCAGGGCGCGCACTTCGGCGGCGGCGCGATTGAAGGCCGATTCCAGCGCGATCTGGTCGGCGCGCTCGCGTTGCACCGTCAAGTCCAGCGCTTCGCTTTCCGCTTCGGCCAGCATCTGCGCAGTCTGGCGCGCGCCGTGCGCATGGCGCTCGCGTTCACGCGCCAGCACGGCCACTCGTGCATCGGCCGAGGCGATGCCCACCATTTCTTCCTTGGCCGCCTGCACGGCGGCGACGCGCTCGACGGCTTGCAGGCGCGCCTGCTCCGTCTGCACTTGCAATTCTTCTGCGGCGCGGGCGGCCTGCTCGGCCAGTTCCGACTGCACGGCCACCTGTTCGCTGGCGCGCAAGCGGCTTTCCTGTTCGGCACGCGAACGCTGTTCGGCGGCCAGGCGGATTTCGTTATCGGACTCCACGCGGGCGCGCAGTTCGGCCGTCTCCTGCTTAACGGCTTCCAGACGGGCCACGCTCGCTTGCGCGGCGGCGCGCATGGTATCGAGACGTTCGCGGTTGGCGGCAATCGCTTCTTCGGCTGCCTGCGCATTTTGCTGGGCGGCGGCGGCGGCCGCCGCGTCGATGGCGGCGCGATCTTCGGCCAGCGAGCGCACGCGCGCCTCGGCCAGCGCCCGGCTTTCGGCGGCGCAGGTAGCTTTCGCTTCCGCTTCCACGCGGGCAATCGCCTCGTGGATGGCTTTCAATTCCATTTTCTGGCGTTCGACGGCGGGCGCCTTGCTGTCGGCTTCGGCTGCCGGTTCAGCTTGCGGTTCGGCTTGCGGTTCGGACGCGATGGCAGCAGCAGGCGCTTCCGCCTTGCTTTCCAGGTCCTTGAAATCATGCAGCGAGACGATGCTGTCCTGGTCGAACTCGTCGTCGGCGGAATACGCGACGGTGAGGGAGGCGGCCTGGCGCTGATTTTGCTGTGCTTGCATGATTTCTCGCTTGTTCGGGTGAATTCCGTTGCTTCTAGGAATTTATTAGCACCATTATCGAACAGGCATGCGCAAATCAGCGCGGCAAGAAGAGCGCCTTTTACCGCCCTTTTCGGGCGTTTAGGTCAAACAGGCCACAATGGCGCTTCGTCCATCAACGCCACCTGCTCCCTGAGTTCCAATATCCGGTCCTGCCAATACCGCTGCGTGTTAAACCACGGGAAGGCGACGGGGAAGGCGGGGTCGTCCCAGCGGCGCGCCAGCCAGGCCGAATAATGGATCAGGCGCAGGGTGCGCAGCGCTTCGACCAGGTACAGCTGGCGCGGGTCGAAATCGCAGAAGTCCTCATAGCCGGCCAGGATGTCGCTCATCTGGCGCACCTGGTCGCTGCGCTCGCCCGACAGCATCATCCACAGGTCCTGGATGGCCGGTCCCATGCGGCTATCGTCGAAATCGACGAAGTGGGGGCCGGCGTCCGTCCACAGCACATTGCCGCCATGGCAGTCGCCGTGCGTGCGCAGCATGGCCACGTCGCCCGCACGGTCATAGCAGTGCTTGACGCCGTCGAGCGCCTGCTGCGCCACGCTGGAATAGGCGGCCAGCAGTTCGGGCGGCAGGAAATTGCCTTCCAATAGAAACTCGCGCGGTTCGACGCCGAACGTCTGGTGGTCGAGGGCCGGCCGTTCCTTGTAGGTCGACAGCGCGCCGACGGCGTGGATGCGGCCGATGAAGCGCCCTATCCATTCCAGGGTGGCCGGGTCGTCCAGCTCTGGCGCGCGGCCGCCATGGCGGGGGAAGACGGCAAAACGGAAGCCCTGGTACTGGTGCAGGGTGCTGCCATTGATGTCCAGCGCCGGCACCACCTGGATTTCGCGCTCGACCAGCTCGGACACGAACGCGTGTTCTTCCAGGATGGCCGTATCGCTCCAGCGCGCGGGACGGTAAAACTTGGCCACCAGCGGCGCGCTGTCTTCGATGCCCACCTGGTAGACGCGGTTTTCATAGCTGTTCAGGGCCAGCAGGCGGCCATCGCCGCGCAGTCCCACGCTGTCGAGGGCGTCGAGCACGCAATCGGGGCTCAGGGCGGAAAAGGGATGGACGGGCCGGTCGTCCTCGTGCGGCTGGTTTTCATTGTGCATAAGCGACATTGTAAGGCGCGCGCGGGCCGCCGGTGCAAACACTTGGGCGGCAAGCCGCAGCAAGGCGTATACTGGCGCCTTACATTCAATAAAAGAGCAAGCCATGCAACTCGAACAGCCATTATCAGAAAAAGAATTTGACGAATTAGACCAATTCCTGTTGTCGGACCGGTGCTCCGAAGACGCGATGACCATGGATATGCTGCACGGCTATCTGACGGCCGTGGCCATCGGTCCGGAACCGATCATGCCGGCCGAGTGGTTGCCGCGCGTGTGGGGCGAAGATGTCAACGACGCGCCGAAGTTCAAGAACAGCAAGGAAGAAGAGCGCATCGTCAACCTGATCATGCGCTTCATGAACGAAGTGCTGGTGACGTTTGAAGTGGCGCCGAAAGAATTCGAAGCGCTGTTCGTCGAGCACGACTACGAAGGCCAGACCCTGATCGACGCCGAAGCGTGGTGCTGGGGCTTCTGGGACGGCATGGAACTGCGTCCGGGCTCGTGGAACGAGATCTGGGATTCCGAAGTGGCCGAACTGATGCAGCCAATCTACCTGCTGGGCGCCGACGAAATCAAGGAAGAAGAACTGAAACTGGTGGAAGACCCGGTCAAGGCGCACAAGCTGGCGCAGGAACTGGAAGCGAACCTGCCGGCCATCCACCGTTTCTGGGTCCCGCGCCGCAAGGCACCGGTGCAAACCATGAAGCGCGAAGAGCCGAAAGTGGGCCGCAACGACGACTGCCCTTGCGGCAGCGGCAAGAAGTTCAAGAAATGCTGCGGCGCCGAGCCGGCAGCTGAGTAATCGCGCAGTAGCATCCCTTTTGCGCCGGCGTCCTGCCGGCGCAGCGCCGGCGCTGGCCCCCGGGCTATAATCGGCGCATGAAACTCCCCGACCTGAACCTGCTCGTCGCCCTCGACATCCTGCTCGAGGAAGGCAGCGCCGTGGCCGCCGCGCGGCGCATGAACCTGAGCGCGCCGGCCATGAGCCGCACCCTGGCGCGCATCCGCGACGCCATTGGCGACCCCGTCTTCGTGCGCTCCGGGCGCGGCCTGGCGCCCACCCCGCGCGCGCTGGAATTGCGCGAGCAGGTGCGCGGCGTGGTGGAGCAGGCGCACGCCATCTTCACGTCGGGCCGCGAAGTCGACTTGCGTACCCTGGAACGCACGTTCAGCCTGTGCGCCAATGACGTGTTTGTCGGCGCCTACGGCGGCAAGCTGCGCGACCTGCTGGCCGTGCACGCGCCGCACACCGTGCTGCGCTTCGTGCCCGAAGGCGACGGCGCCACGGAAAACGACGCCCTGCACGCTGGCCGCATCGACCTGTACATCAGCGCGCGGCGCGCCTTCGCTCCCGACATCAAGCTGCAGCAGCTGTTTAGCAGCGGCTTTGTCGGCATCGCCCGCAGCGACCACCCGATCTTCGACGGCCCCATCAACCTCGACAGTTTTACCGAGTACGAGCATATCAGCGTCTCGCGGCGCGGCCTGGCGCGCGGCCCCTTCGATACGGCCCTGGAGGAGCGGGGCTACACGCGCAGGGTTTCGCTGATCAGCCCCAACTTCCAGTCCGCCATCTTCGCCGTGGCCGATTCGCGCCTGCTGCTGCCCTTGATGCCCACACCGCTGCTGGCCATCGTCGAGCGCCTGGGCCTGAAGCTGCGCACGTTCGAACTGCCCATCCCCGTCGACAGCGTGGAAGTCTTCCAGGCCTGGCACCCGCGCCTCGACCACGACCATGCGCACCGCTGGCTGCGCCGCATGATCAAGGAGCTGTGCGGCAGCGCGCTGCCAGAGGAATAAATTATTGCGCCAGACGCAATTCACACTTCCTTAATTATCAATTTTCACAAGATTAACGGCTACCTATACTGCGTGGACTGATCCTCATCCACGGAGTTCCCTGTGTCCGCTGTCCCCCTTCCCGGCGCCGCCCCTGCGGCCGCGCCGCCTCCCTCACCTCCTATCTTCGGCCTGCGCCTGGCCACGGGCCTGACCGGTGTGCTGCTGGCCGTGCTGGTGTCAGGCCTGAATGAAAACATCACCAAGATCGCGCTGGCCGACATTCGCGGCGCCATGGGCATCGCGCGCGACGACGCCAGCTGGCTCGTGGCCCTGTATGCGGCTGCCTCGGTGTCGGCCATGGCGTTCGCGCCGTGGTGTTCCGTCACGTTCTCGCTGCGCCGGCTGACGGCCGCCGCCATCATCGTCTGCATGGCCGCCGGCCTGCTATGCCCGTTTGCGCCGAACCTGTCCGTGCTGATGTTCCTGCGCGTGGTGCAGGGCGCGGCCGGCGGCGCCCTGCCGCCCATGCTGATGACGGTGGCGCTGCGCTTCCTGCCGCCGAACATCAAGCTGTATGGCCTGGGCGGCTATGCGCTGAGCGCCACTTTCGGCCCCAGCCTGGGCACGCCGCTGGCCGCCTTCTGGACCGAGTACCTGGGCTGGCAATGGGCGTTCTGGCAAGTCGTCCCGGGCAGCATCGTCGCCCTGCTGATGGTGTCCTGGGGCTTGCCGCAAGACCCGCTGCGCCTCGAACGTTTCCGCCAGTTCGACTGGCGCGGCCTGCTGCTTGGCCTGCCCGCCATCAGCATGCTGGTGGTGGGCATGCTGCAGGGCGAACGCCTGGCGTGGTTCGCCTCGCCGCTGATCTGCGTGCTGCTGGGCGGCGGTCTATTGCTGCTGGTGCTGTTCTTCATCAACGAGTGGTCGCACCCGCTGCCCTTCTTCAAGCTGCAGCTGCTGTCGCGGCGCAACCTCAGCCACGCCCTGCTGACCCTGGGCGGCGTGCTGTTCGTGCTGCTGGCCGTGATCCTGATCCCCTCGTCCTACCTGGCGCAGGTGCACGCCTACCGCCCGCTGCAAACGGCGCCCGTGATGCTGATGGTGGCGCTGCCGCAGCTGGTCGCCCTGCCGCTGGTGGCCGCTATGTGCAATCTGCGCGCCGTCGACTGCCGCTGGGTGCTGGCCATCGGCCTGAGCATGCTGGCCCTGTCCTGCGTGCTGGGCGCGCGCATGTCGCCGGACTGGATACGCACGCATTTCTACCTGCTGCAAGCGGTGCAGATCTTTGCACAACCGATGGCCGTGATTCCCTTGCTGCTGCTCGCCACCACGGGCCTGGCGCCGCAGGATGGACCGTTCGCCTCGGCCTGGTTCAACACCATCAAGGGCATGTCGGCCGTCGTCGCCACCGGCGTGCTCGATGCGCTGATCACGCGCCGCAACCATTTCCATTCGACGGTGCTCAGCGAACGCCTGGGCAACCTGCCGGGCGCCGTCGATGTGCCAGGGCTGGCACAGCGCATGCATGCGCAAGTCGTCACCCTGACCTCGTCCGACCTGTACCTCTGCGTGGCCGCCATCGCGCTGGCCATGATTGTGATCATCCCCATCCTGCCGACGCGCGTCTATCCGCCGCGCGCCGCTTGAATTTTCATTTTTACGAAAGAGCCTCACCATGAATGTCCCCATACTGCGCTCGCGCGCTTTCCTCCTCGGCCTGGCCCTGCTGGCCTGCGCCCTCGCCTTTTGCGCCTGGCAACTGCTGTTTTCCCGCAGCGAAGAACAAGGCACCGACGACGCCTTCGTCAGCGCCGACTACACCGTGCTTTCTCCCAAGGTGGGCGGCATCGTGCGGGAAGTGCTGGTGGAAGACAACCAGGCTGTCAAGGCGGGTCAGCTGCTGGCCCGCATCGACGACCGCGATTACCAGGCCGCCGCCGCCTCGGCACGCGCCGAAGTAGCGGGCGCCGAGGCGCAGCTGGACTATGCCCGCGCCACGGTGCAGCGCCAGCAATCTGTGATCGAACAAGCCAGCACCCTGGTCGAGGCCAACCAGGCGGAAGACAAACTGGCGCAGCAGGAACTGGCCCGTTCAACGCACCTGGCCGGCCAGGGCGCGGGCAGCGTGCAGAATGCGCAGCAGGCGCAGTCGCGCTACGACGTGAGCCGCGCGCGCCTGGCGCAAAACCGCGCCGCCCTGGTTGCCACCCGCAAGCAGACGGACATTTTGCAAGCGCAGCAAGGGGCGGCCGAAGCAGCCCTGCTGCGCGCCCGCGCCAGCCTGCAACGGGCCGAACTGGATCTGTCGCATACGCAGCTGCGCGCCCCCATCGACGGCATCGTGGGACGCCGCGCCGTGCGCGTCGGCGCCCTCGTGGCGCCCGGCGCCAGCCTGATGGCCGTGGTGCCCCTGAACCGCAGCTTCGTCGTCGCCAACCTGCAGGAAACCCAGCTCACGCACGTGCGCCAGGGCCAGCGCGCCAGCATCGCCGTCGACGCCTATCCGGGCGTACTCCTGCATGGCACCGTGCACAGCATCGCGCCGGCCACGGGCGTGACGTTTGCCGCCATCGCGCCGGAAAACGCCACCGGCAACTTCACCAAGGTGGTGCAGCGCATCCCCGTGCGGATCGCGCTCGACCCGGAGCAGGATGGCGAACATCGCCTGCGCGTGGGCATGTCGGCCGAAGTGCGCATCGATACGGCCATGCGCCGTCAAGCATTGACACAGGTGAGCGCACGATGAAAGCACTGATCTTGATCACGGCCCTGGGCCTGGCCGGCTGCGGCAGCGTCGGCACCGACTTCCAGCGCCCGCCCCATGACCTGGGACAGCAATGGCGCCAGGCGCAGGATGCCCGCTTCGCGGCGGCACAGGATGGCGCCATCGAGCAGCACTGGTGGGACAGCTTTGGCGACGCGACCTTGTCGTCCCTGCTGCGGCGCGCCGCCGGCGCCAACCTCGACGTGCTGGCGGCCGCCAGCCGGCTCGAACAGAGCCGCGCCGCACGCGGTGTGGCCGGCGCCGCGCAAGGCCCGTCCCTGGGCGCGAATGGCGGCTACAGCCGCACGCGCAACAGCGAACAAGGCTTGAGCGACCCGTCACGCAACAACGGCCAATCCGCCTACAGCCTGTGGCAAGGCAACCTCGATGCGGCCTGGGAGCTGGACCTGTGGGGCCGCGTGCGGCGCGAAGTGGAAGCGGCCGACGCGCGCGTCGACGTGGCCCAGGAAACGCAGCGCGGCGTGCTGCTGGCCGTGCTGGCCGAAACGGCGCGCGACTACATCGAGTTGCGCGGCGCGCAGCAAACCCTGGCCATCACGCAGCAGCTGCTCGACATCGCCCGCCATACCCTGGAGCTGACCCGCATCCGCCTGCGCGAAGGCGCGGCGACGCAGCTCGACGAAGCGGAAGCGGCGGCCCACGTAGCCACCATCGAAGCGCGTTTGCCGCCGCTGCAGCAGCGCGTAGCGCGCCTGGGCAATGCCCTCGCCCTCTTGCTGGCGCTGCCGCCGCAAGCCTTGCAGGCGGAACTGGGGGCCAGCAAGGATATCCCTATTGTGGCCATGCAGGTGCAGCTGGGCGTGCCCAGCAGCCTGGCCGAGCGGCGTCCCGATATCCGCCGCGCCGAAGCGCAGCTGCACGCGGCCACGGCCGCCATCGGCGTGGCGCAGGGCGATTTCTATCCGCGCATCACCCTCTCGGGCAGCATCGGCCTGCAAGCGATGCAGCTGTCCGATATCGGCTGGGACGCCAAACGCTTTGCCTTCGGCCCCGGCTTCAGCGTACCCCTGTTCGATGGCGGCCGCCTGCGCGGCAAGCTGCAATTGCGCGAAGCGCAGCAGCAGGAAGCGGCCATCGCCTACCGCCAGACGGTGCTGGCCGCCTGGCACGAGGTGGAAGACGCCTTGTCCGGCTACCAGGCCAACGCCCGCCGCCAGGCCAGCCTCGATGAAGCCGTCAAACAGGGACGGCGCGCGCTGGGCAGCGCGGAACTGCAGTACCGCCAGGGCGGCACGGACTTGATCAACGTGCTGCACGTGCAAAACACCTTATTGAACAACGAGGCGGCGCTGGTCGACAGCCGCGCCACCGCGTCGCTGTCGCTGGTCCAGGTCTACAAGGCGCTGGGCGGCGGCTGGCAAGCCTTTTCAAGCACCTCGCAAGAAAGTACCCAATGAAACCGGATCCCGCACATTTCTCCATCCACGACGTCAGCGACTTTCCCATCGTGCGCTTTCGCCCTGAAACGGCCGTTACCGGCTATGCCCCGCTGTGGGAAAACGACATGGACGCCCTGCTGCGCCACGGCGAACCGTTCGTCATGCTGTTCGAAGAGGAGCGCAGCGATGAAGCGCATGTCGACCGCAAGCGGCGCGGCCTGTGGCTCAAGCATCACAAGGTGGCGCTGGCCGCCATTTGCCGGGGCCTGGTGTCCATCGAGGCGGACACGGAACAGCGCGCGCGCCTGCAGGAGATGGCGGCCGGCGCCATGAAAGCCTTCGGCATCGTGCAGGAAGTGGCGGCCACCCGCGAACAGGCCGACGCCCTGATGGTGTGGCTGCTGGGCAGCGGCCAGATGGCGCGGCCGCGCGCGGCGGACGTGTGGTGAGTGAGTCGGTCAGGCCGCCCTGCGCACCGCGCTTCTGGCAGGGATGACGCACACGTGGCCGTCGCTGCTGGTGGCCGTCGTCAGGGCGATGCCGTACAGCGCGGCCAGGGCGGGCACGGCGCCGGCATCGCTGGCGATGTCTGCGACCAGCTGGCCCGAACGCACGAGCAGCAGCCGCTCGAAACCCAGCAAGGCGTGATTGATGTCGTGCAGGATGGCGATGACGGCGTGGCCGCGCGCGGCGCAGAACTGCTGCAGGCTGTCGAGCAGATCGAACTGCAGGCCGGGATCGAGCGCCGCCAGCGGTTCGTCGACGAGTATCAAGCCATCGCGTACGTCCCACATCTGCGCGAAGATGCGCGCCAACTGCACCCTGGCCTGTTCGCCGCCGGATAAAGTGTCCAGGCGGCGGCCCAGCAGATGCGCGGCATGCGCCAGGGCGGCAGCGTCCTGCACGATGCGCTCCAGTTGCGGGTCGACCAGGCGCGCCACCCGTCCCAGGCCGATCACCAGCTCGCACTGCAAGCCGAAGGCCACGTTCGAGCCTTGCGGCAGCACGGCGCGGCGCAGGGCCAGTTCGGCCAGCGGCCACTGCGCCAGGGGACGGCCGGCAAGCACCACCTGGCCCGCCTGCGGCTGCAATTCGCACGCCATCAGTTTGAGCAGGGTCGACTTGCCCGCGCCGCTGGGACCGAGGATAGCGATGCGCTCGCCGGGCGACACCCGCACGTTGAAGGGGCCGAAATACTGCTGGCCCAGTTGTGTTGTGGCGAAGGAGAGTTCCAGTATCGGCGTCATGCGCATCCTTTCAGGCCGTGCCGTGGCGGAAGCGCCGCAACAGCATCAGGAAAAATGGCCCGCCCAGCAAGGCCGTGAAAATGCCGACGGGGACTTCCGCGGGAATGGCGACGGTGCGCGCCAGGGTGTCGGCCAACAGCAGCAGCAAGCCGCCGGCCAGCATGGACAGCGGTA
Organism: Janthinobacterium sp. LS2A; assembly: GCF_036543145.1. Lineage (NCBI taxonomy): Bacteria > Pseudomonadati > Pseudomonadota > Betaproteobacteria > Burkholderiales > Oxalobacteraceae > Janthinobacterium > Janthinobacterium sp. LS2A. The sequence goes on from NZ_JAZHPB010000012.1 coordinate 102,587, forward strand.
GCACGCGGCGCTGGTCGGCGCCCAGCCAGGTGCGTACCAGGTGCGGCGCGATCAGGCCGATAAAACCGATGCCGCCGCACCAGGCGACGGCAAACCCCGTCAGCACGGCCACCAGCACGATCACCTGCGTGCGCAGCCGGCCCACGTCGACGCCCACGTGCAGCGCCTGCGCCTCGCCCAGCGCCAGCGCGTTCAATGAGCGCATCAGGAAGCGCGTGGCCCACAGCGCGCCGGCCAGCACCAGCAGCAAAGCCGCCACCTGGCGCCAGCTGCCGGCCGACAGCGAACCGAGGGTCCAGAAAGTCAGGGTGCGCAACTGGTCGTCGCTGGCCAGGTAGATGCACAGGCCCATGACGGCCACCGTGATGGCGTTCAGCGCCACGCCCGTCAGCAGCAGGCCGACGATGGAGCCGGGCGTGGCCCAGCGGGCAACGCGGTCGAGCAGCACGCAGATCAGCGTGGCGCCCGCAAACGCGGCCCCAGGCAGCAGCCACACGCGCAGCTCGGGCGCCACGTGCAGGCTGGCGGCAAACACGATGGTGGCCGCGCCCGCGCAGGCGGCGCCGCTGCTCACGCCCAGCAGCCCCGGATCGGCCAGCGGATTGCGGAACAATCCTTGCGTCAGGCCGCCGGCCAGCGCCAGCGCGGCGCCGATCAGGGCGGCGAACAGGGCGCGCGGCAAACGGATATGCCACAGCACATACGCGCCGCCGGACAACGCCTCGCCGCCCGCTTGAAACGGCGCCAGCCAGTCAGCCAGTGTCACGGGCATGGCGCCCGCCTGCACGGCGATGAGCAAGCCGCCAGCCAGTGCGGCCGCCAGCAGCCCGCCTGCGCCCCAGCGTGGCCAGCGCCATGGAGCGGCGGACACCACGGAGGCCACGTTCATGCAGCCATGGCTTTCGCAAAGGCGGCGTCGAGTTCCATGAGCGCCTGCGGCATGCGCGGGCCAAAGCCCAGCAGCAGCATGGCTTCCAGCGACACGATGCGGTGCTTGCGCCCGGCCGGCGTCTGCGCCAGGCCTGGCAGTTTCAAGATGCCGTCCACGCCGCCCGAGGCCTTCAAGCCCTGGTCCGTGACGAGCACGATGTCGGGCCGCGCGGCGATCACGGCTTCCGGCGTCAGCGGTTTGTAGCCGGCGAATCCACCCTGCCCGCCCATCACATTGACGGCGCCCGCATACGCGAGCATGGCATCGGCGCCCGTCTCGCGCCCGCCCACCATCACCTGGTTCGGCGCATGCGCGAGGATGAACAGCACGCGCACGGCTGATTGTACCGGCGAGTGGCCGCGCTGGCGCACCTTGCCCAGGGCGCCGTCCCACTGCTGCTGCAAGGCTTGCGCCAGGTGCGCGGCGGGGTCGGGCCGGCCCGTGATCTGGCCCACTTGTTTCACCCGTTCGAGCAAGCCTTCGAATTGGTTATTCGCGTTCAGCACCGCCACCGGCACGCCTGCATCGCGTACCTGGCGCAGCACGGCTTGCGGCCCCGCTTCCTCGGTGGCGATCAGCTGCGTGGGCGCCAGCGACAGCACGCCCTCGGCCGACAAGGTGCGCGCATAGCCGACCTGCGGCAGCTGTTGCGCCACGGCCGGATACAGCGAGGTCGTATCGACGCCCACCAGTTCGCCCTGCGCCTCGAGCGCATAGACGATTTCCGTCAGGGCGCCGCCCACGCTGACGATGCGCCGCGCTTTCGCCACAGGTTTACCCGCGTCGCTGACGGCGGCCAGCACCTGCATCGGCGCGGCCAAGGCCAGCGCGCCCGCCCCCATCTTTTTCAGCGCGATGCGGCGCGCCACGCTGGCGGCGATCATGCGGCGCATAGTTCGCCCTCCTGCGCCACCCGGTCGACGATATGGCGCCATTCGCACAGCTCGTGCACGCCCGGCTTGCGTTCGCCGAAGAACATGGCGATGGTGTCGCCCTTGGCGTCAAACAGTTCCACGGACGTCACCAGGCCATCGACCGTGGGCTTTTTCACCACCCAGGCGCTGGCGATATGGTCTTCGCGCAAATGCAGGTTGAAGCGCGCATCGAGGATATTGATCCACGGTCCCATCACGGCGATCTTGTGCACGGGGCCCGAATGGATCTGGATCATGCCGGCATTGCCGACGAAAGCCATGATCGATACTTTTTCAAGCGCGGCGTCCTTGAGCAGGTCGAGCACGCAGGATTTGTCGAGCTGCTGCACGAAGCGCGGCTCGGCCAGGCGCAAGCCCTGCAGGCGCGAGACCGAGTATTTTTTCAGCATGGTGAAAAATTCATGCGTGTCGCGCAAGTCGGCCCAGGCGGCGCGAAAGCCGGCCACGTCGATCTGCGCGTCGGGCAGCTCGGCCGGCGGCGGCGCCGGCGCCTTCACGGCAATGCCGGCCTCCTGGTGCGCGTCGGCAAAATGCGCGACCAGCGCGTCATAGGCGGCAAGGTCGCTTTGCGGCTTGAGGAAAATCTTGTGCACGGCCTGGCCGGCCGCATCGAAAAACTGCAGGCTGCGCTGCACTTCCTTTTCTCCCATCTCGCGTACGGCAAAGCCATGCGCCCACTGGCGGTAGAACACGCGCAGGTCGATGTCGCCACCGAGCACCAGGCCCACGTGATTGTTGTGGCTGGCTTGTCGATAGACGCCCGTCTTTTCATGCACGCACGAAGCGTTGCGCGTCAGTGCCATGACTTCGCCCAGCGGTTCCAGCGCGGCGATGATGGCGGGCCAGTCGGCCCGCAGGCGCTCGGCGTCCAGCAAGGCGCCATTGGCCAGCGACAGGCCCGCATGTGCGGCGATCAGCTCGCCTTCGGAAATGCCCAGGTCTTCGGCGATGTCGCGGTGGCGGGCTTTTTTCTCGCGGCGCAGGCGGGTAAATTCGCTGGTGACCAGCTCGGTATTGCAAATAGGGGGCATGCTCGACACGGTGTCTCCTTTCAAGGCGAACACTGGCTGGCATGGGCTGGCTGGTGGTGGGGGAATCTTGAAGTCAATTATAAATGAGAATCATTCGCAATCAAGTGTTATTTATGTGAAGAAAATACGCGCAAAAAAAAGCGCCGCGACAGGAAACCCGTCGCGGCGCAAAGGAGACCGATCGATACAACCGATCAGTTCGGGAAAAAAGGTCAGGCGCTCGCTTGCACGGCCGGCATGGAGACCGGCTTGGCAGTGGGCCGCTGCGCCAGCAAGACGACGGCGGCCAGCACCATGGCGCCGCCCAGCAATTGCGTGCCGCTGACGGATTCCTTCAGCAAGGTCACGCCGAACGCCATCGTGATCACGGGCTCGAACGTGGAAATGATGGACGCCTTGGCCGCGCCGATCTGCGCCACGCCGGCAAAGAAGGCGGCAATGGCGATGGCCGTGGAAAACAGGGCGATGGCGCTGACGGCAAGCCAGCCCGTCGCCGTGCCTGGCAAGGACACGCCCTGCCACAAGGCGATCGCGCTGTTCGACAGGCCTGCCGTACCCAGGATCACGACGCATGCGGCCAATGGGTGAATATTCTCGCGGCTTTTCGACAGGCTGTTGCCAAACAGGATGTACACGGCGTACACGCCGGCCGCCATCAATGCCAGGGCGATGCCGATGGGCTGACCCTGCAGCTTGCCGCCCAGGGTGATGGCCATGCCGGCAATGGCCAGCGCCATCAGCACCAGCATGCGGCGGTCCAGCTTTTCCCAGCCCAGGGCCAGCGCGAGGATGGTCACCAGCACGGGATACACGTACAGCAGCATGCCGCACAGGCCGCTGCTGGCATACATGAGGGCATTGAAATAGCCTTGCGACTGGGCCGTGTACATCAGGCCCATCAGCATGTAGCCGGCCAGCAGGCGGCCGCGCGGCAAGCGCCAGCCACCGAGCCACACGAGCGGCAGCAACAGCATGGCGGCGATGACGAAACGCAAGGCCAGCATGGTCGACGGGTTGACCCCGGACGCATATGCCGCCTTGGCAAACACTGCGGAACTGCCGAAACCGGCGGCCGACAGCAACACCAGCGCAACAGCGCGGCGATCAGACATGACTAACCTCTTTGAGTACACCTGGGCAAACCTGCTGCGTATCGCGACGGTTTTCCAGGCGTTGTAACGTTGTAAATATAAATGCCCAGCAAGGCCGGGAGATGATGCATGCGTAAATCCTATTGCGGGTCGCTTCACGCAGTGACGGCATCATATTCGCTTGCGCAAAATGAAACAAACCAATATTCTTCACGGATAGGCCAAATATTACTGAGGCTCAATTCTCTTGAGAGTGCCATGTCACGTCCCCTGCCCCCACTCGCCGCCCTGCACGCCTTCGAGGCGGCCGCCCGCCATGAAGGCTTCCAGCGCGCGGGCGAAGAATTGCACGTGTCGGCCGGCGCCATCGGCCACCATGTGAAACAGCTGGAAGCGTGGCTGGGCATCGTGCTGTTCCAGCGCCTGCCGCGCGGCGTGGTGCTCACCAGCGCGGGCCAGCGCTATGCGGCCTCGCTGGGGCCGATCCTGAACCAGCTGGCCGACGTGTCCGAGCAGGCGCGGCGCCAGGGCGATGACAAGGTGGTGACGGTGACGGCCACCAGCTCGCTCGTCTCGCGCTGGCTGATGCCGCGCCTGGGCCGGCTGCGCGACCGCTATCCGCAGATCGAGCTGCGCGTGCTGGCGTCGATGCACCCGGTCGACCTGGCGCGCGATGGCGTGGACGTAGCCATCCGCCTGGGACCGGGCCGCTATCCGGGCCTCAAAGTCGATTTATTGATGGAAGAATGGTTTTCCGCCGTCTGCAGCCCTGGCTTTCGCGCCAACGCGGCCAGCCTGCGCCAGCCGGCCGACCTGCTGCGCTATCCGCTGCTGCACGACGAGCCGGAGGTGCACCTGCCCGGCGAAATCGACTGGACGCGCTGGCTGCACAGCTGCGGTGTGCATTACAGCGGCAATAGCGGCAACAGCGGCGCGCGCTTTTCGCACACCTATCTGTGCCTGGACGCGGCCGCCAGCGGCCAGGGCGTGGCCATTGCCGCCAGTCCCCTGATCGGCGACGATTTGCGCTCGGGCCGCCTCGTGCGCGTATTCGAACACGCCGTGCGCGGCCCCCACTGCTATTATCTGCTGCGCTCGCCCCAGGCGGAAACGCGGCCCCTCGTGCATGCATTCTGCGAATGGCTGATCGCCGAGGCGCGCGCCGACCAGGAAACCGTCTGGCCCACAGTGGAGACAGCATGACGAGCAAGGAACTGGCGCGCAGCGCCGCATATATTGTCCAGCATGAGTACGAACAGGCAAGCGTGATCGCTGCCGATGGCAGGCAAGCCAGCGTGGGCGAGTTCTATGGCGACCCGGCCGCAGCCTTGATCGATGTCGATGAGCAATGGTGCGCCGTCGCGGGCGAGGGATTGGTGCTGTGCCGGCTGGGCCAGCCGTTCGGCCAGTGCGCGGCCTATTTCCGCCAGCCTGGCGCGGTGCGCTGGATCACGGCTTTACGGCAAACGGGACCGTTTGCGCTGGAATGGCAGGGTGAGGATGGCGCTTGGTCCGCCCTCGATGTCGAGGCAGCGGATGTGTCGGCTTACGCGCCAGGGCGCTAAGCCGACCTACGCCAGCGGCGGTGGATGGCCCGTAACCCGACAACACCACCAAACCAGCCGGAGCAACAGATCAGAGCCCGTAGGTCGGCTTAGCGCGCAGCGCGTAAGCCGACAACATCATTACAACTTGATGAAGTGCTCGCGGTAGTATTTGAGCTCTTCGATCGATTCCAGGATATCAGCCAGCGCCGTATGCTTCTGGTGTTTCTTGAAACCGGTGGCGATTTCCGGCTTCCAGCGCTTGCACAGCTCTTTCAGTGTCGATACGTCAACATTGCGATAGTGGAAGAACGCTTCCAGCTTTGGCATGCCGCGCACCATGAAGCGGCGGTCCTGGCCGATGGTGTTGCCGCACATGGGCGACTTGCCTGCCGGTACGTATTTCTTCAGGAACGCGATCAGTTCCGCTTCCGCCTGCGCTTCCGTCACGGTCGACGCTTTCACCTTGTCGATCAGGCCCGAGCGGCCATGCGTGCCCTTGTTCCAGGCATCCATCTTGTTCAGGGTTTCATCGGATTGATGAATCACGAACACGGGGCCTTCGGCCAGCAGGTTCAAGTGCATGTCCGTCACCACGACGGCCACTTCGATGATGCGGTCGGTATCGGGCTCCAGGCCCGTCATTTCCATGTCGACCCAGACCAGGTTCATCTCGTTTGGACGTGCCGGCACGGCGGGTGCGGGGGTGGATGCAGTTAAGTCGGTCGCTTGTGACATAATTCTCTCTTGGCCTAATCAAACTAAATAATCAGCCATTTTCTCACAGGCACAGAATGTATTCACTCGCGTTTTCGATTTTGTTTGTATCCGTCCTCGTTTTGACCCTGGCCGTCCGCTTCTGGCTCGCTTCGCGGCAGATTCGCCACGTGCTGGCCCACCGCGCCGCAGTGCCGCCCGAATTCGCGGAAAAAATCCCGCTGGCCGCGCATCAGAAGGCCGCCGACTACACGGTGGCGAAGACCAAGTTCGGCCTGCTGACTTTACTGGTCAACTACGCCGTGCTGATCGGTTTTACCTTGCTGGGCGGCCTGCAATGGCTGGCGCTGCACCTGAATGAATGGATGGGGCCGGGCTCGCCCATGCTGTACCAGATCGGCCTGATCGCCGCCTTTGCCGCCATTTCCGGCCTGATCGACCTGCCCTTCGATTACTACCGCCAGTTCGTGCTGGAGCAGCGCTTCGGCTTCAACACCATGGCGCGCAAGCTGTTCTTCACGGACATGCTCAAGGGCGTGGGCCTGGGCGCGGCCATCGGCTTGCCGCTGATCTGGGTCGTGCTGACCCTGATGGCCAAGTCGGGCGACCTGTGGTGGCTGTACGCGTGGTTCGTCTGGAGCGGCTTCCAGCTGCTGATGATGGTGCTGTTCCCGACCGTCATCGCCCCGCTGTTCAACAAATTCACGCCGCTCGCCGACGAAGCGCTGAAAAGCCGCATCGAAGGCTTGATGCAGCGCGTCGGCTTCGCCTCGAAAGGCCTGTTCGTCATGGATGGCTCGAAGCGCAGCGCCCACGGCAATGCGTATTTCTCGGGCTTTGGCGCCAACAAGCGCATCGTCTTCTTCGACACCCTGCTGTCGCGCCTGGCGCCGCAGGAAATCGAAGCCGTGCTGGCGCATGAACTGGGCCACTTCAAGCTCAAGCACATCGTCAAGCGCATCGCCATGATGTTCGTCATCTCGCTGGGTTTCCTCGCGCTGCTGGGCTTCCTGAAGACGCAGCCATGGTTTTACGCGGGCCTCGGTGTCGACCCTGTCGCCCTGGCCTTGACGGGCCAGCCGACCGATGCGCTGGCCCTGCTGCTGTTCATGCTGGCCTTGCCCGTCTTCACTTTCCTGCTGGGACCGTTGACGTCGCTCAGCTCGCGCAAGCACGAATTCGAAGCGGACGCCTTTGCCGCCACGCACACGCAGGCGGACGACCTCGTCTCGGCCCTCGTCAAAATGTATGAAGACAATGCGTCGACCTTGACGCCCGACCCGCTGCACTCGGCCTTCTACGACTCGCACCCGCCGGCCAGCGTGCGCATCCGCCACCTGAAAGGGGCTGCCACATGAATACGCCATCGACTTCGCAAGACCTGGCCCAACTGTCCTGCGCGCCGCGCCAGCAGGCGCTGGGCGACACGGACATCGCCACCCTGCACGCCCTGCTGCCCCAGTGGACGGTGCAAAATGGCAAGCTGTGCCGCGACTTCGGCTTCAAGAATTACTACCAGACCCTGGCGTTCGTAAACGCCCTGGCCTATATGACCCATACGCAAGACCACCATCCGGAGCTCATCATTACTTACAAAACCTGCGCCGTGCGCTACGACACGCACTCGGTCAACCAGGGCGCCGGCGGCCTGTCCGAAAACGACTTTATCTGCGCCGCCAAGGCAGACCTCATCTACCAGAGCAGCCAGGTGTCCGCATGAGCGAAGGCAAGTTGACGGGCGTCATCATCGCCGCCCACGGCCGCCACTACCTGGCCGACGTGGACGGCGCCAAGCTGCAATGCGTGACGCGTGGCAAGAAAACCAATGTGGCCGTGGGCGACATCGTGCACCTGACGCGCACCTCGAACGACCAGGCCGTCATCGACCGCATCGAGGAACGCAAGACCCTGCTGTACCGCTCGGACCAGTACAAATCGAAATTGCTGGCCGCCAATTTGACGCAGCTGTTCATCGTCGTGGCGACGGAGCCGGGCTTTGCCGACGACCTGATCTCGCGCTCGCTGGTGGCGGCCGACGCGGCCGGCATCGAAGCGCGCATCATCCTCAACAAAACGGACGTGACGGCTTCGCTGGAGCGCGCCCGCGAACGCCTGCTGCCGTATTCCTCGATGGGTTACCCCGTCGATGAAGTGTCGGCCCGTGCCGAACCCGAGCACGCCGTGGCCACCCTGGCGCCGCTGCTGGCGGGCCAGTCGTCGATCCTGATCGGCCAGTCGGGCATGGGCAAATCGTCGCTGATCAACCTGCTGGTGCCGGACGCCGACATCGCCGTGCGCGAAATCTCGGCCGCGCTCGACACGGGCAAGCACACGACGACCTTTACGCGCTTGTACAAGCTCGACGAACTGGGCGCGAACAGCTCCATCATCGATTCGCCCGGCTTCCAGGAATTCGGCCTGTACCATTTGTCCGAGGGCATGCTGGAGCGGGCCTTCCGCGAATTCCAGCCGTATCTTGGCGGCTGCAAGTTCTATAACTGCCGCCACCTGATCGAGCCGCAATGCGCCATCCTGCAAGCCTTATCGGAAGGCAAGATTGCCAAGATGCGCCATACCCTGTATGGCCAACTGCTGCATGAATCGGCGCAGACCTTGTATTAAGAAATATTTCCCTCATTCAAATATAGCGCCGCAAAACACCCGGCAGGCGAAATTTAATTTCGCCGCCGAGCACGCCTTCCGACTTTAATCCCAAAACCGTTCATCTGCCGTTTTATGCACTTCATCGCGTAAAACCTGCCTTCCATCGCCTGCCGCTGGCGATGGCAAAGGTCGTTTGCTACCTTGTCACCAGTCCCTGCCGGAAACCTGCCAGCGACCACACGATCTAACTCCCATCCATCCAGCCATCCTGATCGAAGGTGAATGTCATGCATACCAAACGTTTCCTCCCCCTTGCCGCCGCCCTGTTCGCGCTTGTCGCCGGCACCGCCCACGCGCAAACCGTTGCGACTCCACAAACCACTGGCAGTGTCAGAGTCAGCAGCAACGCGTACTACCATGTGACGGCGCAGGAAGCGTCCGAGATCGAACGGCAATACCGCCTGTCGAACGGGCAACGGCTGGAAGTGCGCCAGCAAGACAGTCACTTCTATGGCCGCCTGATCGACGACCGCGAAATGCAGCCAAAACCCAGTGTGAGAATCCTTCCCATCGGAGCTGGCAAGTTTGCCACCCAAAAAGGTGCAACATTCGCCTTCAGCAATGCGGGCGAACAGGTGACCATCGACAACGCCCAGCTGCTGTCGGGCTTGCGCCTGCCTGACGACACGCGCAGCATCAGCGGCGTCAGCGTCAACAGCGTTCGTCTGGTTTCACGCTAAGCGCACGGCAGAGCGCATGCGGCATGGGGCAAATCGCCCCGCCTGCGGCGTCATGCCGGCGACATAATTCTGACAGGCGTACTGAACAATTCCCCTGAATGCAGCTTACAATGCCATGACACATGGCCTGTGCGGACACAGGCTGGCGCCACTGTTTGCGGGGAGAATGCTTGAATGGAAATGTTCGCGCTCGAACATGACGTAGCGCAGTGGGAAAGCGCATTGCTGCCGTTGCGCGGCGCCGGGCGCGTACCGCTGCTGCTGTTGCTGTCCTGGCATTTGCGCCAGCGTGACGGCAACAGAGCAATTGCGCTGAGCGAGGAAGCGCATCTGCTGCTGCCGCTGGCCGACTTCGATGCGGCCGCATTGGAACAGGCGCGCGCGCGTCTGCAACTGGTGCAGGCGGAAGTGGCCTGGCTGCAAGGCGCGCTCGACTCCGCGGAAAGCCTGGCCATGGCCGCGTGCGCCACCTGCGGCGCACACGGCGACGGCGCCGGCTGCGCCGACGCCCACTGGCTGCTGTCCTCGATCGCCGTCGACCGCGGTGACCATGCCCGCTGCGATGCCGAACTGCTGGCCGCGGCGCAGCAAGCGCGTGGCGCCGGCGATGCGATGCGCGCCAGCCTGGCCGACGCGGCCACGGCGCGCTGGGCCGTCTTGCGCGACGCGCCGGCCGCCCAGGCCCGCTGGGGCGGCCACTTCCAGGCCGACGGCGCCAGCGGCAAGCTGCCCGCGCCGCTGGCCGCCTGGGTGCACGATTTCCGCGGCTTGCTGGCGCACACGTCGCGCGACCTGGGCGCGGCCGCCGGCCACTACATGCAAAGCTACGAAGCGGCCCTGGAAAGCGGCCAGCTGCGCGGCGCCATCACGGCCGCCATCAATATCGGCGACTGTTTCTCCAGCCTCAACGACAACGAATCGGCGCTCGAATGGATGCAGTGCGCGCTGGACCTGGCGCGCCCCACAGGCTGGCCGCGCAGCATTGGCGCCTGCCAGACGCATACGGCCGAAACCATGCGCAAGCTGGGGCGCCTGGGCGCGGCGGAAGACTTGCTGCGCGAAGCGCTGCACATCCTGACTCCCATGGCGGGCGCGCGCACCTATGCCAACGCCCTGTTCCACCTGGGCGAACTGAGCCTGGACAAAGGCGACTACGACACGGCGCTCGACGCCTTCAGCCGTCTGGCGCAGCGCGCCGAAGCGCTGGGCCAGGCCGATTTCCGCAGCATGGCGCAACGCGGCAGCGCCCACGCGCTGTCTTACCTGGACCGCCCGGACGAAGCGCTGCAGGCAGCCGAGCGGGCTTGCCAGCTGGCCACCGCGCAGGGCGACGCCATGCATCAGGTGGCGGCGCTGCGCGTGCTGTCCATGCTGCATGCGCGCCACGACCTGCCGCCGCCCGCAGGCATGCAGGAACGCAATCCCGCCCTGCATTTCCTGCACCAGGCGCTGCAGGTGGCCGCCTCCATCGACGGCTATGTGCCGCCCGGCGAACTGCTCGATGCGCTGGCGCGCGAGTACGCGCATGCGGGCGACTATGCGCGCGCCTACGATATCGCCCTCGCGGCGGGCGTGGCGCGCGAAAAAAGCCACACCCAGCAGGCGAGCAACCGCGCCACCGCCATGCAGGTCTACCACCAGACGGAACATGCGCGCTCGGAAGGCTATCACCACCGCGAACTGGCCGCCTCGGAAGCACGGCGCGCCGAAGTGCTGCAGCAAACCAGCGACACCCTGGAACGGCTGTCGGCCATCGGCCAGGAAATCACCACCCACCTCGACGCCAGCGCCGTGTTCCAGGTGCTGGACCGCCACGTGCATGCCTTGCTGCCAGTCAACACCTTCGCCGTCTACATGCTCGATGCGGCGGGCACGGCGCTGCGCCGCGCGCACGGCATGGAAGCGGGCCGCCCCTTGTCCGACAACGCCATTCCACTGAGCAACCCACGCGCCTACTCCGTGCGCTGCCTGCTGGGCCGGCGCGAAGTGTATATCGACCAGGTACCGCCGAAGCGCCACGCCTACACCGTGCCCGGCACCCTGCATAACCAGAGCGTGCTGTACGTGCCCTTGACGGTGGGCGAACGCGTGCTGGGCGTGATGACGGTGCAGGCTTGCCATGCACATGCCTACGGCGAACGCGAACGCCTGATCTTCCGCACCCTGTGCGCATATGGCGCCATCGCGCTCGACAATGCCAGCGCCTACCGGCAACTGCAGGATGCCCAGGCGCAACTGGCGTCGCAGGAAAAGCTGGCCGCCCTCGGCTCGCTGATGGCCGGCGTGGCGCATGAACTCAATACCCCGATCGGCAACAGTTTATTAATCGCCAGCACCATGCTGCAAAAGACGGAAGACGTGGAGCGCCTGATGAACGGCCCCGGCCTGCGCCGCTCGGACCTGGCAGCCTACATCGACGATGCAAGCAAGGCGTCGGCGCTGGTGATGCGCGGCCTGCACAGCGCGGCCGACCTCGTCAACAGCTTCAAGCAGGTGGCCGTCGACCGCACCACCGAACAGCGGCGCCAGTTCGACCTGCAACAGGTGAGTAATGAAATCATCGCCACCGTCATGAACCGCATCCGCAGCTCGGGCCACCGCATCGAGACGGACATTGCATTCGGCATCGCCATGGACAGCTATCCGGGCCCGTTCGGCCAGGTGATCACCAATCTGATCAACAACGCCCTGCTGCACGCCTTCGCTCCCGCGCCCAACGACGGCGCCGCCGGCACCGGTTGCATGCGCCTGTCCGCCACGCTGGACGGCGCGCGCGTGCAGGTCGTCTTCGCCGACAATGGCGGCGGCATCGCCGAACAGCATTTGTCGCGCATCTTCGACCCTTTCTTTACCACCAAGCTTGGCCAGGGCGGCAGCGGCCTGGGTTTGTCGATCAGCTACAACATCGTCACGGCGCTGCTGGGCGGCACAATCCAGGTGGCCAGCAGCCCCGCCGGCACCCGTTTCACGCTGGACTTGCCGCTGGTGGCGCCCCAGCTGGACGGGGCCGCGCCCGCCAGCATCTATTAATCCGCCGCCCTTTGCCCGGGTGCAGGCTTGCCTATACAAGTACGCGTCCGGACGGTCTTTCCAATCTAAAAGCAAAACCCTTATAATTGAACGGCTGAAGTACTTGCCATTGCATTATTTTCAACATGGCAAACCGCATCGACCCGCGCGACAAGCGTCGCGCTGGCACCGATCAACACAGCAGCGCGCCGGGCGAGGCAGTCATCAGACGAGATGTTGTACGCTGATGCAACCCGGCGGGAAAGGCACGCCGCCGGCGGCCTGCGCATCTTCAAGTGGTCATTATGTCGACAAAAAAACCGATCAAGCACTACCTCCAGTTCTCCGATTTCACGTTGGAAGAGTACGAATATGTGATCGAACGCGCCCATCTGATCAAGCGCAAGTTCAAGAATTACGAAATCTACCATCCACTGATCGACCGCACCCTGGTGATGGTCTTTGAAAAGAACTCCACCCGCACGCGATTGTCGTTCGAAGCCGGCATGCACCAGCTGGGCGGCGCCGCCATCTACCTGAACACGCGCGATTCCCAATTGGGCCGCGGCGAGCCGGTGGAAGACGCGGGCCAGGTCATGTCGCGCATGTGCGACATCATCATGGTGCGTACCTTCGGCCAGGAGATCATCGAGCGTTTCGCCGCCAATTCGCGCGTGCCGGTAATCAATGGCCTGACCAATGAACACCACCCGTGCCAGGTCTTTGCCGATATCTTCACCTACATCGAACACCGCGGCTCGATCGCCGGCAAGGTCGTCGCCTGGATCGGCGACGCCAACAACATGCTGTACTCGTGGCTGCAGGCGGCCGAAGTGTTCGGCTTCCACGTCAACGTCTCGACGCCGAAGGGCTACGACATCGACCTGTCGCAAGTCAAGACGCAGCGCTATACCTTCTTCGCCAACCCGTCGGATGCCTGCGAAGGCGCGCACCTGGTCAACACGGACGTGTGGACCAGCATGGGCTACGAAGCGGAAAACGCGGCCCGTATCGCCGCCTTCGACGGCTGGATCGTCGATGGTGCGAAGATGTCCCGCGCCGCGCCCGACGCGCTGTTCATGCACTGCCTGCCCGCCCACCGCGGCGAGGAAGTGGCCGCCGAAGTGATCGACGGTCCGCAATCGGTCGTCTGGGACGAGGCGGAAAACCGCTTGCACGTGCAAAAAGCGCTGATCGAATACCTGTTACTCGGTAAAATCCAATAATTCGCCTGGCACTGCATAAAACCTGGCAGTATCGCAATACATACATCGACAACGACAACTGGAAGCAATATGAGCGACATTAAAAAAGCAGTCCTGGCCTATTCCGGCGGACTCGACACCTCCGTCATCCTGAAATGGCTGCAAGATAACTACCAGTGCGAAATCGTCACATTCACGGCCGACCTGGGCCAGGGCGAAGAACTGGAACCGGCGCGCGCCAAGGCGATCAAGTTCGGCATCAAGCCGGAAAACATCCATATCGAAGACGTGCGCGAAGAATTCGTGCGCGATTTCGTCTTCCCGATGTTCCGCGCCAACACCGTGTATGAAGGCGAATACCTGCTGGGCACCTCGATCGCCCGTCCGCTGATCGCCAAGCGCCTGATCGAAATCGCCAACGCCACCGGCGCCGACGCCATCTCGCACGGCGCGACCGGCAAGGGCAACGACCAGGTGCGTTTCGAACTGGGCGCCTACGCGCTCAAACCAGGCGTGAAGATCATCGCCCCATGGCGCGAATGGGACCTGCTGTCGCGTGAAAAACTGCTGAAGTACGCGGAAGACGCCGGCATCGAAATCGACATGAAGCACAAGAACGGCGGCGCGCCGTACTCGATGGATGCCAACTTGCTGCACATCAGCTTTGAAGGCCGCCACCTGGAAAACCCGAGCGCCGAAGCGGAAGAGACCATGTGGCGCTGGACCGTCAGCCCTGAAAAGGCGCCGGACGAAGCGGAATACCTGGACATCGAATACGAAAAAGGCGATATCGTCGCCATCAACGGCGTGCGCATGTCGCCCGCCACCGTGCTGGCCGAACTGAACAAGGTTGGCGGCAAGCATGGCGTGGGACGCCTGGACCTGGTGGAAAACCGCTACGTCGGCATGAAATCGCGCGGCTGCTATGAAACCCCGGGCGGCACCATCATGTTGAAAGCCCACCGCGCCATCGAATCGATCACCCTGGACCGCGAAGTGGCCCACCTGAAAGATGACCTGATGCCGCGCTACGCGTCGATGATCTACAACGGCTACTGGTGGGCGCCCGAGCGCGTCGCCCTGCAGACCCTGATCGACCACACGCAGGAAACCGTGAACGGCTGGGTACGCATCAAGCTGTACAAGGGCAATGTCATCGTCGTCTCGCGCGATTCGAAGACGGATTCGCTGTTCGACATGAACATCGCCACCTTCGACGAAGACGGCGGCGCCTACAACCAGGCCGACGCCGGCGGCTTCATCAAGCTGAACGCCTTGCGCATGCGCATCGCCGCCATCGCCCGCGAAAAGCGTGGCCAAAAGTAACTAGTTGCCGGGAGGCACTACCTCCCGCGCCAAGCAAAGCCGCCCACGGGCGGCTTTTTTACATTTGAAACGCACTCGTCCGCGATTTACGTCACTGCGCGCGCCCGGATCACCCCCATTTTGCTGTGCGCGTGGCAAAATGCTACAGTGCAATTGTGCTGACCTTCCCGCTTCCGGAGCCCTCCCATGTTCAAAGACCTGAGTATCAAGAATAAACTGTACCTGGGCTTCGGCTCCATCGTGGCCATCATCCTGATCTTGCTCGGCGTGGCCTACAACAGCTTTTCGCGCCTGTCGGAAGCCAATGCATGGGACCGCCACACGATGGAGGTGCTGGGCGAGATCGACAGGATCCACAATTCCATCCTGCAAATCCAGGTGGAAGCACGCGGTTTCATCCTGACCGGCAGTGAAACGTCGCTGTCGCCGGAATCGAATGAAATGGACGTGCTGAGCCAGCACACGCAAAAAGCCATCGCCATGACGGCCGACAACAAGGTGCAGTCGGAACGCTTCCGCAAGATCGACGCACTGACCACCACCTGGGTCAAGGAGTGGATCACCCCGCTGATCGAAAAGCGCCGCGCGCTGGGCAATGCGCCCGGTGCCACGGAAACGGTGGCGCGCACCATGCCGGCCGGCGGCTACCCTGCCGTCAGGCAGGCGAACAAGCTGCTCGACGAAGTCGCGGCCGAAGAATCGCGCTTGCTGACCGAACGCACGGCCACCACGACAAAATTGCAGGAAACCATGATGCTGACCCTGGCGCTGGGCGGCTTGCTGTGCGTGGCGCTGGCGCTGGGCATTTCCTACCTGCTGGGCCGCGCCATCCTCGGCCCGCTGAACAGCCTGACGGACGCCGTCGGGCGCATCGCCAGCGGCGACCAGCGCGCGCGCGCCACCATCCTTTCGCGCGACGAACTGGGCAAGGTGTCGGAAGAATTCAACCGCATGGCGCAAACCATCCAGGACAACCAGGCCAATGAGCTGGCCGCGACGAATAGCTTGCGGGCCAAGGTCGATTCGCTGCTGGAAGTGGTCTCGAAAGCCGCCTCGGGCGACCTGACGGGCAAGGTCGGCATCACGGGCAGCGACGCCATCGGCCAGCTGGGCAATGGCCTGGCGAAGATGTTTGAAAACCTGCGCAGCCTGCTCAACAATGTGCAAAAGGCCGGCATCCAGGTGACGACCTCCGCCACGGAAATCGCCGCCTCGGCGCGCCAGCAGGAAGCCACGGGCATCGAGCAGGCGCAAACGAGCGTGGAAATTCTCAGCACCACCAAGGAAATCTCGGCCAACACGAGCCAGTTGCTCAAAACCATGGAAGACGCCACCGCCGTGGCCGACTACACGACGAATGCGACGGCCGAAGCGCAGAACAACCTCAAGCGCATGGATTCGACCATGCAGCACATGGTCTCGGCCACCGATTCCATCAATGCCAAGCTGGCGGCCCTGTCGGAAAAAGCCAGCAATATCAATAGCGTGCTGATCACCATCACCAAGGTCGCCGACCAGACCAACATCCTGTCGCTGAACGCCGCCATCGAGGCGGAAAAAGCAGGCGAAGCGGGCCGCGGCTTCTCCGTGGTGGCGACGGAAATTCGCCGCCTGGCCGACCAGACGTCCGTCTCCACGTGGGATATCGAGCAAATGCTCAAGGAAATGCAGTCGGCCGTGTCCGCCAGCGTGATGGGCATGGATAAATTCTCGGAAGAGATTCGCCGCAGCGTGGGCGAAGTGCGGCAAGTGGCCGAGCAGCTGTCGTCCGTGATGGACCAGGTGCAGAAACTCACGCCGCAATTCGACGCCGTGCTGCAAGGCATGCAGTCGCAGGCCATCGGCGCTTCGCAGATTTCTGACACCATGATGCAGCTCAACGACGCCACGCAGCAGACGGTGGAGTCCTTGAAGGCCACCAGCGAAGCCGTGCACCAGCTGCAATATGCGGCGGGCGACCTGCAGTCGAGCGTGTCGACTTTCGCCGTGACCATCTGATCCCATGAAAGTGCTGCTCTTTCACATCGGACGCGACCGCTACGGCCTGCCCTTGGCCCGCATCGTGCGCGTCCTGCCGCTGCTGGAGCTGAAACAGTTGCCGCTCACGCCAGACTACGTGGCCGGCCTGATGGACTTGCATGGCACGCCCGTGCCCGTGATCGACCTGTCGCGCCTGGCCGGACTGCCGGCCGCCGCCGCGCAGTTCGACACGCGCATCGTCATCGTCGACTACCGCGCCCCTGGCGGCGAAACCACGCACGCGCTGGGCCTGCTGGCCTCGCAAGTGCGCGGCATCGCCGACATCGACACGCTCCAGCTTGAAGACAGCGGCGTGGCGACAGTGCCCTTCCTGGGCCAGGTGGCCAGCGATGCCGACGGCATCGTGCAGCTGGTGGAACTGGAACACCTGCTGCCGCCGGACGTGCGCGCGCTGCTGTTTCAAGACGCGGGCGCGGCATGACGGCGCAAACCCTGCTGCGCCGCGCGACCGGCCTGTCCGTCTCCAAATCCGTGGCCGAACGGGCCGTCGGCCAGCGCATGGAGCAAACGGGCTTTGCCGATAGCGAAGCCTACCTGCAGGCGCTCACGCCGGCCGAAATGACGCAATTGATCGAACTGGTGGTGGTGCCCGAATCGTGGCTGTTCCGCGATCCGCAAGCGTTCTACGCCACCGTCGAACTGGTGCAGGAACGCTGGGCGCGGGGGCGCGCCACGCGCATCCTGTCGATCCCGTGCGCGGGGGGCGAGGAGCCGTATTCGATGGCCATGGCGCTGCGCGACGGCGGCGTGCCGAAACAGGCGTTCAGCATCGACGCCTATGACCTGAGCCCCGGCTGCATCGAGCGGGCGCAGGCGGGAATCTACGGCCGCAACGCCTTCCGCGCGCAGGACGTGGCCTTCCGCGAGCGCTATTTCACGCACGTGGCCGACGACTCCTACCGCATCATCGACTCCTTGCGCGAACAGGTGACCTTCAGGCAGGGCAACCTGCTGCAGTTCGACACGGCCACCTACAGCCGCCATTACGACGTCATCTTTTGCCGCAACCTGCTGATCTACTTTGACAAGCCGACCACGCGCGCGGCCATCCAGAATCTGTCGGCCCTGCTGGCCGACGACGGCATGCTGCTGGCCGGCTATGCGGAAGTGCCGTCGTTCTGCCAGAACGGCTTTACGACGCTGCAGTTCCGCCAGGCGTTCGCCCTGAAGAAGGAAACGGCGGCGCCGGCCAGTCCCGTGCAAGTGGCTCCACTACTGCCGGCCTTGCGCACCTTGCGCAGCGTGCCGCCCGCGCCAAGGCGCGCTGCCGTGACAGCCCCCTCTTCCGCCGCACCGGCGGCGCCGCGCACGCGCCCCGTGTCCGTGCCGCCGCCGTCGCCGGCCGCGCAAGCCGATTTGCTGGCCGAGGCACGCCTGCTGGCCGACCGCGGCCAGTTGCGCGAGGCCGGCGAAAAATGCCACGCCCACCTGGCGAAAGTGCCCGAGGCGGCGGAAGCGTATTTCATGCTGGGCATCATCAATGAACTGGCCGGCAAGATGGACCTGGCCGACGACTACTGGCGCCGCTGCATCTACCTGCAGCCCGACCATTACGAGGCGCTGTGCCACCTGTCCCTGCTGGCCGAACGCAATGGCAACCACACGGCCGCCGCCACCCTGAAGGCGCGCGCGGCACGCATCTACGAGCGCCGCCAGGCGTCCAACTAAGGGGCAAGCATGACAAATCTCATCGCCACCGAGTCCCCCGCCACCATCGACGACTGCTGGAACCATATCGGCGTGGTCGGCGACCAGAGCTGCCCCAAGCTGCCAGCCAACGTGCATTGCCGCAACTGCGACGTGTATGCGGGCGCCGCCCAACGCAACCTGCAGCGGCCCGTGGACGAACACTACCGGCGCGACTGGGCCAGCCACTTCCGCCAGATCGATGCGGGCGGCGAAGTGCGCGACAGTTCGGCGCTGGTGTTTCGCATCGGCCGCGAATGGCTGGCGCTGCCCACGCGCGTATTCGACTCCGTGGCGCCGCAGGCCAAGCCGCACGCGCTGCCGCACCGCGGCGGGGGCGGCCTGGCGGGCATCGTCAATATCGGCGGCAAGCTGTATCCGTGCATGTCGCTGGCCAGTTTACTGGGCATCGATGAACAGGGCGCGCCGCCAGCCAAGGGTCGCCACACGTTTGCGCGCCTGCTGCTGATGCGCTGGGAAGACCAGGCCTACGCGCTGCCCGTGGCCGACCTGCACGGCATCGTGCGCTACGCGTCGGGCGCCGTGCAGGCGCCGGCAGCCACCATCAACAAGGGGCTGTCGCGCTTCCTGTCGGGCGTGATCACCGAGGGCGACATGCGCATCGGCTGCCTCGACACGGCGCTGATCGGCTTTCAACTTGCGAGACTATTACGATGAGCCAGGACCAGCACGGCGACCTCAGTGCCTTTTCCATGCTGGACCTGTTCCGCATGGAAGCGGACAGCCAGACCCAGATCCTTACAGACGGCTTGCTGGCCATGGAGCGCCATGCGGGCGACGCGGCCGCCGTCGAAGCGATGATGCGCGCGGCCCACTCGATCAAGGGCGCCGCCGCCATCGTCGGCCTGCAAGTGGTGGTGCAGCTGGCGCACGGCATGGAAGACAGCTTTGTCGCCGCCCAGCATGGGCGCTTGAAGCTCACGCCGGAGCGGGTCGACGTGCTGTTGTCGGGCGTCGACCTGATCGTGCAGCTGTCGCGCCTGGACGACGCGGGCGCCGAAGCGTGGCTGGCCGCGAATGCGGCGCAGATCGACCAGACCCTGAACGCCATCGCCGGCATCGCCGACCTGCCCGAATTGCCGGCCCTGCCCCCGGCGCCTGCGCCCATGTCTGCACTATTGCCGCCGGAAGCGGCAGAGCCGCAAGCGCCCGTGGCCAGCGGCCTGGCGGGGGATGAACCGGAAGCGGCCGCCCCGGCGCCGCGTACAGCGACCAGTACAGGTGCGCCAGCCAAGGCGCAAGCGCAAAACTTCGACAAACTGCTGTCGCTGGCCAGCGAATCACGCATCAATGCGCACCAGATGCACCCGTTCGTCGGCGCCCTGCAGCGCTTCAAGCGCAACCAGAGCAGCCTGTTTTCCGCCATCGAGCACCTGCATGAAGCCATTGCCCGTTCGGCCGACCCGGGCCTGATGGAAAAGTCCTTGCTGGCGCTGCAAAAGACGCAGCCCCTGAAGCAATTCATGCTCGAGCACATCGCCGACATCGAAACCTATGAACGGCGCCTGCTGGCCGTCTCGCAAGGCATGGTCGACGAAGTGCTGGCCCTGCGCATGCGCCCTTTCCGCGACGGCATCCACGCGTTCCCGCGCATGGTGCGCGACCTGGCGCGCAGCCTGGGCAAGGAAGTTCAGCTCGAGATCGAAGGCGAAGACACCCTGGTCGACCGCGACATCCTGGCGAAGATCGAAAGCCCGCTGAACCACATGCTGCGCAATGCCATCGACCATGGCATGGAAGGCCCGTACGAGCGCATCGACGCGGGCAAGGAAGCGCTGGGCACGATACGCATGGAGGCGCGCCACCGCGCCGGCATGCTGAGCATCGAGATCAGCGACGACGGGCGCGGCGTCGACCTGGAGAAAATCCGCCAGTCCGTCATCGAGCGCAAGATGGCCAGTCCCGCCATGGCCGCCGCGCTGTCGGCGGGCGAGCTGCTGGAATTCCTGTTCCTGCCCGCCTTCAGCCTGAAGGAAAAGGCCAATCAATTGTCCGGACGCGGCGTGGGCCTCGACATCGTGCACGAGACGATACGCCAGCAAAACGGCACGGTGCGCCTGGAATCGGAACCGGGCCGCGGTTTCCGCGCCCTGATCACATTGCCGCTGACGCAGTCGATCGTGCGCGCGCTGGTGGTCGACGTGCATGGCGAAGCCTACGCCATCCCCATCGTCAAGGTGGAAAGCGTGGTGCGCGTGCCGCAAGCGGCCATCCATACGCTGGAAAACAAGCAGTTCTTTGAACTCAAGGGCGAGCATCTGGGCCTGGTGTCGGCGGCGCAGGTGCTCGAGCTGGGCGAAGCGGCCAACCAGGCCGAGGATTTGCCCGTGGTGGTGATCGGCCGGGGCAAGCAAAGCTATGCGCTGGTGGTCGACGCCATCCGCGGCGAGCAAAGTTTGGCCGTGCAAGCCATCGATCCGATCTTCGGCAAGATGCGCGACATTTCCGCCGCCGCCCTGCTCGACGACGGCGAGCCGGTGCTGATCCTCGACGTGCCCGACTTGCTGCTGTCGATCGACAAGCTGCTGCACGAGGGCGGCCTGCACCAGCTGGCGCAGGCGGGCCACGCCGAACGCCGCAAGGCCAAGCGCATCCTCGTCGTCGACGATTCGCTGACGGTGCGCGAGATGGAGCGCAAGCTGCTGCTGGCGCGCGGCTTCGACGTCGACGTGGCCATCGACGGCATCGACGGCTGGAACGTGGTGCGCAGCGGAGAATATGACCTGGTGATCACCGACGTGGACATGCCGCGCATGGATGGCATCGAACTCGTTTCGCTGATCAAGAAGGACCTGCACCTGCACAAGCTGCCGGTGATGATCGTGTCGTACAAGGACCGTCCGGAGGATCGCGCGCGCGGCCTGTCCGCCGGCGCCGACTATTATTTGACCAAAGGCAGCTTCCACGACGAGACCTTGCTCGACGCGGTGGCCGACCTGATAGGAGATGCCCGCTTATGAGCTGTCATTCATGAAAATTGCCATTGCCAACGATGTCGCCATGGCCGCCGAGGCCCTGCGCCGGGTGGTCGCCAGTACGCAGGAACACCAGGTGCTGTGGATCGCCCGCACGGGGCTCGAAGCCGTGCGCATGTGCGAGGGCAACCGTCCCGACCTGATCCTGATGGATCTGAACATGCCGGAGATGGATGGCGTGGAAGCGACGCGCCTGATCATGGAGCAAAGCCCGTGCGCCATCCTCGTCGTCACGGGCCGCCCGCAAGACAATGTCAACCAGGTCTTCCGCGCGCTGGGCGCGGGCGCGCTCGATGTCACGGCCACGCCCGTGCTGCAGGGGGAAGTGGGCGGCGACAGCGAGCTGCTGGCCAAGATCAAGACCATCGGCAAGCTGATACGCCACAGCGCCGAAGCGCCGCCGCCGCGCCAGGCACCGGCCAATGGCGGCGACCGGGGCGACGGCCAGGTCAGCACCCTGGTGGCCATCGGCGCCTCGACGGGCGGGCCGTCGGCCGTGGCCAAGGTGCTGTCCGGCTGGACGGCGCCGCCAGGCTGCGCCATCGTCGTGGTGCAGCACATCGATGAAACCTTCGCTTCGCACTTCGCCAAGTGGCTCGATGACCAGCTCAGCATGCCCGTGCGCGTGATCGCCGAGGGCGACGAACTGGTGGCAGGCAGCGTACTGATCGCCAAGACCAATGATCACCTGCTGCTAGATCAAAATTATCGTTTGGGTTACGATGCAGCACCACGCGACTATGTTTACCGCCCGTCCGTCGATGTCTTCTTCAACTGCGTGGCGCAGCACTGGCGCGGCGATGCCATCGGCGTATTGCTCACAGGCATGGGGCGCGACGGCGGCGATGGCTTGCTGGCCATGCGCCGCGCGGGCAAGACGACGATTGCACAAGACCAGGCCAGCAGTGCCGTGTATGGCATGCCGCGCGCGGCTGCGGAACTCGATGCGGCGCAGCAAATCCTGCCATTGGATAGAATAGGCGCCAGCCTGCGCAGCCGCCTGGGCGCCAAGCTCAACAATGGGTGGGAGCCCTCCCCTAACATCTGAAAAGAATGCAATGCCAGAATTCTCCTCCAGCTTCACCCAGCATGAGCCCGCATTGACCGAATTCAAGGTCAGCGTGCTGCTGGTGGACGACCAGTTGATCATTGCCGAAGCAGTCCGGCGCATGCTCAGCGACCAGCAGGATGTCGAATTTCATTACGTGACCGATGCCACGCAGGCGCTGGACACGGCACTGCGTTTGCAACCGACCGTCATCCTGCAAGACCTCGTGATGCCTGGCATCGACGGCTTCGCCCTGATCCAGCTGTACCGCGAAAACGAGGCGCTCGCGCATGTGCCCGTCATCGTGATGTC
Organism: Janthinobacterium sp. LS2A; assembly: GCF_036543145.1. Taxonomy (NCBI): domain Bacteria; kingdom Pseudomonadati; phylum Pseudomonadota; class Betaproteobacteria; order Burkholderiales; family Oxalobacteraceae; genus Janthinobacterium; species Janthinobacterium sp. LS2A. Next base: position 125,802 of record NZ_JAZHPB010000012.1, read on the forward strand.
GGCCAAGGATGACCCGAAACTGAAGGCCCACAGCTTTGCCGTCGGCGCCAACGATTATGTGGTGAAACTGCCCGACCGGCTGGAACTGCTGGCGCGCATACGCTACCATTCCAACGCGCACATCAGCCGCTTGCAGCGCGACCAGGCTTTTCGTTTCCTACGCGAAAGCCAAAAGAACCTGGCCGACGCGAATATTGAACTACAGAAACTAGCAGCCCTCGATGGCTTGACGGGTATCGCCAACCGGCGCCGCTTCGATGAAACCCTGCAATTCGAATGGCAGCGGGGCCAGCGCGACAAGACGCCGCTGAGCCTGCTGTTTTGCGATATCGACCATTTCAAAAGCTATAACGACCATTTTGGCCACCTGGCGGGCGACCTGGGCCTGAAAAAGGTCGCCGCCGTGCTGACGGAACATTTGAAACGCCCGGCCGACCTGGCCGCCCGCTATGGCGGCGAAGAATTCGCCCTGATCCTGCCGGAAACGGAAGCGGCCGGTGCGCTGCAGATCGCCGAAGCATGCCGGCGTCATCTGGAAGGCTTGCAGATCGAAAACCCGGCGGCAAGCAAGGGCATCGTCACCATCTCGATCGGCGTGGCCACCGTCGTGCCTTCTCCGGACTCGACGATCGAGCAACTGATCAACCGCGCCGACCAGGCCCTGTACGCGGCCAAGCGCGGCGGACGCAACAGCGTGCTGAGCGCCAATGACGTCCGCGACTGATTTTTAACAGCAAGGAAAGTGAAGCATGAGCACACAACTGGACAATGTCAGCGTCGTCAAGAAGTCGAATATCTACTTTGACGGCAAATGCGTCTCGCACAACGTCATCCTGGCCGATGGCACGAAGAAAAGCGTGGGCGTGATTTTCCCGTCATCGTTGCGCTTCAACACGGGAGCGCCGGAAATCATGGAAATCGTCGGCGGCTTGTGCAAGGTACGCCTGGCCGATGCAAGCGAGTGGAACAGCTATGGCGCGGGCACGCAATTCAGTATCCCGGGCAATAGCTATTTTCATATTGAAACGGTCGAGACCGTGGATTACGTCTGCCACTTCGGTTAATCAGACGAAAACAGGCTCGGGCGACAGGCGCACGCCATATTTCGCCTCTACATCATCCTGTATCGCTTCCGCCAGCCGGGTAATGTCCGCGCCACGAGCGCCGCCATTATTCACCAGAACCAGCGCCTGCTTGGGATACACTCCCGCGGGCCCCAGGTTTTTTCCCTTCCAGCCGCATTGATCGATCAGCCAGCCGGCCGCCAGCTTTTCCGTGCCATCGGGCTGCGCATGGTGCACCAAGGCAGGGAAACGTTCCAGCAAGGCCGCACACAGTTCGCGCGATACCACGGGATTCTTGAAGAAACTGCCCGCATTGCCGATCACGGCCGGGTCCGGCAATTTTCTCCGGCGGATCGCCATCACCGTGTCGGCCACCTGTTGCGGCGTCGGCTCGGCAAGATTGCGCTCAGCCACGGCCTGCGCCAGTTCCGCATAGCGCAAGTTCGGCTGCCATTCGGCCGGCAAGGCAAACGTCACTTCCAGCACGATCAGTTCGCGCCCGTCCGCCTGCTTGAAGATGCTGTCGCGGTAGGCGAAGCGGCAAGCATCGCGGTCCATGTCGAAAACGATGCCGCTGGCGCTGTGCATGACGCTCACGCTATGCAGATAATCCTTGATTTCCACGCCATACGCGCCGATATTCTGGATAGGCGCCGCGCCCACCGTGCCCGGGATCAGTGACAGGTTTTCCAGCCCGCCCACGCCTTGCGCCAAGGTCCACTGCACGAAATCGTGCCAGTTTTCGCCGGCCGCGGCCGTGACGAGTATCGTCTCGAAGTCCGCCTGCGCCAGGCGCATGCCGCGCGTGGCCATATGCAGCACGGCGCCGGGAAAGTCGCCGGTCAGGACGATGTTGCTGCCGCCGCCCAGTATCAGGCGCGGCATGGCGGACAGGGCGGGGTCTTGCAGCGCGGCCTGCAATTGGGCCTGCGAAGTGATGCGTACATAGGCAGCCGCATTGGCCGTGATGCCGAAGGTATTCAGGCGCTGGAGGTTGTAATTGTGTTCGATGGTGAGCTCTGCAGACATGGGATAGCGATTATTTTGCTCGATTATAGAGTGAAACCGACAAAAAACCAGCGCAAGACAAGGGCGACTTGCCCGTTGTCCGTTAAAATGTCGCATCTTTAACAGGGCCGTCCCATGGCGCAGAATCAGCCGCCAAGGCCCAGCGCACCGAGCGTGCGCTCGCTTTAACAAGAAAAGGAACAGACCATGCCGTCATTTGATGTAGTCTCCGAAGCCGATATGATCGAAGTCAAGAATGCCGTCGAGCAATCCAACAAGGAAATCACGACCCGCTTCGACTTCAAGGGCAGCGACGCCCGCGTCGAACACAAGGAAAACGAATTGACCGCGTTCGCGGATTCGGAATTCCAGCTCAGCCAGGTGCGCGACGTGCTGACCAACAAATTGACCAAACGCAAGGTCGATGTGCGCTTCCTCGACGAAGGCGACATCAAGAAGATCGGCGGCGACAAGGTCAAGCAGATCATCAAGATCAAGAATGGCATCGAATCGGATGATGCCAAGAAAATCGTGCGCGTCATCAAGGACAGCAAGATGAAAGTGCAAGCGAGCATCCAGGGTGAAGCCGTGCGTGTCACGGGCGCCAAGCGCGACGACCTGCAAGCGGCCATGGCCATGCTGCGCAAGGACGTGCCCGACATGCCGCTGGAATTTAACAATTTCCGCGATTAATTTCGATGATGCGCACGCTGCGGCCTGCGCTTGCACCGGCGTGGCGGCAAGCTGCCTCGGAGCGCCTGCCCGCTTGGGGTAGAATTGAAGCTGCGCACAGCTACATGCGCCCGCCCGCCTGACCGGCGGCGGGCTTGACCGTACATCTGGCTCAGTGATAACCACGGTAGTCTAAGGATAGCAATGAAACGTGTTGATGATTTCCGCCTGCGATTTGGCAAAAAAGAATATGTGCCCATCATGATAGGCGGAATGGGTGTGGATATTTCCACGTCGGAGCTGGCGCTGGAAGCGGCCCGGCTGAACGGTATCGGGCATATCTCCGATGCCATGGTGGAAGACGTGTCGGATCGCCGTTTCGACACCACCTTCGTCAAAGACAAGACGAAACTGTACAAGTTCAACATCAATAACAGCGACAAGGCCGTGGTGCAGTTCGACCTGGGCCGTTTGGCGGAAGCGCAGCGCCTGCATATCGGCCGCACCATGGAAGCGAAAAAAGGCGATGGCCTGATTTTCGTCAATTGCATGGAAAAGCTGACCATGAACGGCCCGCGCGAAACCTTGCGCGTGCGCCTGAATGCGGCGCTGGACGCCGGCATCGACGGCATCACCCTGTCCGCCGGCTTGCACTTCGGCTCGTTCGCCCTGATGGCCGATCACCCGCGTTTCCGCGATGCAAAACTGGGTATCATCGTCTCGTCCGTACGCGCCTTGCAGATTTTCCTGCGCAAGAACGCCAAGCTGGACCGTTTGCCTGACTTTATCATCGTCGAAGGACCATTGGCCGGCGGCCACCTGGGTTTCGGCATGGACTGGGCCAATTACGACCTGCACACGATCACGGCGGAACTGCTGGCCTACCTGAAGGCAGAACAGCTGGATATCCCGCTGATCGCCGCTGGCGGCATTTTCACGGGCAGCGATGCCGTCTCCTTCCTGGAAGCGGGCGCGGCCGGCGTCCAAGTGGCGACACGCTTTACCGTCACGAATGAATGCGGCTTGCCAAACAAGGTCAAGCAGGAATACTACAAGGCCTCGGAAGAAGACATCATCGTCAATGGCGTCTCGCCGACGGGCTACCCGATGCGCATGCTGAAGAACACGCCCGCCATCGGCGCCGGCATCCGTCCAGGCTGTGAATCGTATGGCTATCTGCTCGACGCGACCGGCAACTGCGCGTACATCAACTCGTACAACCGCGAAGTGGCGGCTCATCCCGAGCAAAAAACCGTCGTCGTGATGGACAAGACTTGCCTGTGCACACACATGCGCAACTTCAATTGCTGGACCTGCGGCCACTACACGTATCGCCTGAAGGACACCACGCACAAGCTCGACAACGGCGAATACCAGATCCTGACGGCCGAACACGTCTTCAAGGATTACCAGTTCAGTGTCGACAACCAGATCGCCCTGCCGGAAAAAGAAATCCTGGTAGCAAGCTGAATCTTGTCAGCCTGATATAAAAATGGCGCAGCCTGCGAAGGCTGCGCCATTTTTTATACGGGTAGCATGTGCCGCACTGCCCGTGCGATCGCGTCGAACTTGGGCCGCCGCAATACCTCGTCCTGCAGGCAAGCATCCAGCATGGCCTGCAGGCCGGGCAAGGGCGTCGCACAGTGCGCGATCAACTCGCCCAGCAGCACGCCAAAGGCGCGCGCCTCTATGCCTTGCAGCACCTCCCCTTGCGGCGAGCCGGGCGCAAACATGGACGCCGCACCAAAGTCGCCCAGCAAGCAGGCGCCAGCGTCCGCATGCAGGATATTGTGCGCATACAGGTCGCCATGCACGATGCCGTGCGCATGCAGCTGGCACACGGCCGAGGCGATGCCGTGGGCAATGGCCAGCGCTTGCGGTGCCTCAAAGCATTCGCCATCGGCATACACGTCGCGCGTACACGATTCCAGGCTCGGCGGACCGGCCAGGTTGCGGTAGGCTACATCGATGAGTGGCATGACAAGCCCCAGCGCGCCATGCGGATGCGCATCGAGCGTCCCGAGGATGGGAATCAGGCCCGGATGCGCACCGGCGCCGACGCAGGCGGCCATCTCGCTGCGCGGCAAGCCGTCGCTGGTCATCGCTCCCTTGAATACTTTGACGGCCACGTCATCGGCGCCATCGAGACGGGCACGGTAAATCACGCCCGATGCGCCCTCGCCCAGCTGCTGCGCCAGTTCCAGGCGCTGCCATGCCACGCCAGCCGCTCCCGTACCGGCCAGGGCCGCCAGCTCACGCGCTTCCGTAAAGGGATTGCCCGCATACGCGAGCCAGCTCAGGCGTGGCAAGGATAGCAGGCACTCGGGCAGCGCCGGGAAACGGTTGGCGGCAATGCGCACCAACTCCAGTCGGTGGCAAGCCGCCAGGGTAGCTGGCAAGTGGCTCAGGCAGTTCCCCGCCAGCATAAGTTTCTGCAATTGACTGCACTTGCCCAGCTCATCCGGCATGGATTCGATGGCATTGTCGGTCAGGGTCAGCCAGCGCAGCCTCGGCGGCAAGGCTGCGGCCGGTACGTGGCGTATCCGGTTCGCCTTGAAACCGATCATTTCCAGGGCTAGACATGAACCAAGCACGGCCGGCAAGGTGGTGAACAGGTTATCCGAGCAAAAAATGATGCGCAGCTTGTGCAGGCGCGGCAAATCATCGGGCAATGTGGACAGCGCGTTGCCGGACAGGTCGAGGATTTCCAGGCTGTCGGACAAGTCGAAGATTTCGCGGGGAAATGTCGTCAAGCCGCAGGACAGTTTCAGGCGGCGCAAGCCGGCCAGTTGGCCAGCACGTAATTGTTCCAGTGTATGCACAGCAGACAAGATATCCCTTTCAAGGTAGCACGCGATCGATGCCATGCAGAAAACCATTGGACGTAAATAACAACAACCGGGGTCGGACCCTCCATGCCGCTCACGCAAGCGTCAGCGCCAACGCGCAAGGGGATCTGACCGTAGGTCGGCTTAGCGCGCAGCGCGTAAGCCGACACCACCCGCGGCGCCCAACAAAAACCCCAGACGTAAAAAAACCCCAACCGGATCACCGGAAGGGGTTTTTT
>NZ_JAZHPB010000013.1:0-124629 GCF_036543145.1 Janthinobacterium sp. LS2A
CTGTCTTTGCTTCCCGTTTATTGACCGGCAACCACCGATGTGACGCCGCTCCTGGCGACCCACTCGATCAGCGCATCAACCGCCGCACGGCCATTGCCGTTGCCGACCAGGTCGCTATTGATCATGGCGACCACCACGCACAGCTGGTTGTTGGCGTCGGGGACATAGCCGGCGATGGCCACCACATTCTTCAATGTTCCCGTCTTGATGCGGGCCCGTGCGGCCGCTGGACTGTTCAACAGGCGCTTGCGCATGGTGCCGTCCAGCGCGACGATGGGCAGGCTGGACTGGAACTCGGGTGCCCACGGACTTTGCTGCATGGCCTGCAGGACACCGGCCATTTGCGCAGGCGCAATGCGTCCCGTGCGCGACAAGCCGGAACCGTTGTCGACCAGCATGCCTTGGGTGTCGATCTGATGCCGCTGGAACCATTCCTGGATCACTTGCCGCGCACGCGTGGCCGTGTCTTCCGGCACCGCCATGGCGACGGGGCGGCTGCCCAGCCAGCCATCGCTTTGCAAGCTGCCCAAGCTCAGGAACAGGGTGCGGGCCAGGGTATTGTCGGACGTCTTGTTGATATCGCGCAAGACTTCCGGCAAGGCGCGCGCCACGTGGTCGGCCAGCATGCGCGTGCCGACCGGTTCGGCCGTCGGCGGCAAGCCGGTTGCCGGCGCTTCGCGCACCGTGCCCGTGATCGTGCCGCCCAGGCGTTTCCAGGTCGCACGGAACAAGCGGTCCGCGTAATCATTACGATCAAGAACATTGATGCTGGTAGCCTTGCTGCAATTTTGCGGGAAGGTGCCATGCAGGATCACTTGCAGCTTGCCGCTCGCATCGCGCCGGTATTCGGGCGGGCGCCAGCCGTCTTCCCATCTGGCGCAACTGCCCTTGATCAGCTTCATGTCGCTCGTGATGCTGACGTTCTCGAGCGCCGGCTGCATCAGGATGCTCAATTGCCGGTCCGTCGAGTTGATATTGATATCGAGCAGATTAGTGTTCAGCAGCAAGGCATCGGGAATGACGTTGTAGCGGAACTCGGCCGATTCGTCGAACGGCGGCGCACCAATGTCGGGCCGGGCCGGCTGGAACAGCTGTCGGTCGAGGATCAGGTCGCCCTTGATTTTCACGATGCCTTGCGTGCGCAAGGTTTGCAGCATGTGCTCGAGCACGTTCGCATTGAAATCCGTGTCGGCGCCGCCGCGCAGGATCAAGTCGCCCTTCAGTACGCCATTGATGACGTCGGCGCTTGTGCGCAGTTCCGTGCGGCCGCGGAAGATGGGCCCGAGCTGCTCCAGGCCCACGGCCGTCGTCACCAGTTTCATGGTGGAGGCCGGCTGCATGCTGCGCTCGGCGCCATGCGACATCACCACCGTGTTGCCGCGCAGGACGATGGCGCCCATCGCGTCTTCGGGGATATTCGCGCTGCGCAACAGCAGGCTGACAGATTCGGGCAATTGCGCCTGGGCAGTCGACAGGCCAAGACCCGCCAACAGTGCAGCCATCAGAACAGGACGTAACATGGTGCTCCTTAGTGGAAAAAGACGTAGGCGACAAAGACGGCGGTGATCACGCCGGCCAGATCGGCGATCAGGCCGGCCGTGATGGCATAGCGCGTCTTGCGGATGCCCACCGAGCCGAAGTACAGGGCCACGATATAGAAGGTGGTGTCGGCCGAGCCCTGGAAGACGCAGGCCAGGCGGCCGACAAACGAGTCGACGCCATACGTATTCATGGCGTCGATCATCATGGCTTTCGAGCCGGAGCCGCTGAGCGGCTTCATCATGGCCGTCGGCAGCGCGGGCACGAAGTCCGTATTGATGCCCAGGTTGGCGAAGAACCAGTTCATGCCGCTCATCAGGAAATTGAACACGCCCGCGTTACGGATCACGCTGATGGCCACCAGCATGCCGACCAGATAGGGAATCACGGTGATCGACGTCTGGATGCCGCCTTTCGCGCCCTCGATGAAGGCGTCATACACGTTCACTTTCTTGCGCAGCGCGCCAATAATAAATATGGCGATCACGCTGATCAAGACCAGGTTGCTGACCACTTTCGAGACCAGCTCGATCTCCTGCTTCGTCAGGTATTGCGTGAAGTACCAGATCATGGCGACGATGGCGCTCGTCATGCCGCCCATCCAGCCCAGCACGACCCGGTTGAGCAAGTTGATGCGCTGCTTGATGGACACCGTGATGATGCCGACCATGGTGGCCACATAGGTGGCGATCATGCACGGGATAAAGATGTCGGACGGGTCGGCCGCGCCGAGGATGGAGCGCTGTGCCATGATGGCCAGCGGAATCAGGGTCAGGCCCGAAGTGTGCAGCACCAGAAACATGATTTGCGCATTCGTCGCCTCTTCCTTGTTCGGGTTCAAGGTTTGCAGGCTTTCCATGGCCTTCAAGCCGAACGGCGTGGCTGCATTGTCCAGGCCCAGCAGATTGGCCGAGAAATTCATCACCATGTGGCCCGTGGCCGGGTGGTCTTTCGGAATTTCCGGGAAGATGCGCGAAAAGAACGGTGCGATGACTTTCGCCAGCCAGCCGACGATGCCCGCCTTTTCACCGATGTTCATGATGCCGAGCCACAAGGTCATCACGCCCGCCAGCGGCAGGGCGATATCCATCACGCCCATGCGCGCCGTCTCGAACGTGCCGTCGATGATGCGCTTGAAGATATCGGTATCGCCGAGGAACAGCCACTGCAGCACTGCGGCCAGGAAGCCTACGAGGAAAAAGCCGGACCAGATGTAATTAAGTGCCATATGCGATCAGTTCTGTGTGTCGGGAGTGAAAAATGTCTGCAAACAAAGTATAGGGGCAGCCCGATACGAGTTGATGAAAGAATGCAGCAATCGCATGCCAAAAAGTTATAAGCTGGCAGCCTGTTTTCATTGGCGCCCCGCAGCGTGCCCGCGTAGTGTGGGGGATGCCTGTCGCTTACTGCTGTTCCTTACCTTTGTCTGCACTGGATTACTGATGATGTTTTTACGCAAAACCGCCTGCGCCGCCGGCTTGGCCCTGTTGACGCTTTTTACCGTACAGGCCCACGCCGCCGCCGATGCCCGCGCGAACAAGACCTTGCACCTGTTCCTCAGCACCAGCGAGACAGGCCTGGACCCGGCCGTGGCGTCGGACCTGGCCAGCCTGAATTTGATGGAAAACATTTTCGATCCCTTGCTGCGCTATGACTACCTGGCGCGCCCCGTGCAACTGCAGGGCAATACGGCGCGCGCCATGCCGACCGTGGAAGATGGCGGGCGCACGTATACTTTTCACTTACAGCCCGGCATATTCTTTACGCCCGATCCCGCCTTCAAGGGCAAGCCGCGCGAAGTGACGGCGCAGGATTATGTGTACAGCCTGACGCGGCTGTATGACCCCAGCCTGAAGTCGCCGTGGCTGTTCCTTCTGGAAGACAAGCTGGTGGGCGATGCGGCGCTGAAAACAAAATTCAGCTACGACATGCCGATCGCCGGCTTGCAGGCGCTGGACAAATACACCCTGCGCATCCGCCTGAACGGCGTCGACCCGAACTTCCTGTTTTACCTGGCCATGCCTGCGACAGCTGTGGTGGCGCGCGAAGTGGCCGAAGCGTACCCGGCGGCAGGACAGATCGGCAACCATCCCGTGGGCACGGGGCCGTTCCTGGTGAAGGAGTGGAAGCGCAGCGACAAGATCGTGCTGCAAGCCAATCCGACTTTCCGTGCCACCGTGTTCCATACGGAAACCAAGGCGCTGGCCGCCTTGCCGGTCGACGCGCGCGCCATCGCGACGGCACTGGAAGGCAAGCAACTACCGCTGGTCGAGCGCATCGAGGTGCGCATCGTCGAGGAATATCAATCGCGCATGCTGGGTTTCCTGAAAGGCGAGTTCGATTACCTGGAGCAAGTGCCGGAATCGATGACGGACATGGTGCTGGAAAACGGCGCGCTGAAACCGGCGCTGGCCGCCAAGGGCATGCAGCTGACGCGCTTTCCCGTGCTGCAGACGTATTACATGTGGATGAACATGGACGACCCCGTGCTGGGCGGCACGAGCAAGGACAAGCTGGCCCTGCGGCGCGCCATCGCCCTCAGCTACAACAGCCGCGAAGACATCGCGCTGCTGAAAAAGGGATTGGCCTTGCCGGCCCAGTCGCCGCTGCCGCCCAATGTGCTCGGCTACGACAAGAGCTACCGCAGCCCCGTCGGCTATGATCCGGCCCTGGCGCGCGCCCTGCTCGACCGTTTCGGCTACAAGGCGGGCCCAGACGGTTTCCGCACCCAGCCGGACGGCACGCCCTTGATCCTCACCATGCATACGGAGCCGAGCACGGTGGGGCGTTTGCGCGACGAATTGTGGCGCCGCAACCTGAACGCCATCGGCGTGCGCGTGGAGTTTAAAAGCGACAAGAAGACGGAAATCATCAAGGCGTCGCGCCTGGGCAAGGTGCAGATGTTCGAGACCAACTGGATCGCCGACTTCCCCGATGGTGATAACTTTATGCAATTGTTGTACGGTCCCAACAGTGGCCGCGCCAACTATGCCCGCTTCAACTTGCCCGATTACAATAAACGCTATGAGGAGGCGCGCCTGCTATCCGATACGCCGCGCCGACGCAGTCTGTACTTCGACCTGTTTCAGCTGATCCACGCTTACACGCCGTGGGTGCTGCTGACGCATCCCATCTCTGCCGATCTGCAACAACCGTGGCTAAAAAACTACAGGCGCCACCCCGTGGAATTCACGTCCTGGCGCTATCTGGACGTGGATAAAGCCAAGGGTAGCCCCGCAGGCAAGTGACCATGTCACTGAAAAGGGCATTCATTCCAAAAAGTTATGGTTAGGAAAGCATTTTTCATTGGCTGGCCGCGGATGCATCGCGCTACTCTGAAAATGAAAACAAATAAAGTCATGCGCAATTGTCATAAAAAAATGTACTGCGAGACAGACGTTGCGACATATCTAACAGCCTGACTTGATGACTCAAGTTTCGATTGCCCAACAAGGAGAAGACCTGTGAAATTGAAAAAGCTAGCGCAGTTGGTGGCATTGATGGGGGTGGTGGGACCGGTCGTCGCACAGGAAGCGACGCCGCCAGCAATGCAACGGGTCGAAGTGACGGGCAGCAGCATCAAACGCGTGGCCAAGGAAGGCGCGCTGCCGGTGCAAGTCATCACCTTTGACCAGATCGAAAAACAGGGCATCACGACGACCGAGCAACTGGTGCGCACCCTGTCGGCGAATGGCACGGGCGCCGATAACATGACTTCGGGCAATAACGTGTTTGGCGCCGATGCGGACAGGGTCAGCGGCGGCGCTTCGTTCGCCTCGCTGCGCGGCCTGGGACCGTCGAGCACCCTGGTGCTGTTGAACGGCCGCCGCATCGCCACGCACGGCGCCAGCGGCAAGTCGGTCGACCTGAACTCGATCCCGCTGGGTGCGATTTCGCGCGTGGAAATCCTCAAGGATGGCGCCTCGGCCATCTACGGCACGGACGCCATCGGCGGCGTGATCAATTTCATTTTGAAAACCAATTACAGCGGCGTGGAAGCGTCCGTCTCCACCAACGACACGCAGGCAGGCGGCGGCGCCACGCGCCGCGCCTCGCTGCTGGCCGGCACGGGTTCGCTCGAAAGCGACCGCTACAACATCATGGCCAGCCTGACCGTCGACAAGGCGCAGCAGCTCAATGGCCGCGACCGCTCCTTCGTCAACGGCTTCCAGCCGGGCCGCGGCCTGTCGCCCGATACGACGGGCACGCCGTTTGCCAACCAGATGGCGGGTGCCGGCACGGCGCTGGGCGCCTCGTTCCAGCTGCCAGGCGATGCGAATAAATACCTGCAAGCCAATCCCTTGAGTTTCCAGGGCAAGTGCGACAGCATCGCCGGCATGTCGCAGTACCAGACGGCACTGTGGAAAGACGTGACCTCGCCGCTGCGCACCACGTATTCCTGCGCGTATGACTATGGCGCCGACTATGTGCTGCAATTCCCCGTTGAACGTGCCAATCTGTTGTCGCGCGGCACCTTCCAGCTGGCGCCCGACCACCGCATGTTTGTCGAAGTGCTCGGTTCGCGCACCAAGGCCACGGCCATTTTGACGCCGATGCAGGTGCAGGCGACCGTTGCCAACAAGAATTTGTATCCGGTCGGTGGCGCGTATTACCAGGATCTGTCGGCCTACATCCCTTCTTTCGACAGGACCAAGCCGATTTCCTACAAATGGCGCGCCAATGACGTGGGCAACCGCACGCAGGAAAACACGACAGACAATGCCCGCGTGCTGGTGGGCTTTGAAGGCAACTTTGGCAAGTGGGATTACAAGGCCGGCATTTCGCGCGCCGAAAGCAGCACCAAGACCAAGCTGACGGATGGCTATTCCTACACGGACAAGCTGTACGCGGCCCTGGCCAGCGGCATCATCAATCCATGGGTGGGCGCCGGCCAGAGCCAGATGGAAGCGGCCAAGCAATTGATCGAATCGACCAAGTTCCGTGGTGACTTCCAGCACGGCAAGACGACCCTGACGCAGATCGACGGTTCCGTTTCGGGCGAGCTGTTCCAGCTGCCGGCCGGTGCCTTGGCCATGGCGGCCGGTTTTGACTTGCGCCGCGAAGGTTACAGCTTTGCGCAAGACGTCGATGCCACGCAGATTTTGCTGTCACCAGGCAATGCCGCACTAAAAGATGCCAGCCGTACCGTCAAGGCCGTGTATGCCGAGCTGCTGGTGCCGGTCACGAAGGACCTGGAAATGCAGCTGGCCATCCGCCGCGACGATTACAGCCTGGTGGGCGCGACGACGAATCCGAAAGTGGCCTTCCGCTACCAGCCGACCGACTTCCTGCTGTTCCGTGGTTCGGCCAGCAAGGGTTTCCTCGCACCAAGCTTCCAGCAGCTGTATTCGGGTTCGCTGAGCCAGGAGTTGCCGAACGGCGTGATCGATCAGGAAGGCTGCGCCAAGCATCCGGGCGTGCCCGAGTACTGCGCCATCGACCGCCTCGACTACAGGACGGGCGGCAACACGAACCTGAAGCCGGAAACGTCGAAGCAGGGCAGCGTCGGTTTTGTCATTGAGCCATTCAAGGGCTATTCGGCCTCGTTCGACTACTGGGCCATCAATACCAAGGACCGCATCCTGAACCGCACGCCGCAAATCGTGCTGGCCAATTACCAGGCGCTGAACCAGTACATCCACCGCAATCCGGACGGCACCATCGAGTACGTGCAGGCGGGCTGGATCAATGCGGCAGGCAGCCGCGTGCGCGGCCTCGACGTGGGCTTGCGTGGCGAAGGCAAGATCCAGGACGCGAAATGGACGGCGACCCTGGACGGTACGTATATGGACAGCTTCAAGTTTGCAGAATATCAAGGCCAGGAATACCAGGAACTGGTCGGCAAGTTCTATACGCGCGATCTGTACCTGCGCTGGAAACACAATGCCAGCTTTGGCGTGTCGCGCGGCGACTGGAGCGGTTTACTGATCCAGAGTTTTTCGTCGGGCTACAAGGACCAGCTGCCGAACGGCGGCAAGGGTGCGCCGCCACCGGGCTTCAAGCCGGACGTGTCCAGCTACACCACGTATAACTTGTCGGGTACCTACACGGGCTTCAAAAATACGACGATTACCGTGGGCATCCAGAACCTGTTCGACCGCGATCCGCCATTCACCGCGCACAACGTGGATGAAGTGGTGGGCGCCGGCTGGGACCCGCGCGTGGCCGATCCTCGCGGCCGTTCGCTGTCGTTCCAGCTGAAGTACAAGTTCATGTAAGGCAACCATGCCGGCGGCGATCCCGCTGGCGTGCTAACCTCGTGCGGCGGCGCCTGGCGTCGCCGTTTTTATTCCAGGAAAGGGCCGCATGTCCAGTCAGACCAATCTCAGCCGGCGCCGCTTCGGCGGCTTGCTGGCCGCCACTCTGGGGGCGACGGGCACACCGGTGTTGGCGGCGGCCGCGCAAGGGAAGGGCAAACGCATGCAACAGCAACACGCATTGATCAAGCCGGCGCGTTTGCGCCAGGGCGACCTGGTCGCCATCATCGCACCGGGCGGTTTTACGGATGAAGACGCCATTGCCAAGGCCGTGCACAATATCGAATCGCTGGGCTTGCGCGCCAGCCTGGGCGCCAATATCCGCGCCGTGCACGGCAACTATGCGGGCACGGTGCAGCAACGCCTGGACGATTTGCACGCGGCGTTCCGCGACCCGGACGTCAAGGCCGTGTGGGCGATACGCGGCGGCTCGGGCTGCATTTCGCTGCTGGCGCTGCTCGACTATGCCTTGATCCGCGCCAACCCGAAAGTGCTGATCGGCTATTCCGATATCACGGCCCTGCACTTGGCCATCGCCCGCCAGACGGGCCTGGTGACCTTCCACGGCCCCGTGGCCTCGTCCACGTTTTCCGAGTACACGGTGACGCAGCTGCAAAACGTGCTGATGACGCCGCAAGAGCAGTACACGATCCCGATGGCGCTCGACAATCACCGCCGCGCGCAGACGCAGCCGAACTTTGCCATCCGCACCGTGCACGGCGGCCAGGCGACGGGGCGCTTGACGGGCGGCAATCTGTGCATGGTCAGCGCGCTGGCCGGCACGCCGTATGCGGCCGATTTCCGCGAGCATATTTTGTTCCTCGAAGAAATCAATGAAGTGCCGTACCGCATCGACAGGATGTTGTGCCAGCTCGACCTGTCTGTAGGGTTCAACAAGGCCGCGGCCTTGATGCTGGGTATCTTCGAGCATTGCGAGGCGGCCGAGGGCGATACCGCGCTGACCCTCGATGCCACCGTGGACCAGCATTTGCAGCCCTTGCGCGTGCCAGCCGTCAGCGGCTACTCGTTTGGCCACATCCGCCACCAGTTCACGATACCGATGGGCATCCTCGCCACCCTGGATGCGGACCGGCAAACCTTGACCTTATTGGAGCCGGCCGTCTGTTAGCGTACGGTGCAGCGGGTCGATGGTCAGTATGCTAGTGTGAATGCAGGCGTGGCACGAGGCCGCGCCGCCTTCTTCACCGTACCCGACATGATCAACCGCCACGCCAGTACCTACATCCTCAGCCACCCGCTGGCCTTCGTGCTGCAGGTGCTGAAGGGTTTCCGCGCCAATCAGGGCTTGCTGCTGGCGGGCGCCGTCGCGTATTACTCGCTGCTGTCCATCGTGCCCCTGCTGATGCTGGTGGTGGTGGCCCTGTCGCACGTGATCGCGCAGGACGAATTGCTGCAAACCATAGGCCATTACCTGGAATGGCTGGTGCCCGGGCAATCGAAAGCCATCGTGGCGGAAGTGGCGCATTTCCTCAACAACCGGGGCGTGATCGGCTGGCTACTGCTGCTGACCATGCTGTTTTTCAGTTCCTTGGCGTTTACCGTGCTGGAAAACGCCATGAGCGTGATCTTCATCCACCGCGTCGCCATCCGCCGCCGCCATTTCCTCATTTCCGCCGTGCTGCCGTATTGCTACATCTTGTGCCTGGGTATCGGTATTTTGCTGATCACCCTGGTGGCGGGCAGCCTGCAAGTGATGGGGGAGGAAAGCGTGCGCTTCCTGCGCCATGACTGGGGCCTGGAAGGGGTATCGGGCGTGCTGCTGTATTTGCTGGGGCTGGCGGGCGAAATCCTCGTGCTCAGCTCGATCTACCTGGTCATGCCGGTGGGGCGCCTGTCGATCACGCATGCGCTGATCGGCGGCGTGACGGCGGCCCTGCTGTGGGAAATTGCGCGCCACGTGCTGGTCTGGTATTTCTCTACCTTGTCGCAGGTGAATATTGTCTACGGCTCGATGACGACGGCTATCGTCGTCATGTTCAGCCTGGAAATCGGCGCCACCTTGCTGCTGCTGGGCGCGCAAGTGATTTCCGAATACGAAAGAGTGGCCCGTGGCGGCGAAGAGGACAAGCCGCTGGCGCTAAGGACTTGATTTAAAGTATGGCTTCAATTCGTTGTTGCATTGCACAAAAGGCTGTGCTATACTGCGTTCAGTGATTGAGATTTGGCAGCAAATCATCTCACCATCCAGTTTCAGCGCGGCGACCGACAGGTGTAATGTCGATGGCGTGACAGTGCGAAGAAATGGATTTTGTAATTCCGGATACGATGGTCGATTTTACACTTGGAGTCACCATGCAGATAGCATGGGAGTCCGAAAATCAGGAGGCACTTTGCAGATAGCACTGGCGTCCATGACACGATTAAAGCATTGGTAATACATTGGAACGAAGCCCGCGCTAGCGGGCTTTTTTTTCGTCCATAGTTGGCGTATGGGGTCAGACCCACAACACCGCTAACGCAAAGCTCCGCGCCAACGCATGTGGGGGTCAGACCCCAGCCTTTGCCTGGGGTTTATAACGCCCGCGCGATCAAAATCTTCTGAATATCGCTGGTCCCCTCGTAAATCTGGCACACGCGCACGTCGCGGTAGATGCGCTCGACGGGGAAGTCGGACACATAGCCGTAGCCGCCATGCACCTGGATGGCGTCCGAGCACACTTTTTCCGCCATTTCCGACGCAAACAGCTTGGCCATGGCCGCTTCCTTCAGGCAGGGCAAGCCTGCATCCTTCATCGAGGCCGCGTGGCGGATCAGCTGGCGCGCCGCTTCGATCTGCGTGGCCATGTCGGCCAGGCGGAATTGCACGGCCTGGTGTTCATAGATGGGCTTGCCGAAACTTTCCCGGTCGCGCGCATAGCTCAGGGCCGCCTCATACGCGGCGCGCGCCATGCCCACGGCTTGCGAGGCGATGCCGATGCGTCCGCCTTCCAGGCCGGACAGGGCGATCTTGTAGCCTTGTCCTTCTTCGCCGATCAGATTTTCCGCCGGGATGCGGCAATTCTCGAACAGGATTTGCGCCGTGTCCGACGAGTGCTGGCCCATCTTCTGTTCCAGTCCTGCCACGATGTAGCCAGGCGTGTTCGTCGGCACCCAGAAGGCGCTGATGCCACGCTTGCCAGCCGCCTTGTCGGTGACGGCCATGACGATGGCCACGTCCGCATACTTGCCGCTGGTAATGAACTGCTTGGTGCCGTTGATTACGTATTCATTGCCATCGCGGGTGGCCGTCGTGCGCAGGGCCGAGGCGTCGCTGCCCGTGTGTGGTTCTGTCAGGCAAAACGCACCGAGCATCGTGCCTTGCGCCAGCGGGCGCAGCCATTGTTCCTTTTGCGCGTCGTTGGCGTACATCATGGCGATGCTGCACACGGGGCAATTGTTGACGGAAATGATGGTCGACGTGCCGCCATCGCCGGCGGCGATTTCTTCCAGCACCAGGGCCAGCGACACGTAGTCGAGGCCGGCACCACCGAGCGCTTCCGGCACGGCCACGCCAAAGGCGCCCAGCGCGGCCAGTTCCTGCAATTCTTCTTTCGGGAAATGATGTTCCTTGTCCCAGCGGGCCGCGTTGGGCGCCAGGCGCTCGCGCGAAAAACTGCGCAGTGCTTCCTGGATCATGGTCTGTTCTTCATTGAGTATCATGGGACGTCGTCTCGTTTGTTTTTATGGTGTGTGGTGGAATTACCAGCTGATGGGCTTGCCATCGTAATTGCGGAACACGGCCTTGTCCGTGGCCGGCAAGCTGGCCAGGGTGGCGCGGATGCCGGCAGCGCTTTGCTCTGGGGAAAGATCGGCGCCGGCGCCGCCCATGTCCGTGCGCACCCAGCCCGGGTGGAAGGCCACGCAGCTGACGCCTTGCGGGCCGTACACGAGGGACGTGTCGATCAGCACGGAATTCAAGGCGGCCTTGCTGGCGCGGTACAGCGAACCGCTGGGGTTGCCCCGCTCGCTCAGGGAACCCATGTGCGAGGACAGCACGGCCAGTTTCCCTTTGGCATTGCCTACCAGCGGTGCCAGGATCGGCAGCAGCCGCATGGCCGCCAGCACGTTCGTGTGCATGACGGCATCGAAATCTTCTTGCGTGGGGGTACCGTCGTGGCGCGGGCCATACACGCCCGCGTTGAGGATGGCCACGTCGAGCTTTTCATCGTCGAGTTTCCAGCCCAGGCCGGCACAGCCGTCCACGTCCGTCACGTCGAGCCGGTGCGCTTCCGCACCCAGTTGCGTGAGGGCGTCGCAAGCGTCTTGCGTGCGCGCCGTGGCAATCACTCGCCAGCCGTCGTGGCGGTATTGACGGACGATTTCGTGGCCGATGCCGCGCGAGGCGCCGATAATCAATGCGGTAGGCATGTCTTTCTCCCTGAGTAATCAATGAAAAGGCGCGCAGCGAACGTATCCACGCCGCGCGCGCCTGTCGTCAACAGAGCAGCTTATACCAGTTCGATTGCCATCGCCGTCGCTTCGCCGCCGCCGATGCACAAGGCCGCCACGCCGCGCTTGCCGCCGGTTTTTTTCAAGGCGCCCAGCAGGGTGACGATGATGCGCGCTCCCGAGGCGCCGATCGGGTGGCCCAGCGCGCACGCGCCGCCGTGGATGTTGATCTTGCTGTGCGGAATGTCGAGGTCGTGCATGGCGGCCATCGGCACGGCCGCGAACGCTTCATTGATCTCGAACAAATCCACATTGCTGCTGCTCCAGCCCGTCTTGGCGTACAGTTTTTTCACCGCGCCGATAGGGGCCGTGGTGAATTCGTTCGGCGCCTGCGCATGCGTGGCGTGGCCGTGGATTTTCGCGATGACGGTGCAGCCGAGTTTTTTCGCCGTCGATTCGCGCATCAGCACCAGGGCTGCCGCGCCATCGTTGATCGAAGAAGACGAGGCGGCCGTGATCGTGCCATCCTTCTTGAATGCCGCCTTCAAGGTCGGGATTTTTTCCAGGCGGGCTTTTTGCGGGCCTTCATCGATGCTGACGATGGTGTCGCCGCCGCGGCCGGAAACGGTCACGGGGGCGATTTCCCACTCAAAACTGCCATCCTTGGTGGCCGCCTGCGCGCGTTTTACGGATTCGATGGCGAACGCATCCTGCGCTTCGCGCGTGAAGTGGTACTGGCTGGCGCACTCTTCGGCAAACGTGCCCATCGAGCGGGCATTGCCCTTTTCATCGCGGCTGTAGGCGTCTTCCAGGCCATCCATCATCATGTGGTCATAGATCATGCCATGGCCGATGCGGTAGCCGCCGCGCGCCTTCGGCACCAGGTAAGGGGCGTTGGTCATCGATTCCATGCCGCCCGCCACCACCACGTCGGCGCTGCCGGCGAGCAAGGTGTCATGCGCGAACATGGTCGTCTGCATGGCCGAGCCGCACATTTTCGACAGGGTCACGGCGCCCGTGGAATCGGGCAAGCCCGCCTTGCGCAAGGCTTGGCGCGCGGGCGCCTGGCCTTGGCCAGCCATCAGGCAATTGCCGAAATACACGTGTTCAACGGCGTCCGGCGCCACGCCGGCCCGTTCCACGGCGGCGCGGATGGCCACGGCGCCCAGGTCGCTGGCGGTGACGTTGGCAAAGTCGCCCTGGAAGGCGCCCATGGGGGTGCGCGCGGCACCGACGATTACGACTGGATCATTCATGTTGGATCTCCGGTTAAGGGTGGGGAGGGTGACTGCATACAAAAACGCAGGTGCTGCGGATACGGGAAGACGTCCTCGATATGGCCGTCTTCAATGCGCTGCTTGCGCGCCTGCCAGTATTGCGCCGTCAGCAGGTCGGCATGGTGCTGCATGAAATAGCGGCGGATGCGGGGATTGCCCAGCAGGAAGGTGCCGAATTGTTCGGGAAACACATCGTGCTTGCCGATGGGATACCAAGGTTCGGCCGACATTTCTTCTTCCTCCGTGCGCGCCTCGGGGATGACACGGAACTGGCAATCGGTGATGTACTCGATTTCATCGTAATCGTAAAAAACGACGCGTTGATGACGGGTCACGCCAAAGTTTTTATACAGCATGTCGCCCGGGAAAATATTTGCCGCCACGAGTTCCTTGATGGCGTTGCCGTACTCGACGATGGCGTGTTCGACCAGGTCATCGCGGCCGTCCTTTTCAGCATTGCTCAGCCACATGTTCAGCGGCACCATGCGCCGTTCGATGTACAGGTGGCGGATGATGATCTGCTCGTGGTCTTCTTCGATCAGCGAGGGCGCGAACTGTTTCAGCTCGGCCAGCAATTCCTCGGCAAAACGGGCGCGGGGAAAGGCCACGTTGGAATACTCGAGCGTGTCGGCCATGCGGCCCACGCGGTCGTGGTGTTTCACCAGCAAATACTTTTGCTGGACTTGCGCGCGCGTGGTTTCCTTGGGCGGCGGGAAAAAGTCCTTGATCACCTTGAAGACATACGGAAACGAGGGCAGGGCAAACACCAGCATCACGAGGCCGCGGATGCCGGGCGCGCTTTCGAAGTGGTCCGACGAGTGTTTCAAGTGCTGCAGGTAGTCGCGGTAAAACAAGGTCTTGCCCTGTTTTTGCAAACCCAATATCGTATAGATTTCGCTGCGCGGTTTGCGCGGCAGCAAGCTGCGCAGGAATTGCACATAGGCCGACGGCACTTCCATATCGACCAGGAAATAGGCGCGCGTAAATGAAAACAGCACGGCGATCTGCTGGTGGTCGAACAGCACCGTGTCGAGCACGAGCTTGCTGTGCCGGTTGTGCAGGATCGGTACGACGAACGGATATTCGCGGTTGCCGTTGATGCCCTTGCCGACCAGATAGGCGCCCTTGTTGCGGTAGAACAAGCTGGTCAAGACCTGGATCTGGTGGTTCGGCTCGAGCCGCTCGCCGCCGAACAGCTGCTGCAGCCGCGCTTCCACCTGGGCCACGTCACGCTCGAGGTTGGCAAATGCGCAGTCGAGCTGGAAGTTGCTCACCATGCGCGTCAGGGTATGGCGCAAGCCATCCTTGCCCGGGTAATACACGCGGTAGGTGGGGACGGGATCCTGCGTTTCGATGTATTCCGTGGAAACGACAGGGCGCACGAAAATATAGTCGTTATTGAAATACGTGCGGTGCAGGATGTTGCAGCAGACGGAATTGAAGAAGGTTTCGGCCAGTTCCGGCTGCTTGTGTTCCGTCAGCATGCCGATGTAGTGCAACTTGAGTTCGCGCCACACTTCGTCGCTCAACTCCGACTCTTCGTACTCATCTTCCAGCATCTGCACGCATTCCTGCACGCGCTTGTCATAAAAGTCGATGCGTTCGCGGGCCGCCGTCTGCGCCGCAGTCCAGGCGCCTTGCTCGAAATACTGCTTGGCTTGCTGGCTCGTTTCACGGAACAAACGGTAATGCTTGTCGAAGCCGTCGCGGATGGTGCGCGCGATATCGAATGCAATCTGGGAAGAGAGCAATTTGGGGAAGGCAATGTGCGTCATAGTTGTGCTCGCATGAATGGCTCATCACCCAGTCGATCGTCGCGCGCCCGTGCTTACTTGGTTTCCGCAAACAGTTCGCGGCCTATCAGCATGCGGCGGATTTCGCTGGTCCCGGCGCCGATTTCATACAGCTTGGCATCGCGCCACAGGCGGCCGGCCGGATACTCGTTGATGTAGCCGTTGCCGCCCAGGGCCTGGATCGCTTCACCCGCCATCCAGGTCGCCTTCTCCGCACTATACAGAATGGCGCCGGCCGCATCCTTGCGCAACTGGCGCACGGCTTCCGGCGTGGTGGCGCGGTCGCAGGCCTGGCCCACGGCGTAGACATAGGCCTTGCACGCCATCATGGTCGAATACATATCGGCCAGCTTACCTTGCATCAACTGGAATTCACCGATGGCCTGGCCGAATTGCTTGCGGTCATGTACGTAGGGCACGACCAGATCCATGCAAGCCTGCATGATGCCCAGCGGGCCGCCGGACAGCACGGTGCGCTCGAAATCGAGGCCCGACATCAGCACGTTGACGCCCTTGCCCAGGCCGCCCAGCACGTTTTCGGCCGGCACTTCGCAATCCTGGAACACCAGTTCGCCCGTGTGCGAGCCGCGCATGCCCAGCTTGTCGAGCTTTTGCGCGATGGAAAAGCCTTTGAAATTCTTTTCGATCAGGAAAGCCGTCATGCCGCGCGGACCCGCTTCCAGGTCGTTTTTCGCATACACCACCAGCACGTCCGCGTCGGGGCCGTTGGTGATCCACATTTTGGTGCCGTTCAAGACCCAGCGGTCGCCCTTGAAGTCGGCGCGCAGCTTCATGCTGACGACGTCCGAGCCCGCGTTCGGTTCCGACATGGCCAGGGCGCCGATGTGTTCGCCCGTGATCAGTTTCGGCAGGTATTTCGCTTTTTGCTCGGCCGTGCCGTTGCGTTTGATCTGGTTGACGCACAGGTTCGAATGGGCGCCGTAGGACAGGCCGACGGAAGCCGAGGCGCGCGAGATCTCTTCCATGGCGATGATGTGCGCCAGGTAACCCATGCCGGCGCCGCCGTATTCTTCGCTGACGGTGATGCCGAGCAAGCCCATGTCGCCCATCTTGCGCCACAGGTCCATGGGGAACTGGTCCGTACGGTCGATTTCGGCCGCGCGCGGCGCGATTTCGGCGGCGGCAAATTGTTGGATCGCTTCGCGCAGCGAGGCGATGTCGTCGCCGTGGTCAAAGGTCAAGCCTGGGAGATGGAGCATGTCGTCCTCGTCGTCGTTATAAGTGTGGCGGTCATGGGGGCCGGGTCAGTGAAGCTATGATACTCAGTTGTGACGTTTACGTAAACGTAAAGTGAGGCGTGTAAAGCGCTGTGCGTGGTAAGCGCCGCCGCATCGATTTAGTTTGTTTGCGCCTTATCAAGGTTCAAGTCCGCCAGCATGCGCGCGCACGCATCTTCATGCGCGCTGATTTCCGCCAGCGCCATTTCGATATCGATGCGCTGCTGCTCCAGGGTCTGCCGGTGCTGCGCCAGCACGCCGAGGAAGCGGTCCATCTGCGCGCGCGTGTCCTTCGGCGACTCGTACATGTCGACCAGGCTCTTGATCTCCGACAACGCCAGGCCCAGGCGCTTGCCGCGCAGGGTCAGTTTCAAGCGGGTGCGGTCGCGCGGCGTGTAGACGCGGCTGCGTCCGCCAGCGCCTTCGCGTTTCGGGCTGAGCAAGCCCTGGTCTTCATAGAAACGGATGGCGCGCGCCGTGATGTCGAATTCCCGCGCCAGTTCGGTAATCGTATAGGTAGTCATGGATGCGGGCGGTGTCGGTTGCATGGGTGGTCGGTCACTGGATGGGTGTGGATGGGTGCTGCGAGGCAATGGTGGCAAGGTGCCGTTTACGTCAACGTCAATACTATTGTAGCGTGCCCTGCCCGTGCTGCAACAAAGAAAAGAGAGGGCGTGAACGGGAGAATTTGGCGAATCAGACAACAATTACTGAAAATAAATTGATTCTTCTTGCACAAACGCGCTTAAGATCGAGAGTTGGTGGCCAAGATGACACCAAAAAGAGCTTTCCTGGCATAACGGCGACATTCTTTTCGCTGCGATGGCAGTAAAATTTTTAGGCGCAGACTCTTTCCAATAGGCACGATCGAAAAACAACGTTTCACTATGAGCACGTTGTTCATGTCGTTTCTATATTGGAAACAAAATGGCCCTTCTGAAAACTTTGTCTACAAGAAATTGTATGACATCGGCATTGCATGTATCGGTAGAGGAGGGCATTATCCGATACCGTACGTTGTAATGCCAAACCGAGGCTTTGAATCGTGCTGCAGTGCGAAAATCAAGGCTAACCGCGAATTTGAACCGAAGCCACGCAGAATCGCAAGAGAAAATTCGGCCCACTTTTTGACCTGAAAAGCCCGGCTGGAGTGTTAATTGTTAATTGATACTCTTTTCAAATGTAACAATCTGTATGGTCATTCAAGAAACTGACTTTCATGTTACAACATGAAATAGTACACCTATGAATTCTTCTAACGAACGCGAAAGCTTCAGCCAGCGACTTCAGTTGGCTCTCAAAAACGCCCATTATTCTCCAGACAGCCCGACCAGACTGGCCCGGGAATTCAATATCCGTTTCGACGGGCGCCCGATTACCGTGCATGCAGCTAGGAAATGGTTAGTAGGTGAAGCAATTCCGACGCAAGAGAAATTGCGCATGATTGCCCAATGGTTGGGCGTTCCGGCGGAATGGTTGCGTTTTGGCGGCCCGGAAAGCGCCACGCCGAATGGCGAAGCGGGCAGCGCTTTGTCGCGTTTTGAGTCCGCTGATGTGAAATTAATTGCCGATTTGCAAAGATTAGATGAACATCATCGTCAAATCGCGCGAGAATTTATTCGCATGCTGGTACGAGTCAACTACCAAAAGTAAGCATCCAGGCCATCCCCGGCCAGCGCCGTCCGCCTTTCGCTGGCGGTGCTCCCCCTGTCCTTTTATTTGCGCAAGGTCATACTGGAGACATGATTTTGCCGCACAATAAGACCTCGCATGTTGCGCTGCAGCGGAATTATTTGACAATAATCCCGCGTGCGGCGGCGCAGCGGCCAATACCAGCGCATAATCACATCAGAAGCAGCCAGTTCATCCACTACGGAGCCGAGCATTTGAGCCGTCTTATGAAAAGTAACTACAGCAATACCGCGCAGCTGAAGGACTTGATGACCGTGCCCCCCATGACTGCCGCGCAACATGCGGAAGTGATGCGCAAACGGATCGCCCACCGCAGGATGGTTGAAGAAGCCAGGGATTTGAAGCAGGCAAGTGCCACGCAGTTCGAAAAACGCTGAGTGGTGGATGCCTGACCAAAGCTACTGCGCGTCGCGCTTTGCGGCCGGCGATGCTCACCGTGCTGGAGCACGGTTGCGCTTCTCGGCCACAAATCACTGCTGCTCGCTACGCTTTTGTCAGGCATCGTGACGCCAGAGTTACATCGTGACGCCAACTACAGAATAGGGGTGTCACTAGTGGACTTAAGACCATTCCACCGCGGCGCCAGGCTGTGCTCGATGCCGAGCAGGTCGATGACGCGCGCCACCGTATGGTCGACCATCTCCGCGATGCTCTGCGGGTGGTGATAAAAGCTCGGTAAGGGCGGGAAGATGATGCCGCCCATTTCGGTCACGGCCGTCATATTGCGCAGGTGCGCCAGGTTGAACGGCGTTTCGCGCACCATCAGGATCAGGCGGCGGCGTTCCTTGAGCACGACATCGGCTGCCCGCGTGATCAAATTATCCGACAAGCCATGCGCCACGGCCGCCAGCGTCTTCATCGAGCACGGTGCGACGACCATGCCATCCGATTGAAACGAGCCGCTGGCGATAGAGGCGCCGATGTCGCGCAGCTTGTGCACCACGTGCGCCTGCGCTTCGATTTCCTTGCGCCCCACGCCCGTTTCCTGGTGCAGGGTCAATACGGCCGCATCCGACAAGACCAGATGCGTTTCGACGCCGGGAGTGGCGCCCAGCAATTGCAGCAGCCGCAAGCCATACACGGCGCCCGTGGCGCCCGTGATGGCCACGACGATACGGCGCGGCCGCTGCGTTTGGCTATCAGGCATCCAGCAGGGACTTCAGTTCGCCCGATTCAAACATTTCATTCATGATATCGGAACCACCGATGAACTCGCCTTTGACATACAGCTGTGGAATGGTCGGCCAGTTCGAGTAATCCTTGATACCCTGGCGAACTTCCGGGTCATCCAGCACGTTGACTGTAGCGATGTTTTCCACGCCGCACGCTTTCAGGATCTGGATGGCGCGGCCGGAAAAGCCGCACTGCGGGAACTGGGCCGTGCCCTTCATGAACAGCACGACTGGCGTGTTCGTCACGGTTTCTTTGATCCAGGTTTGTACGTCGCTCATAGCTGCCTCTGATGGGTAAATAAATAGATGCCGTCATTTTATAAGAAAACGCCGGCACGGGTATGCGCTCAAGTCATAAATTGGGCAAGTCAGCCACGTTGACGCTTATAAGGTCTTGCCCAGGCAGGTCGATTGTGCCGCGCCCACGTATTTGCCCCAGGCAATGACGGGTGCATAGCCGTGTTTGGCATAAAACGCCACGGCGCGGGTATTCGCCACGCGCGTGGACAGGTGCAGGGCCTGGTAGCCATGCTGGCGCGCCTGCGCCTCCACATGGGCCAGCAGGGCCGCACCCACGCCAGTCGAACCCGGGCGCGCATACATACGCTTGAGTTCGCCTACGGCGCTGTCCGCTTCGCCCAGCGGGCGCAGGGCGGCGCAGCCCAGCAGTTCTCCAGCCGCATCGCGGGCCAGGTAAAAGCCGCCGCGCGGCGTTGCCGCTTCGACATCGAAGGAAGAACGGCCACTGTCGCCATTGATGCGCAGCAGCGCGTCCGACAATGCGTCGAGCAGCAGCTGCGCCTCCACGCTGGCGGCATCCACCGCCAGGATGATGAGATCATGCCTGGCGGCCATGGACTTAGCCGCGCAGCTTGGCGAACGCGGCGGCCATGCTGCCGGCCGGCTCGGGCGCGTTGCGCGATTGCGACTGGTGCTGCGCCATGCTGCGCCGGTCGTTGCGGTCGCCACGTTGCTCAGGCTTGCTGCCCGCTTGCGGCGCGCTGTCCGTCAAACGCATGGTCAGCGCGATGCGCTTGCGCTTTTCATCGACTTCCAGCACTTTCACGCGCACGACCTGGCCAGCCTTGACCACCGTGTGCGGATCTTTCACGAACGTGTTCGACAGGGCCGAGATGTGCACGAGGCCATCCTGGTGCACGCCGATGTCGACAAACGCGCCAAAGGCGGCCACGTTGGTGACCACGCCTTCGAGAATCATGTCCGGGCGCAAGTCGCGGATTTCTTCCACGCCTTCCTTGAAGGTGGCGGTGGTGAACTCCGGACGCGGGTCGCGGCCCGGCTTTTCCAGTTCCTTCAAGATGTCGGAAATGGTCGGCACGCCAAACGTTTCATCCGCGTACTTTGCCGGGCTCAAGGTTTTCAGCAAGGCCGTTTCGCCGATGACGGCCTTGATATCCTTTTTGATGTCCGCCAGGATCTTTTCCACCAGCGGGTACGATTCCGGGTGGACGGCCGAGGCGTCCAGCGGATTCTCACCGCCCATCACGCGCAGGAAGCCGGCCGCCTGCTCATACGTTTTATCTCCCAAGCGCGGCACGGCTTTCAAGGCTGCGCGCGAAGTGAACGCGCCCTTCATGTCGCGGTAGGTGACGATGCTTTGCGCCACGCTGGCCGACAGGCCGGACACGCGCGCCAGCAGGGGCGCCGACGCCGTATTGACGTCCACGCCGACGGCGTTCACGCAATCTTCCACGACGGCATCGAGCGAGCGGGCCAGCTGGCTTTGGCTTACGTCATGCTGGTACTGGCCCACGCCGATCGATTTCGGGTCGATTTTCACCAGTTCGGCCAGCGGGTCTTGCAGGCGGCGCGCGATCGAGACGGCACCGCGCAGCGACACATCCATGTCCGGCAATTCTTTCGAGGCGAACTCGGACGCCGAATACACCGACGCGCCCGCTTCCGAGACGACGATCTTCGTCATCTTCGCTTCCGGATGCTGCTTGATCAGGTCCTGCGCCAGTTTATCGGTCTCGCGCGAGGCCGTGCCGTTGCCGATGGAAATGAGCGACACATTGTGCTTGGCGGCCAGGCGGCCCAAGGTGTGCAGCGAACCATCCCAGTCGTTCTTCGGCTGGTGCGGGTAGATCACGGCCGTGTCGACGACTTTACCGGTGGCATCGACGACAGCGACCTTGACGCCCGTGCGCAAGCCTGGGTCCAGGCCCATGGTGGCGCGCTGGCCGGCCGGCGCGGCCAGCAGCAGCGCCTTCAGATTGGTGGCAAACACATTGATCGCATCGAGTTCCGAGCGTTCGCGCAGCGCGCCCATCAGTTCCGTTTCCAGATGCATGAAGCTTTTCACGCGCCAGGTCCAGCGCGCCGTGTCGGCCAGCCATTTGTCGGCAGGGCGGCCCTGTTGCTTGATGCCGAAGCGGGCGGCGATGCGGCCTTCGCACGGATTGTGCGGCGCATCCCATTTCGGTTTTTCCGCTTCCGTGTCCAGGCGCAGGGTGACGTCGAGGATGCCTTCGCGGCGGCCGCGCAGCAGCGCCAGCGCGCGGTGCGAAGGGACGGTCGAGATGGTTTCCGAGTAATCGAAATAATCGGCGAATTTTTCGCCTTCGTCCTGCTTGCCTTCCACCACTTTCGATTCGACGATGCCGTGTTCCTGCACGTATTCGCGCAAGGTTTGCAGCAGGGTCGCATCTTCGGCGAAACGTTCCATCAAAATCTGGCGCGCGCCGTCGAGGGCCGCCTTGGTGTCAAGCACGCCCGGGTTGTTGCCGTCGGCACTCGTAAACGCGTCGCGCAGGAACTTGCCCGCTTCTGTTTCCGGCGTCAGTTCCGGGTTCTCCAGCAAGCCGTCGGCCAGCGGCATCAGGCCCGCTTCGATGGCGATCTGCGCCTTCGTGCGGCGCTTCTGTTTGTACGGCAAATACAAATCTTCCAGGCGCGTCTTGTCTTCCGCGTGCATGACGGCGTCGAGCAACTCGGGTGTCATCTTGTTCTGTTCCGTGATCGACGCCACGATGGCGGCGCGCCGCTCTTCCAGTTCGCGCAGATAGCGCAAGCGCTCTTCCAGCAGGCGCAGCTGGATATCGTCGAGGCCGCCGGTCGCTTCCTTGCGGTAACGGGCGATGAAGGGCACGGTGGCGCCTTCGTCGAGCAGTTCGATGGCGGCGGCAACTTGCACCGGTTTGGCGGCAAGTTCAAGGGCAAGGCGTTGTTCGATAGTGGGCAGCATGGTTGTTTCCAGAGCGATCAAGCCTGGAATGATACGCAATCGGCGCGATTGCGCAATCTTGACAGCGCAAATGGACTGTGCGTTGACAAGCGGCCTAGCGCGTCGGCAGCAGCGGGCTGGCGGGCGCGGGAGCTGGCGGCCTCTGCGGCGTGACGGACTTGCCAAAGGCATTGCCCATGCGGTGTTCGAGGGCGGCGCGGTTGTACAGGCCCAGCTGGTTCGACGGGCGCTGCATGACCGCTTCCGCGCCGGACAGGGCGGGTGGCTGCCGGTTCATGGTGTTGCTATTCGGCAATAATTTTTCATTCAAGCAAGACATCGACTGCGTGCGCTGGCCACTGACTTCCACCTCCACGCAGCCCTTCTCCGGCGCGGGAGCCTTCACGACAACGGTGTGTTCGTCCGCCTGCGCGGGCAGGGCGGCGCAAGCGAATAAGCAAGCGAATAAAACAGTCAAGAACAGGCGTGCCATGGCGGCTCCCGGAACGGTGGAATCAGCGTCCAGCATAGCAAGGTCATGTGTCGCGGCGATGACACAGGCCGGGGTGCGGGCTGATGCCATGTCATGCAGTTGTCATTTTACGAAGCTACCATCTTGCCATTCTGCTTGATCTATTGCAGTCAAGACACTTCATGAGCAGGACTTTTCGTTGCGTCCCCTGGAAAATGACACTAAGCCACCGCCGCGCCGCAAAGGGCAATGCCCTGTCCGCCTGCTTGCTGATGACATTGATGACATTCATGACATTCGTGCGGCCGGCTGCGGGCGCGGACGGTGCTGACGCCGCCGCGCACGCAACCCTGCGCTTCGACTTGCCCGCCCAGCCGCTCGACGCGGCCCTGGTGGCGTTTGGCGAAGTGACCGGGTATTCCGTGCTCGTCAGCAGCCAGCTGGCGGCCGGCAGGGTGGCCTCGCCCGTGCGCGGCGACTACACGCCTGCCGAAGCGCTGCAGCGTTTGCTGGCCGGCACCCAGCTGGGCGCGCGCTTCAGCGGCAGCAATGCGTTCACCTTGCTGGCGCTGGCCGATGCACCCGTGGCGTCGGCGCCCGTGCCGGCCGAAGCTGCCCCCGCCACCGCACCATTGCAAGGCTATGCGGCCGTCCTGCAGCGCTCGCTCACGCGCGCCCTGTGCCGTCTGCATCCGGACGCCTTCGGTCGCTACCGCCTGGCCTTCCAGCTGTGGCTCGACGAGCGGGGCAAGGTGCGCGCCGTGCACGTGCTCGAACCGAGCGGCGTGGAACAGCGCGACCGCGCCGTGCTGCAGCGCCTGCGCAGCCTGCTGATCGATGGCGCGCCGCCGGCGGGCTTGCCGCAGCCGCTGACGATCTTATTGACGCCGCGGCCCGATCCCGATGCCGATTGCGCGCCCTACCTCGTGGCCGGAGCGCCCTGACCATGTCGGATTTGCTGAAAGCCACTTTGCGCAAGCTGTTCCTGGAACGCTACGGACAGTTTCGCCGCCATTTGCAGCGCCGCCTGGGCTCGGAAGACCTGGCCAATGACGCGCTGCATGAAACGTATTTGCGGGTGGAGCGGATGACGGCGCCCGAGGCGATCAGCTATCCGTCCGCCTATCTGATGCGCATCGCCATCAACATTGCGGAAGATCAACGCCGCGACAATGCGCGCCTGCTCAGCCTGCCCGATATCGACGATCTGTACGAGATGGCCGATGAGCTGGCCGACCCGGCCCGCACCTTCAGCGCGCGCGCCGAGCTCGAGGAACTGGAACGGGCCTTGCAGGAGTTGCCGAAACGCCGGCGCGCCATCGTCATCGCCGCCCGCGTCGACCAGTTGCCGCACCGTGATATCGCCGAGCGCTTCGGCATTTCCGCCCGCACCGTGGAGAAGGAATTGCGCGCGGGACTCGAACATTGCTGCGAACGCATGGGACGCGATTTCATCCAGCGCTTCGGTCCCGGCGCGGGAAAAACGTCTAAACATCATGATTGAACAAACGGAAGACGACATGGGTGTCATCCAGAAGGAAGCGCAGGCGTGGGTCGTGCGCCTGGCCTCGGGCCAGGTCAGCGAGCGCGACGCGCAAGTGTTCCGTCACTGGTGCGCGCGCAGCCGCAGGCATGCGACGGCGTTTGCCGAAGTGCGCGCCGTGTGGGGCGCCATGGCGCCGGCCGCGCGCGCCGTCAAGCGGGCGCAGGCGCCTGTCAACGTGGCGCGGCGCGCCTGGCTCGGCGGCGCCGTCGCTGCTTCGCTGGGCTTGCTGGTGCTGCGCCCGCCGACCGACCTGTGGCCGGCCGTGGCGGGTCTGGCCGCCGACTATGCCACGGGCACGGGCGAGCAGCGCGAAGTGGCGCTCGATGGCGGCGTGCTGGTGCAGATGAATACGCAGACGCGGCTCGATGCGGCGCCCGTGCAGGACGGCGCCGCGTCGCTGGTGCTGCTGGCCGGTGAAGCGGAATTCCAAGCCGGCTTGCACGGCGCGGCAAGCGTGCGCGTGCAGGCAGGCGACGGCACCGTGTCGGCCGGCAGCGCGCGTTTCAATATCCGCCTGTTCGGCCAGGAAGTGTGCGTGACGTGCCTGGCGGGCCGCCTGCGCGTGGTGCAGGCCGGCAACGATGCGGAACTGGCCGCCGGTCAGCAGCTGCGTTACCGGCCCGAGCATTTTGGCATCGCCCGCGCGGTGGCCAGGGGCGACGTCAGCGCGTGGCGCCACCGCCTGCTGGTCTTCAAACAAAGCACCCTGGCCGAGGTGGTGGACGAGGTGAACCGCTACCGTCCCGGCAAGCTGATCCTTAATGGCGACACATTGAAACACACGCGTGTGCAAGCGAGCTTTTCGCTCGACCGCCTCGACGACGTGATCGCCCTGATCCAGGACGCGTATGGCGCACGCGTGACGCGTTTGCCTGGCGGCATCGTGCTGTTCGGCTAAGCGCAAAAGCGTGGCGCCAATTATGACATTTTCATGACCTTTTGCAGTCCCGGACCTTGTTCCCTGTCAATGCTGCTGGAAGCCGCGAATCAGTGCCTGCCGCCCGCCCCGTGCGTGCCGCGCGCCGCCTCGCGATATCGGTCAGCAACGGAACATGAAAAGGGAATGTCGCCATGCAGCGAAGCAAGTCGGTCACGAAACACGCATCCTCCTCCGCCATGGCGGGCAGCCACAACGGGCGCCCCGTGCGCTTGAAACCGCTGGCGCTGGCCATCGCCATGCTGCTGCAGGCGGGCGGCGCGCAGGCGCAGCAGCCGTTCAGCGGCGCCTGGTTCGCGGGCAAGGGCGCGCAGCAGGGCACGGCGGCCGCCACGGGACGCTTGCCGAATGGCCAGCCGGCCACCTCGCTGAACAATCCTTTGATGCAGCAGCAAAAAGCCGAAGGCAAGCTGCAGCAGTCGCTGAACAACCTGTTGCTGGCCGCGCGCGGCATCGCCGCCGAACAGGCGGTGCAGGCAGCCGCGCGCCAGGCGGCGCTGGCGGCCGGCGGCGCGCCCGATGGCCTCGTCAAGGGCGGCTTGCAGGTCGACAGCAACAGCCTGACGGCGGGCTGGCTCAACGCCCAGGCGCCCGTGCAGAGCCAGGCCGATGGCAAGACCGTCGTGAAGGTCGTGCAGACGGACGACAAGGCCATCCTGAACTGGGAAAGTTTTAACGTCGGCAAGAACACCACCTTGCAGTTCGACCAGAAATCGCACTGGTCCGTGTTGAACCGCGTCAACGATCCGCTGGCGCGCCCCAGCCAGATCCAGGGCCAGATCAAGGCCGATGGCACGGTGATGATCGTCAACCGCAACGGCATCGTGTTTACGGGCAGCAGCCAGGTCGATACGCGCAGCCTGGCCGCGGCCGCCATGGGCATGAGCGACAGCCAGTTCAAGAGCGGCTTGTACGGCAAGGCGCAGGGTACGGGCACCGTGCCGACCTTCGCGAATGATTTGTTGCTGGACCAGAATACCTTTACGCATGCGGCGGCCGAAGCGGACGTCGTCGTCGCCGCCGGCGCGCGCATCGACACGCGCAAGCCGCAGACGGTGACGGAAGGCGGCGGCTACGTGCTGCTGGCCGGCCGCGCCGTCGAGAATGCGGGCGCCATCACCACGCCGAATGGCCAGACCACCCTGGCGGCTGGCGACGCCATCGTCGTGCGCCAGGGCATGGGCACGGACAAGAACCAGTATTCGAGCACGCGCGGCAATGAAGTCGAGATGCTGCGCGTGGCCGACAGCGGCGCCGGCAGCGTCGTCAACAACGGCCTGATCCAGGCGGCCACGGGCGACATCACGCTCAGCGGCAATAGCGTGCGCCAGGATGGCGTGCTGTTGTCGAGCACGACCGTCAATGGCCGCGGCACGATCCACCTGGCGGCGGCGGGCGAGAACGCCGGCGTGACCCTGGCGCGCGGCAGCGTCAGCGCCATCGTCATCGATGACAACGGCGCCACGGCGCTCGACGTGCAGCGCGATACCTTGCTGAAAGACACGGGCAAGGGCACGGACACGCCGCAGGACCGGCGCGACCAGTCGCTGGTGCGCATCGTTTCCGCCGGCAACATCGAGTTCGAAGGCGATTCGCTGACCCTGGCTACGGGCGGCCAGGTGCTGGCCGATGCGGCCCGCCGCAGCCACGTGGCGCGCGGCGCCGCCATCGACGTGTCCGGCGCCGTCGGCGTGAAGGTCGACATGAGCAGCAACAATGTGCTGATCAACGTGCAGGGCAACGAACAGCGCGACGCACCGGGCAGCCGCGACGCCAAATACCTGAACAACAGCGACGTGTGGGTCGACCGCCGCGACCTGGTGCTGGTGCCGGCCGGCACCAACGGCTACGCCACGGACCGCTGGTACACGGCGGGCGGCTTGCTGGAAGTGAGCGGCTACCTGAACACCAGCGGCCACGGCATCGGCGAATGGGCGGCCCAGGGCGGCACTGTCGGCTTTGGCGGCGGCGAAGTGGTGACGCAGGCCGGTTCGCGCATCAACATCGCCGGCGGTTCGCTGGACGTGCAGACGGGCATGGTCAAGCAGACGTGGCTGAAGGGCGCCGATGGCGCGATGTACAAGCTCAGCACGGCCCCTGGCGACAATCTGTACACGGGCTTGTACCGCGGCTATGAAAGTACGCATGCGCGCTGGGGCGCGAACACGACGGAAACCCATGCGAATGCCTTGATCGGTCCGCGCGAGCGCCTGGAAAACGGCTACACGGTGGGCCGCGATGCGGGCCGCCTGATCGTTTCCACGGGCGCCGCCGTGCTCGAAGGCGATATCGACACGTCCGTATTCCAGGGCGAGCGCCAGCAGCGCAAGCGCGATGACGGCGTCGATAGCTACAAGCAGGCGCAGACGTCGGCCGCGCGCGCCGGTCAATTGATCGTCGGCAAAATGACGCCCGTCTTCGATACGAAGGCGGGCCAGTTGCGCGACAGCCCGCAAGCCGTGCTGGAAAACGTCGAGATCGGCAAGGTGGCATCCGTCGCCGATGGCCAGCTGCTCAGTGAAGCCTTGCCGGCCGCGCGTAGCAAGACCTTGCAGCTCGATGCCGACTGGCTCAATGGGCTGGAACTGGGCGCCCTGAATATCTACGCCTACGACAAGCTCGACGTCAACGCGGACGTGCGCGTGGCCGATGGCGGCGACATTGCCCTGCACGCCACCGACGTGGCCATCAAGGCGAACGTGAGCGCGCGCAGCGGCAGCATCGCCGCCGGTGACATCATCTCGCGCTACCTGGCGAA
Source organism: Janthinobacterium sp. LS2A (assembly GCF_036543145.1). Lineage (NCBI taxonomy): Bacteria > Pseudomonadati > Pseudomonadota > Betaproteobacteria > Burkholderiales > Oxalobacteraceae > Janthinobacterium > Janthinobacterium sp. LS2A. Next base: position 28,258 of record NZ_JAZHPB010000013.1, read on the forward strand.
CGCGGGCGCCGTGTGGGTGGAAGGGACCGTGTCGCCGGAAGGGCGCGCCGCGGGCCCGGCCGGCGTGCGCGTGGCGCCGGGCGTGCGTCTCGATACGCGGGGCCTGTGGAGCAACCTGGAACTGGACCCGGGCGCGGTCGCCGGCCTGCCATACGTGAATGGCGGCAAGGTCACGGTGAAGAGTTCGGGCGGCATCGAGCTGGCCGGCGGCAGCGTCATCGACGTTTCATCGGGCGCGGCTTTGATGAGCAATGGCAGCCTGCAGGGCGGGCGCGGCGGCGACATCGCCCTGGCCGTCGACTTGCCGCGCGAAAAAACGCCGACGGGCGCCTTGCTCAAGCTTGACGGCGAGTTGCGCGGCCACGGCGTGAAGGGCGGCGGACGCCTGACGATCGACAGCGGCACGGCCGTCAGCATCGGCGGCAAGCTGCAGGACGGCGACGTGCTGCCAGGAGGAAGCAGCGCTCCCGTCGGCCTGCGCCTGGCCGATGAATTTTTGATTGCCAAGGGCGAGAAGATTCCCTTCGATTTCGCGCTCAGCACCAGCGTGATCAAGCCGGGCCAGACCTTGAGCATGCCCGTGACGGTGGACGTGTCGGCGCAGAAACCGTTGGTGCTGGAGAGTGATTTTCTGGTGCCGCCGGGCGCGAGCTTCTTCATCGACGGCACGACGTATGTCTGGGGCGGTTCCATCGTTCCCGCAGGCAGCGTGGTGACGGCCATCAACGGCCTCGCTACAGGCTTCGAGGTTTCGGCGGCGGCTTTTCCGAACGGCTTGCCCATCTTGCCGATGACGACCCAGTATGCGGCCGGCAGCATCGCCGCCGACGACGTGCGCGCGCCGCGCGGCGCGCTGTTGCCGACCGGCACCATGCTGGGCCGTGACGTTGCCGTGCAGCCCATGCTGGCGCTGGACGCCAGCCTGTTCCAGAGCGGCTTTGCCGACTACGCCGTCACGGGCCGCGACGGCGTCGTGGTGGTCAAGGATGCGCATATCGATGTGAAAATGCCCGTGCTGCGCTTCAATCCCGCCACCGGCCACACGGTGGCGAGCGGCACCGATCCGGCTGCCGCGCTGGAAGTGTGGACGCCGGAGTTGTACCAGGAAGATGCGCGCAAGGGCCGCTTGACGCAGCGCGCAGGCGCCGACCTGACGCTGACGGCCGGCAGCCCGTATGTGAAGGGCGCCCTGGCGGTGGCGCAAGGCGCCGTCGTCACGGTCGATCCGGGCCGCCAGATCAGCATGACGAGCAATGGCCAGGTCAGTATCGACGGCCGCCTTGACGCCTGGGGCGGCAAGATCGCCATCCTGCCCGGCACGTTGGGTACGGGCAGCGATGCCGATGTGCCGAACGGCAAGGGACAAGCCACGTCGATCTGGATCGGCGAACACGCGGTGCTCGACGTCGCCGGCCGCGCCACCGTCGCCACCGACATGCGCGGCGGGCGCTATGGCCGCGCGGACAAGGGCGGCAGCATCGAAATCGGCGCCCGCTACAAGGCCGACGCGGCCAGCGTCGACGCGGCCGATGCCTTTGTCGTCGTGCGTCCGGGCGCCCTGCTCGACGCCAGCGGCGCGCAAGCCACCTTGGACTTGCCGAACCAGGGCGCCGTCAACGTGGCCGGCAGCGGCGGCTTGATTTCGCTCAGTTCGTACAACGGCATCTTTGCCGATGGCACGCTGCGCGCGGTGGCCGGTGGCGCCGGGGCGGCCGGCGGCACCCTGGCGATGGCGCTCGACACGCCCAATTACGGCCAGGTGAACCGTCAGACGCTGGAAGGCGATAGCGTCGACAATGCGGTGCGGGTACCGCGCGAATTCGTGCTGGCGCAAGTACAGGGCGACAGCGTCTTGCCGGTTGATTTGCGCGCCGGCCAGCAGAATGAGGCCTTGCGCTACGGCAGTGCGCGCCTGGGCGCCGACCGTGTGAAGGCCGGCGGCTTCGATAACCTGGCCATGCATGTAAACGGCATGCTCAGCGTCGATGGCGACGTCAGCCTGGCGCTGGGCCAGAGCCTGCGCCTGAGCGCCAGTTCGCTGGGCCTGGCGCAGCAGCCGCCGCAGACGCCGCCGCCCGATGCGGACGGCCAGGACAAGGTGCCTGGCCTTGCCAGCCAGGTGCGCCTGGCGGCGCCGTATGTGCGCCTGGGAACGGCCGCGCGCGCGCAGAAAGACAATTACATCGTGCCCAATGCCGTGAAGGGCTCGAAAAACTCGGGCAAGGGGCGCGGCATGCTGGGCGTGCCGCTGGTGGCCGATGGCTCCCTGCTGCAGATCGATGCGGGCATGCTCGATCTCGCGGGCGAGGTCAACATGGGCACGCGCGGCGAGATCGTGCAGAGCAGCGGCACGCCGCTGGCCGTCGAACGCGATGCCTTCGAGCAGCTGACCCTGAATAGCCGCGGCGACTTGCGCATGTCGAACAACGCCGCCCTGTACCAGCCGGGCAACGCGACCCTGGTCGCCGCGCAAATCTACCCGGCCACGGGCGACAGCGGCATGGTCACGGTGGGCCAGAGCAGCCGGATCGATGAATACGGCAATATCCGCGTCACGCTCGATCCCTTGCGCACGCTCACTGTCGAGCGCAGCGCCGGCAGCGCCACGCCGAACCAGCCGTTTTCCGTGTTCGGCAGCCTGAGCCTGGTCGCGCCCACGATCAACCAGCACGGCGTGCTGCGCGCGCCGCAGGGCCAGATCACCCTGGGGGCCGAAGGCTTTGAAGCCAATACGGGCCATGTCAATCTGCTGCCGGGCAGCCTGACGTCCGTCAGCGCGAAAGGCTTGACGATGCCGTACGGCGGCACGCTCGATGGCCTCAGCTACCTGTATGACGGCAACGACGTCGTCTTCAAGGGCGTGGGCAACGGTCCCGAGATCGCCTTGGTCGGCGCCGCCGTCGACGTGCAAGCCGGCGCCGTGCTCGACCTGTCGGGCGGCGGCACCTTGACGGGCGCGGCCTTCCTGGCCGGACGGGGCGGCTCCACCGATGCGCGCCTCAATCCGCTGGTGCAGATGAAGCCGAATGGCGGCTTTACCTTGCCCGGCCTGAATACCAACCCCGTGTACGCCATCATTCCCGGCGTGCAGCCGGACGTGGCGCCGTTGACGGCCGAGCAGGGCGCGGGCAAGCCGGCCGTGGGACGCCAGATCACCATCGCCGCGGGCGTGCCCGGCCTGGCGGCCGGTACCTACACCTTGCTGCCATCGAATTTCGCTTTGCTGCCGGGCGCCTTCCGCGTGGAGCTGAATGGCCTGGCCGGCGCCGTCGAGGCGGGCGGCACGGTGGCCATGCGCAATGGTTCGTATGCGACGGCGGCGCAGACGGGCATCGCCGGCACGGCCATCCGCGACGCCGTGCCGAGCCAGGCCATCCTGACGCCGGCCGACGTGCTGCGTACCTACTCGCAATACAATGAAACGGGCTATGCCGCCTTTGCCGTGGCGCAAGCCACGCGCGACGGCGTGCCGCGCGCCACGCTGGAACGCGACGCCAAGGGCGTGCGGGTGCAACTGATCGCCCCGTCCCTGCACAGCGTCGAAAATAACCACACGCCATTGATGATGGATGGCAGCGCCCTGTACACGCCGGCCGAGGGCGGCTTTGGCGGCTCGCTGCTGCTGGGCACGGGTGGCCATGCGGGTACCCGCTATCAAGTGCTGGCCGACGGCACGGCAGCGCAGGCGGACTTCGATGGCGTCTCCGTGCACGCTTCGCAGATCAACGCCTTCGGCGCCCAGCGCCTGGGCATCGGCGGCTTGCCGCGCGTCACCTACAGCGATTTCGCCACGGGTACCAATCAGCGCGCCAATATCGCCGCCATCAACGAATCGGCGGGCGGCATCGTGCTGCGCGACGGTGCCGTGCTGAAGGCGGCCGAAGTGTTCCTGGTGACCACGAAAACCGACGACGGCATCTTCCTCGAGCAAGGTTCCGGCATCAATACGCTGGGCTGCGGCAAGGCGGCCTGGGATTCGCGCGACGGCTTTGTGTACCAGCCCATGGGCAGCGTGCTGGCTGTCTCGAACGGCTGGCTGGATATGCTGCCGGCCGTGCGCACGCCGTCCGATTCGGGCGGTCCCGGCATCATCGACATCGGCACGTGCGCCAAGGCGGGCGGCGCCTGCACGGGCACCACTTCGCTGTATTCGGAAGGCACCATCGCCGCCGTCACGGAGCGCGCATTTACCCTGCGCGATAACGTGCGCTACGGCACGCGCAACCTGGTGCTGGGGATGGGTTCGATCAATATCGGCAGCGCCGCCTCGCTGGCCGATGCCAGCGCCCGCGGCGCCTTGCCGGACGGCCTGGCGCTGAACCAGGACGTGCTCGACCGCCTGCTGCGCGGCGATACCAGTACGGGCGCGCCGGCGCTGGAAAGCCTGGGCTTGACGGCACGCAATTCCTTCAACTTCTATGATTCGTCGCAACTGTCGACCATCGATGCGGCGACTGGCAAGTCGTCGCTGTCGCGCCTGGTGCTCAACACGCCCGCCATCTACGGCTATGGCGGCACGGACGCGCTGGCGCGCATCCACACGGACACCCTCGTGTGGCAGGGCGCGACGAATGCGCCCGGCGCCGTCGTTGCCAACGGCCCCGGCACGGGCACCGGCCGCTTGCAGATCGACGCCAAGCGCATCGAGTTCGGCTTCACGCCGGACAGCCGTCCCGACACCATCCACAACCTCGACCGTTTGATACTGGGCTTCGGCCAGGTGGCGCTCAATGCCAGCGAGCAGCTGACCGCCAACAACAAGGGCAGCCTGTCCGTCTACCAGTCGCAAAGCGCGTGGGATACGGCCACGAATGGCTACCGCTACAGCGGCGGCGATCTGCTGATCAACACGCCGCTGTTGACGGGCGCGGCCGGTTCCGTCAACCGCATCACGGCGGGCGGCGACCTCAAGGTGAGCGCGCCGGCCGGCGCGGCCGCCGCCACGCCGACGAACGCGGCGCTGGCTGGTGCCCTGGGCGCGGAAGTGGCGCTGAACGGCAACAGTGTCAGCGTGGATACGTCCGTGGTTCTGCCAAGCGGAAAGCTGACCCTGTCGGCCGAGCGCGATGTGCTGCTGGGCGACAAGGCCAAGCTGGACCTGGCTGGCCGCAAGATCGATTTCTACGACACCAGCAAGTACAGCTGGGGCGGTGACGTGATCCTCGACAGCCGCGCAGGCGACGTGCGCCAGGCGGGCGCTTCCGTGATCGACCTGTCGGCCGTGAACAACCGCGCCGGCAAGCTGAGCGTGATCGCCACGGGCGACGCGGCCGGTACTGCCGACTTGCGCGGCAGCTTGCTGGGCGGCGCCAGCGGCCATTATGACGCAGGCGGCACCCTGGTGCCGTACGCGGCCGGCGGCGTGGAGGTGCGGGCCCAGCAGATCGGCGACTTCGCCGGCCTGAACCAGCGCCTGAACACGGGCAAGGTATTCGGCAGCCGCAGCTTCCAGCTCAAGCAGGGCAATTTGACCATCGGCGACGAGGTCAAGGCGCGCGAAGTGAGCGTCTCCGTCGATGGCGGCAGCTTGACCGTGAGCGGCCGCATCGACGCCAGCGGCGAGCAGGTGGGCAGCATCCGTCTGGCCGGCCGCGACGGCGTCACCATCCAGTCCGGCGCCGTGCTCGACGCGCATGGCACGGTGCTGCGCACGGACAGCTACGGGCAAGCGATCGAGGCGCCGAACCGCGCCGTCATCGAACTGGCCGCGCCTGGTGGACGCCTGAGCCTGGAAAATGGCGCGCGGTTCGACTTGCGCAGCGGTGACAAGGGCGGCAACTACGGCAGCATCGACCTGAACGCGCGGCGCCTCGGTGGCGCCACGGGCGACGATGTCGATATCGATGCGGCTGGCGCGCTGAACATCGCCGGCGCGCGCACCATCAACGTCAACGCTTTCTGGCAATACAAGGATGCCCCGGCCGGTACCGGCAAGGATGCGGACGGCCGCAGCTACCAGGGCATCAACCAGGCCTATCTGGACGAGAAACACGGGGACAGCCAGCTCTTCATGGCCCAGGCGCTGGCCAACGGCAACTTGATGGACAGAAAATTGCGCGGCTTGCGTGGCGATGCCAACGCTTTCCACCTGCGCCCTGGCGTCGAGATCGTCAGCGCCACGCCGGGCGGCGACTTGCACATCGATGGCGACATCGACCTGTCGGGCCACCGCTACGACGGCGTCAATCCGCTGGCGCGCCTGAGCGGCGTGTACGGCTCGGGCGAGGCGGGCGCGCTGGTCGTGCGCGCCGGTGGCAAGCTCAGCGTCTTTGGCAGTATCACGGATGGCTTCGATACCCGTACCTTGCCCGTCACGCCGGACGACAAGGGCTGGCAGCTGGTGAAGGGCCGCTTGCCATGGGGCGGCGAGGTCGTCGTTCCGCAAGCGGGCCTCGTGACACTGGCCGAAGACACGTATTTCCAATCGGGCACGAGCGTCAATTTCGCCGTGCCGATGAAAGCCATGCAGCTGCGCGGCGGCACCTTGCTGGCGGCGCGCGCCACCTTGACGGCGGAGTTGAACCTGCCTGCCGGCAGCGTGCTGGGCGGCGCCGTGCGCGATGCCGACGGCAAGGTGCTGTACGCGGCCGGCACGGTCTTGCCGAAGGCGCTGGCCTTATCGAGCGGCATGCAGCTCGATCCCGGCCTGCGCCTGCCCGGCGCGGCCAGCGTGGCGGCCATGCTGTGGCCGGCGAACGTGGCCTTGCCTTTCCCGGAAGGCAAGCCGCGGGACACGGGCGATAGCGTCAATCCCGTCAACGGCGTGGTGCTGGCGGCGGCGCTGGCGCTGGACAAGGGCAGCGTGCTGCCGGCCGGCACGCTGGTCAAGCTGCCTGGCGACGCGACCGTGGTGGCGCTGCGCCCTGCCGACGGCGCGGGCAAGCAGGGCCGCAACCTGGCGCTGGCGCCCATGCTGGCCCAGGGTTCGCAAGCGTGGTCGCTGCGCCTGGTGGGCGGCGCCGATACGGCCGCCGCCGATACGCGCGCGCTGCGGCCGCATGCGAAGGACGCCCATCTGATGCTGGCCGATACGCATTACGGCATGGAAGAACGGACGTCGGTCAAGCCGGGCACGGGCTTGCCAAGCACCTATATTTTCAACGAGTACGCCACCATGTTGGGGTATCCGGAAGGCGAGGTCGATATCACAATGTGGTTTGGTACCGAAGCTAACATGCTGGAGAGTTATGCGGATCTGGTGACCAAGATTGCCGACGGCACGCCGCCCGAAATGGTGACCAAGGATGAGCCGGCGCGCCAGCTTCTGTTCAGCGTGCTGCGCACGGGCACGGGCGACCTCGATTTGCTCGCCGCCGGCGATTTCGACATGCGTTCGCTGTATGGCGTCTACACGGCGGGCACGCAGTCGGCCTCGCCGCTGGTCGATGGCAAGGATCTGTTCAACCTGCCGCGCGGCCTGAACGCCAAGGGCAAGCTGCTCGGCGCGTTGGGCGACGAGAAGTTGACGCGTTTCGTCGATGGCGGCAGCGAGAGCCTGTACCGCGCCTGGTATCCCGAGCACGGCGGCAACCTGCTGCTGCGCGCCCAGGGCGACGTCAAGGGCGACACCGTAGGCACCGCCCTGCAGCGCCGCGAGGATGCCATCGGCACCCTGAGCGCGCAGCAGGACACCAGCGACATCGGCGCCTGGTTGTGGCGCCAGGGCAGCGGCAGCACGGGGGCGGGCGTGCCGACGGCATGGTGGATCAATTTCGGCACCTATGTCGCGCGTCCCGAAGGCGGCGACCTGTTTGCGGGTCTGCCGGTCGTGTCGGGCTTTACGGGCATCGGCACCCTCGGCGGCGGCAATGTGCTGCTGCAGGCGGGCGGCAACGCCGGCATGCTGACCTCGCGCGCCGATCCGGGCGGCGTGTTCGCGCCGCGCAGCCAGGGCCTGAACGTGGCCGTGGGCAGCACGGGCAGGGTGACGCCGGACGGCAAGCTGCTGCTGACGGGCGGTGGCGACCTAGATATCCGCATCGGCGGCGGGCTCAACCCTGTCGCCGAGGTGCGCAGCTTCGATGCCAACAGCGATGCCCCGAATGCCGACACGCGCTTCGAGCGCCAGTATCCGACGCTCAACAGCACCTTCACCAATTTGCGCGGCGCGCTGCGCATGGAGGCGGGCGCCGTGGGCGGCGTCGAACTGCGCTTCGACCGCGCCGATCCGAAGGAATCGCGGCCGTATGAAACCTATGCGGCGGGCACGGCCATTGCCAGCGGCGGGCCCATCCTCGTGCCGGGCGACAGCGGCGTGCGCATCGATGCGCGCGGCGACCTGGTGCTGGGCGGTACGGCCGATGCGGGCCGCGTCAAGCAGTTGGGCAATGGTTCGCCGTTCAACTACCAGGGCGTCGAGCGCCAGGGCGAGGGCTGGAGCTGGTTCTCGCTGTGGACGCCAGCCACCGCCATCGACCTGTTCAGCGCGGGCGGCAATCTGACGCCGACGTCCGCCTGGATACAATCGGACATGGGCGATAACCACGCGCCAACGGATGCACGTTTCGTCATGCCATCCGTGTTGCGCGCCGTGGCCGCCAGCGGCAGCCTGTATTACGGCAATGCCAGCCTGGGCAGGCTGGGCGAGGGCGGCAAGGTCGACATGCCGCAAAACGGCGTGATCCTGGCGCCGTCGCCGGTGGCGCCGCAATTTGTCAAGACGGGCACGGGCCAGCTGGAAATGCTGGCGGCCGACTCCATCCATGCGGCCGGCTATCCGATCACCGCATCGGGCGCCGATCCGCGCCTGTTGCCAAGTCCATTCAACCCGGGCTTCGTCGGCGCCCTGGACCCGGTCTGGTTCGGCCTGCTGCCCTTGCATAACGTCAGCGCCAACGGGCTGGCGCCCGGCGCGCTGAAATGGTTCGGTTCGTCGTCGAATGGCGCAAGCGATGCCTCGCAGCAACTGTATCCGCTGTTCAGCATGACGGCGCCGACGGTGTCGGATTACGTGCCGGTGGGTCAGCAGCCCGCGCATTTCTATGCCAACAGCGGCGACATCGTCGGCTTGCGCACGGGCGGCATCGTGTACCGGGGAACACTGAAGGGCGAAACGGGCCCGCTGGGCGTGTGGTACGAAGGCGGCGGCGCCGTGGCCGTGCGGGCCGGACGCGACATCGTCAATTCCGGCACGCCGCTCGGCAGCGTCGAAGGCGTGCCGGAAGGCGCGGCCGGATGGACCAGCCAGGGCTTTGTCGGCCGGCCCGATTTTCCGGACAAGCCGGTCGTCTCCGGCGTCTCGTCCGCGCGCGGCAATCTGTTCGTGCACCGCAATGCTGACGACGTTTCCGTCGTCAGCGCCGGGCGCGACATCCGCTACAGCACCTTCTATGTGGCGGGACCGGGCCAGCTGAACGTGAGCGCCGGGCGCGACCTGTACATGGCCGACAAGGCGGAATTGCGCAGCATCGGCTCCATCGTCAACACGGGCCCCGGCGAGCGCGGCAATGGCGCCGGCATCAGCGTGGCGGCCGGCGTGGGCCGCAATGGTCCCGACTATGCGGCTTTCGCGGCGCGCTACCTGGACCCGGCCAAGCTGGCCGATCCGGCCAAGCCGCTGGCCGACCAGGCCGGCAGCGCCGTGTACGTCTACGGCGGCAAGCTGACCCTGGCCGACTGGCTGCGCGGCCAGTTCGCCTACAGCGGCGACGAGGCGGGCGCGTCCGCCTTCCTCGGCACGAAGCAGGCGGAACTGGAAAAGGCCGGCCAGCAGACAGGCGCCGTGCGGCGCGACCTGGCGCGCGAATATGCGCAGGTCAGCCAGCTGCACCTGGTGAACTGGCTGACGACGCGCTTTGGCGGCGACAGCGGCCTGGGCATCCGCTACGACCCGGCCACCGATGCGCGCAGCTTCTTTGCCGCCTTGCCGAAGGAACAGCAGCAGGTCTACCTGAGCAATGTCTACTTTGCCGAACTGAAGGCGGCCGGGCGCGAGTACAACGATCCGGACGGCATGCGCCGCGGCAGCTACCTGCGCGGCCGCGAAGCCATCGCCACCCTGTTCCCGGCGCAGGACAAGGCGGGCCAGAAGATCGAGTACAAGGGCGACCTGACGATGTTCAGCAGCGCGCTGTACACGGTCAACGACTACGAGGGCGTGTACACCAAGCGGCCGGTCGCGGGCGTGCGCTACCTGAGCCCGCAGGAGTGGGCCGAGGCGGGCCGTCCGACGGTCAACGTGCCGCACGTGATCGTCAACGACGCGGGCATCCACACGGATGTCGGCGGCGATATCGGCATCACGGTGCCGGGCGGACGGGCGCTGATCGGCGTCGATGGCGGCTATGCGCCGGGCGAAGGCTCGGGCGTGCTGACGCAGGGCGCGGGCGAGATCCAGATGTACGCGAAGGACAGCATCCTGCTGGGCCAGAGCCGCATCTTCACCACCTTCGGCGGCAACATCCTGGCCTGGTCGGCCACGGGCGACATCAATGCGGGCCGCGGCACCAAGTCCACCGTCGTCTACACGCCGCAGCGCCGCACCTACGACAGCATCGGCCTCGTCAGCCTGTCGCCGAGCACGCCGGCCACGGGCGCCGGCATCGCCACCCTGAACCCGATCCCGGAGGTGCCGCCCGGCGACATCGACCTGATCGCCCCGCTGGGAAGCATCGACGCGGGCGAGGCGGGTATCCGCGTCTCGGGCAACGTCAACCTGGCGGCCTTGCAGGTGATCAATGCGGAAAACGTCCAGGTGCAGGGCAAGTCGGCGGGCCTGCCGGTGATCGCTACCGTGAACGTGGGTGCGCTCAGCAATGCCAGCGCGGCCGCCACGCAAGCCGTCACGGCGGCGCAGGACGTGCTGCAGCGCGAACGGGCCGCCACGCGCCAGGCGCAACCGTCGCTGTTCACGGTGAAGGTGCTGGGCTTTGGCAATGAGCAGGCGGACGACGCCGGTGCCGGCAAGCACCAGGGCGGCGAGCCGCAGGCGTCCAGCTACCAGCCGGCCGGCGTGGTGCAGGTGCTGGGCGCGGGACCGTTGACGGCGCCGCAGTTGCAGGCGCTCACGCCGAACGAGCGGCGCGGCTTGCAGCCTTGAGTGGAGTTTTATGAACATTTGATGACATTCGGCAGTCGTCGCGCGCGGCGGCTGTCTAGGCATCAGTAGATCAGCATTAACAGAAAAAACGCCGGCCCAGCGCCGCAACACAGGGCAACCGTTTGATTTTAAGGTGAATGGAAGATGCGTGAAATGAAAAAACAGGGCAAGGGGGCAGCACCCGCGGCACCCGCGACCGCCTTGACGATGCTGTGCCTGGCCATGCTGGCGCTGCCCGGCATGGCGCGCGCGCAGGACGCGGTGCCGGCAGCGGCCCCCGTGGCCGCGCCGGAACGGCAGGTGACGATCGAGGAATACCTGGTGCGCGGCAATACCGTGCTCGACGCGCGTGCCATCGAAGAAGCGGTCACGCCCTTCCTGGGGCCGGGCCGCACCCTGAAGGACGTGGAAGGGGCGCGCGACGCCCTCGTTGCTGCATATCAAGCGCGCGGCTACCAGTCCGTCTACGTGGACTTGCCCGAGCAGCAGGTGGAGCAGGGCGTGGTGGTGCTGCAGGTGAGCGAAACAAAGGTGGGGCGCTTGCGCGTGGTCGGTGCGCAATACAACTCGCCGCTCGACGTGCGCCAGCAAGTGCCGGCCCTGACGGAAGGCAAGGTGCCTGATTTTACGCAGGCGCAAGTGGAATTGACGGCTCTGAACCGCGGTCCCAAGCGTCAGGTGATGCCCTTGGTCAAGCAGGGCAGCCTGCCCGGTACCATGGACGTGGACTTGAAAGTCGAGGACAGCAGCCCGTGGCGCGCCAGCGTCGGCTTGAACAACGATTACAGCGCCGATACCAAGAAGCTGCGCAGCAGCATCTCGCTCGGTCACGACAACCTGTGGCAGATGGGGCATAGTGCCACCATCAGCTTTTTCGGCACGCCGGGCGACTTGAACCAGACCAAGGTGTGGTCGGCCTCGTACGTGGCGCCGATCGGCACGCAGGGCTGGAGCGTGGAAGCGACCGGCTACCAGTCGAACAGCAACGTGGCCAGCACGGGCGGCACCAGCGTGCTGGGCAAGGGCCATGCGCTGGGCATGAAGCTCAATTACACGGTACCCAACAGCGGCATCTGGTGGCACAGCTTTAGCGGCGGCATCGATTTCAAGGATAACCAGGAAGCGCTGCAGCTGAATGGCGCCGGCTCCAGCGTTCCCCTGAAGTACGTGCCGCTCAGCGTGGCCTACAACGGCTTTGCGCAGACGGAGACGGCGACGTACGGCCTGGGTCTGTCGCTGGTGGCCGGCACGCGCGCCGCGTTCGGCTATGGCAGCAACAGCGCCGCCTACGACAACAAGCGCTACAAGGCTTCGCCCAGCTTCCTCGTCCTGAAGGGCGACGCCAACGCCACCACTACCCTGGGCAGCGGCGCGCAGCTGTACGGCAAGCTGGCGGGCCAGCTGGCCGACGCGGCGCTCGTGTCGGGCGAGCAGATGGCCGCCGGCGGGGCCAATTCCGTGCGCGGCTACCTGTCGGCCGAAGCGACGGGCGACTACGGTGTTTCCGGTACCGTCGAATGGCGCACGCCCCAGCTGACGTATTTCAGCCGCCTGGAAAACTGGCGTCTGTTTGCCTTTGCCGATGGCGCGCGCCTGCGTCTGCGCGACCCGCTGCCGGAACAGAAAGACCTGTTCGGCCTGGCTTCGGTGGGCGTGGGCAGCAGCTTCCAGTTCCTGCGCTACCTGAATGGCCGCATCGATTTCGCCTACCCGCTGCGCGATGGCCCGCGCACGCACAAGCACGTGCGCCGCATCAATTTCAACCTGTCGGCCAGCTACTGACGGGCCAGCTCACCAGCACCGCACTTTTTTAGACTTTTCTTCGGAGAATCACTGTCATGCAACGTCTTTTTTTCCTGCTCACGATCCTGGGCACGCTCGTTCCCGGCCTGGCGCATGCCTGGTGGCAGCCCGACTGGGCTTACCGCAAACCCGTCACCGTCGACGCCGGCCCGAAGGCGGGCGCCGTGGGCGGCGATCCCGGCCGCATTCCTGTGCTGCTGCGCCTGCATTCGGGTAACTTCAACTTCGAAGGCGTCAGCGACAACGGCGCCGACCTGCGTTTCGTGGCGGGCGACGATAAAACGGTGCTGAACCACCAGATCGAGCAATTCAATCCGCTGCTGGGCATCGCCCTGATCTGGGTCGACGTGCCGGCCCTGACGGCTGGTACGCCGCAGCAGTTGTGGATGTACTACGGCAATCCAAAGGCGCCCGCTTCCGGCAATGGCCAGCGCACTTTCGACCCCGACTACAGCCTCGTGTACCACTTCACCGAACCTGGCGTCCCCTCGCGCGACAGCACCGCCTACGGCAACCATGCGCAGACGGCCGTGCCGTCGCTCGACGGTTCCGTCATCGGTGCCGGCGCCCGCCTGGGCACCACGCCGTTGATGCTGCCCGCCTCGCCATCGCTGGCGCTGGCCGCCGGTGCGCCGTTCACGTTTTCCGCCTGGGTGCGTCCCGACAGCCTGGGCGCGCAGCAAGTGCTGTATGCGCGCCGCGACGGCGCCAATGAATTGCTGATCGGCATAGACCAGGGCGTGCCCTTCGTGCAGGTGAATGGCCAGCGCAGCAAGCCGGGCCAGCCGATCCAGGCCGCGCAATGGTCGCACCTGGCCGTCAAGGCCGACAAAGCCAACGTGGCCCTGTACGTGGGCGGCCGTCCGGCCGTGTCGCTGGCCATCGCCTTGCCAGCCTTTACGACGGCCGCCTCGGTGGGCGCCGATGCGCCGCCGGTCGCTTCCGGTACCGCCACCCTGGCCAACTTCACGGGCGCCATCGACGAGCTGCGCCTGTCGCGCACGGCCCGTCCCGACGCCCTGCTGCTGGCCGACGCCGTCTCGCAAGGTTCCGAATCGCGCCTGGCCGTGTTTGGCGCAGACGAACAGCAAGCGGGTAAAAGCCATTTCGGTTTCATCATCGCCGCCATGCCGCTCGACGCCTGGATCGTCGTCGGCGTGCTGGGCCTGATGATGGTCTTGTCGTGGATCATCATGATCGGCAAGGGCCGCAGCTATGGCGCCATCTCGCGCGCCAATGCGCAATTCATGCAGTCGTTCCACGAAGCGGCCGGCGCGCCGCTCGACCACTTGTCGCGCAACGGCAAGCTCAGCGCTTCCGTGAAGGCCGATTCCTCGCTGTGGCGTCTGTATGACGTGGCCATCGACGAGATGCGCCGCCGCCACGACCGCGGCTACGACCTGAACGCCGTCTCGAACGCAACGATTGGCGCCATCCGCGCCGCCATGGATGGCGTGATGGTGCGTGAAAGCGAGCGCATGTCCAAACGCATGATCTGGCTGTCGACCACCATCGAAGGCGCACCGTATGTCGGCCTGTTCGGCACCGTGATCGGCATCATGCTGGTGTTCGTCGTGGCGGCCATGGCAGGCGCCGTGGACATCAACTCCGTGGCGCCGGGCATGGCTGCCGCGCTGCTGTGTACGGCCGCCGGCCTGGGCGTGGCCATCCCTGCCCTGTTCGGCTACAACTGGCTGTCCTCGCGTTCGGACGCCATCGTTGCCGACATGGCCGTCTTCGTCGACGAATTCGCCACGCGCCTGGCTGAAGAGCAGGGCGACGGACGCCAGATGCGTCCCGTGCTGCAACAGGCGTGAGGGGCGCATAACCATGACCACCTCCGCCAAGTTTACCCCCCGCAAGCGTAGCGGCGGCATCAACATCACGCCCTTCGTCGACGTGCTGCTGGTGGTGCTGGTGATCTTCATCTTGACCAGCAACGCCAGCATTCCCGGCATCAAGGTCGACCTGCCCAAGGCCAGCTCGGCCATGGCGCTGGAAAAACCGAAGACCAAGGCCATCACCATCGACAACGCGGGCCAGGTCTTTCTCGACGCCTATCCCGTCACCCTGCCCGAGCTGGAAGAGCGCTTGCGCACGGAAAAGGCCCTGACGCCCGACTTTCCCGTGATCGTGCGCGGCGATGCCGCCGTGCAGTACGCGAAAGTGGTCGAAGTGCTCGATTTGCTGCGCCGCATCGACCTGAACCAGGTGGGCCTGGTGACCGGCAAGCCGGCATGAGGAGCGCAAGGTGAAGCGTGACGACATGATGAAGATGGCCGCGCCGGAATCGTCGGGCGCGGCGCAGTGGTGGCGCCGCTGGGGCGGCGTGGCCGGCGGCGTGCTGCTGGCCGCTGCGCTGGCCGCGCTGGTCTGGTATTTGCTGTCGGACACGGCCGCCACCAAGCGCGAAGTGGCGGCCCCGCCGATGCTGATGCTGCCCCCTCCGCCGCCACCGCCGCCGGAACCGGAAAAACTGCCGGAACCGACACCGGACAAGGTGGTGCCGGAAGTGTCGGAGCCGGAACCGACGCCGGCCGACAAGCCCATGGATGACGCGCCGGAAAGTCCGTCGCCGGACAAGGGCGACCCCGTCACGATCGACGGTGCGGCGCAGGCCGGCAGCGATGCCTTCGGCATCCAGGCCGGACGCGGCGGCGGCATGACGGGCGGCGGCGGTGGCGGCGGACTCGGCGCGGGATCGTATGGCCGCTATGTGGCTAACGCGCTGCAGCTCGCCTTTGCCCGCGACCCGCGCACGCGCCAGCTGGCGTTTAGCGATATCCGCGTCGACCTGTGGCTCGATGCGGAAGGCAAGACGACGAAAGTGCAGCTGGTGCAAGGCACGGGCAATGCGCAGACGGATGAGCAAGTGCTGGCCATGGTGCGCGACTTCCGCGCCGATGAACGGCCACCGGCGTCCTTGCGTTTCCCGGCCCGCGTTTCCATTAAGGGCCGCCGGCCATAGCGTCCCCAAATTCATATTAATTTTTTCCGAAAGAAACAATGAATTCCTTATTCTCTCCCTCACAGCGCATGCGCCGCCTTCCGCTGGCGCTGGCTGCCCTGGCCCTGAGCATGGCGGCGGGCGCGGTACAAGCGCAAGCCCCGGCCGACAGCACCATGGTCAAGCTGATCCGCGGCCTGATTCAGAGCGGCGCCCTGAACAAGGATGCCGGCGAAGCGCTGCTGGCGCAGGCGCAGAGCGAAGCGCTGGCACAAGCGCAGGCCCGTCCGGCCGCCGCGCCGGCCGCCCTGGCGCAGGTGCAGCCGGGCGACGTGCGTGTGCCGTATATTTCGCAAACCGTGCGCGAGCAGATCCGCGACGAGATCAAGGGCCAGGTCATGGCCGAGGCAAAAGCGGGCGGCTGGGCGGCGCCGAATGAAACACCGGCCTGGACCAAGCGCATCCGCCTGGAAGGCGACGTGCGCGCGCGCTACGAGTCGCGCTATTACGACATGGCCAACAGCAATATCGAGATCGACTGGCGCTCGCTTAACAGCGGCAGCGGCTACGACGTCAATTCGAACACCAACCTGGCTCTGCCGGCGTTGCTGAACACGCGCGAAGACCGCAAGCACTTGCTGCGCGCGCGTGCCCGCCTGGGCATCCTGGCCGATATTTCCGAGACCACGCAGGCAGGCATCCGCCTGGCCAGCGGCAACGACGACAGCCCCGTGTCCACCACGCAAACCCTCGGTGGCGGCCTGGGCAAGAAAAACATCTGGCTGGACCAGGCCTGGTTGTCCTACCAGCCCGCTTCCTGGCTGAAACTGACGGCGGGCCGTTTCGACAATCCGTTTGTGTCTGGCGACGAACTGTTTTCCAGCGAACTCAATTTCGACGGTATCGCCGCCAAGGTGCAGCAACCGGTCGGTGCAAACAAGGACGTCACCGTCTTCGGTACCCTGGGCCTGATTCCGCTCGAGTATTCGTCCGACAATGCGCCTAGCCGCAGCCAGGCAAAAATGTCGAGCGAAAACAAATGGCTGCTGGGCGCGCAAGTGGGCGCGTCGTGGAAGATCAATAGCGACCATCAGCTGCGCGGCGCCTTGGCCTACTACAACTTCCGCAACATCAGTGGAGAGTACTCGCAGCCGTGCGCGCTGTACGCGGGCGCCGATGGCTGCAGCACGGACTGGTCGCGTCCATCGAGCATGCAAAAGGGCAATAGCTTGATGTTGCTGCGCAATATCGCTCTGAACCCGCTGGACCCGGCCAATACGCCGCAGCCGCAATTCGTGGGCCTGGCCTCGAAGTTCCGCCTGGCCAACCTGAATGCGCGCTGGGATAGCAAGGTCGCGGGCGGCACGGATTTGCGCATCGAAGGCGATTATGTGCGCAACATGGCTTACGACAAGAACGAAATGTGGGCGCGCGCCAAGGGCGGCATCATGAACAACTTCGGCGGCACGGGCGGCGTCTCGCAAGCCGATTTCAAGAGCGGCGGCAATGCCTACATGCTGCAAGCGACCCTGGGCAAGGCCAGCCCGGCTGCGCGCGGCGACTGGAACGTCTTGCTTGGCTACAAGCGCATCGAACCGGATGCCTTGCCTGACGCCTACAACGATTCCACTTTCCACCTGGGCGGCACGAATGCGCGCGGCTACTACATGGGCGGCGCGTATGCGCTCGACAAGAATACGTGGCTGAACGGCCGCTGGACGTCGAGCCGCGAAGTGTTCGGTTCGGCACTGTCGATCGACACCTTGCAAATCGAATTGAACGCGCGTTTTTAAGGAGCCATGATGTTGATATCCAACAAAATGCGCCTGCCTTTATTGCTGCTGAGCTTGCTGGCCGCCGGCACGGCCCAGGCGCAGAAGGGGCAAAGCATGGAAGAGCGCTTGCGGGCTGAACTGCGCAACGTGACGGCGCAATTGCAGCAGACGCGCGGCGAGCTGGAACTGCTGAAAGCCAAGGGTGTACCGGCCGAGAAGGCGGCGCCCGCTGCGGCCGCGCCCGCCAGCGATGGCTTGAAAAAGGAGCTGGCGCGCAGCCAGTCGCAACTGGCGCACGAGCGCGCGCAGCGGGAAAAACTGGGCGAGCAGCAACAGCGCAGCACGGCCGCCGCGCAAGAGGCGGCCGCCAGCCTGGCGCAGTACCGCCAGGCCAGCGAGCAATTGACTGCCACGGGCAAGCGGCTGGAAGCGGAGCGCGCGCGTCTCGACGGCGAAGTGACGGCCCAGCGGGGCGCCCTGGCGCGCTGCGAAAGCAAGAATGCCCAGCTGTATGCGGCTGGGCAGGACATCCTGCAAGCGTATGAGGGCCTCGGCGTGCTGGACGTCATGAAGGCGCGCCAGCCGTTCGCCGCGCAAAGCAGGGTGAAACTCGAGCAAATCGCGCAGCAGTATGGCGACCAGCTGTACCAGGGCCGCTTTGATGCACGCCAAACAGAAACGCCGGCCCCCCAATAATTTTTTTGAAATGAATGGAATGACGATGGAAAACACCAACAACTTGCTGACCACCCTGAATGCGGAACAAACGGCCGACGCCATCAAGGCGGCCGGCTGCGCCGTGACCAGTATCGAACACGACGGCGTCGTGCGCCTGCACAGCGCCAGCCATGGCATCGGCTTCCAGGTGCTGTGGGGCAATGAAGCCGCGCCTGGCCAGTACGCGGATCTGACCCTGAGCTGCCCGCTGCGCGTGCAGGGCGGCGACTTGCCGGCCGGCTTGCTGGCCGAATGGCACCGCAGCAAGCGTTTTGCCCGCGTGGCCCAGCATGGCGATTTCGTCGTGCTGGAGATGGATGTGCTGGTCGCCGGCGGCGTCAGCACGGAGTACCTGAATATCAATCTGCAACTGTGGACGCAGATGATGGGCCAGTTCTTCTTGTTTTTGCGCAACTTTACGCCGGTCGATACAAGCACCGCACCGGTAGTCGAGGCCGCCAGCGTGGCAGAAGAAGAAACTGTGCCGGCCTGATAAGCCGTCCAGTGGAGGAAAAATGGCCCGCGACGGGCCATTTTTGCCATCTGCGGGTCTCAAGTGTCGTATTAAATACTTATTTTTTAGGCATCGCGCATTAAAACTGCTCAAAGAGCGTGTGTGAATCAAGCCAGCAACGGCTGTATGGCGGATAATATTGCCTGTTGCCGATTTGGATACGACCTTTACACAAAAATGCGCCCCATGGATTTTACCCGCGACGAAACCAGTGAAACCCCAGTTGCCCCGGCCAGCGCGCCGGGAGCGCCTTTGCCGTATGCCGTCGCCACCTGGCTGCAGCGGGTGGAGGCTGCCGCCCATCCAAAGGCCGTGCTGACGATTGCCGAGCCTGATCCCAAACTCAACCAGCACCGCCTGATCTACGTGCTGGCGCCCACCAGCGGCGGCCGCCACGTGGCCCTGTGCCTGTACAAGGCGCGGCTGCGGCCGAACGGCGACGTGGCGGCGGCGTCGCCCATCAGCGAGATCTTTTCGCTGCTGTCGGCGCCCCCCACGTTTTTGACGCCGGCCGACGAAGACCTCGTGCGTTTCTTCGTGGCCATGCGCAGCGGGCAGAATTCGCAGACCGGCAGCGCCACGGAGCCGAAGGGCAAGGTGGGCGCGGCCCTGCTGAAAATGCTGGCCGAGCAGGATAAATTGTTGTGGGCCAATTCCTGGGCCGATGTCGGCAATGGCCTCGTGTACCCGTTGAAGGAAGGTCCCGTGCGTCCCGCGCGCCTGTTCTGGCGCGACGAGGGCAAGACCATGCGTCTGGGCTGGCAAGTGGACCCGCCGGAAGGCGCGAAGCACCATGGCGCCGACCAGATCGACTACATGCTGCCCACCGATCCGCCGTGGTACATCGACAATCTGTCGTGCGGCGTGCTGGAACTGAACCAAGGCGGCTCCGACATTTCCCTGGCCGACTTGCAGGCGCTGGTGGCGCAGGCGCCGCCGTTGAACGCGAATGACAAGGTGCGCGTGTCGCAACTGCTGCTGGCGCAAGGCTTGCAGCATTTGATGCCGCTGCCGCAACCGTTGCCGCAGCGCTTGCGCAAGGACGTGCCGGCGCAACCGGTCTTGCTGCTCGATAGCGCCATGCTGGCCGATGGCAGCATCCAGCGCTGGAGCGATTTTGCCGTGCTGTCTTACGACTACGATGGCGAGCGCGTCTCGTTCGACCCGTCGCAGCGCGTGGTGCGGCAAGTGGGCGACGTGACGGAAATTATCCAGAGAAATACGGTCGACGAAGCGCGTGCGCTGGCCACCCTGGCCGAGCTGCAATTCAAGAAGCCGGGCTCGGCCCCCTTGAGCGGCTTGAAGGGCGCCTTGCAACTGCCGTCCCAGGCGGAATGGCTGCGTTTTGCCGAGTCCGGCATCGACGCCTTGCTGGAGCAGGGCTGGATCGTGGAAAAGACGGCCAAGTACCGCTACGACGTGAGCGACGTGGGCGACTGGTACGCGGAAATCGACGACCAGGACCCGGACAGCGGCAACGCCTGGTTCGAGCTGGAACTGGGCATCGTCGTCAACCACGAAAGAGTGCCGCTCTTGCCCGTGCTGGTACAGCTGATCCGCAACGCGCCCAACGATTTCAATCCGAAAGTTATCGAAGCGCACGCGGACGATGACCAGATGCTGGCAACCTTGCCGGACGGTACGCGCGTGGCCCTGCCGTGGGGCCGTGTGCGCCCCATCCTGAACACCCTGGGCGAACTGTATTTCAGCGACAAGATCAAACATGCCGTGCGCATGTCGACCTTGGACGCGGCACGCCTGGAAGAGCTGGCACGGGGCCTGGAGATGCAATGGACGGGCGGCGAGCAGCTGCGCGCCATGGGCCGCAAGCTGAGCCAGTTCGGTTCCGTGCAAAAAGTGGCGGCGCCAGCCGGCTTGCAGGCGACCTTGCGCGACTACCAGGCCGATGGCCTGGCATGGATGCAATTCCTGCGCGACCATGACCTGGCGGGCATCCTGGCCGATGACATGGGCTTAGGTAAAACCGTGCAAACCTTGGCGCATATTCTGGTGGAAAAGGAAGCGGGCCGTCTCACGCATCCGGCCCTGGTGATTGCACCGACGAGTTTGATGGGCAACTGGCAGGACGAGGCGGCCAAGTTTGCGCCTTCCCTGAAAGTGCTGCTGCTGCAAGGCAAGGACCGTGCCCAGCAGTTCGACCAGATCGATCAATGCGACCTGGTGCTGACGACGTACGCGCTGTTGCCGCGCGACGAGGAAACCTTGCGCGAGCACGATTTCCACCTGGTCATCCTCGACGAATCGCACTACATCAAGAATACGCGCAGCAAGGCGGCGCAAAGCGCGGGCCTGCTGCGCGCGCGCCACCGCCTGTGTTTGTCCGGCACGCCGCTGGAAAACCATCTGGGCGAACTGTGGTCGCAATTCCACTTCCTGCTGCCGGGCTTGCTGGGCGACGAGAAGACGTTCAACACCCAGTTCCGCCATCCGATCGAGCGCCAGGACGACCCGCTGCGCCGCATGCTGCTGAACCGCCGCATCAAGCCTTTCCTGTTGCGCCGCACGAAGGACAATGTGGCCAAGGAGCTGCCGCCGAAGACGGAAATGGTGCGCAAGGTGGAATTGACGGGGCCGCAGCGCGACCTGTATGAAACCGTGCGTCTTGCGATGGATCAAAAGGTGCGTGAAGAAATCGACAAGAAGGGCGTGGCGCGCAGCCAGATCGTCATCCTCGAAGCGCTGCTGAAATTGCGGCAAGTCTGCTGCGATCCGCGGCTCGTGAAATCCTTGCCGGCGAAGAAGCAGTCGGCCGGCTCGGCCAAGCTGCTCGACCTGATGCAGATGGTGGAAGACTTGCTCGACGAAGGGCGCAAGATTCTTGTGTTCTCGCAATTTACCAGCATGCTGGAATTGATCGAGGAAGAACTCGAGTCGCGCGACATCCCGTACGCCTTGCTGACGGGCGAGACAAAGGACCGGGGCGCGCAAGTGGCGGCCTTCCAGCAGGGCGCCGTGCCGATTTTCCTGATCAGCCTGAAAGCGGGCGGCGTGGGCCTGAACCTGACGGCGGCCGACACGGTGATCCACTACGACCCGTGGTGGAACCCGGCGGCGGAAAACCAGGCCACGGACCGCGCCTGGCGCATCGGCCAGGACAAGCCCGTGTTCGTCTACAAGCTGATCGCGAAGGGCACGCTGGAAGAGAAAATCCAGCTGCTGCAGCAAAAGAAATCGGAACTGGCGCAATCGATCCTGGCCGAAGGCGAATCGCAGAAGATGGCCCTCACGCAGGAAGACTTGCAGCAGATTTTTGCCCCGCTGGAAGATTAACGCTGCCGCACGCTTATACTTGGCGATTCTTTCTTGCCAGGTATAACGCATGCTGCCCATTTTCTTACTGCTGCTTGCCGGCGCCATCCTCATGGCGCTGCGTTTCGTCCAGTTGCGCCGCGCCCTGCTGCGCGCGCGGGCGGGCGAAGCGCAGTTCCGCCTGCTGGCCGAGCACGGGCGCGACGCGGCCTTCCTGCTCGACGCCACCACCCTCGAATTGCTCTACATCAGCCCCGCCGCGCAGCGCCTGACGGGCCATGACGCGGCTTCCTTGCGCGAGCATGCGGCGCGTCTGGCGGCCGATGTGCCGGCCCGTCTGCAGCGCTGGCGCGATGGCGACACCAGCCGCTTGACCCTGCTGCGCGAAGTGGAGTTGCCGCACGCCGACGGCCACCTGCTGGCGCTGGAAATCAGCTCGACCATCGTGCCCGCGGTGGCCGGGCGGGGCGTCACCGTCGTGGGCACGGTGCGCGACGTCAGCGCGGCCCAGGCGCAGGAAGCGGAACGGGAAAAGGAGCAGAAGCGCTTCGCCTCGATGCTGTCGCATGAATTTCGCACGCCGCTGGCCACCATCGACGGCGCCATCCAGCGCCTCGTCTCGACATCGAAAGATGCCGACGAGGCCACGCGCAAGCGCTACGTGAAAATCCAGACGGCCGTCGACCGCCTGCTGGCCATGATCGACGACTATCTGTCGCCCGAACGCATGGCGGCCATCGGCCGCGAGCGGGCCGCCGACGGCATCGCGCCGCTGGCCTTGCTGCAGCAGGCGGCCGCCACCGTGCCTGCCAGCCACCCGGTGCAGCTGGAACTCGACGAAGACTTGCCGGCCCGGCTGCGCTGCGACGTGCCCGGCATGGCCCTGTGCCTGAAAATCTTGCTGGATAACGCCGTCAAGTTCAGCCCGCCGGGCAGCAGCATCACCTTGTCGGCCAGGCTGGTGCCCGAAGGCGGCGTGGCGCTGTGCGTGCGCGATGCGGGACCCGGCTTGCGGGAAGAGGAACTGGCGCGACTGTTCGAGAAAGGAAGCCGTGGAACCCATGCGACGCATCCGGGTGCGGGCCTGGGCCTGTACATGGCGCGCGCCGTCGTCGACGTGCATGGCGGGAGTTTGCAGGGGCATAATCTGCCCGAAGGCGGGGCACTTTTCCGGATTTGGCTGCCGCTTCCTGGCTAGACTAGAAAAAAGTTGCTTCCGCTGAAGGCAACCGTGATAATTCCTTGACGTAAACCTATTGTGCCGTCCATCATGGTGTAGAAGTGAATGGCATGGTTTGCCCACGGTAGCTCACTAACGGAAGAATGGCGTTGCAATGACGAAAATACTGATCGTCGAAGACAATCTGGACTACGCCGAAGACATGGCGGAGTTTCTCGTTGAGCTCGAACACGAAGTTCATATCACCAGCTCTGCTGGCGGGATGTGGACGGCGTTGAGCCATGGCAATGTTGGCGTGGTCGTGCTGGACCTGGGCTTGCCCGATGAGGATGGCTTCAACGTCATCCCCCGCATGCGCCAGCTGTATCCGCAAATCGGCGTGCTGGTGCTGACGGGGCGCGTCGCCTTCGACAGCCGCATTCTGGGCTTGCGCCTGGGTGCCGACCACTATCTGACCAAGCCGATCAAATTCCCCGAACTGGCCGCCCACATCGAGGCGCTCGACCGCCGCGTCGGTCCGCAAGACCCCGTGCCCGAGCCGGGCAAGTGGACCTTGAAAGTAAGCGCTCGCCAACTTGAGCTGATGGGCGCCGTTATCGCCCTGACGGAAAAGGAATTCAACTTCCTGCACCTGTTGACCATCAACACCCGCCCCGTGCCGCGCGACGTCATCGTGGCCGGCATGGGCGGCGAAGATCCCGATGCGGGGCGCCGGGTCGACATGCTCGTGTACCGCCTGCGCAAGAAAGCCAAGACTGGCCTGGGCCAGGACTTGCCGCTGCGCAGCGCGTATGGCGAGGGCTACAGCCTGTCGGCCAGTTTCAACCTTTCCTGACACCTGATGCCAGCCGCCCGCACGAGGTGGTGGCATAAAAGGGACAGAGTCATCCGTTTTTTTTAGCATGTCAAATAAAACAGGGTCAGAGTCACGTCTTGTGCTCGCAAGTGTGTAAAATCAAGGCCTTAGCCTATCTTTACCGACTCTTGCCATGGCCCGTTTGCCCCGCCTTATCATTCCAGCACTGCCTCATTACGTGATCCAGCGCGGCAGCAACCGCCAGCCCGTGTTCGAGGACGCGGCAGATTACGCGCAATTCCTCTCCTGGCTGAAAACAGGCGCGAAAATGTTCAAGGTGGCCATCCACGCCTACGTTTTATTGCCTGATCAGCTACATTTACTGGCCACTCCCGGCGATGCGACGGGTCTGGGGCAGCTGATGCAGTGGCTGGGACGCTATTACGTGCCCTATTTCAACCAAAAATACGGCCGTGTAGGGGCATTGTGGCAGGGACGCTACAAAACTTCCGTCATCGACCCCGACAATTTCTTCCTCCTGTGCTGCCGCTACCTCGAATGCGTGCCCGTGCAAACGGGGCTGGTGGCACATGCCCTCGACCATGCGTGGTCGAGCTATGCCCACCATGCCGGCGTGCGGCCCGATTCCGTCATCACCGACCACGCGCTGTACTGGGCGCTGGGCAACACGCCGTTCGACCGCGAGGCGGCGTATCTGCGCCTGTTCGAGCAAGGCCTCGGTAGCAGCCAGGTCAAAACCCTGGAACAGGCTGTATTGAAGGGCTGGCCGCTCGGATCCGACGCTTTCAAGCACGCGCTGGAGCAGAAAATGCAGCGGCAAGTGCTGCCTGCCAAGCGCGGCCGTCCCCGAAAAATCGTGGCCGAAGCGGACGCCAATTGAAAACCATTCGCATTTAAAACAAAAAATGACTCCTTTCTGACGTTTTATTGAAATCGCCTCGACTATGTCCCTATTAAATTTTCAGGGCGACAGAATCAGATTTAATTCGACTCCGACCCTAATTGTTCTGGTTGAGTTTTTTGTTGCGTTGCACTACTCTAGTTTTTCGATAGTCATATGCAGCGGAGAAGCCCATGAAAGCGCAAGGCCTGTACGACCCAGCCAATGAACACGATGCCTGCGGCGTCGGTTTCGTCGCCCATATCAAGGGCAACAAGACCCATTCGATCGTCGAACAGGGTTTGCTGATACTGAAAAACCTCGATCACCGGGGCGCCGTGGGCGCCGATGCGCTGATGGGCGATGGCGCCGGCATCCTGATCCAGATTCCCGACCAGTACTACCGCGAAGAAATGGCCAAGCAGGGCGTGGAATTGCCGCCGCCTGGCGAATACGGCGTGGGCATGGTTTTCCTGCCGAAGGAACACGCATCGCGCATCGCTTGCGAACAGGAAATCGAACGCGCCGTGCGCATCGAGGGACAAGTCGTACTGGGCTGGCGTAACGTGCCCATCGATACGGACATGCCGATGTCGCCTACCGTGCGCGCCAAGGAACCCGTCATTCGCCAGATCTTCATCGGCCGCGGCCCCGACATCATGGTCACCGACGCGCTCGAGCGCAAACTGTATGTGATCCGCAAATCGTCGGGCCACGCCATCCAGGCCTTGAAACTGTTGCATGGCAAGGAATTCTTCGTGCCGTCGATGTCGGCCCGCACGATTGTCTATAAAGGCTTGCTGCTGGCCGACCAGGTGGGCGTGTACTACAAGGACTTGCAGGACGCGCGTTGCATCTCGGCCCTGGCCCTCGTGCACCAGCGGTTCTCGACGAATACCTTCCCCGAATGGCCGCTGGCCCACCCGTACCGCTTGATCGCGCACAACGGCGAGATCAACACCGTCAAAGGCAACTTCAACTGGATGCGCGCGCGCGAAGGCGTCATGAAGTCGGCCGTGCTGGGCGACGACCTGCAAAAGCTGTTCCCCCTGATCTATGAAGGCCAGTCCGACACGGCGTGTTTCGACAATGCGCTCGAATTGCTGCTGATGGCCGGCTATCCGATCGCCCAGGCGATGATGATGATGATTCCGGAAGCGTGGGAAAACCACACGACGATGGATGACAACCGCCGCGCCTTCTATGAATACCACGCCGCCATGATGGAACCGTGGGACGGCCCGGCCGCCATGGCGTTTACGGACGGCCGCCACATCGGCGGCACCCTGGACCGCAACGGCTTGCGTCCAGCCCGCTACATCGTCACGGATGACGACCTCGTGGTGATGGCGTCGGAATCGGGCGTGCTGCCGATTCCCGAGTCGAAGATCATCCAGAAATGGCGCTTGCAGCCTGGCAAAATGTTCCTGATCGACCTGGAAGCGGGCCGCATCATCGACGACCAGGAATTGAAAAACACCTACGCTAACGCCAAGCCGTATAAAGCGTGGATCAACTCCGTGCGCATCAAGCTCGACGAGATCAAGCTGGCCGAAGGCCAGGCAAAGCTGGACCGCGCGCAGGGCGAAAAAGCCCAGCCGTCCTTGCTCGACCGCCAGCAGGCGTTCGGCTATACGCAGGAAGATTTGAAGTTCCTCATGGCGCCGATGGCCGTGGCCGGCGAAGAGGCGACGGGCTCGATGGGCAATGACTCGCCGCTGGCCGTCATGTCGAACAAACTGAAGCCTTTGTATAACTACTTCAAGCAGCTGTTCGCGCAAGTGACGAATCCGCCGATCGACCCGATCCGCGAAGCGATGGTGATGTCGCTCGTGTCCTTCATCGGCCCGAAACCGAACTTGCTCGATACCAACAACGTCAACCCGCCGATGCGCCTGGAAGTGGCGCAGCCCGTGCTGGGCTTTGACGACATGGCCCGTCTGCGCAACATCAGCGCCCACACGGGCGGCAAGTTCAAGTCGTACGAACTGGACATCTGCTACCCGCTGGCTTGGGGCAAGGAAGGCGTGGAAGCCTGCCTGGCCTCGCTGTGCGCGGAAGCCGTCGATGCCGTGAAATCCGGCCACAACATCCTGATCGTCTCGGACCGCGCCATTTGCGCCGACCAGGTGGCGATCCCTGCGCTCTTGGCAACGTCCACCGTTCACCAGCACCTGGTGAGCAAGGGCTTGCGCGCCTCCACCGGCCTCGTCGTGGAAACGGGCTCGGCCCGCGAAACCCACCACTTCGCCTTGCTGGCCGGCTACGGCGCGGAAGCCGTCCACCCGTACCTGGCCATGGAAACCCTGGCCGACATGGCGCATGGCTTGCCGGGCGATTTGTCGGGCGACAAAGCCATCTATAACTACACCAAGGCGGTGGGTAAAGGCTTGATGAAGGTCATGTCGAAGATGGGTATTTCGACCTACATGTCCTACTGCGGCGCGCAAATCTTCGAAGCGATTGGCTTGAACAAGTCGCTGGTCGACAAATACTTCAAGGGCACGGCGTCGAACGTGGAAGGCATCGGCGTGTTTGAAGTGGCGGAAGAAGCGCTGCGCCTGCATGCGCTGGCCTTCGGCAACGATCCCGTGCTGTCCGACAAGCTCGACGCGGGCGGCGAGTACGCGTTCCGCGTGCGCGGCGAAGACCACATGTGGACGCCGGACGCGATTGCCAAGCTGCAGCATTCCACGCGCAGCAACAATTTCTCCAGCTATAAAGAGTATGCGCAAATCATCAACGACCAGAGCCGTCGCCATCTGACCCTGCGCGGCCTGTTCGAGTTCAAGCTCGACCCGACCAAGGCCATCCCGCTCGATGAAGTGGAGCCGGCCAAGGAAATCGTCAAGCGTTTCGCCACGGGCGCCATGTCGCTCGGTTCGATCAGCACGGAAGCGCACGCAACGCTTGCGGTCGCCATGAACCGTATCGGCGGCAAGTCGAACACGGGCGAGGGCGGCGAAGATCCGAACCGCTACACGCAGGAATTGAAGGGCATCCCGATCCGCCAGGGCGACACCATGGCGTCCATCGTGGGCGCCGAGCAGATTGTCGTCGACATTCCGCTGCAGGAAGGCGATTCCATGCGTTCGCGCATCAAGCAGGTGGCGTCCGGACGTTTCGGCGTCACGGCCGCCTACCTGAACTCGGCCGACCAGATCCAGATCAAGATGGCGCAGGGCGCGAAACCGGGCGAAGGTGGCCAGTTGCCAGGGCATAAAGTGTCGGAATACATCGCCAGCCTGCGCTTCTCCGTGCCGGGCGTGGGCCTGATTTCGCCGCCGCCGCACCATGACATCTATTCGATCGAGGACCTGGCGCAGCTGATCCATGACTTGAAGAACGCCAATCCGCGCGCGTCGATTTCCGTGAAGCTGGTGTCGGAAGTGGGTATCGGCACTGTGGCCGCCGGCGTCACCAAGGCAAAAGCCGACCATGTGGTCGTTGCCGGCCATGACGGCGGCACGGGCGCGTCGCCATTGTCTTCCGTGAAACATGCGGGCACGCCATGGGAGCTGGGTCTGGCTGAAACGCAACAAACGCTGGTCTTGAACGGCTTGCGCAGCCGCATCCGCGTACAGGCCGACGGCCAGATGAAGACGGGCCGCGACGTGGTCATCGCCGCCCTGCTGGGCGCCGACGAGATCGGTTTCGCCACGGCGCCGCTGGTGGTCGAAGGCTGCATCATGATGCGCAAATGCCACTTGAATACCTGCCCGGTGGGCGTGGCCACGCAAGATCCGGTGCTGCGCGCCAAGTTCTCGGGCAAACCCGAGTATGTCGTCAATTACTTCTTCTTCGTTGCCGAGGAAGCCCGTCAATTGATGGCGCAGCTGGGCATCCGTACGTATGACGAGCTGATCGGCCGTGTCGACCTGCTGGACAAATCGAAGGCGATTTCGCACTGGAAGGCGCAGGGTCTGGACTTCTCGGCCATCTTCCACAAGCCGGAAACGCCAGATGGCCAAGCTTGCCGGCACGTGGAGTTCCAGGACCATGCGCTGGAAAAGGCGCTCGATCACAAGCTGATCGCGCAAGCGCGCGCGGCGCTGGAAAAGGGCGAGCGCGTCTCGTTCATCTCGCCCGTACGCAACTTGAACCGCACGGTGGGCACCATGCTGTCCGGCGAAGTGGCGAAGAAATACGGCCATGCCGGCTTGCCGGATGACACCATCCACATCCAGTTGCAAGGCACGGCGGGCCAGTCGGCCTGTGCCTTCCTGGCGCACGGCATCACCATCGACCTGGTGGGTGAAGGCAACGATTACGTGGGTAAAGGCTTGTCGGGCGGGCGCATCATCGTGCGGCCCAATACCGAGTTCCGCGGCTGGGCCGTGGACAACATCATCATCGGCAACACGGTGCTGTACGGCGCCATCGCCGGCGAAGCGTTCTTCAATGGCGTGGCAGGCGAACGCTTTGCCGTGCGCAACTCGGGCGCCACCACGGTGGTCGAGGGCCTGGGCGACCATGGCTGCGAATACATGACGGGCGGTACGGTCGTGGTGCTGGGCAACACGGGACGCAACTTCGCGGCCGGCATGTCGGGCGGCATCGCCTATGTGTATGACCCGGCCGGCGACTTTGCCAGCAAGTGCAACACGGCCATGGTCGGCCTGGACAAGGTCGTGTCGGCAGCGGAACAGCATGTCGACCGCGATGCCTGGCATACGCAGCACCGCGATGGCGTGCCGGAAGCGGACGAGGTGATCCTCAAGCGCCTGATCGAGCGTCATTTCAAGCACACGGGCAGCACCCGCGCCCGCGTCTTGCTCGACGACTGGGCTGCGGCGCGCGGCAAGTTCGTGAAAGTCTTCCCGAACGAATACAAGCGCGCGCTGATTGAAATGGCCGCTGATGCCGCCATGGAAGTCCAAGCCGTCGCCGCCTGAGCCAGCCAAGCTCATTGCCAAATGAATGACCAGGGAGCGGCCCGGCCGCTCCCCGCCAGCCAAATACAAAGGAACTATCGTGGGTAAAATTACCGGCTTCATGGAATTCAAGCGCCAGGACGAACACTATCTGGAGCCTGCCGCGCGCCTGAAGAACTACAAGGAATTCGTCTTGCACCTGTCGGATGCGCAAGCGACGGTGCAGGGCGCGCGCTGCATGGATTGCGGCATTCCCTTCTGCACCACGGGCTGCCCCGTGAACAACATCATTCCCGACTGGAATGACCTGGTGTACCGCGGTAACTACCGCGAAGCGCTCGACGTCTTGCATTCGACGAATAACTTCCCGGAATTTACGGGCCGCATCTGCCCGGCGCCGTGCGAATCGGCGTGCACCCTGGGCATCCACGAAGACCCGGTCGGCATCAAGTCGATCGAACATAAAATCATCGACATGGGCTGGGAGCACGGCTGGGTCACGCCGCAGCCGGCGGGATTCAGCACGGGCAAGAAAGTAGCCATCGTCGGTTCCGGTCCTGCCGGCCTGGCGGCGGCGCAGCAGCTGGCGCGCGCCGGCCACGCTGTCACCGTGTTTGAAAAGAGCGACCGGGTCGGTGGCTTGCTGCGTTACGGCATCCCCGACTTCAAGATGGAAAAATCGCACATCGATCTGCGCGTGAAACAGATGGAAGCCGAAGGTGTCGTGTTCCGCACCAGCGTGCTCGTTGGCAAAGATTTCCCTGCCCACGTGAATAACTGGGCCAAGGAAACCATTTTCCCCGAAGACCTGGAAAAAGAATTTGACGCCGTCATCATGGCCGGCGGCGCCGAGCAGCCGCGCGACTTGCCCGTACCGGGCCGCGAACTGAAAGGCGTGCATTTCGCCATGGATTTCCTGCCGCTGCAAAACAAGGTCAACGCGGGCGACAAGCTCAAGGACCAGATCAAGGCGACGGGTAAGCACGTGGTGGTGATCGGCGGCGGCGACACGGGTTCCGACTGCGTCGGCACGTCGAACCGCCATGGCGCCGCCTCGGTGGCCCAGTTCGAACTGATGCCGCAGCCGCCGGAACAGGAAAACAAGCCGCTCGTCTGGCCGTACTGGCCGACCAAGCTGCGTACCTCGTCCTCGCACGAGGAAGGCTGCGAGCGCGACTGGGCCGTGGCCACCAAGCGTTTCGAAGGCAAGGGCGGCAAGGTGGAAAAGCTGATCGCCTGCCGAGTCGAGTGGAAAGACGGCAAGATGAGCGAAGTGCCGAACTCGGAATTCGAGATGAAGGCGGACCTGGTCTTCCTGGCCATGGGTTTTGTTTCACCAGTACAACAAGTGCTGGAAGCGTTCGGCGTCGATACGGATGCGCGCGGCAATGTCAAGGCGACAACGGATGGCGCCGGCTGCTATCAGACCTCGGTGCCGAAAGTCTTTGCGGCCGGCGACATGCGCCGTGGCCAGTCGCTGGTGGTGTGGGCCATCCGCGAAGGGCGCCAGTGCGCGCGCGCCGTCGATGAGTTCCTGATGGGGGCATCGCTGCTGCCGCGCTAAAAAACGAGCAATTGTTCGTTTTTTGCCAGGGCCACGGCGCGGATCGCGACGTGGCTTTTGTTATTTTTACTGGTCAAGTCAACAGGCGTGAACGTCATCGGGCAGGGACGCGATGTGGCGGCTGAATTTCCACTACAATATCTGACTTTCGATTCATTAGTGTTGTATTCTTCCCCTGTCCCGGGCTGTAAGCAGGGGTGTCTCAGCAGAGGTTGGCGTTTCTGCACTACAATACGCCATTAAAATAGTGAGCTTCGTCGTGCCAAATCTTGTTGAGATCCGTGATTTACACTTTGCCTATGGAGAACGTTCGATTTTATCGGGCCTTCAAATGGATTTCCCACGTGGAAAAGTTGTGGCCGTCATGGGTGGCTCCGGCAGTGGCAAGACGACCGTACTGCGCCTGATCGGCGGACAGCTGCGCCCCAGTTCCGGTTCCGTGAATGTGGACGGCCAGATCGTGCATACGCTGGGAACCGACGAGTTATACCAGCTGCGCCGCAAGATGGGCATGCTGTTCCAGCACGGCGCGCTGTTTACCGACTTGACGGCGTTCGAGAATGTGGCGTTCCCGCTGCGCGAACACACGGACTTGAATGAAGAGCTGATCCGCACCCTGGTGCTGATGAAGCTGCACGCCGTGGGACTGCGCAATGCGGCGCAATTGAAGCCGGCCGAGATCTCGGGCGGCATGGGCCGCCGCGTCGCGCTGGCGCGCGCCATCGCGCTCGACCCCGAACTGATCATGTACGACGAGCCGTTCGCCGGCCTGGACCCGATTTCCATGGGCGTGACGGCCAATTTGATCCGCAATCTGAACGATGCGCTGGGCTCCACGTCTATCCTGGTATCGCACGATGTGAAGGAGTGTTTCGCCATCGCTGATTACGTCTATTTTCTGTCATCGGGCAAGATCGTGGCGCACGGCACGCCGGCCGAGATGGCCGTGTCGACGCATCCGTACGTCAAGCAGTTCGTCAATGCCGAGGCCGATGGCCCCGTCCCGTTCCATTATCCGGGCAAGTCGCTGGCCGACGACCTGGGTCTGCAGGCGGGGGGCGGCCGATGATCGCGCGTTTCCTGGCGGCGATCGGAGCGTGGTTGCGTCGTTCGGTACAAGACCTCGGCTTTGCCGTGCGGTCGTTTTTCATCATCATCGCCTCGTCGGGCGGCCTGTGGCGCCGTCCGCGCCTGGTGATTGAGCAACTGTTTTTTATCGGTAACCGCTCGCTGGTGATTACCGCCGTTTCCGGCCTGTTTGTCGGCATGGTGCTGGGTTTGCAAGGCTATTACACCTTGACCACGTATGGCGCCGAGCAGTCGCTGGGCTTGCTGGTGGCGCTGTCCCTGACGCGCGAACTGGGCCCCGTCGTGACGGCGCTGCTGTTCGCCGGCCGCGCCGGCACGTCGCTGACGGCGGAAATCGGCCTGATGAAGGCGGGCGAGCAACTGTCGGCCATGGAAATGATGGCCGTCAACCCGATCCAGCGCGTGCTGGCGCCCCGTTTCTGGGCCGGTGTGATCGCCATGCCGATCCTGGGCGCCATCTTCACGGCCGTCGGCATCATCGGCAGCTACCTGGTCGGCGTGGTGCTGATCGGCGTCGATGAAGGTTCGTTCTGGTCGCAGATGCAAGGCGGCGTGGATGTCTGGAAAGAAGTGGGCAACGGCACCATCAAGAGCCTGGTGTTCGGCATCGCGGTGACCTTCATCGCGCTGTTCCAGGGGTACCAGGCACAGCCGACGCCGGAAGACGTGTCCGGCGCCACCACGCGCACGGTGGTCATTTCGTCGTTGATGGTGTGGTGGCTCGATTTCATGATGACGGCTTTGATGTTTAGCAAGTAATTGCCGATAGGCGACAAAATTATCGGCCTGGGCAGTGTTCTGCGCAGGTGGCGGCAAGTAAAAATTATTTAGGATTGTTTATGCAACGTAAATCTTTGGATGTCTGGGTCGGCTTGTTCGTCTTGCTCGGTGTGGCGGCATTGATGTTTCTGGCGCTCAAGGCCGGCAATATGAGCTCGCTGTCTTTCAGCAAGACGTATACCATTAGTGCGAAGTTCGACAATATTGGCGGCCTCAAGCCGCAGGCGCCCGTCAAGGGCGCTGGTGTAGTGGTGGGCCGGGTCTCGGAAATCGTCTTTGACGACAAGACCTACCAGGCGCTGGTGAAACTCGACATCGAAGATGGCTACAAATTTCCGAAAGACAGCTCGGCCAAGATTTTGACGGCCGGTTTGCTGGGTGAGCAATATATCGGCCTGGAAGCAGGCGGCGATCTGGCGAACCTGGCAGAGGGCGACAAGATCGCCCGTACTCAATCGGCCACAGTGCTGGAAGACCTGATCAATCAGTTCATCTACAGCAAGGCAGCGGAAGGAAAGGACAGCAAATGAGCGAGTCGACCAAACAATCCCAAGGCAGCCTGGCGCGTATCGGCCTGGCCCTGGCCATCGCCGCCAGCGTGAGCGCGTGCGCCACCGGCGCCAATCCGCGCGACCCGCTGGAAGGGTACAACCGCGCCATGTTCAAGTTCAACGACACGGTTGACCAGGTAGCCCTGAAGCCGGTCGCCACGGCCTACAAGAAGGTCACGCCATCGTTCGTGCAAACGGGCGTGGGCAACTTCTTCGGCAACTTGTCCGATGTGTGGAGCGCCATGAACAACTTGCTGCAAGGCAAGGGCGAAGCGGGCTTACAAGACGTCGTGCGCGTCAGCATGAACTCGACTTTCGGTATCTTCGGTCTGATCGACATCGCCTCGCAGGCCGGCATTCCCAAGCATAACGAAGACTTTGGCCAGACCCTGGGCTGGTATGGCGTCCAGTCCGGTCCGTACGTGATGCTGCCGTTGCTGGGCCCATCGACCGTGCGCGACACGGCGGCCCTGCCGCTCGATATCGCGGGCGACCCATGGCGCTACAAGGATCCGGCGTATGTGCGCAATATCGGCACGGTGACGCGCGTGGTTGACAAGCGCGCCGCGCTGCTCGACGCGACCAACCTGATGGAAGCGGCCGCGCTGGACCGTTATGAGTTCATCCGCGACGGCTTCCTGCAGGCGCGCGAAAGCAAGGTGTTCGATGGCGATACGGACCGCCGCGACCGCAAAGTGCCAAAAAACGACACCAGCGATTACGAGCCGGAATACGAGGCAAAACCGCAGCCTGCCAATGACGCGCCTGCGGCCACGGCCGCCGCCGATGTGGCGCCAGCGGACCTCGTAACATCTGGTAGCAATACCGTTGCTTCCCAGGCCAGGCCGCAGGAGTAAACTGGACGCAAGAACACCACGGCTGCGATCAACGCCAGCCGGTGCATAGCAACACCATGAAAGGTAAAACCATGAAATTGATGAAACAACTGCTGGCGATGGCCACCATCGCCTTTGCCACCGCCGCCCAGGCCGCCCCTGCTGTCGAAGCACCGGACGTCCTCGTCAAACGCATCAGCCAGGACGTGATCGACACGGCCAAGGCCGACAAGGCCATCCAGGCTGGCGATATCAAGCGCGTCACCGAATTGGTGGAAAGCAAGATCTTGCCGTACGTGGATTTCCAGCGCATGACGTCGCTGGCCGCCGGCCGCCACTGGCGCGACGCCACGCCCGACCAGCAAAAGCAGCTGGCCGCGGAATTCCGCACCTTGCTGATCTACACCTACTCGGGCGCCCTGTCGCAGATCAAGAACGAAACCGTGGAATTCAAGCCGCTGCGCGCCGACCCGGCCGACACGGAAGTGGAAGTACGTTCGCAAGTGAACGTGGCGCGCGGCGAACCCGTGCCCCTGAACTACCGCGTGGCGAAAACCCCGTCCGGCTGGAAGATCTATGACATCAACGTGCTGGGCGCATGGCTGGTGGAAACGTACAAAAGCAGCTTTGCCAGCGAGATCAGCAAGGGCGGCATCGATGGCCTGATCAAGACCTTGCAGGCAAAAAACAAGGCCCTGGCCAGCCGTCCCGCTGCCAAAGCCAAATAATCGGCTATCATATAGCTCCTGACCCAGCTCCAGACCAGCGCAGCCCGACGCCATGCCCGACTCTCTCGACACCTTGCAGTCTCTGACTTCCCTGACCGTGCACAATGCCACTTCGGCATTGGAGCAGGGTCTGGACGCCATCCGCTCGGGTCAGACGAAGTTTGACTTGCGCAACGTCAAGGCTGTCGATTCGGCCGCCGTTTCCGTCATGCTGACGTGGCAGCGCGCCGCGCAGGATGCCGGCGCCGTGCTGGAGCTGAAAAACCTGCCGAACAACCTGAAAAACCTCACCAAGCTGTATGGCGTCTGCTCGCTCGTCTCGAGCACGTTGACGGCTGACGACTGCGCCAGCGCCGGCGGCCACGCCGAACGCAGCCCGTCCGACCTGCATCATCATTGATCCTGTCCCACTCCCCGCATCAGCAGTAGCTTTCAAGCCGGCAGGCCAGCAGCGCCGCCGGATTGATCTCCAAGTGTTCCACGAATTTTCCAACTATAATTGACTGTTGCGCCGTCCTCGCCTGAAGGTGGCGCCCTGCACCGGCCTGCCGGCCTCGATGTCTCCGGCAACTGGCGCATCACACCAGACGCATTACACTTGAAACAAGCACATGACCGCAATTCAAATAACGAATGTAGAAAAGAGCTATAAATCGCTCAAGGCGCTGGGCGGCGTGTCGCTGGCCATCGAAGAAGGCGAGTTTTTCGGCCTGCTCGGTCCCAACGGCGCCGGCAAGACCACCCTCATTTCCATCATCGCCGGCCTGATACGCCCCGACGCGGGCACCGTCAAGATCCATGGCCACGACGTGGTCAAGGACTTCCGCAACGCGCGCCGCAACCTGGGCGTGGTGCCGCAGGAACTGGTGTTCGACCCGTTTTTCACCGTGCGCGAAACCCTGCGCCTGCAGTCCGGCTATTTCGGCCTGCCGAACAACGACAAGTGGATCGACGAGGTCATGGAAAACCTCGACCTGACCGGCAAGGCCGACACGAATATGCGCGCGCTGTCCGGCGGCATGAAGCGCCGCGTGCTCGTGGCGCAGGCGCTGGTGCACAAGCCGCCCGTCATCGTGCTCGATGAGCCGACGGCCGGCGTCGACGTGGAACTGCGCCAGACCTTGTGGAAGTTCATCTCGCGCCTGAACCGCGAAGGCGGCCACACGGTCGTCTTGACCACCCACTACCTGGAAGAGGCGCAAGCCATGTGCCAGCGCGTGGCCATGCTGAAGACGGGCAAGGTGGTGGCGCTCGACACCATGTCGGCCCTGATCCGCCGCATCGCCGGCTCGCAGCTGCAGCTGCACCTCAAAAACGGCAGCCTGCCGGACGACCTGCGGCACCTGGTGCTGCATGCGGAAGAACAGCAGGCGCCGAACAAGTTCAGCCTGCGCGTCAACGAATACAGCGAAGTCGAAAAAATCCTCGCCCGCCTGCGCGAAGCGGGTGCCGAGATCGATGAAATGCAATTGCAACAAGCCGACCTGGAAGATATCTTCTTGCAGATCATGGATAAAGGTACCGTATGATTTCGACAGGATTTCGCACCCTCGTCTACAAAGAGACGCTGCGCTTCTGGAAAGTGGCGACGCAAACCGTGGCCGCGCCCGTGCTCACGTCGATGCTGTACCTGCTGGTGTTCGGCCATGTGCTCGACGGCCGCGTCGAGCCGAGTCCCGGCGTCAGCTACACGGCCTTTCTGATTCCCGGCCTGGTGATGATGAGCGTGCTGCAAAACGCGTTCGCCAATTCCTCGTCCTCGCTGATCCAGTCCAAGATCACGGGCAACCTGGTGTTCGTGCTGCTCACTCCCCTGTCGCACTGGGAAATCTTCTCGGCGTATGTACTCGCTTCCGTCGCGCGCGGCCTGGCCGTGGGCTTTGGCGTGTTCGCCATCACGTGCTGGTTCGCCGACCTGTCGTTCGTCGCGCCGCTGTGGATCGTCGTGTTCGCCTTCCTCGG
Source organism: Janthinobacterium sp. LS2A (assembly GCF_036543145.1). NCBI lineage: Bacteria > Pseudomonadati > Pseudomonadota > Betaproteobacteria > Burkholderiales > Oxalobacteraceae > Janthinobacterium > Janthinobacterium sp. LS2A. The sequence goes on from NZ_JAZHPB010000013.1 coordinate 65,583, forward strand.
CGCCGCCATGCTGGGCACCATGGGCCTGATCGCCGGCATCTGGGCCGAGAAATTCGACCAGCTGGCCGCCTTCCAGAACTTCCTGATCATGCCGGCCACTTTCCTGTCGGGCGTGTTCTATTCGATCCACTCGCTCCCCGCCTTCTGGCAGACGGTATCGCATTTGAACCCCTTCTTTTACATGATCGACGGCTTCCGCTACGGCTTCTTTGGCGTGTCCGACGTCAGCCCCTGGCTCAGTCTTTCCATCGTCGCCGGCTTCCTCGTGATCCTGGCGCTCGCATCGATCCGCCTGCTGAAAAGCGGCTACCGACTGCGACACTAATTGCGCCGTTGATTGCGGCATATCACATCACTACATTATTCAATATCAAGGACTTATCGTGACCACCACTCCAGAACTGATCCACGGCTATCTGTCGGCCGGCCTCGAATGCACGCACCTCGAAGTGGAGGGCGATGGCCAGCACTTCCAGGCCGTGATCGTCTCGCCCGCGTTTGCCGGCAAGCGTCTGATCCAGCGCCACCAGATCGTCTACGCGGCGCTGGGCGACCGCATGCGCGAAGAAATCCACGCGCTGTCGATGAAAACCCTGACACCTGAAGAATTCCAAGGATAAGCACATGGACAAGCTCCTCATCAACGGCGGCAACCGCCTGAACGGCGACATCGCCATCTCCGGCGCGAAAAACGCCGCCCTGCCCATCCTGTGCGCCGGCCTGCTGACCGCGGGCGACCTGGACCTGACGAACGTGCCGCATTTGCACGACGTGGCCACCATGCTGAAACTGCTGGGCCAGACGGGCTTGAAAGTACGGCAGGACGGCGACCGCGTGGTGCTCAACGGCAGCGCCATCGACACCCTGGAAGCGCCGTATGAACTGGTAAAAACCATGCGCGCCTCGATCCTCGTGCTGGGCCCCATGCTGGCGCGCTTCGGCGAAGCCAAGGTCTCGCTGCCGGGCGGCTGCGCCATCGGTTCGCGCCCCGTCGACCAGCACATCAAGGGGCTGGAGGCGCTGGGCGCCGAGATCCGCATCGAAGCGGGCTACATCTACGCCAAGTGCGCCAAGCTGAAAGGCGCGCGCATCGTCACCGACATGATCACCGTCACCGGCACCGAGAACTTGCTGATGGCCGCGACCCTGGCCGAAGGCGAGACCATCCTGGAAAACGCCGCCTGCGAACCGGAAGTGACGGACCTGGCCCACCTGCTGGTGGCCATGGGCGCGAAGATCGACGGCATCGGCACCAGCCGCCTGGTGATCCAGGGTGTGGACGCCCTGCACGGCGCCTCGCACGCGGTGATCGCCGACCGTATCGAAACGGGCACCTTCCTGTGCGCCGTGGCGGCCACCGGCGGCGATATCACCCTGCGCAACGTGCGCACCGACATCCTCGACTCTGCGCTCGACAAGCTGCGCGCCATGGGCCTGACGATGACCTTCGGCGCCGACTGGATCCGCGCCGAGATGTCGGCCCGCCCGAACCCCGTCAGCTTCCGCACGACGGAATACCCGGGCTTCCCGACCGACATGCAGGCGCAGTTCATGGCCGTGAACACGATCGCCAATGGCGCCAGCCGCGTCACCGAAACGATCTTCGAGAACCGCTTCATGCACGTGCAGGAAATGAACCGCCTGGGCGCCGACATCACCATCGAAGGCAACACGGCCATCATCGCCGGCGTCAAGCAGTTGCGCGGCGCGCCCGTGATGGCGACCGACCTGCGCGCGTCGGCGTCGCTGGTGATCGCGGCCCTGGCCGCCGATGGCGAAACGCTGATCGACCGCATCTATCACCTCGACCGCGGTTACGACCGCATGGAAGTGAAGCTGTCGGCCGTCGGCGCGAATATCGTACGCATCAAATAACAAGGAACGAGCATGAACGGATCGAACAACGGTGACAGCTCCCAGCTGATCCTGGCGCTGTCGAAAGGCCGCATTTTTGAGGACACCATGCCGCTGCTGGAAGCGGCCGGCATCAAGGTGCTGGAAAACCCGGAGACCTCGCGCAAGCTGATTTTGGCCACCAACGATCCGAACGTGCGCGTCATCATCGTGCGCGCCAGCGACGTGCCGACCTACGTGCAGTACGGCGCGGCCGATTTCGGCGTGGCGGGCAAGGATGTCTTGCTCGAACACGGCGGCGAAGGCCTGTACCAGCCGATCGACCTGAATATCGCTTCTTGCCGCATGTCGGTGGCGGTGCAGGCCGGTTTTGACTACGAAAAGGCCGTGCACCAGGGCGCGCGATTGCGCGTGGCCACCAAGTTCGTGCACACGGCGCGCGAGCACTTCGCCGCCAAGGGCGTGCACGTCGACCTGATCAAGCTGTATGGCTCGATGGAGCTGGCGCCTTTGGTCGGCCTGTCCGACGCCATCGTCGATCTGGTCAGCACGGGCAGCACCCTGCGCGCGAACAACCTCGTCGAGGTCGAGCACATTATGGAAATTTCGTCGCGCCTGGTGGTCAACCAGGCCGCGCTCAAGCTCAAGCGCGAGCGCTTGCAGCCGATTATCGAGGCGTTTGAACGCGCTTCGCAAGCTTAGACACCTTCAGTAGCAGAAAGCCGATTATGCCGATACAGATACGCAAGCTCGATTCAAGCCAGGATGGTTTCCAACAATCGCTCGACACCTTGCTGGCGTTCGAGGCGGGCACCGATGCGGCGATTGAAACGTCGGTCGCAAAAATCCTGGCCGACGTGAAAACGCGCGGCGACGCCGCCGTATTGGAATACACGAACCGTTTCGACCGCATCCCGCATGGCGGCGCGGCGGAAATGGCGGCCTTCGATATTTCGCAAGCCGAATTGCAGGCGGCCCTGAACGGCTTGCCGTCGGCGCAGCGCGAAGCGCTGCAGATCGCCGCCCAGCGCATCCGTGCCTTCCACGAACGCCAGCGCGAAGAACTGCGCGGCTTTACCTACACCGAGCCTGATGGCACGGTGCTGGGGCAGAAAATCACGCCGTTGGACCGGGTCGGCATTTACGTCCCGGGCGGCAAGGCCGCGTATCCGTCGTCCGTGCTGATGAACGCCATTCCCGCGCACGTGGCGGGCGTGGGCGAAATCATCATGGTGGTGCCGACGCCTGATGGCGTGAAAAACCAGATGGTGCTGGCCGCCGCCGCGATCGCCGGCGTGACGCGCGTGATCACCATTGGCGGCGCGCAAGCCGTCGGCGCACTGGCGTATGGCACGCAGACGATTGCCGCCGTGGATAAAATCGTCGGTCCCGGCAACGCCTATGTGGCCGCCGCCAAGCGCCGCGTGTTCGGCATCGTCGGCATCGACATGATCGCCGGGCCTTCCGAAATCCTCGTGCTGTGCGATGGCACGACGGACCCGGACTGGGTGGCCATGGACCTGTTTTCCCAGGCCGAGCACGACGAACTGGCGCAGGCGATTCTGCTGTGCCCGGACGCCGCTTACATCGTGAAAGTCGAAGAGAGCATCGCCAAGCTGCTGCCGACGATGCCGCGCCAGGCCACCATCAGCACCTCGCTGGCGGACCGCGGCGCGCTGATCAAGGTGCGCAGCATGGCAGAGGCCTGTGAAATAGCCAATGCCATCGCCGCGGAACACCTGGAAATCTCGGCGGAAAACCCGCAGCAGTGGGCCGAGCAGATCCGCCATGCGGGCGCCATGTTCCTCGGGCGCTTCTCGTCCGAATCGCTGGGCGACTATTGCTGCGGTCCCAATCACGTGCTGCCGACGTCGCGCACGGCGCGCTTTTCGTCGCCGCTGGGCGTGTACGACTTCCAGAAGCGCTCGTCCATCATTCACGTGAGTGAAGCGGGCGCGCAAACCCTGGGCCGTGTCGCCGCCACGCTGGCGTATGGCGAAGGCTTGCAGGCGCACGCGCGCAGCGCCGAATTGCGCCTGAAGCCGCAGCCATGACGAAGCTGGCGGAGCAGCCGGACTGGGTCAACCGGGTCTATTGCGAAGATGCGCTGGCGGGGCTGGCGCGCATTCCCGATGGCTCGGTGGACCTGATCCTGACGGATCCGCCGTACAACCTGGGCAAGGATTACGGCAATGCCTCGGACCAGCAGTCGGTGGCCGACTACCTGCGCTGGACGGAACAGTGGATCGATGCGGCGCTGCCCAAGCTGAAAGCCAACGGCAGCCTGTATATCTTCCTCACCTGGCGCTATTCGCCGGAGATCTTCGTCATGCTGAAACAGCGCATGGCGATGATGAATGAAATCATCTGGGACCGCCGCGTGCCGTCCATGGGCGGCAGCGTGCGCAGCTTTTCATCGGTGCACGACACCATCGGCTTCTTCGTCAAGCGCAAGGATTACTACTTCGACCTTGACGCGGTGCGCATCGCCTACGACGCGGCCACCAAGAAAGCCCGTTCGCGCTCGATCTTCATCGGCGCCAAATGGCTGGAAGTGGGCTACAACCCGAAAGACTTGTGGAGCGTGTCGCGCCTGCACAAGGAACACCCGGAACGGGCCGACCACCCGACGCAAAAGCCGCTCGAAATCATCGAGCGCATGGTCAAGGCGTCGTGCCCGCCCGGCGGCGTGGTGCTCGACCTGTTCATGGGTAGCGGCACCACGGCGCTGGCGGCGAAGCGCTGCGGGCGCGATTTTGTCGGCTTTGAATTGAATCCCGACTACTGCGCCATCATCGAACAGCGCCTGGCGGCGTTGACGCAGGAGCTGGCCGAACCGGTCACATTGGCCGCGCCGAAAGCCGCCAAGGCGGCAGCGAAAAAGCCGGCGGCTGCCAGGAAGCCGGCCGCCGTGAAGAAACCGCCCGCCGTGAAAAAAGCGCCGGCCCGCAAGGCGCGTAGCGCCGCCGTGCCGGAAGACGTCGTCATTTAGTCTCCACTAATTTCATCAGGAGTGTTTGCAGCATGTCTTTCCTCGATCAGTTAATCAGCAACACCGTGCGTGCCGATGTGCGGGCCGTCAAAAGCTACCAGGTCGCCGATGCCAGCGGTTACATCAAACTCGATGCGATGGAAAACCCGTATCCGCTGCCGCCGCATCTGCGCGAGGAACTGGGCGTGCGCCTGGCCGGCGTGGTATTGAACCGCTATCCGCCGTCGTATGCCAGTCTGCAGGCGGCCATCTGCGCCAAGCTCGGCGTGCCCGCCGGCTACGACGTCATGCTGGGCAACGGCTCCGATGAACTCATTTCCATCCTGGCCATGGCGTGCGCGCATCAGGAGCCGGGCAAGCGCGCCGTGCTGCTGGCGCCCGTTCCCGCCTTCGTCATGTATGCGCGCTCGGCGCAGTTTGCCGGCATGGATTTCGTCGGCGTGCCTTTGCAGGCCGATTTCAGCCTGGACATGCCGGCCATGCTGGCGGCCATCGAAGAACACCGCCCGGCGCTGGTCTTCCTCGCCTATCCGAACAACCCGACGGGCAACCTGTTTGCCAGCGCCGACATCGAGCGCATCCTGGCCGCATTGGGTGACACGGGCATCGCCATCGTCGACGAAGCGTATGAACCGTTCGCGCAGCACAGCTTCATGGGCCGTTTGCCCGAGTTCGAGAACCTGGTGGTGATGCGCACCGTGTCGAAACTGGGCCTGGCCGGCATCCGCCTCGGCTACATGTCGGCCGCGCCGGCCCTGCTGGCGCAATTCGAGAAAGTGCGCCCGCCGTACAATGTGAACGTGCTGACGCAGGCGGCGGCTGAATTCGCGCTCGATCACCTCGACGTGTTGAATGCCCAGGCGGCCCTGCTCAACAGCGCGCGCGACGACCTGGCGCTGCGCCTGGCGCAGTTGCCCGGCGTGACGGTATTTCCCTCGAAGGCAAATTTTCTTCTGATTCGTGTGGCTGATTCCGACGATGTTTGCGCAAAACTGCTTGCCCGCCGGGTTTTAATTAAAAATATGAGTAAAATGCATGCTGCGTTGGCCAATTGCCTGCGCATCAGCGTCAGCACCCCGGAAGAAAATTCCCTTTTTTACGATGCCTTCAAGGCATCCCTCGTTTAGCCTACCGCCAGAGCCTCCCATGAACCGCACCGCAGAAATCACGCGCAACACCAATGAGACGCAAGTTCGCGTCGCCCTCAACCTCGATGGCACCGGCCAGCAAAAGCTGAACACTGGCGTGCCCTTCCTCGACCATATGCTGGATCAGATCGCCCGCCACGGCTTGATCGACCTCGATATCGAAGCGACGGGCGACGTGCATATCGACAACCACCATACAGTGGAAGACGTGGGCATCACCCTGGGCATGGCCGTGGCCAAGGCCATCGGTGACAAGAAGGGTATCCGCCGCTACGGCCATGCGTACGTGCCGCTGGACGAGGCGCTGTCGCGCGTGGTGCTCGATTTCTCGGGCCGCCCGGGCATCGAATACCACATCCCGTTTACGCGCGCCATGATCGCCGGCTTCGATGTCGACCTGACCCTGGAATTTTTCCGCGGCTTCGTCAACCATGCGGGCGTGACCTTGCATATCGACAACCTGCGCGGTACGAATGCCCACCATCAATGCGAAACCGTGTTCAAGGCCTTTGGCCGCGCGCTGCGCATGGCTGCCGAGCTCGATGAGCGCGCGGCCGGCATCATTCCATCGACCAAGGGCAGCCTGTAAGCGCCCGCGAACCACTGTAGATTCCGAGATCAAACATGAATAAAATTGTGGTGGTGGATTACGGCATGGGCAATTTGCGCTCGGTGGCGCAAGCGCTGCGCGCCGTGGCGCCGGAAGCCGACGTGCGCATTTCCGGGTTGGCGCAAGACATCGACAGCGCCGACCGCATCGTCTTGCCGGGCCAGGGCGCCATGCCCGACTGCATGCGCAGCCTGCGCGAATCGGGCGTGCTCGAAGCGCTGCTGCGCGCCGCCGACAGCAAGCCCGTGCTGGGCGTGTGCATCGGTGAGCAAATGCTGTTCGACGGCAGCGAAGAGGGCGACGCGGCCGGTCTGGGCTTGCTGCCCGGCAAAGTCGTGCGTTTCCAGCTCGACGGCCAGGTGCAGGAAGACGGTTCGCGCTTCAAGGTGCCGCAAATGGGCTGGAACCAAGTGCGGCAAACGGCGTCCCATGTCATGTGGGATGGTATCGCCGACAACGCCTATTTTTACTTTGTGCACAGCTATTTTGCTCAACCTCAAGAGGCGTTGCACACGGTGGGCGAGACTGTCTACGGTGCGCCGTTCGCTTGCGCCGTCGCCCGTGATAATATTTTCGCCACACAGTTCCACCCTGAAAAAAGTGCTGCCGCTGGCTTGCAGCTGTACAAGAACTTCGTTCACTGGCAACCTTAACGTTAGCTCTCCGGCTTTTTTTCCGCCCCTCACTCACTTTTAAATCACACTGACCATGCTGCTCATTCCCGCCATCGACCTGAAAGACGGTCACTGCGTACGCCTGAAACAAGGCGATATGGAACTTGCCACCGTATTTTCCGAAGACCCGGCCGACATGGCCCGCCATTGGCTGATGCAAGGCGCGCGCCGGCTGCACCTGGTCGACCTGAACGGCGCCTTTGCCGGCAAGCCGAAGAACGAGGGCGCCGTCAAGGCCATCCTGAAGGCCGTGCAAGATTTCGCCGTGGAAAACGACATCGAGGAAATCCCCGTGCAGCTGGGCGGCGGCATCCGCGACCTCGACACCATCGAGCGCTACCTCGACGCCGGCATCACCTACATCATCATCGGCACGGCGGCCGTGAAAAGCCCCGGCTTCCTGCATGACGCCTGCAGCGCTTTCCCCGGCCACATCATCGTCGGCCTCGATGCCAAGGATGGTAAAGTGGCAACGGATGGCTGGAGCAAGATGTCGGGTCACGAAGTGATCGACCTGGCGAAAAAATTCGAAGCCTACGGCGTCGAATCGATCATCTACACGGACATCGGCCGCGACGGCATGATGGGCGGCATCAATATCGACGCCACCGTCAAGCTGGCGCAAGCCGTCAAGATCCCCGTCATCGCTTCGGGCGGCCTGCACAATATCGGCGACGTGGAAGCGCTGTGCGCGGTCCAGGCCGAAGGCATCGAAGGCGTGATCTGCGGCCGTTCCATCTATGAAGGCACGATCGACCTGGCGCAGGCGCAAGAACGCGCCGACGAACTGACCGACGCCGCCGTTTAAGCCTGCCCGGCCGGGAGCGTGCCTGCGCACGCCCTGGCCTGGTGACAATCTGGATACCATCATGCTTGCAAAACGTATCATCCCCTGCCTCGACGTGACCAATGGCCGCGTCGTCAAAGGCGTCAATTTCACGGAATTGCGCGACGCCGGCGACCCGGTGGAAATCGCCCGCCGCTATGACGAGCAGGGCGCCGATGAAATCACTTTCCTCGACATTACCGCGTCCAGCGACAACCGCGGCCTGATCTTCGACATCATCGAAGCCGTCGCGTCGCAAGTGTTCATTCCGCTGACGGTGGGTGGCGGCGTGCGCGTGGTGGAAGACGTGCGCCGGCTGCTCAATGCGGGCGCCGACAAGGTCAGCATCAACACCTCGGCCGTGACGAATCCCCAGCTCGTGTACGAGGCCTCGCAAAAGCACGGTTCGCAATGCATCGTCGTCGCCATCGACGCCAAGCAGGTGTCGCCCGGCAAGTGGGAAGTGTTTACCCATGGCGGGCGCACTGCCACGGGCCTGGACGCGTTCGAATGGGCGCGTAAAATGGAAAGCCTGGGCGCCGGTGAAATCTTGCTCACCAGCATGGACCGCGACGGCACCAAAGTCGGCTTCGACCTGGGCCTGACGCGCGGCGTGTCCGACGCCGTCAGCATCCCCGTCATCGCCTCGGGCGGCGTGGGCGGCTTGCAGGACCTGGTCGACGGCATCAAGGTGGGCCGCGCGGATGCCGTGCTGGCCGCCAGCATTTTCCACTATGGCCAGCACACGGTGCAGGAAGCCAAGCGTTTCATGGCGCAGCAGGGCATTCCCATGCGTCTGGCGTAAAATCAGCAGGATAGAAGAACATGCAAAACGGAACCATCGTAGCAAGCAATGCCAAGTGGCTGAAAAAGGTCAAATGGGACGAGCACGGCCTCGTGCCCGTGATCGCGCAGGAAGCGGGCAGCAACGACGTGCTGATGTTCGCCTGGATGAACCGCGATGCGCTGGCGCGCACGGTGGAGCTGGGCGAAGCCGTATACTGGAGCCGTTCGCGCAAGAAACTGTGGCACAAGGGCGAAGAGTCGGGCCACACGCAAAAGGTGCTGGAAATCCGCCTCGATTGCGACGAAGACGTGGTCTTGCTGAAAATCGAGCAGGCGGGCGGCATCGCCTGCCATACGGGCCGCCATTCGTGTTTCTTCCAGAAATTCGAAGGCGACGAAAAAACGGGCGAATGGCAAGTCACCGACCCCGTCCTGAAAGACCCTGAGACGATTTACGCGGAAAGCAAGAGCAAATGAGCGAAACCCTGAAGCGCCTGGCCGCCGTGATCGAATCGCGCAAGCTGGCCAATGGCGGCGACCCGGCCACGTCGTATGTCGCGCGCCTGTTTGCCAAGGGCGATGACGCGATTTTGAAAAAAATCGGCGAAGAGGCCACGGAAACCGTGATGGCCGCCAAGGATGCGCGCCGCGACAACGACCCGTCGAAGGTGCTGTATGAATGCGCCGACCTGTGGTTCCACTCGCTGGTGATGCTGGCGCAGTTCGACCTGACGCCGCAGCAGGTACTCGACGAGCTGGCGCGCCGCGAAGGCCTGTCCGGCCTGGAAGAAAAGGCGGCACGCAAGGATGAGCTGCGCGACGCCGGCGAAACAGACAAACACTGACCTACTGGAGCATGCGTGGATAACTGTATTTTCTGCAAGATTGCCGCAAAACAAATTCCCTCGAGCATCGTGTATGAAGACGAGGACTTGCTGGCCTTCAAGGATATCAATCCGGCCGCCCCCGTGCATCTGCTGCTGATCCCGAAGCGCCACGTGGCCAGCCTGTCCGATTGCGACGACAGCCATACGGACATGCTGGGCAAGCTGCTGCGCCTGGCGCCGAAACTTGCTGCCGAGTTCGGTTGCGCCGTCACGTATGAAGCCGATGGCGCGCCCGCCGGCGGCTTCAAGACCATGATCAACAGCGGCCCGAACGGCGGGCAAGAGGTGTATCACCTGCACATGCATGTGTACGGCGGTCCCCGTCCCTGGCGCGGTCAACACTGATTTCGCTGCGCGCCGGGTTCACGTGTATACTACCGGCATTGGTTGACGCTATTCGGGCACCGTCCCGCAAGGAGAATGTGATGGGTTCATTGAGTATTTGGCACTGGGTGATCGTTCTGGTCATTGTGATGCTGGTCTTCGGCACCAAGAAACTGGGCAATATCGGCGGTGATATCGGCAAGGCCGTCAAAGGCTTCAAGGATGGCGTCAAGGGCGAAGATGACGCCCCGGCAGCCAATACCCCTCCTGCTGCGCCATCGCAAGTGGCCGACAAAAGCACCATCGACGTCGAGACGAAAGAGAAAAGCAAGTCCTGATAGCGTGGCGGGGCGCTTGCCTCGTCCGGTAACGGCCCTTGTCCGCTTATGATCGATCTCGGTCTCTCTAAAATCGCCATCATCGGCGTGGTTGCGTTGATAGTTATCGGCCCTGAAAAGTTGCCGAGAGTGGCGCGCATGGCCGGTACCCTGTATGGCCGCGCGCAACGCTACCTGAACCAGGTGAAATCCGAAGTCTCGCGCGAAATTGAAATGGAAGAGCTGAAAAACCTGCAGAAGGAAGTGCAGGATGCGGCCCATTCCGTCAAGCAAAGCGTGGAGAAATCCATGCATGGCGTGGAAAATTCGATCTCCGGCAACCTGGCCGAGGTGGAAAACGCCTGGCGTGGCGATTCGAGTTCGTATGATGAGCATCACGATGCCCATGAAGCCATGCTGCGCGCCACCAATGAAGACCTGGCCCGCAAGGCGCGCGAATTCCGCCGCAAGAAGCTGGTGCGCAATTCCGCCATCCCTGGCTGGTACAAGCAGCGCCATGGCGGCAAGCTGCACGTGCAGTCGGCGGCCGCCCGCGTGGCGCGCTTCCGTCCGCGCACCAGTTCCTCCTCCTTTTACTCATGAGTAGCAAATCCCCGGTGGAAGAAACTTTTATCTCGCATCTGGTCGAGCTGCGCAACCGCCTGGTCAAGGCGTCGATCGGCATCGCCGTCGTCTGCGCCGTGCTGTTCTATTGGCCCGGCCCCTCGCAGATCTACGATTTTATCGCGGCGCCGATGATCGCCTCGCTGCCGGCCGGCTCGAAAATGATCGCCACCGGCGTCATTTCACCGTTCCTCGTACCGATGAAAGTGACGTTGGTGATCGCCTTCATCGTCGCCTTGCCCTGGGTGCTGTACCAGATGTGGGCATTTATCGCCCCCGGCCTGTACACGCATGAAAAGCGCCTGATCGCGCCGCTGGTCATCTCGTCTTCCCTGCTGTTCATGGCCGGCGTGGCCTTCTGCTATTTCTTTGTGTTTGGCCGCGTCTTCCACTTCATCAGCGACTTTTCGCCATCGTCGATCGCGGTGACGCCCGATATCGAAAACTACCTCGATTTCGTCATGTCGATGTGCCTGGCCTTTGGCGCCACGTTCGAAGTGCCCGTAGTGGTGGTGATCCTCGTGCGCATGGGCATTGTTTCTATTGCGAAACTCAAGGAAGTGCGTCCCTACATCATCGTCGGCGCCTTCGTGATTGCCGCCATCGTCACGCCGCCGGACGTCGTCAGCCAGTTCTCGCTGGCCATCCCGATGTGTCTGCTGTTCGAGCTGGGCCTGCTGGTAGCGCCCATCTTCGTCAAGGCCACGCAGGCGCCGGAAGAAGCGTCCTAGACGGTTTGCAATACACGCAAGCAAAAGCCGCTGACCTCCTTCGGGAGCAGCGGCTTTTTTATCGTCCGGAAAGTTGGTGGGTGCTTACTGCAGCATCAGTTTGCTGAGGATGCCCAGGTTGAGCAGGATCAGGGTGCTCATCATCCAGTACACGTGTTTCATGTCCGCGCCATGGCGCAAGTCCAGGCGTTCCAGGCGGGCGTCGAATTTGTGCTCGAATGTGTCAAATTTGGCGTCGAATTTGTGTTCCAAGGCGTCTAATTTAGTATCGAATTTGTGCTCCAGCGCATCGATCCTCGTATCGAGTTTCAGGTCCAGTGCATCGATCTGGGTATCGAGTCTGAGCTCCAGCGCATCGATCTTCAACTCCAGCGCGCCCACCTTGGTATCGACGTTGTGCGACACCAGCTTGATTTCCCCCAGCAGATTGCGCTCGAGCGCCGCCAGTTCGCCATGCACGACGACAGCCGAACCCAGTACGTCGCCCAAGGCCGTCGCATGGGCTTCCGCCTGCTGCGTGGGCACGCCGGCCGAGGCGAGGCGTTTGGCGTAATCGAGGGTGTCGAACTGGATGGGCATATGCATGGACGCTCCTGTATCCAGCCTAGCAGGAAAATCGGCAATTGCCAGTGAGGAGTGCGGTGGCGCCTGCCTTCCCGTCAGCGTAATGGACAGGCACGCCGGCGGTTTGCGGTGGCGCAAACGCATGCAAAAAGGGCGCCGCAGCGCCCTTTGCAAGGAGAGGAGGCGTACAAGTTAATTCATCAGTTCCTTGATGACTTTCACGGGCGCGCTGCCGTAGCTGAGGAATTGCTCGTGGAAATCCTTCAGCACGAATTTGCTGCCCAGCGCTTGCTTGCGCTGTTCGCGCAAGTCCATGATTTCGCTGTAGCCGCTGAAATAGCTGGTCAGTTGCACCGAGCTCAGCTGCACACGGCGCCATTTTTCCTTCGCTTCACGCTGGGTCTGGAAGGCCTGGCGCGTCAGCAGGTCGAGCGCTTGCGCTTCCGTCATGCCCAGCACGTGCACGCTGTAGTCGAGGATGGTGTTGGTGACGCTGCGCAAGTTCCACTTCGAATACATCAGCCACATTTCCGGCGCGTTGTTGCCATAACCCGATTCGAGCATCATGCGCTCGCCATACACGGCCCAGCCTTCGATCATGGCGCCATTGCCGAAGATCGACTTGACCAAGGACGGCGACTTGTTGGCGTACACGAGCTGCGTGTAGTGGCCGGGAATGGCTTCGTGGATATTCAGGATCTGCAAGATCCAGTGGTTGTATTCGCGCAAGCTGCTTTCCGCCTGTTCCGGCGTTTCGCCATCGAGCGGCGTCACGTTGTAATAGGTGCGGTCTTGCGGACGGTACGGGCCGGGCGCCTCGATGCTGGCGCCGGCCACGCCGCGCTGGTAAGCGGGCGTTTCACGCACGACGAGGGGCTTTTTCGGGTCCATCGTCAGCAGGTTGTGGCTGGTCACCCATTCCTGCAACTCGGGAATCTGGCGGCGGATTTCCGGCACGAAATCGGCGGCCGCCACGTGGTTGCTCGACAGCTTGTCGATCACCATGCCGATCTTCGCCGTGCGGTCCGCCGGCTTGGCCGTGTTGCCCATGGTTTTCACCCACAGCTCATCGGACAGGCTATCCATGTGTTCGAGCAGCTTTTCGCGCGCGGCCAGGGCTTTCTGGTACATCTGCTCGGCGCTCACGCTGGCCTGGATATCGTAGGCAAATTTCTGTTCGTACAAATCCTTGCCGATGCGGAAGGAGCGCGCATTGCCGTTCTGCGCCAGCGCCGCATCCTGTTCCGTCAGCCAGGCCGCGTAGCCTTGCACGGCCGTGCGGGCCGCAGCGATGCGCGCGTTGTATAGCTGTTTTTCCGCCGGCGTCAGGATGGAACCCTGTGCCGTCTTGTTCAAGTCGTCAAGCACGCTGAGCACGCCTGCGCTCTGTGCGATGGCCAGCTGCGTGTGTTCGCGCGTCGGGTTGACGATGCTGGCGCGCGCGGCCGCATAGTATTGCGGCACGGTGGCGATGCGCTTGAGCAAGGTGCGCAGGCGCTGCGGCTGGGCCGCGTATTCCGTGTTCAGGATGAAGTCGATGGAACCGGCCACGTTGTACTGGGCGGGATTCCATTCGAATTCGCGGAAGGTGGTCAGATACCAGCGGCCCGATTGCAGTTTATTGGTCAGCAAGGCCAGGTCGGTACGTTGCTTGTCCGACATTTTGCCGGCATTGAGCTTGCCGAACTTGCCCAGCCATTCTTCGATGAAGGCCAGTTGCTTCTGGCGGCTGGCCGCGTCGGGAATGCTCAGGTTGGCGGCGCCATCGTACTTGCCGACGGAAATCGCGCTTTCCGGGTCCAGGCGCCACAGGGCCGTGAGGAACTGGCCGCTCAGGTTATTCATGGAGCGGTCGCTGCTGTTCTCGCTGGCGACGGCCGCGACCGTGGCTGCCGTTGCCGCCGTGACGACGGCCGCTTTCTTGGCGACGGTTTTCTTCTTGCTGCTGCTGGTGCTGGCCTTGCTGTTTTTCTGCGGCTTCTTCGCGGCGCTGGCCGGTGTCAGGGTAAAGGCCATCATCAATGCGGCGAGCGCAACTTTATTTTTTATCAGCATAGTTTATCTCTTGAATATTTTGTCGTTTGCCCTCATCAGAAAATAATAAACTGATAATATAAGTAACAAACAACTATTGAAAGGTTGGCCTTGCTTGCCTGGGCGGCCCAAAGATTAGCACTAATTGCCCCTGCGGCGCTAGACGACGATGGCGCTGCCGTGCAGCAGTTCCTGGTGGCGCGCATTGATGGCCGCCACGGCATCCTTGCCGCGCGCCATGCCGGTGGCGTGGATTTCCGTTTCCTGCGTGTAGCGCTGGCTGACGCGCACCGTGTAGGACTGGAACAGCCAGCTCCAGAAGTTCGTTTCATAGACGGCTTCATCCATGTCGCGCCATTTGACGCCCGTGAGTTTCTTTTTCCACGGCAAGATGCCGGATGCCAGCCACACGCCCGCCTCATCGTAGTACAGCTGGTAGCTGCGTATCGTCAGCAGGCGGTAGCCGACGATCAGGGCCGAGCCGACCAGCACGATGAAGGCGGCGCGCGTGTTGTACTTGAAGGCCAGCGGCAGGGCGGCAAAAAACAGCAGCACGGCAATGAGGAAGGTGCTGACGTAGGCGGTCCAGGATTTGCCGCACAAAAAGGTGGCGCGCTGGCCGGCGCTGGTGGCGATATAGTCGGTCATGGCGTGGGAGAGCAACAGGAAAAATGGATCATCGCATGGAACGCGGCGGCGCCGTTCATTTTTTCAAGCTCATCGCTTCAACCCTTCCTGCAGCATGCCCAGCATGTCATTGGCCGACATGCGCGCGGCCGCGTCGCTGCCTTCCAACAGACTGTCGGCCAGGTCGCGCTTATGCTGGTGCAATTCGACGATGCCTTCCTCGATCGTATGTTTCGCCACCAGCCGGTAGATGGTAACGGGGCGCAATTGCCCCATGCGGTGGGCGCGGTCCGAGGCCTGGTCTTCCACGGCCGGGTTCCACCACGGGTCCATGTGGATCACGTAATCGGCCGCCGTCAAATTGATGCCCATGCCGCCCGCCTTCAGGCTGATCAGGAAGACATCGCCGTCGCCCGCCTGGAAGGCGTCGACGCGGCGCTTGCGCTCCTGCATGGGCGTACTGCCGTCGAGATACTGGTAGCGCACGCCATGCTGTTCCAGATGCTGGCGGATCAGGGTCAGATGGTCGACAAACTGGCTGAAGACGAGTACCTTGTGGCGGTTTTCCAGCAAGCCCGACAGCAGTTGCGCGAACGCCGCCAGCTTGCTGCTGGCCAGGCCCAGCTCGGGCGCCACCAGTTGCGGATTGCAGCAGGCGCGGCGCAGTTTCATGATTTCCGCCAGGATCTGGATGGCCTTCTTGGATGCCGGCCCTTCCACCATGGCCAGCTTTTCCAGCGCTTCGCGGCGCAACGATTCGTACAGCGCCGTTTCCTGCGGCGACAATTCCACTTCCAGCACGATTTCCGTGCGCGACGGCAACTCCGACAGCACTTGCGTTTTTGTCCGGCGCAGGATGAATGGTGCGATCAGGCGGCGCAGCCGCAAGCGCGCGCCGGCCGCCGCCCGCTTGTCCTGATCCTTCTCGATGGGCCCGGCGAAGCGCAAATTGAACTGGTCGAGGGTGCCCAGCAAGCCCGGGTTGATGAAGCGGAACAGGTTCCACAATTCGCCCAAATGGTTTTCCAGCGGCGTGCCGCTGGCCACCATGCGGAAATCGCCTTGCAGGGCCATCACGGCTTGCGAGCGCTTGGTCGCGCCATTCTTGATCGCCTGCGCTTCGTCGAGCACGATCGTATGCCAGTGCACGCCGGCAAACATGGCCGCTTCCTGCTGCAGCAAGCCATAGCTGGCCACCACCACATCGAACGGCTGCAATGTATCGAGCATGTCGGCGCGGTCGCCGCTGCCGAACAGTTTGATGTTCAAGGTGGGCGCGAAGCGCTGCGCTTCGCTGATCCAGTTCATGCACACGGACGTGGGGGCGACGACGAGGGTGGGGCCGTTCGGCGCGCGCGCCAGGATCAGCGCCAGCGCTTGCAAGGTCTTGCCGAGGCCCATGTCGTCGGCCAGGCAGGCGCCCACGCCCCAGTGCGCCAGGCGCGCCAGCCATTCGTAACCGGCCAGCTGGTAGTCGCGCAAGTCCGCCTGCAAGGTGCTGGGCAGCTGCGGTTGATAGTCGTCGAGCGCGCGCAGGCGCAGCAAGTGTTCGCGCCACAATTTGTCGGCGTTCACGCCGCCCGCATCGTTGACCAGCTCTTCCAGCGCAAACGCGGCCAGCGGGTGGATGTGCACGCCATCGGCATGCGCCTCGCCATATGCGGCCAGTTCCGACAGGCGCCGGTGCAGTTCGTCGCTGAGGGCCAGGAACTGGTTGTCGCCCAGGGCCACGAAGCGGCTTTTATTGTTCTGCATCAAGTCGAGCAGGGCGCGCAAATCCATCACCTTGTCTTCATCGATCTGCACTTCGCCGCTGGCGGCAAACCAATCTTTTTCGCTCTTGATATTCAGGCGCATCTGGCCGCTGTCGATGCGTTTCGACACGCGCATGGTTTCGCCCTCGGGCCACGCCAATACCATGCCATTCGGGTCGAGCGCTTGCAGCTCGACCAGCAATTGCAGGCCCAGAGCAGGCTGGCCCAGCAGCCACTCGCCATGCTCTTCTTCCGCCTCTTCCAGCACCAGGCATTTCCCGATCAGCTGGCGCTGCGCTTCGCGTTCCGCGTTCAGGTCGCGCCGCGCTTGCACGGCACGGCCTGCCACATCGGCAAACACGCTTTCGGCGCCGCTGCCCGGCGCGTAATAGGCGCCGTTGTCGAGCAGTGGGCGGACTAAAATCTGCATTTTCAGGCCCTGCTGGTAGGGCAGCAAATGCACGTGCAGGCGGTGGTCGGCCGTGATCGCTTCCGCGTCGCCGGCGCCGCCGCCGATGTCCGATTGCACGGTGACCATGGACGAGATGGCGCCGATCGCCTGCATCACCTGTTTTTCCGCATGCAGGGGCACGGACAGGCCCAGGCCCACGATGGCGCCGATGCGCCGGTGTTCGTCGAGGATGTGCACGACGCGCAAGCGCGTCGGCGTCTCGCGCTGTACCACGACATTGCTGCCGCTGTCGGGCAGGGGCGGTTGCATGCCCAGCCACAGTTGCCCCTCGTGCGACTTGATCAGCAGTTCGGGCGCGCCGGCGATCAGTTCCACTCTCGTGTCGGGGTTGTCGAGCCAGAAGACGAGCGGGTGGCCGACGAGCAGGATGGCGGCCTTGTCGAGCTCGACTTCATAGCGGGGCGCCGATGAATAGTATTGCTTGAACGGCGCGATGCTGCCGGCCGCGCGGGCGTCCTGCGGCGTGAGGAAATCGATGTCGCCCGCTTCCTCGGCCAGGCGTTTGAGACCCATGGCGCGGCCCTTGCTCCAGCCGCCGCGCGCGTCGCGTTTCTGCTCGCGCACTTCCACTGCCGTGAGACCAAAGCGCGGATCGAACGCCACCAGCCATACGAGCCGCGACACGCCGCCCAGCGCTTCGGCGGGCGCGTTCTGCTGCAGGTTGATCAGGGCGCTCAGCTGGCGCTGCCACGCTTCCTGGCGTTCGAACCACGGCGCCATGTCCGTCAATCCATGTTGCGCCCGCTTGGCCGTGGCATAGCGCTCCTGCTGCGGCTCGCCCATCAAGCCCAGCAAGCCGGCCGCCTGCGCGGCGATCAGATCGTAGCCGGCCGCGTCCGCTTGCTGCACCAGCGATCGCAGCTGGTCCTTGCGTTCGCTCAATTGCGGTAGCGCCAGCCAGTAGTACAGCAAGGCCTGGAACAGCTGCGGCTGCAGTCCCGTTTCCCAACTGCGCGTGGAAATGCTTTCCGCTTGCTGCACGCCGGCACGCACGAGGCGCAAGGTATTGAGTTGCTGGTAGACGATGCTGTCGTGGTTCGGCTGCGCGTGCAGCGCGATATCGAGATAGGTTTCCGCGTTTTTCAGCAGCTTGGCGTCGTTGCCGCGCAATAGCGCCAGCACGTACAAATGGCCGCCGATGCCCGTGAAGCACAGCTTGCGCTTGCCCGCCTCCTTGCGCAGCCCTTTCAAGGCCGTTTCAAAGCCGGCCACGGCGTGCGCATGTTCGCCGCGCAACAGGGCGATGCTGCTGTCGACAAACAGCGCCTGCGGCCCCTGCTGGCCCGCCAGGTAACGGGCGGCCGCGTCGAGTTCGCCGCACAGCAGGGCATCTTCGGCCAGGGCCAGCGGCAGGGCGGCGCCGATATGGTCGCCGGCGGCCGTCTGGCGCGCATGGTGGGCGCGCGCATACGTGCGGATGGCGTGCGCCGTGGCCGGCTCGCGCGGGGCGTTGCCCAGCAGCACGGCGAGGATGTCATCCTGCAATTGCGGCATGACGAAAGACAGCATTTCCGGCTCGAACGGGCGGCCGAAAATCTCGATCAGCGGATGCAGCTGCTGCGCTTCATAGCAGGCCATGCAGGCAGCCAGGATGGCGGCCACGTGGCGCACCTCGTCGTTGCGCAGCAGGGCGATGCGCAGGCGCGCCACGCCTTGCCGGTAGCTGCGCAATTCCACATAGCCATCCCAGTTGCGGCGCACGGGGTTGATCAGCTCGATGGCCTGGCACAGGTCGCGAAATACCAGGTGCTCGATGGCCGCGCGCATGGCGGGCCAGCGCAGCTTCGCTTCGCAGGCAAAGCCCCGTCCCACCACTTCGGACGTCAGCGCGTGCCGCGTCAAATGCTGCAGCATGTTTGTGACGGTGAGCAGGGCGAACGGCGTGCCGTCCGGCTCGACGACATTGGCGCGCTGTAAGTGTTCATACACGGCATGCTTGCCCACCGGTTCGCCCGTGATCGCCAGCAGGGCCAGGATCATCTGCTCGTGCTGCTCCAGGGCGGCAAATTCGTCAAGCAAGAGCTGGTCTGTCATGCGGACAAATTGGCGATGTGGACGGGCGGTTCGCCGGCCGCCACTGGCAGACCGAACACGCGCTGGTAGAAATACAGTTCCGCGTCCAGGGTGCGCACGATGTTTTCCGCCTTGCGGAAGCCGTGGCCCTCGCCTTCGAGCGGCACATACGCGACAGGCACGCCGCGCGCCTGCAGGGCGTCGACCATCAGCTGCGACTGCTGCGGCGGCACCACCTTGTCGTCGAGGCCCTGAAAGAAGATCATCGGGCGCGACAGTTTGTCCGTGTGGTGGATGGGCGAGCGCTCAAGGTACAGCGCCTCGGCTTGCGGCTGCGAAGCGATCAGGTAATCGGTGTAGCGCGATTCGAACTTGTGCGAATCGTCGTCCAGGCCCTTCAGGTCGGATACGCCATAGTAGCTGGCGCCCGCCTTGAAGACGTCGTGGAACGTCAATGCGCACAGGGTCGTCAGGCCGCCCGCGCTGCCGCCGCGGATGATCAGGCGCTCCGGGTCGGCCAGGCCGTTGGCGGCCAGGTAGCGCGCGCCGGCGATGCAGTCTTCCACGTCGACGATGCCCCATTGCCCGCGCAGCGCGTCGCGGTATTCGCGGCCGAAGCCGCTGCTGCCGCCATAGTTGACGTCGAGCACGCCGATGCCGCGGCTGGTCCAGTATTGCGTCGCCAGTTTCAAGGTATTGCTGGCCATGCTGGTGGGGCCGCCATGGCTGATGACGATGACGGGCGGCAAGGTTCCCGCCGGCGCCTGCACGTCGCCATTGGTGGGCGCATAAAAGAAGGCGTAAGCCGTGCGGCCATTGCTGCTTGGAAAACTCAAGCTGCGCGGCACGGACAAATACTCGAGCGCGGGCAAGTGTGCGATCGACTGCGCCAGTACTTCCAGCTCATGGTTGGACAAATCGATGCGCGCCAGTTCCAGCGCGATGGTCGGGCTGCCACCCAGCAGCGCGACGAAGCCGGGGCCCACGCGCAGTTCGCGGATTTCCTGGTAGGGGTGCGGTATCGGCTCGAGCTTGGCCGCCGCCACGTTCAATTGCGCCAGGTAGCTGACACCGGCCTGGATATACGTGCAGACGATTTCGTCGTCGGACAGAAAACCGTACATGCTGCCGCCGAAGGTCCAGTGCGGCGTGGCAAATTCCGCTTCCATCGGGCACAGCGCCTCGATGTCGGCACCATGCAGGCGGTACAGATTCCACCAGCCGCTGCTGTCGGAAACGAAATGCAGCAAGCCGTTCGGCGACCATTCCGGCTGGCAAATCGATTCGCGCGCGCCGCCGGCGATCAGGCGCGGCGAACCGAGGCTGCCGTCAGCCTGCACGTCGGCCAGCCACAGTTCCGTGCCTTGCCACGGCAGGCGCGGGTGGTCCCAGCTGATCCAGGCCAGCTGGCTGCCGTCCGGCGACAAACGCGGCGCCGCATAGAAATCGTGACCGCGCGCCAGCACCGTTTCACGCCCGTCGAAGCCGACGGCCGCCAGGCTGTTTTCCGGATGCGCATGGCCTTCCGCCGGGTGCTGTTCGCGCACGGCGATCAAGCGGGAACGGGCCGCATCGACGACGAAGTCCGCATGGCGCGTGTTGCCGCCCGTGGTGAACGCTTCAGGCGCGCCGTCGCCGCTCACGCGGTACAGGCAATTGTCGGCGAAATGCGAGAAATACACGGTATCGCCGGCCACGGCATACGCGCCGCCGCCGTATTCATGCACGCGGGTGCGCACATTGAACGGCGCCGGCGTCAGTTCATCGACACGCGCGCCGCGCTGGCGCAGCAGGGTATTGCGGCCCGCCTCGCTGGCGCGCCCGGCCAGCCAGAACACGTCGGCCCCATCCGCACCGCCCAGGGCCAGCTGCGTCAGCGGCGAGGCGCCGGCGGCGACGATGGTCGCGCTGATCGGCGATGGCCAAATGCCATAAGTGGTGCTGGATGCGGTCGAGGTCATGCGGGCTCCGTGTAGTGAGGGGATCAAGGGCCGCCAGGCAGGGTCAGGGCGCGCGGCGGCGTGCATCATCATAATGGAAGGGCAGGCACAACGAAAGTCATCGCTGTGCGTGGCAAATGCTGCAAAGCGGCACCGGAATCAATGAAATGGCAGCGATTGGATGCGATAATACCGCTTCTCCAAGCTCGATTGCCTGCCATGCCACAATTTGCTCCGCTCCAGAATGATACTTTCCTGCGCGCCCTGCTGCGCCAGCCAACCGAGCACACCCCTGTCTGGCTGATGCGCCAGGCGGGCCGCTACCTGCCCGAATACCGCGCCACGCGCGAGCGGGCCGGCTCCTTCCTGGGCCTGGCAAAGAATCCCGATTACGCGACCGAAGTGACCTTGCAGCCCCTGGAGCGTTTCCCGCTCGACGCGGCGATTTTGTTTTCCGACATCCTGACGGTGCCTGACGCGATGGGTCTGGGCCTGTATTTCGCCGATGGCGAAGGCCCGAAGTTCGAGCGTCCGCTGCGCACGGAACAGGACGTGAAGGCATTGCAAGTGCCGGACCTGGAGTCGCTCGATTACGTCTTCAAGGCCGTCACGCAAATTCGCACGGAACTCAATGGCCGCGTGCCGCTGATCGGTTTTTCCGGCAGCCCGTGGACCCTGGCGTGCTACATGGTGGAAGGCGGTGGCTCGAAAGAGTTCCACACCATCAAGAAGATGCTGTACAACCGCCCGGACCTGATGCACCACATCCTGGCGATCAACGCCACCTCCGTGGCGCAGTATCTGAATGCGCAAATCGATGCCGGCGCGCAAGCCGTGATGATTTTCGACTCGTGGGGCGGTGCGCTGGCCGACGGCGCCTACCAGGAATTCTCGCTGGCCTACATGCAGCAAGTGGTGGCGCAGCTGAAACGCGACAAGGATGGCGTCAAGATTCCCGCCATCGTGTTTACCAAGGGCGGCGGCCAGTGGATCGAGCAGATCGCCGACATCGGCGCCGATGCCGTGGGCCTGGACTGGACCGTCAACCTGACGCGCGCGCGCCAGCTGGTCGGTCATAAAGTGGGCTTGCAGGGCAATCTCGACCCGGCCATCCTGTTCGCCAGCCCCGAGCAGATCCGCGCCGAAGTGGCGAAAGTGCTCAACGCGTTTGGCGCGCCATCGGCCGGCACGGGTCACGTATTCAACCTGGGCCATGGTATTTCCCAGTTCACGCCGCCGGAATCCGTGGAAGCCATGGTGGAAGCCGTGCACAGCATGAGCCGCGCCATGCGCAGCGGCCAGTAAGTATTCGCTTCCCCCTGGTTCAGGGACAAGAAAAGGCAGGCTTTCCAGCGGAAGCCTGCCTTTTTCTTTGCTGCGCCCTAGCAAGAAATACCGACTTATGCACAATTTTTTTTGCTGCGGAAATAAGAGGCACCGTAAAAGCCATGCCCGGGGATGCTCTGCAAGTGCTTGATTATTAAGACATAAAAAATCCATTGTTCGGCGGACTTTGTTGCTATTGATAAGGTTATTCTTTCGTTCGCTTGCCTTATTCCTTCATTGTCCACAAAGTTATCAACAGATTCTGTGGATAAAATTGAAAAGTATTTTGTTAACCGATACTTAGCGCCGATGTTCAGGTTTCACCTGAAGTGCATGTTGCAGTGCATGATAATTGAACAATGTTTCGCCGCTCGTCAGCAAAAAACGAACGCTTGCCCGGCAATTGTCAACTTTGCTTCATTCCTCCCGTATTTTTGCGGATCGCATGCATCAAAACGGTGCTGATTTCTGTATAAATACATTACAAATGGTTCAGTTATGCACAGCGGCGGAAATGCCCTGTGGATTTATGGTTTCCCGGGCATCAATTTTTAAGCCATTGATTTTAAAAGGGTAATTTTTCTTGCGTGCCGCTCTTGACGGCGATCGAAATTTTCTGTCCACATTTTTCTGAAAGTTAATTTTGCTTTGTCCACAAAGTTATCCACAGAATTTTCTTCAGGCACGATGACACGCTGTCCTGCCTGCCGTTAGGTGTTTGATGGGCGAAACAAGTATCATGGCCCGCTGGCTTGATGCCGGACATCCCGCGCGCCACCGACCCTGCGGCGCGCTTTTTTATTGAGATAGGCCCACCTCCCATGTCGCAGTGCATTTTGACGTCGTGCATCCTGAAAATCGCGCTCGACACGCCCTTGAACGCCCTGTTCGACTACCGCTGGAACGCGGCGGCCGATGCCGGTGCGGACGCCGCCGCACCGCTGCCGCAAGTGGGACAGCTGGCGCTGGTGCCGTTCGGCCGGCGCGAAGTGATGGGGCTGATCGTCGGCGTCTCCGACAGCACCGACGTGCCCGCCGCGAAATTGAAGGACGTGCTGGCCGTGCGCAGCCAGCTGGCGCCGCTGTCGGCACAGTGGCTGGCGCTGGCCGCCTTTGCCGCCGACTACTACCAGCGTCCGCTCGGCGAAGTGGCGCTGCCCGGTTTGCCGAAGAATTTGCGCGTGCTCACCACCGTGGCGCTGGACCGCGCCATCAAGAAGCTGGGCAAGCTGGCCGATGCGCACGACGGCACGCCGCTGAACATGCCGGCGCTCAACCCGGCGCAGCAGGAGGCGGCGGATGCCATCGGCGGCGCCCAGGGTTTCAAGCCGACCCTGCTGTACGGCGTGACGGGCAGCGGCAAGACGGAAGTGTATCTGCAAGCCTGCGCCCAGGTGCTGGCGCGCGAGGACGATGCGCAAATCCTGATTCTGGTGCCGGAAATCAACCTCACGCCCCAGCTGGAAGGCAATATCCGTGCGCGCTTTCCCGGCGTCATGCTGGCTACCTTGCACAGCAGCCTGTCCGAGGGCGAGCGCATGCTGCACTGGCTGGCCGCCCACCAGGGCCAGGCGCGCATCGTGCTCGGCACGCGGCTGGCCATCCTGGCGTCGTTGCCTAAGCTCAAACTGATCGTCATCGACGAGGAACACGATCCTTCCTACAAGCAGCAGGAAGGCTTGCGCTATTCGGCGCGCGACCTGGCCGTGTGGCGCGCCTGGCAATTGCAAATTCCCATCGTGCTCGGTTCGGCCACGCCCTCGCTGGAAAGCTGGCACCACGCACAGACGGGGCGCTATCGCAAGCTGGAATTGCGCGAACGGGCCGTCAGGAATGCGGTGTTGCCGCGCGTCAAGATCCTGGACATGGAGCGCGACAAGCCGAAAGATGGCCTGACTTCGCATCTGGTAGCCGCCTTGAAACTGCGCATGGAGCGCGGGGAGCAGTCGCTGCTGTTCCTGAACCGGCGCGGCTATTCGCCCGTCATCTGCTGCGAATCGTGCGGCTGGATCAGCAATTGCACGCGCTGCACCTCGTTCATGGTGCTGCACAAACCCGAACACCGCTTGCGCTGCCACCATTGCAGCCTGGAACTGCGCATTCCCCGCCATTGCCCCACGTGCGGCAACGTCGACTTGCAGCCGCTGGGACGCGGCACGCAAAGGGTGGAAGAGGGCTTGCAGCAATTGTTTCCCGAGGCGCGCATTTTGCGCATCGACGCCGATTCCACGCGCAAGAAGGGCAGCGCGCAGGAAGCGTTCGACACCGTGCACCGGGGCGAAGTCGATATTCTGATCGGCACGCAGATGGTGGCCAAGGGCCACGATTTCAAAAAGCTGACCCTGGTCGGCATCTTGAATCCGGACACGGCCCTGTTTTCGCAGGATTACCGGGCCAGCGAACGGCTGTTCGCGCAATTGATGCAGGTGGCTGGCCGCGCCGGGCGGGCCGCGCAGACGGAAGGGGGCAGCGTGTCCGAGGTGCTGATCCAGACGCGCTATGCGCGCCATCCGCTGTACGACGCCGTCGTCAACCACGATTACGACCACTTCGCCACCACCTTGCTGGAAGAGCGGGCGCAGGCGGCGCTGCCGCCGTATCTATTCCAGGCCCTGCTGCGCGCCGAGGCGCCCGAGCTGGCCACGGCCATCGAATTCCTGCAGGCGGCGAAAGAGTGCATGGAACACCCGCAGGTGACCATCAATGACCCGATTCCCATGAGCATGACGCGCGTCTACAACGTGGACCGCGCCCAGCTGCTGCTGGAATCGCCTTCGCGGCCCGCGTTGCAGGCATTTTTGAAGGAGTGGTTAGCCGAGCTGCGCGCCATGAAGACGCGCGTGAAATGGTCGCTGGAAGTGGACCCGCTCGATATTTGATTACTGCAGGTAGTTGCGCGCCGACTTGACGATCTGTTCCGACAACAGCTTGGTAAACGGCGTGTCCAGGGTCCAGGCATGCCAGCTCAGCGGCACGTCCAGGGTACTGCCCGGCATCAGATCCACGAGACGGTCCGCCGCCAGCGCTGGCGCGGCCAGGCGCTGCGGCATCAGGCCGTAGGCCAGGCCATCCTGGACGCAGCCGCGGCGCGCCGCTTCCACCGGCAAGGTGTGGTGGGGGAATGGTTCACGCATGCTCAATTGTTCAGCGAGGAAACGCGCCAGCAAGCTGTGCTGGCCTACGACAGCCGGTGCCAGTTGCACCGCTTCGGCAATAAAACCATCGCCAAACCAATGGCCCGCAAACACGGGTGTTGCCACGCAGACATAGCGCAAGGTACCCAGCGGCGTGACGCTGGTGGCCGCCGCCGCGTCGATCGCTGTGCCGGACTCGGCTGCCACGCAGCCAAACACGGAGCCGTCGCGCACCATTTGCAGGGCGCTGTCGCTGTCGGCCAGGCGCACGTCGAGCTGGCAGCGCGGCGGCGCCAGCAGGGCGGACAAGGTGTCGGGGAACCACGTGGCCAGGCTGTCGGCATCGATGGCGATGGCGATTTCCGGCATGCTGACGCTGTTGCCCAGGTCGATGTCGAGCGATGCTTCCATCAGCTTGACGTTGCGGTGATGCACGATCAGGCGCTGGCCCAGGCCCGTCGGCACGGCTGGCTGGCCACGGATGATCAGCAATCGCCCGCTGGCGTCTTCCAGCGCCTTGATCCGCTGCGAGACGGCCGACTGGGTGATGCCCAGCGCCAGGGCGGCCTTGTCGAAACTGCCATGGCTGGCCACGGCATCCAGCACGGCCAGCGCGCGATAATCGAGTGATCCCATTAGCTCAGCTTATAAATTTTGAAAATGATTAGTTATACTAATGCATATATTGCTGCAAAGTAAAACCTTATTTTCGGCAAACGGGTAGTATCGAACGCTGTGAGCAACCTCAGTGGATGGATAGCACCATGAAGACGATACAAGTGGATGTGGCCGTGATCGGCAGCGGCACGGCCGGCATGACGGCGCACAGGGCGGCGCGCATGCAGGACAAGCGCGTGCTGATGATAGAAAGCGGACCGTACGGCACGACCTGCGCCAGGGTGGGCTGCATGCCCAGCAAACTCCTGATCGCGGCGGCCGAGGCGGCCCATGCGGTGGCTGCCGCGCCCGCTTTCGGCGTGCATCCGGGGCCTGTGCGCATCGATGGCCGGCAAGTGATGGCCAGGGTACGGAGCGAACGCGACCGCTTTGTCGGCTTCGTGCTCGACGGCGTCAATGCCATTCCCGACGACGAAAAACTGCGCGGCCATGCACGCTTCATCGCCCCTGGCAAGCTGCAGGTGGATGAGCATACGATCGTCGAGGCCGCCAGCGTGGTCATCGCCACCGGTTCCACGCCCATCGTGCCGCCCGAGTGGCGGGCGGCGGGCGAGCGTGTCATCACCAGCGACGCCGTGTTCGAGTGGACGGATTTGCCCAGCTCGGTGGCCGTGGTCGGCAGCGGCGTCATCGGGCTGGAGCTGGGCCAGGCGCTGGCACGCCTGGGCGTGCGCGTGACCTTGTTTGCGCGCGGCAATAAAGTCGCGCAGCTGACGGACCCGCTGGTGCTGCGCGAGGCGGACGCCGTGCTGGCGCGCGAACTCGATATCCGTTTCATGACCAAGGTCGCGCACATGGCAAAAACGCCGGACGGCAGCGGTATCGTGCTGACCAGCCGCGATGACGCCGGCGTGGAAAAAACCGAGCAGTTCGAGTATGTGCTGGCCGCCATCGGCCGCGCGCCGAACGTGGACAAGATCGGCCTGGAAACGGCGCAAATCGAGCTCGACCACCACGGTATTCCCCTGCACGATCCGCACACCATGCAATGCGGCAAGAGCGCCATCTTCATCGCCGGCGACGCCGACAACGAACTACCGCTGCTGCCCGAAGCGGCCGACGAGGGCCGCATCGCGGGCGACAACGCGGCGCGCTTTCCCGACGTCAAACCGGGCTTGCGCCGCACGCCGTTGACGATCGCCTTCACGGAACCGCAGATCGCCACCGTGGGCGCGACGTACCAGCAATTGTGCGTGAGCCACGCGGGCCGCTTCGCCGTCGGCGCCGTGTCGTTCGGCAACCAGGGCCGCAGCCGCGTGATGCTGCAAAACCAGGGCTTGCTGCGCGTGTATGCGGAATTCGGCAGCAAGCGTTTTCTCGGCGCCGAGCTGATCGGCCCAAGGGCGGAACACCTGGGCCATCTGCTGGCCTGGGCATGCCAAGCCCAGCTGACGGTGCCGGCCATGCTCGACATGCCGTTCTACCACCCCGTCATCGAAGAAGGCGTGCGCACGGCCTTGCGCGAGCTGGCGCTGCACCTGGAAAAAGACCCGGAACACGCGCCCGGCTGCGCCGACTGCACACCGGGACCTTGAAGGCAACTTTATGATTTACATAATTTTGTAGACAAGCTCACATGATTGCGCGATCATCGCTGCCACATTGAAATATTGATTAAAAGCAAAAAACATTTCAATTGGCACATGCCGCCCATGCCGCAATGGTAAAAAGGGTGGCGGCTGGCGATGACACGGAGACGATGTGAAAATTCGGCGCATTTACGCGGGAGAACTCGCCCTGGGCGTGGCCCTGCCCTGGGACGTGCACGGCGAAACGGGCAGCTTGCTGGCCAGGCTGGGCCATGTCATCAGCAGCGAGAACCAGATCGCATTGCTGCTGGCGCGCGGCGTCATCGCCGATACCAGCGCGGACGTGCCGCGCACAGCCACAGAAGCACCGTCGGCCCTGCGCATGCTCAACCTCGTCACGGCGGGCCTGGCCCTCGTCTTGCCGGCCATTGCCGCCGGGCAGGCGGGCAGCCATGCATCCCTCGCGCCGCTGGCGCAGCTGGTGGAAGAGGCTGTTGTTCTGGATGCCGACGTGGCGCTGGCCTGCATCCTGCACAACCAGGGCGCGGGCGACTTTGCCGTGCGCCACAGCGTCGATACGGCAGTCATCACGGCCTTGCTGGCGCGCGCCCTGAAACTCGATGATGGCGTGATCCGCAGCGTGCTGCTGGCCGCGCTGAGCATGAATGTGGGCATGCTGGAACGCCACGCCGATTTCCAGCACAAGGCGGGGCCGCTGGACGCGCAGGAACGCGCCTATTTGCGCGCCCATCCGCAAGCCGGTGTCGATTTGCTGCGCGCGGCTGGCGTGACGGATGCCGTCTGGCTGCAAGCCGTGCTGCAGCACCATGAAAATATCGATGGCAGCGGTTATCCGCTGGGCACGCAAGGCGAGGCGATCGGCATCGGCGCGCGCCTGATCATGCTGGCCGACCGCTATTGCGCGCGCGTATCGAAGCGCAGCTACCGCCAGCCTTTGCTGCCGAACGTGGCCCTGCGCGAAATGCTGATGGCCGACAAGGCCACCCTCGATGCGCCGCTGGCCTCGCTGCTGGTGCGCGAGCTGGGCATCTACCCGGTCGGCACCTTCGTCAAACTGTTGAATGGGGAAGTCGGCGTCGTCACGCGCAAGGGGCTGAATGCCACCACGCCCCATGTGCAGTCGCTGGTCGGCCCCCGCGGCGCGCGCCTGGAAGTGCCGCTGCGGCGCGATACGCGCGTGGACTTGCATGCGATTCGCGAAGTGCTGAGCGCCGAGCAGGCGGGACTCCAGTTTCGCCCCGATCAGTTGTGGGGCCGCAGCGCGCGAATTTGATTTAGTTCAGCAAGCCCGCATCGAGCCGTCCTTCAAGCGCCAGTTCGCGCATGATGCGCACCGTGTCGATGTCGGACTCCTTGTAGGCCGAGCGGCGGAAGTCGTCGTACAGGGCATTGGCCGCGTCGGTGGCCGCGTCGTGGCCGTCGTCGTACTGGAAGCGCACCCACATGCTCGCTTCGTCGGGCATTTCGATGGTCATCACCAGCGAGGACGCGCTGATATCCTGTTGCGCCGGCACTTCGTAGCGCACCTGCAGTTGCGGTATCAGCACCACCTTGTCGTTGATGACCAGCTCGCCATAGCGCAGGCTGCGCGCGAAACCGGCGTCGCTGCGTTCGCTGATCTGGCATTCGTCGAGGTGCGGCACGAACAGCTTCGGCGACTCGGCGCGCAAGACCAGGCCGCGCCACACCTGTTCCAGAGTCAAGGTGTCGATCAGCGGGTTCAAGGGATCGTTGATTTCAATCAGGTGTTCAAATTTCATGGGACTGCCATTCGGTAAGTGGGCGCGCACGGGCGATATAGGCGGAATGGTACTCCAGGCGTGGCATCGCCGCACGCATTGAATCGGCCAAGATGGCGGCATATGGCGATATATCAATGACTATGCCTGTTTTTCAGGCAGGGTCCGCCATGCAAATAGCCCATGCGACGCTGTTACAATGGGCTGCTGTTCCCTGCGGAAATACCCTGATGTCCAAAGCACCACAGTTCGGTCTGAATGCGCCCCAAAGTGAAGCGGTTACCTACCTCGACGGCCCTTGCCTCGTGCTGGCGGGCGCCGGTTCGGGCAAGACGCGCGTGATCACGCAAAAGATCGCCCACCTGATCGAAGACCGGGGCTATGACCCGCGCACCATCGCCGCGTTGACCTTCACCAACAAGGCGGCGCTGGAAATGCAGGAACGCATCGCCAAGCTGTTGAAACAGCCGCGCCAGGCCAAGCAGTTGACAGTGTCGACCTTCCACTCGCTGGGCGTGAAAATCCTGCGCCAGGAAGCCAATGGCGTGGGCTTGAAGGACCGCTTTTCCATCATGGATAGCGACGATTGCTTTTCCCTCGTGCAAGACCTCGCCATTACCACCGATAAACAGGTCATTCGTGGCATCCAGAATGCCATGTCCCTGTGGAAAAATGGCCTGATCGATCCGGACATGGCGCTGGCGCAAGCCAAGGATGAAGACGAGGCGAACGCGGCGCGCATCTACCGCAGCTATGTGGCGACCTTGTCCGCCTACCAGGCCGTCGATTTCGACGATCTGATCCGCTTGCCGGTGGAACTGTTCCGCAACAACGGCCCCGTGCGCGACAAGTGGCAGCGCCGCCTGCGCTATCTGCTCGTCGACGAATACCAGGACACGAACACCTGCCAGTACGAACTGGTGAAATTGATGGTGACGGGCATCGGCAAGAAGCCGATGTTTACGGCCGTGGGCGACGACGACCAGGCAATTTACGCGTGGCGTGGCGCCACCGTGGAAAACCTGAAGACCCTGGAAACGGATTTCCCCGATCTGCGCGTGATCAAGCTCGAGCAGAATTACCGCTCCACCATGCGCGTGCTGAACGCGGCCAATGCCGTCATCGGCAATAACCCGAAGCTGTTTGAAAAGTCGCTGTGGTCCGAACACGGCCTGGGCGAGCCGATCAAGGTGCTGGGCATGCAGACGGACGAGCAGGAGGCGGAGCAGGTCGCCATCATGATCTCGGCCGACCATTTTGAGCGCAAGAACAAATTTTCCGATTACGCGATTTTGTACCGCGGCAACCACCAGGCGCGCATCATCGAGCAATGCTTGCGCAAGGAACGCATCCCGTACACGATTTCGGGCGGCCAGAGTTTCTTCGACAAGGCCGAGATCAAGGACATCATCAGCTATCTGCGTTTGCTGGCCAACGAAGATGACGATCCGGCTTTCATCCGCGCCGTGACGACGCCGCGCCGTGGCGTGGGGCAATCGACGCTGGAGGTGCTGGGCGCGTTTTCGGGGCAGTGGCAGTGCTCGCTGTTCCAGGCCGTTTTTAAAGGCGGCATCGAGGCCAAGCTGACAGACCGCCAGCTGGGGCCGCTGCGCGACTTCTGCAACTTCATCAACGACCTCGAATCGCGCGCCAGCCGTCCCGGCGCGGCCGGCAGCGGCGACAACGCGGCCGAAGTGCTGGACGACATGATGAAGGAAATCCACTACGAATCGTATCTGTACGATGCTTTCGAGGAACGCCAAGCGCAAAGCAAGTGGCAGAACGTGCTGGAATTCGTCAACTGGCTCAAGGAACGGGGCCGGGGCGGCAAGGACCGCGACGGCGAAGAAAAGAACGTGCTGGAATTGACACAGATGGTGGCCCTGATGACCATGCTCGAGGGCAAGGACGAGGAGCAGGACGCCGTGCGCATGTCGACCCTGCACGCGTCGAAAGGTCTCGAGTTTCCGCACGTGTTTCTGGTGGGTGTGGAAGAGGGCATCTTGCCGCACAAGGGCGACCCTGACGCGCCGGCCGAAACCATCGCCGCGCGCATCCAGGAAGAGCGGCGGCTGATGTACGTGGGCATCACGCGGGCCCAGCGCACCTTGCACATCACGTGGTGCAAGAAGCGCAAGCGTGCCGGCGAGCAAGTCCATTGCGACCCGTCGCGCTTCATCAAGGAAATGGAACTCGACGTGGGCGACGCCGTGCCGACGGAGGCGGAAGTGATTTCGCCCAAGGAGAGATTGGCGCGCATGAAGGCCTTGCTGGCCGCGCCGAAGGGCTAAGCGGCGTTCACGCTTCCACGGCGCCGTCTGGCGTGGTTTTCGGCACGATGGCCAGCTGCATGCCCAGCGCATCGAGCATCTTTAAAATGGTTTCAAAGCGCGGCTTGCTGCCTTCGCGCAAGGCTTTATACGCGCCTTCACGCGTGATGTCGGCCCTGGCCGCCACCTTGCCCATGCCGTAGGCGCGCACCACGTCGTTCATGGCGGACTGGAATAGTTCGGCGTTGCCGGTGGCGACGATTTCGCTCATGTAGGCAGCCACGGCTTCCTTGCTGGTCAGGTGTTGCGTGGGATCAAATTTGCTCAGGCCTAATGCGTCCAGGTCGTCGAGGTCAAAGCCGTCAGCGTCAGTATGGTCGTTCATTTTTTTCGTGCTCCTGTCGATGGGCTGGCCACCGCTTTTTGTTTCCGGATGGCCGCCTGTTGGGCCTTCAATGTTTGCAGTATCGCTTGCGCGTGCTTGATGTCGCGCCGCTGGCTCGACTTGTCGCCACCGAGCAGCAGCAAGATCAGGGTGCCCAGGTTGGTTTCGTGAAAATACACGCGCCAGCCGGGCCCCGTCTGTAAAAAACGCAGCTCGCACACGCCTTCGCCCACGGGCCGCCAGTCGCCCTTTTTTCCGTGCTGCAAATGCTTGATGCGTGCATCGATGGCTGCGGCAGCCACGTCGTGCAGGGAGTCTTCCCAGCGCCGGTATTCAGCCGTCTTGCGCGTATCGATCAGGTCAGGCAAAGTGGATACGTCCATTGTAATCGTTTGTTCTCATTCGTCAAGCGGTTTGATTCAGCCATACGGGGAGAATAGGCAGAAATCGGCACCGCTACAGGAAGAATGCCGCTTGTTTGTCCTGGCTCACGCCGTGACGGCGGTAGAATGCCGCTTTCAGTGAGAAATGATCGTGAGCACCATGGACAATGCAGAACAGATGGAAGTACGTTTCGTCGATATCGAAATCAAGCTGGCGCAGCAGGAGGACCTGGTCGAATCGCTGAACCAGATGGTGTACCAGCAGGGCAAGCGCATCGACCAGCTCGAGGCGATGCTGCACAAGCTGGGCGAACACGTGCGCGACGGCGCGCAGCAGGCAAATGGCGGGCTGGTCAACGAGCGTCCGCCGCATTACTAAATCGGCATCGTGACGCGGGACACGTGAAAACCGTTCATCACTGGCGGGCGCGCTACCATCGGTAGTTGCTGGTGACGCAAGTGTTTCAGGCTGTTATTATTTCAGGCTGGCCCGCGACACAATCGCGGCTCTCTTGCGTTTCTTGAAAGAAGACATGACCCGTCCAACAATGCTCGTCATCGCCGCCAGCCTGATGCTGGCGCCAGCCGCCGCCGTTTTTGCCGCCACCGCGGCGCCAACCACCACCGCTACCGCGGCGGTAGCCTTGCCTGCCTCGAACCCGTTTGCGCAAGCGAGCAGCCTGCCATTCAACTATCCGCCGTTCGACAAGGTGCAGGACGCCGACTACGCACCCGCCTTTACGGCAGGCATGGCCGCCAATCTGGCGGAAATCAGTGCGATTGCGAACAACAAGAAACCAGCCACGTTCGACAACACCATCGTGGCCATGGAGCGCTCGGGCCAGTTGCTGAGCCGTGTACGCACCGTGTTTTCCGTGATGTCCGGCTCGAATACGAATGACACGATCCAGGGCCTGGAACGCGAACTGGCGCCGAAAATGGCGGCCCATAGCGATGCGATCATGCTCAATGACAAATTGTTCAAGCGCATCGATACCCTGTACGCCAAGCGCGACAAGCTGGGCCTCGATGCCGAATCGAAACGCTTGCTCGAGCGCTATCACACGGACTTCGTGCGCGCCGGCGCCAAGCTGTCGGCGGCGGACAAGGAAAAGCTGCGCGCCTACAACGGCCAGCTCGCTGCCCTGTCGACCAAGTTCGCGCAGAACGTGCTGAAGGAATTGAACGCGTCGGCCGTCGTCGTCGACACGCGCGAGGAACTGGACGGCCTGTCGCCGGCCGCCATCGAAGTGGCCGCCGGCCTGGCCAAGAAGCGCGGCCTGGACGGAAAATACGTGATCGCCCTCGTCAACACGACGGGCCAGGCGCCGCTGTCGCTGCTGACCAACCGCGCCTTGCGCGAACGCATCATGGCCGCCTCGCAAGCGCGCGGCAGCCGTGGCGGAGAGTTCGACAACACTCAGGAAGTGCTGGAACTGGCAAAACTGCGCGCCGAACGTGCCGCGCTGATGGGCTACCCAAACTACGCGGCGTATTCGCTGGAAGACCAGACGGCGCACGACACGACCGCCGTGAACGCCCTGCTGGGCGAGCTGGCGAAGCCGGCCGTCGTCAATGCGCGCCGTGAAGCGGACGATATCCAGAAGGTTATCGATGCGGGCAAAGGCGGCTTCAAGGTGGGCGCTGCCGACTGGGCTTTCTATAGCGACAAGGTGCGCGCCGAACGCTACAACTTCGATGAAACGCAGTTGAAACCGTACTTTGAAATGCACAGCGTGCTGACCAAGGGCGTGTTCTTTGCCGCCGGCAAGTTGTATGGTCTCACGTTCAAGCAGCGCACCGACTTGCCCGTCTACACGTCCGACATGCTGGTCTACGACGTCTTCAATGAAGACGGCACGCAGCTGGCCATCTTTACGCTTGACCCTTATGCGCGCAGCAACAAGCGCGGCGGCGCCTGGGCGAATGCCTATGTGGGCCAATCGACCTTGCTGGGCCGCAAGCCAGTGATCGCGAATAACCTGAACATTCCGAAGCCGGAAGCGGGCCAGCCGACCCTGATGACGTTTGACGAAGTCAACACCATGTTCCACGAATTCGGCCATGCGCTGCACGGCATGTTTTCGAACGTGACATACCCGCGCTTTGCCGGCACCAGCGTGCCGCGCGACTTCGTCGAATATCCGTCGCAAGTCAATGAAATGTGGGCGCTGTGGCCGGAAGTGCTGCAAAACTATGCCAAGCACTATCAGACGGGCGCGGCAATTCCCGCCGAGCTGCTGGCGAAAGTGACGGCGGCCGACAATTTCAACCAGGGCTATAAAACCACGGAATACCTGGCGTCGGCCCTGCTGGATCAGCGCTGGCACCAGCTGACCCCGGCACAGATCCCGACCGACGTGCTGGCCTTTGAAAAGGCCGCCTTGACGGATGCGGGCGTCGATTTCGCCCCGGCGCCGCCGCGCTACCGCACCACGTATTTCTCGCACGCGTTCGCGGGCGGTTACTCGGCCGGCTACTACGCGTATCTGTGGTCGGAAAAGCTCGACGCCGACACGGTCGAGTGGTTCAAGGAAAACGGCGGCCTGACGCGCAAGAACGGCGACTGGTTCCGCAATAAACTGCTGTCGCGCGGCGGCAGCGCCGACGCGCTCGACATCTACCGCAACTTCCGCGGCCGCGATGCGAAGATCGAGCCGCTGCTGCAACGCCGTGGCTTGAACGGCAAGTAATCCTCGTACCCGTCACCGGCCTGGCCGGTGATGAACATCAGTGGCCGCCATGAATGGGTGGCCATTTTTATTTGGCGAATCACCACACAAACCGTGGTAAACCGCGCAGTTGGCG
Source organism: Janthinobacterium sp. LS2A (assembly GCF_036543145.1). Lineage (NCBI taxonomy): Bacteria > Pseudomonadati > Pseudomonadota > Betaproteobacteria > Burkholderiales > Oxalobacteraceae > Janthinobacterium > Janthinobacterium sp. LS2A. Next base: position 101,033 of record NZ_JAZHPB010000013.1, read on the forward strand.
CGATGCACCACAGGATCGCCCATGTTGGATGACGCCTGTGTGACAGGCTGCTATGATCTGCCACTGGCCCGCGACGCGATCGCGGCTCTTCCCTGCGCTTTCAGAAAGATGTCATGATCCGTCCACAACTGCTCGTCATCGCCGCCAGCGTCATGCTGGCCCACGCCGCCCCATCCGCCATGGCTGCCGCCACTGCAAAATCCGCGCCCGCCGCCGCCGTCAGCGCCCAGAACCCCCTGCTGAAAGCCAGTCCGCTGCCATTCCAGATGCCGCAATTCGGCCTGATCAAGGATGCGCACTACGCGCCGGCGTTTGCCGAAGGCATGAAACGCCAGCTGGCCGAAGTCAACGCCATTGCGAACAATCGCCAGGCGCCCACGTTCGAGAACACCATCGTGGCGCTCGAGCGCACGGGGCAGTTGCTGCACCGCGTGCAAAGCATCTTCAGCAACATGACGTCGACCAACACGAATAGCGTGCTGGAAGCGGTGGAAGTGGACGTGTCGCCGAAACTGGCCGCGCATGGCGACGCGATTACCCTCAATCCAAAACTGTTTACCCGCATCGATACCCTGTACGCCAAGCGCGACAAGCTGGGCCTCGATGCCGAATCCTTGCGCTTGCTGGAACGCTACCATACGGACTTCGTGCGCGCCGGCGCCAAGCTGTCCGATGCGGACAAGGAAAAATTGAAAGCCTACAACGCCGAGCAGGCGGGCCTGGAAACGGCCTTCGCGCAAAACGTGCTGAAGGAAACGAATGCCAAGAGCATCGTTGTCGACACGCGCGCCGAGCTGGCCGGCATGACGGACAGCGATATCGATACGGCTGCTGCTGCCGCCAAGGAACGCGGCTTGACGGGCAAGTTCGTCATCGCCCTCGTGAATACGAGCGGCCAGCCGCCGCTGGCCGTATTGACGGATCGCAAGACACGCCAGCGCCTGATGGATGCGTCGCTGAACCGGGGCAGCCAGGGCGGCGAGTTCGACAACCGCGCCATCGTATTGAAACTGGCGAAACTGCGCGCCGAACGGGCCACCTTGCTCGGTTACGCCAACTACGCCGCGTACTCGCTGGAAGACCAGACGGCCAAGACCACGACGGCCGTCAATACGCTGCTGTCGGAACTGGCGAAACCGGCCGTCGCCAACGCGCGCCGCGAAGCGGCCGACCTGCAGCAAGTGGTCGATGCGGAAAAAGGCGGTTTCCAGGTAGCAGCGGCCGACTGGGCCATCTACACGGACAAGCTGCGCAAGCAACGGTTCAATTTCGATGAAAACGAGCTGAAACCGTACCTGGAATTGAACAGCGTGCTGAACAACGGCGTCTTCTTTGCCGCCAATAAACTGTACGGCATCAGCTTCAAGCAACGCACTGATCTACCGGTGTACAACCCGGACGTGCGCGTCTACGACGTGACGGACGCCAACGGCAAGCCGCTGGCCCTGTTCATCGCCGACTTCTATGCGCGCGGCAACAAGCATGGCGGCGCGTGGATGAATGAATACGTGTCGCAGTCAATGCTGATGGGCACGCATCCAGTGGTGGCCAACCAATTGAACATTCCGAAGCCGCCGGCCGGCCAGCCGACGCTCTTGACGTTCGATGAAGTGACGACCATGTTCCACGAATTCGGCCATGCGTTGCACGGCATGTTTTCGAACGTGAAATATCCGCGCTTTGCCGGCACCAGCGTGCCGAGCGACTTCGTCGAGTATCCATCGCAAGTCAATGAAATGTGGGCCGTCTGGCCGGAAGTGCTGCAAAACTATGCCAAGCACTACCAGAGCGGCGCGGCCATGCCGCAGGAATTGCTCGACAAGGTGACGGCGGCGAAGAAATTCAACCAGGGTTTCATGACGACGGAATACCTGTCGGCAGCGTTGCTGGACCAGCGCTGGCACCAGCTGGCGCCAAGCCAGATCCCAACCGACGTGCTGGCCTTTGAAGCAGCGTCGCTGAAAGACGCTGGCGTCGATTACGCGCCCGTGCCGCCGCGCTACCGTACCAGCTACTTCTCGCACAGCTTCTCGGGCGGCTATTCGGCCGCGTATTACGCTTACCTGTGGTCGGAAAAGCTGGACGCAGAATCGGTCAACTGGTTCAAGGAAAACGGCGGCCTGACACGCAAGAACGGCGACTGGTTCCGCAGCAAATTGCTGTCGCGCGGCGGCAGCGTCGATGCGCTGCAACTGTTCCGTGACTTCCGTGGCCGCGATGCCACCGTGGAACCGCTGCTGGAACGCCGCGGCCTGAACGCGAAGTAAGACGTCCTCGTCAGAAGCTTGCGTTGCGTTGACATGGCGCACGCAAGCTTTCCGTGCCGGCGGCGTAGAATTGAGTAAGATGTAAACAAGAAGGCAGTCGAAAGAGTATATGAGTCAGCAAGATTTGAATGGCATCACCCTGGAAGGTATCGTGACGCGCCTGCACGCCCACTACGGCTGGGACGGCCTGGCCAAGCACATCGATATCAATTGCTTCATCAGCGATCCCAGCATCAAGTCGAGCCTGAAGTTTTTGCGCAAGACCCCGTGGGCCAGGAGCAAGGTGGAACAATTGTTCCTGGACACGCAATTTACTGACTGACAGGAAAAAACATGGATAGCAAACTCAAGGAATCGCTGCAACAACTGCATTCGACACTGGAAACCAGCGGCCCCGTCGATGAAGAACTGCATGGTTTGCTGCAAAAACTCGATGTCGACATCAAGTTGCTGATGGAAAAGCGCGCCGCGCAAGAGCAGGAAGAAGAGTCGACCACCTATGGCCTGGCCGAGCGCAGCCAGGAATTGTCGGCCAAGTTTGCCGTCAAGCACCCGAAATTGGAGCCGGCGTTGCGGGAACTTGGTGAGATTCTGGCGAATATGGGAATTTGATCGGGGTCCGTCGCTTCGCGATCGCAATGCGCCCCACTGGGGCGCATTGCCCCGCCGGATCTGCCCCGTTCCTCCCAAGTAATTGAAAAATAAACGTTTTTTGTACTGAAATCCAACAGTAAAAAGCAGGCCGTCAGGTTGGAAATGGCCAATTCCGGTACAATCCGTACCCTATGAGCTCCCCCACCAATTTATTTGCGACCGTTCCCAAGCGGTCTGCCCGCGCTGCCGTGGCGCCTTTCCTGCCGATGTCGCGTGCCGAGATGGACGCGCTGGGCTGGGACCAGTGCGACGTCATCCTCGTCACGGGCGACGCCTACATCGACCATCCGAGTTTCGGCATGGCCCTCGTTGGCCGCCTGCTCGAAGCGCAAGGTTACCGCGTTGGCATCATCAGCCAACCGGACTGGCTGTCGGCCGACGCGTTCCGCATCCTCGGCAAGCCCCGTTTGTACTACGGCATTACCGCCGGCAACATGGATTCCATGGTCAACCAGTACACGGCCGACCGCAAGATCCGCTCCGACGATGCCTACACGGCGAATGCGGAACCGAATAAACGCCCGGACCGCGCCGTCACCGTGTACGCCCAGCGCGCGCGCGAAGCGTATCCCGACGTGCCCATCGTCATCGGCAGCATCGAAGCATCGTTGCGCCGCATCGCCCATTACGATTACTGGTCGGACAAGGTCCGCCGTTCCGTCTTGCCCGATTCCAAGGCCGATCTGCTGATCTTCGGCAATGCCGAGCGGGCGCTGGTCGACCTGACGCACCGCCTGGCCGCCGGCGAATCGATCAAGGATATCCGCAACTTGCGCGGCACGGCCTTCATGGTGCCGTCCGGCTGGTTGCCCGGCGACGACTGGGGCGTGCACAACTCCACCCGCGTCGACGTGCCCGGCAAGGTCGATCCGCACTACAGCCCCTACGAGATGGTGCAGGAAGACAAGACCGCCTGCGCCACGGAAAATGCGTCGAAATCGGCCGAAGTCATCAAGCCGATCCGCATCATGAGCCGCGAAGAGCGCCTGGCCATGGCCAAGGAAAAGCACGACAAGACGGTCGTGCGCCTGCCCGCCTACGACGTCGTCAAGGATGACCCCGTCATGTATGCGCACGCGTCGCGCGTGTTCCACCTGGAATCGAATCCCGGCAATGCGCGCGCCATGGTGCAGGCGCATGGCGAACGCGACGTGTGGCTCAACCCGCCGCCGCTGCCCCTGGCCATGGACGAGATGGATGGCGTGTACGACATGAACTACGCGCGCGCCCCCCACCCGAGCTATGGCAAGGCGCATATCCCCGCCTGGGAAATGATCCGCTTTTCCGTCAACATCATGCGCGGCTGCTTCGGCGGCTGCACCTTCTGTTCGATCACGGAACATGAAGGCCGCATCATCCAGAGCCGTTCGGAGCCGTCGATCTTGCGCGAGATCGAGCATATCCGCGATAAAACCAAAGGCTTTACGGGCACTATTTCCGATATGGGTGGCCCGACGGCGAATATGTACCGCCTGGCCTGCAAGGAAAAAGAGATCGAAGTGTCGTGCCGCCGCCTGTCGTGCGTGTACCCATCCATCTGCGTCAACCTGGGCACGGACCACAGCAAGCTCATCTCGCTGTACCGCAAGGCGCGCGCCATTCCCGGCATCAAGAAAGTGCTGATCAGCTCAGGTCTGCGCTACGACCTGGCCGTACGTTCGCCTGAATACGTCAAGGAACTGGTGACGCACCACGTCGGCGGCCTCTTGAAAATTGCGCCCGAGCACACGGAAGAGGGGACTTTGTCGAAGATGATGAAGCCCGGCATCGGCGCGTACGACGAATTCAAGGAAATGTTCGACCGCTTCTCGCTGGAAGCAGGCAAGAAGCAGTATCTGATCCCGTATTTCATCGCCGCCCATCCGGGCACGACGGACGTGGACATGCTGAACCTGGCCCTGTGGCTGAAGAAGAACAATTTCAAGCTGGACCAGGTGCAAACCTTCATGCCCACGCCGATGGCCATGGCGACGACCATGTACCACACGCGCAAGAATCCCTTGCGCAAGGTCACGGCGGACTCGGAAGTGGTGGAAACGGCCCGCAGCGGCAAGATCCGCCGCACGCATAAAGCCTTCCTGCGCTACCAGGACCCGGCCAACTGGCCGATCCTGCGCGAAGCGCTGGTCAACATGGGTCGGGGCGACTTGATCGGTAATGGCGACAAGCATTTGATTCCGGCCTGGACCTCGTCCGAGTCGGGCGGACTGGCCGCAGGCGAACGCAGCCGCCAGACGCATGGCGCCGGCACGCCAGACAAGTTCAAGGTCACGCCGGGCAAGAACCGCATTGCCCTGGGCGGTACGGCAGCGGCGCCCAAAGCGTCGGCCGCCGAGTCGAAGGTGCGCCCATCGATCCTGTCGACCATCAAGACCAAGGCCAAGCCGGCCGCCGCGCCGATGGGCCGTGGCGGCAAGCCGCCAGCCAAGGGCGCTCATGCCGCACCGGCACGGGGCGGACGCAAGTAAGCCAGCGTCACTGTCCCCGGCATCGACTGAGAACCCGGCAACGCATACAGCGTTGCCGGGTTTTTTGCCATCTGCGCACCAACATGGGGCGCAGCACGCCATGCTGGCAGGATTTTTACCAATATTTAAAAATTGAATAGAGCAAAAGGCAATTTTCCCTTGTGGCAACTTGGTATTTGAAAATATACTCGTTGAACATTTAGCCGTACGTCAACAATACTGCCATTCTGGCAATCGCCAGCGTACGCGGCTCCCAGCGTTGATATGAAAAGAGATGCCAATTGAAATGCCTTTCCTGCCAGGCCGAGAATAAGCCGGGCGCCAAATTCTGTTCTTCCTGCGGCACGACGTTTGCCGTTGCCACGACCGTTGCCGCCCCGGTGCCGGGAAAATCCTGTGGCCAGTGCGGCCATGACTGCAAGCCGGACGCCCGGTTCTGCCCCAAGTGCGCGTTCAGCTTTGCCGTGGCGCCGGTGGCCGCAGCGATGCCGCCGCCGCTGCCAGAGCCGGTCATCGCGCCGGAGATTGCGCCCGTCATTGAACCCGTGTCCGTGCCTGAGCCTGCCCCGGCACCGGTGGCGGAACCGGTCGCGCCACCTGCGCCACCGCCCGTGCTGGAAAAGCGCCGTGCCGATCCGGTCCCTGCGCCCGCCCCCGCACGGGAACCAGAAACCGCTCCCGCAGCAGTGACAGACAGCGTTCCCGACACGCCGGCTGACAGCCCACCGGCTGGCAAGCGCATGAAACTGATCGCCGCGGCCGTCGCAGCGGTGGTGCTGCTGGGCGGTGCGGGCGCTTACTATTTCTTGTCAGGCAAGCCGCCTGTCGCCGTGCCTGAACCGGAGGCAGCCTTGCCGGTGCAGGAAGACCCTGCGCCGGCCGCCGAGCAGCCGCTGGCCATCGATGACGCTGCGCTCGATGGCGGCACGGCGGGCGACCTTGCCGCGACACCTGCTGCCGAGCCTGAGCCTGAGCCAGCGGCAGCGCCTGCTCCAGCACCCGAGCCGGCTCCAGCAGCGGCCCCGGCCCCTGTCGTGGAAAAACCGGCCAAGCCCGTCAAGGTGACCCCGCCACCGGCGCCTGTCAAACAGACGACGGGCCTGGAAAGCGTGATCACGGACAGCCTGTCGGAAGCGAGCCACTGCATGAGCCAGCGCAAATACGACTGTGCCATTGCCAATGCGAATGCCGTGTTGCGCATGGACAAGGGCAACCGCCATGCGCAGGACATCAAGCGCAAGGCGAAGGAAGCGCAAGACAAGGCGCTGTCGCAAATCCAGATCGAGTAAGCCCTAGCTTGCCTCCCATTCCTATTTTGATTCTTTCGGAGAATAACGTGAAAAACTTGAAACAAATGGCCAAGCCCCTGGTGGCGATGCTGGTCGTGTCGTCGATGCTGGCCGGCTGCGCCGCGCCGGGCGGCCCTGGCGCCACGGGCAATACCACCACCGCAGGCACGGAAGCGGCCAGTGGCGAATGCAATACGGCCATGCTGGCCGGCATCGGCGCCGTCGTCGGCGGCTTGCTGGGCGGCGGCAACAACACCGTGCGCGGTGCGGCCCTGGGCGCCAGCCTGGGCGCGCTCGCCTGCGTGGCCTTGAATTATCAAAGCCAGCAAGTCAAGACGTCGCAGCAGGTGCAGGCCGATTACAAGGTGGCCAACAAGGGCAAGCTGCCCGAGCAGTCGACCCTGGTGAAATACGAGACGGGCTTTACGCCGTCGTCCGTGCGTCCGGGCCAGAAGGCGCAGACCAATTCGTACATCGAAGTGGCGGCCGGCACGCGCGATCCGAACCCGCTGGTGGAAGAAGAATTGAGCCTGTACAAGCCCAATGGCGAGCTGATCAAAACCGTGCGCAAGGTGGTCAGCAGCAATAACGGCAGCGGCGCCTACAAGGGCGGCTTCTCGATCCCCATGCCTGAAGGCGTGCCGCAGGGCATTTACCCGGTACGCACGGCCCTGTACCTGAATAGCAAGCGCGTCGGTGGCCAGGACGTCAAGCTGCAGATCGTCCAGCGCCAGGCGCCTGCGAGCGAGCTGCAACTGGCGCTGGCCTACTGACACAGTATGACCATGGGACGGCCAGGCAGGCCGTCCCCTCCCGATTCACCCCTTCCAGGCCAGACATGACCATTTCCACACAAACACATCAACCTCTTCCCTTTTCCTCCGCCGTGGGTTCGCTGATCGAAGCGACCGACGCCATCAGGAACTTTCGCGCGATTGCGCTGCTGGCCCTGACCTTCATCAGCGCCGTGCTCGTCGGTGGCGTGCTGACGATGCTTGCCGGCGGCATGAGCAGTCCGCTGCTGGTCTTTGTCGGTGGCCTGATGGCTTTCCTCGTGATGTTTTACGGTTCTAACGCCGTCGGCATCATGCTGATGCGCGACGCGCAAGGCCAGCCTGGCATGAGCCTGGTTGATGCCATGCTCGTTTCGCTGTACACGAGCCACCGCCTGATCGCGGTCGTCTTCCTTGAATTTTTGATCGTGCTGGCGGCCATGATCACCATCGCCATCATCTTGTTTGTCTGCAAGATTCCCGTGCTTGGCCCCGTGCTGTACACGGTCGTCTTCCCGCTGTCGGCCATCGTGCTGGGCGTGCTGGTGTTTGCGCTGTTCTACGTGATGCTGCCGCTGGCCGGCCCTGCCGCCTGGTCGGGCGCCACCGTGTTCCAGATCATTGCCCGCCTGAACCTGATCGTGCGCACCAAGCTGGTGTCCGTGATCTTGCTGGAAGTGCTGCTGTTCCTGATCACGACGTTTGTGGCGCTGCTGATTTTTGGCGTGGTCGGTACCGGCGTATCGCTGACCAGCGGCATGTCGGCCGGCATCCTGGGCCTGGGCGGCCAGATGAATATGTACACCCTGGCTTCGGGTCTGAATGGCGGTTCCGGCTACATCATCGCAGCGGGCCTGGGCGGCGGCTTGCTGTTGGCGGCCGCGGCCGTGGTACCGGGCCTGATCTTCACCAAGGGCGTATGCATCATCTACCTGAACGCCACACGCAATGTCGATTTCAGCGCCTCGGAAGCGAGCCTGAACGACGGCCTGGCCACGGTCAAGAAAAAAGCCGAAGAAGCGCGTGAACGCGCGCGTGCCCTGGCTGAACAGGCGACTGCACCGGCCGCACCGGCCACGCCGGCTGCCGCGCCCGTTGACAGCCTGCATTGCCCAAGCTGCAAGGCACCGGTCGCGTCCGATGACGTGTTCTGCGGCGAATGCGCGCATAAACTCAAGTAAGGCACACCATGGCTCACTTCTGCACCAAATGTGGCACCGCCCATGTCCCCGGCGCGCGCTTCTGCGATGAATGCGGCAAGGCTGTCAACGCCGCACCGGCGCCCGCACCAGCCGCGACGCCGGCGCTGTCCGGCGTGAAGCGGCGCCACGTCATGATCGCCGGCGGCGTGCTGGCGGCGGTCATCGTGGCCGGTGGCGCGCTGGCGTGGCTGCTGGCGCCCGAGGCGGCATCGGCCAGCAGTTTCAGCCGCGCCATCGACGCCCACCTGGCCGCTGACGAGGCGGCGCGCGACAAGCTGCTGTGCCTCACCAACTTGCCGTACCAGAAGGAAGAGATCCGCGTGGCGTCGTACGACAGTTCCACTCGGCAATGGCTCGATATCCTTGTGCGTGGCGGCCTGTACAACGCTCCCGTCGAGCAAAGCAGCGGTGGTTGGGTTGCGCAATCGCAATTTGTCTACGCGCTGGCCGCGCCGGGCAAGGCGGCCTTGCGTGGCGACAAGCTGTGCGTGGCCAAGGGCGTGAAAGTGGCCAAGGTCAGCGGCTACGATCAGGTGCGCGACCTGGGCGTACAGCAAGTGGCGATGGCCAAGGCCACCCTGACGCTGACCGATGAGGCCGCGTGGTTCGCCAAATCGCCGGACCGCGCGCTGATCCTGCAGCGCTTGCCGGACGGCGATCTGCAAGTGCGACTGCCGATGGCGCTGGTTGACAAGCAATGGCAAGTCATCGACGAAGCGCAGATGAGCCAGGCGGCCATGACCGGTGCGATAGGCAAATCGTCGGCCGCGCAGGGTGCGGGCATGCTGGACAAGCTGAAAAGCGTGTTCAGCTTTGGCGGCCACCCGGCGGTGGGGAAATGGCAGGCGGCGATGGGCAACGTCCTGGAATTTACAAGTGACAGCGTGATCAATAACGGCACCTCGACCAAGGCCACCTTCACCACCAAGGGCAATACCGTGACGATCGCGCCGGAAGGCGCGGGCGAAGCGGCCATGGATATTATCGTCAGCGACGATGGCAGCACGGCGCAGATCAGCATGGGCGGCATGCGGGTAACGACCCTGCGGCGCGTGCGCGATTAAGTATCTGTCAGACAGCGCGGCTTGCTGTCTGATCTGCTTCCCGGAGCCCGGCCATGCCGGGTTTTTTTTCGTCCGCAGGTAGCGGTGCGCACGCCCATTTGTCTTGACATCAAGATAGTTCGCGTCCACACTGAGTTTTTATCTTAGTGTCGAGATAGTTGTATGGTTTCTTCTTCCGTCCGCCCCGCCTGGGGCGATATTCTGCTCACGGCGCTGGCGCCCCTGATCTGGGGTTCCACGTATATCGTCACGTCCGAACTGCTGCCGCCCGACCGGCCTTTCACTGCGGCCCTGATCCGCGTGTTGCCGGCCGGCTTGTTGTTGCTGCTGGTCATGCGGCGCCTGCCCGCGCGGCGCGACTGGGCCCGCGTGCTGATCCTGTCGGCGCTGAATATCGGTGTGTTCCAGGCGCTGCTGTTCGTGGCAGCCTACCGCTTGCCCGGCGGCTTGGCGGCCGTGGTGGGCGCCATCCAGCCGCTGCTGGTCATGGGCCTGGCCTGGGGCGTGGAAGGGCGCCGTCCGGCCCGGTTGGCCTTGCTTGCCAGCGTACTGGGCGTGGCCGGCATGGGAATTTTGTTGTTGTCGCCGCGCACCGTGTGGGAACCGGTCGGCATCGCCGCCGCGCTGGGCGGCACGGCTTGCATGGCGGCCGGCACCTATCTGACGCGGCGCTGGAAGCCGGACTTGCCCGTGCTGGCGCTGACGGGCTGGCAATTGCTGCTGGGCAGCCTGATGCTGGCGCCCGTCGCCTGGCTGGCCGACGCACCGCTGCCGGCCTTGTCCTTGCCGCAAATATTGGCTTACACCTACCTGTGCCTGGCCGGCGCCCTGCTCGCATATGCGCTGTGGTTTCGCGGCATCGCCAGGCTGTCGCCCGTGGCCGTCTCCTCCTTGGGCCTGCTCAGTCCCCTGATGGCCGTCATGCTGGGCTGGGCCCTGCTGGGCCAGGCCATGACGGGCTGGTCAATGCTGGGCTTGCTGCTGGTGCTGGCCAGCGTGCTGGCCGTGCAATGGGCCAGCGCCCGTCCCGCAACAAACGTCTGATTTCTACGCATTTCTCCTCGGCAGGCCGATCGCGTCGGCCTGCCTGTTTCCCTCTGGGCGCTCCCTTTTTGCTGCACCGCACATACAGTTTTGCTTGCACTGTAATAGGGCATTGAGGCACTATTCGCTTCGCGCAAACGTTTGCGCGCCGTAAAATTTCATAAAAGCATGGTGTAGACGTGCTTGACCAACAACTCTGGAGACGCTCATGACATCCCGTATTCGCCTGAAAATGATTGCCGCCGCTGTCCTGGTGTGTGCCTTGCCCGCCGTGCCGGCGATGGCGCAGACACCTGCCAAACCGAAGGTGGCGCTGGTGATGAAGTCGCTCGCCAATGAATTTTTCCTGACCATGGAAAATGGCGCCAAGGCGCATCAGAAGGCCAATGCCGCCAAGTACGACCTGCTGTCGAACGGCATCAAGGATGAGACGGATACGTCGAGCCAGATCAAGCTGGTCGAGCAAATGATCGTCTCGCGCGTCAACGCGCTGGTGATCGCCCCGGCCGACTCGAAAGCGCTGGTGCCGGTCCTGAAGAAAGCCATCGACGCGGGCATCATCGTCGTCAATATCGACAACAAGCTCGACGAAGGCGCCCTGAAAGAGAAGGGCATCAGCGTGCCGTTCGTCGGCCCGGACAACCGCAAGGGCGCCAAGGTGGTCGGCGACTTCCTGGCCAAGCAGATCAAGAAGGGTGACCCGGTCGGCATCATCGAAGGCGTGTCGACGACCTACAACGCGCAGCAGCGCACCCTGGGCTTCCAGGACGCCATGAACGCGGCCGGCGCGAAAGTTGTCAGCGTGCAGTCGGGCCAGTGGGAAATCGCCCCTGCCAACACGGTGGCGGCTGCCATGCTGAACGCCAACCCGAATATCAAGGCTTTGCTGTGCGGTAACGACAACATGGCCATCGGTGCCGTGTCCGCCATCAAGGCGGCTGGTAAAACGGGCAAAGTCATCGTCGTCGGCTACGACAACATCAACGCCATCAAGCCGATGCTGGCCGATGGCCGCGTGCTGGCTACCGCCGACCAGTTCGGTTCGCAGCAAGCCGTGTTCGGCATCGAGACCGTGCTGAAAGCCCTGGCACAGAAGAAGAAACAGGCCGAGCTTGGTGGCGTCATCGAAACCAAGGTCGAACTGGTCGCCAAGGCCGCCAAGTCCTGATCGTTTGATCCCGCCGGGGCCGGCGCCTGCCTACTCATGCGAGCAGGCGGCGCCGGCCCCGCCGCCACTACCGCGGAGTTTTATCATGCCTACCGACATCCCCCCGGCGCCATCAGCCGCCATCCCTCTATTGACCCTGGACAACATCGGCAAGTCCTATGTCGGCCCCGTGCTGGGCGGCGTGGGCTTGCGCTTTGCCCCCGGCCAGGTGCTGGCGCTGACGGGCGAAAACGGTGCTGGTAAAAGCACCTTGTCGAAGATCATCTGCGGTCTGGAGCAAGCCACCACGGGCACGATGCTGCTCGACGGCAAGCCTTACCAGCCCGCCTCGCGCGGCGCCGCCGAGGCGCTGGGCATCCGCATGGTGATGCAGGAACTCAATTTGATTCCTACCCTGTCGATCGCGGAAAACCTGTACCTGAAAAACCTGCCGCAGCGTTTCGGCTTCATCGACCGCGGCCGTCTCGAACGCGACGCGCGCGAACAGATGGAAAAAGTGGGCTTGGGCGGCCTCGATCCGTGGACCCTCGTGGGCGAACTGGGCATCGGCCACCAGCAAATGATCGAGATCGCGCGCAATCTGATCGGCGCCTGCCGCCTGCTGGTGCTCGACGAGCCGACAGCCATGCTGACGCACCGCGAAGTGGAATTGCTGTTCCTGCAAATCGAACGCCTGAAGGCCGAAGGCGTGTGCATCATCTATATTTCCCACCGCCTGGAAGAACTCAAGCGCGTGGCCGACCGCATCGCCGTGCTGCGCGACGGCCAGCTCGTGTGCGACGACGATATCGCGGGCCATTCCGCCGCCGACCTGGTCAGCCTGATGGTGGGCCGTTCGGCCGATGATGCCGTCGACCTGAGCGGCCGCACGCTGGGCGCACCGCTGCTGCGCGTGCGTGGCCTGGCGCGCGGCAAGGTCGTCAACCCGACCTCGTTCGACTTGCGTGCCGGCGAAATCCTCGGCATCGCCGGCCTGATCGGCTCGGGCCGCACGGAATTGCTGCGCCTGATCTTCGGCGCCGACCGTGCCGACGCCGGTGCCGTGTTCCTTGGCGACAGCGAAACACCTGCCGCCCTGGCCTCGCCGCAGGCAGCGGTGAAAGCGGGCATCGCCATGATCACGGAAGACCGCAAGGGGCAAGGCTTGTTGCTGCGCCAGTCCATCGCCGTCAACACGACCCTGGCCTCGCTCGACACGGTCAGCGGCGCCGGTTGGCTCAACGATGCGTCCGAAGCGTCGGTGGCCGACGACTACATCGAGCGCCTGGGCATCCGCTCGCGCAACAGCGCGCAAACGGTGGCGGAACTGTCTGGCGGCAACCAGCAAAAGGTGGTGATCGCACGCTGGCTGTACCGCGACTGCCCCGTGATGCTGTTCGACGAACCCACGCGCGGCATCGATATCGGCGCCAAGTTTGATATTTATCAGGTGCTGGCCGAACAGGCGCGCCAGGGCAAGGGCCTCGTCATCGTCTCGAGCGACTTGCGCGAACTGATGCTGATCTGCGACCGCATCGCCGTCATGAGCGCCGGCAGCATCGTCGAGACCTTCGAGCGCGGCGCCTGGAGCCAGGACGCGCTGCTGTCGGCCGCCTTCTCCGGCTATTTGACCCCCACTTCCACTCCAGCTGCGGCCTGATCCGCCGGAAAGATTCCCATGACCACCAATTCCTCTCCTTCGTATCTGCAGCGCAGCCTGGCCGACCTGAAAAACTATGCGGGCCTGATCGGCGCCCTGGTCGCCATGTGCGTGCTGTTCTCGTTCGCCAGCGAAAACTTCTTCACCCTGGCCACCTTGAGCACCCTGTCGAACAATATCCCGACCCTCGTCGTGATGGCTGTCGGCATGACGTTCGTGCTGATCATCGGCGGCATCGATCTGTCGGTCGGTTCCGTGATGGCGCTGGCCGCTTCCGTGCTGTCGCTGGCCGTCGTGCACTGGGGCTGGCCCGTGTGGAGCGCGGCCCTGCTGGGCATGTTCGTCGCCGCCCTGTGCGGCGCCACGACGGGCCTGATTTCCGTCGGCTGGCGCATTCCCTCGTTCATCGTTTCCTTGGGCGTGCTGGAAATGGCGCGCGGCATGGCGTATCAAGTGACGAACTCGCGCACGGAATACATCGGCAGCGCCGTTGACGGCATCAGCTCGCCGATCGCGTTCGGCCTGTCGCCCGCCTTCATCGCCTCGATCGCCATCGTCGTCATCGGCCACCTCGTGCTCACGCGCACGGTGCTGGGACGCCACTGGATCGGCATCGGCACGAATGAAGAAGCCGTGCGTTTGTCCGGCATCAACACGAAGCCGTCGAAAGTATTGGTCTTCGCCTTGATGGGCTTTCTCGCCGGCGTGGGCGCGCTGTTCCAGGTATCGCGCCTGGAAGCGGCCGACCCGAACGGCGGCGTGGGCATGGAATTGCAAGTGATCGCAGCCGTCGTGATCGGCGGCACGAGCCTGATGGGCGGACGCGGTTCCGTCATCAGCACGTTTATCGGCGTGTTGATCATTTCCGTGCTGGAAGCGGGCCTGGCGCAAGTGGGCGTGTCGGAACCCGTGAAACGCATCGTCACGGGCCTGGTGATTGTCGCGGCCGTGGTGCTCGATACCTACCGCCGCCGTGGCGAGCGTTCATAATACTGGCCCATGGCAACCATCAAACAAGTGGCGCAGGCGGCGGGGGTGTCGTTTACCACCGTGTCGCACGTCCTCAACAATACCCGCCCCGTCAGCGACGAGGCGCGCCGCGCCGTGCTGGCGGCGGCGGAGGCACTGCATTACGTGCCCAGCGCGCTGGCGCGTTCCTTGCGCAGCCGCAGTACGGGCACCATCGGCCTGATCATTCCGAACAATACGAATCCGTATTTTTCGGAGGTGGCGCGCGGCATCGAGGACAGCTGCTACGCGGCCGGCTACAGCGTGATTTTATGTAATTCCGACGACGACCCCGTCAAGCAGCGCGACTATTTAAATGTGCTGCTGACCAAGCGCTGCGACGGCCTGATTTTGTCCGCGCTGGCCGACAGCGATGGCGAATTGCTGCGCAAGATGAAGGTGCCGGCCGTGCTGCTCGACCGCGCGCCCAGCGATCTGTCCATCGATGCCGTGGCCGTCGATAACCGCGCCGGTGGTGCCTTGGCCGCGCGCCATTTGCTGGGCCTGGGACGCCGGCGTTTTGCCTGCATCGCCGGTCCCCGTGAAGTGAGCATTTCCAACGAGCGCATCGATGGTGTGCGCAGCGCCATGGCGGACGCGGGCGTGGCCCTGGACGACGCGCTGTGCCGCCATGGCGATTTTACGAGCGCGGGCGGCTATGCGGCCGCGCTGGATCTGCTGGCGCTGCCGCCAGGCCAGCGCCCCGACGCCTTGTTCTGCTGCAATGACTTGATGGCCTTTGGCGCCCTGCGCGCCGCCGCCGAGCGGGGCATTGCCGTGCCGGGGGAACTGGCCGTCGTCGGCTTCGATGATATCGACCTGGCCAGCTTCGTGCATCCGGCCTTGACCAGCGTGGCGCAAAATACGCGCGAGCTGGGCCACATCACGGCCGCCTGCCTGCTGGCGCGCATCGCCGACCCCGCCTTGCCGCGCCAGCAGCGCAGCATCGCGCCGGCACTGCACGTGCGCGGCTCCAGCGTGGCGGCCGCTGTAACTTCTACCGCACCTACTTCTTCACCTGCAACTGAACTGATGGGAATGACATCATGATCGTGGTTATCGGCAGCATCAATATGGACCTGGTCTTGCGCGTGCCGCGCATGCCCCTCCCCGGCGAAACCCTGACGGGCGGCGCGTTTAGAACCATTCCTGGCGGCAAGGGCGCCAACCAGGCCGTGGCCTGCGCGCGCCTGAGCGGCAAAGTGGCCGGTGCCCAGCAAGTGGCCATGGTCGCTTGCGTGGGCGACGATGCGTTTGGCGCGACCCTGCGTGCGGCGCTCGTCGGCGACGGCATCATCGACAGCCACATCACGACCTTGCCCGGTGTCGCGTCCGGCATCGCCTCGATCCTTGTCGACGACAACGGCCAGAACAGCATCGTGATCGCCGGCGGCGCCAACGATTTATTGAGCCCCGCGCACATCGACGCGGCAAAAGAGCTGATCGAGCAGGCCGACATCGTCGTGCTGCAGCTGGAAACCCCGATGGCCACCGTCGTGCATGCGATCAAATTGGCCCGTTCGCTGGGCAAGACCGTGGTGCTGAACCCGGCCCCGGCCGCCAGCTTGCCGGAAGGCGTGCTGGAGCTGGTCGATTACCTGATTCCCAATGAAATCGAAGCGGCCATGCTGGCCGGCGTCAGCCCGGAAGGCGCGGACGTCAAGGCGCTGGCCGCCGCGCTGCAAAAGCTGGGCAGCGACAACGTCATCATCACCTTGGGTTCCAAGGGCGTGCACGCGGCCCTGTACGGGGGCGATTACACGTTCCCGGCCGAAGTGGTAAAAGCCGTCGATACGACGGCCGCCGGCGACACGTTTATCGGCGGTTTTGTGGCGGGCCTGGCGTCCGGCATGGACGAGGCGGAAGCGATCCAGCAAGGCCAGCGTGCGGCCGCCTGGAGCGTCACCAAACCCGGCGCGCAAACGTCGATCCCCCACTTGCACGAGCTGTTCTGAGACCATGAAAAAATCACCGCTGCTTAATATCGCACTGTCGCAACTGATTGCCTCGCTGGGCCATGGCGACATGCTCGTCATCGGCGACGCGGGCTTGCCGTCGCAGCCGGGCGTGCCCCTGATCGACCTGGCCCTGACGCGCGGCATCCCTGGCTTCATCGATACTGTCAACACCGTGCTGAGCGAAATGCAGGTGGAATACCATTTGCTCGCCAGCGAGTTGCCGCAGCATAATCCGGCCATGGCGGCGCAGGTGGCGGCCCTGGCCTTGCCCGATGCGCGCCAGGTGACGCACGACGAGTTCAAGCAATTGTCGAAGGGCGCGCGCGCCATCGTGCGCACGGGTGAGTGCAGTCCGTACGCCAACATCATTTTGGTGGCTGGCGTCGTGTTCTAACGCAAACAATGGCGCGATTGTTTGCTAAAAACATCAACGCTATTGTCCGCATTGAAATAATTATCCATCGGCAAAAGGGGCGGCTACAATAGCCTTACCCCTGCCAACGCGGCAGCTTCCTGTGGTGTCCCGCCATGCCGATGAAAGCCTCCGACGCTTTCCGCTGCTGTTTCATTCTGCTGCTGTGCCTGGCCACGCCCGTCCGGGCGCTGGAAGCCGTCTCCCTGCACCTCAATTTCACGCACCAGTTCCAGTTCGCCGGCTATTACGCGGCCATCGAGCAAGGCTATTACCGCGAGGCGGGGCTCGAGGTGACATTGGTCGAAGGCAGCGGCGTGCCGCCTGCCGAGGCGGCCGTGCTGTCGGGCCAGGCCGAATATGGCGTGGGCAACAGCACCTTGTTGCTCAGCCGCCTGGCGGGCAAGCCCGTGGTGGTGCTGGCCGTGGTGTTCCAGCATTCGCCCAGCGTACTGCTGATGCGCCAGCAGGGCGGCGCGCCCGACGTGCGCAAGCTGGTGGGGGCGCCCGTGATGATCGGCGCGGCCGTCAATGTGGCGGCCGCCTCCGATGAAGTGTCGCTATTCCTGGGAAAAATGGGCGTCGCGCCGCAGCAGATGCGCCACTTGCCGCCCAGCTACCGGATCGAGGATTTGATCGATGGCAAGGTCGATGCGATTGCCGCGTACTCCACCAACGAACCGGACTACCTGGACCGGGCGGGATTTTCCTATTACCAGTTTACGCCGCGTACGGCCGGCATCGATTTCTACGGCGACAACCTGTTTACCAGCGAGCAGGAACTGCGCCGCCATCCCGAGCGTGTCAAAGCGTTCCGCGCGGCCAGCCTGCGCGGCTGGCAATACGCGATGGCGCACCGCGAGGAAATGGCGCAACTGATCCACGTCAAATACAGCCAGCGCCACGACCGCGCGCACCTGCTGTACGAGGCGCAGCAGATGGAATTGCTGCTGCAGCCCGTGCTGGTGGAGCTCGGCTACATGAATCCCCAGCGCTGGCAGCATATTGCCGACACGTACGCGGCCATGGGCGTGCTGCCACCCAAGGCCACGGACAGCCGCGCCTACAAGGGTTTCCTGTACCGCCCCGTGCCGGGGGCCGACCTGGGCTGGCTGTATTTGTCGCTGGGCCTGGCTGGCAGTTTGCTGGCCGTGTCGGCCGGCTTCCACTTCAACAACCTGGCGCGCGAGCGCCGCCGCACGGAGGAAACCATCCGCCAGGGGGAGTTGCGCTTTCGCACCATGTTCGAGGAAGCGCCCATGGGCATCGCCCTGATCGATACCGTGAGCGGACAGTTTCTCGATATCAATCCGCGCTATCTGGCCATCGCCGGACGCACCCTGGAGCACATGAAGCAGACGAGCTGGATGGAGATCAGCCATCCCGACGATGTGGCCGGCGAGCAGGCGCACGTGGCGCAGCTGCTGGCGCGGCGCCTGCAGGGCTTCCGCCACGCCAAGCGCATCGTGCGTCCCGATGGCGGCGTCGTGTGGGTCGATGCCTCGGTGACGGCCATCGCCACGGCGCGCCATGGCGGACCGCACCACCTGTGCATGCTGGAAGATGTGACGGACAAGCGGCAAACGGAAGCGCTGATCTGGCAGCAAGCCAATTTCGATACCTTGACGCAATTGCCGAACCGCCGCATGTTTCACGAGCGTTTGCGCCAGGCGCTGGCGCAGGGACGGCGCGATGCGAACCGCGTGGCCATCCTGTTCATCGACCTCGACCATTTCAAGGAAGTCAACGATACCCTGGGCCACCACCAGGGCGATATCTTGCTGATCGAAGCGGCGCGGCGCATCCGCGTGGGCGTGCGCGAGACGGACACGGTGGCGCGCCTGGGCGGCGATGAATTCACGGTGATCCTGTCCGACATCGACGACCTGCAGCAAGTCGACCGCATCGCGCGGCAGATACTCGACGGTTTGCTGGCACCGTTCCTGCTGGGACAGGAGCAGGCCTTCGTTTCCGCCTCGATCGGCATCACCCTGTATCCCGATGACGCGGGCACGATCGAGGATTTGCTCAAGCAGGCGGACCAGGCCATGTATGTGTCGAAAGGCGCGGGGCGCAACCGCTACAGCTACTTTACGCCGGCCATGCAGGTGGCGGCCGTCAACCGCATGCGCATGGGAGCGGACTTGCGCACAGCCCTGCGCGAACAGCAGATGCAGCTGTATTACCAGCCCATCGTCGAACTGCATAGCGGCAATATTGCCAAGGCGGAAGCCTTGCTGCGCTGGCATCATCCGCAGCGGGGCATCGTGTATCCACCCGATTTCCTCGCGCTGGCCGAAAGCAGCGGCCTGATCGTGGAGATCGGCGACTGGGTGCTGCGCACGGCGGCCACGCAACTGCTGCACTGGCGCGCGCAGGGCCAGGCCATCGGTTTGCCGGGACTGCAACTGTGCCTGAACCAGTCGCCGCTGGAATTGCAGCGCGAAGTGGAGGCGCCCGGCACCTGGCTGCGCCAGCTGATGGCGCTCGATGTGCCGGCCTCGGCCATTGTGCTCGACATGCGCGAAGATGTACTCTTACCCAACGGCAATAGCATGGCGCCACGCCTGCAGCACTTGCGCGAAGCGGGCCTGCAGATCGCCCTCGACGACTTCGGCAGCGGCCATGCCTCGCTGACGCAGCTGCAGCAATGCGGTATCGACTACCTGAAGCTCGACGGCGTGCTGGTGCGCAAGCTGGCGGCCGGCGCCAGCGAACTGGTGCTGTGCGAAGCCATCGTCACCATGGCCCACAAGCTGGGCTTGCAGGTCATTGCCGAAGGGGTGGAGACCGAAGAGCAGCGCGCCCAGCTGCTGGAGATCGGCTGCGATTTCGCGCAAGGCGAGCTGTTTGCGCCGCCGCTGGCCATCGAAGCGTTCGACGCGCTGTTGCACGCCCGGCGGCCCTTGCGCCCTTGAAACAGGCCCAGCCTGCCACTAGATTTCATCGAGGCCTGCGGGACGGGGCTCCCGGCTTGAACGGGCTTATACTCGATGGGCTGGCGCCTGCGCCCGGCTTTGCTGTCACCGGTACCTACACCGGGTGCGCAGGCAAACTTCTTCCATTCACTCAACTCGAGGTGACCTCATGGGCATTTTCAGCAATATCTACAACAAGATCTTCCACCATTCGTCCGACGCCGCACCGGCTGCCACGCCGGCCGCCGCCACGACAGCACCTGCAGCAGCACCGGCCGCTCCTGCTGCCGCTCCGGCCGCTGCCGCGCCCGTGGTGGACGTGGAAGTGGTGCTGGTCGACCTGGCCAGCAAGAACGCGGAAAAACTCAATTGGCGCACGTCCATCGTCGACCTGATGAAACTGCTTCAACTCGACAGCAGCCTGGCCGCGCGCAAGGAACTGGCGCAAGAGCTGCACTTCACGGGCGACACCAACGATTCGGCCAGCATGAATATCTGGCTGCACCGCCAGGTAATGATCAAGCTGGCCGAAAACGGTGGCAAGGTACCGGAAGAACTCAAGAATTAAACACTTGGCGGCGGCAGGGGTATCCACTGTCACCGCTATCCAATCGCGTGGGAACTGCCTACCATGGAGTTCCCATAGTGTCATGATAGCTAAAACCAATTGAAACTATTGTGACAATCAATTTTGCATATGGTTTAAAACCCCTTACACTAGAGTCTTACTGATTCACCACACGAGAGGAAATGAAATGTCGCTGATCAATACCCAAGTTAAACCATTCAAGGCAACCGCATACCACAATGGCAAATTCGTCGACCTGACGGAAGCGTCGCTGAAAGGCAAGTGGTCGGTATTCGTCTTCTACCCAGCCGACTTCACCTTCGTTTGCCCAACCGAACTGGAAGATCTGGCCGATCACCATGCTGAATTCCAGAAACTGGGCGTCGATGTCTACGGCATCTCGACCGATTCGCACTTCGCGCACAAAGCATGGCACGACACCTCGGACGCGATCAAGAAAGTGCAATACGCACTGATCGGCGACCCAACCGGCGCCCTGTCGCGCAATTTCGAAGTCATGATCGAAGAAGAAGGCATGGCATTGCGCGGTACCTTCGTCATCAATCCAGACGGCTTCATCAAAGTGCTGGAAGTGCATGACAACGGCATCGGCCGTGACGCATCGGAACTGTTGCGCAAAGTTAAGGCAGCTCAATACGTTGCCGCTCACCCAGGCGAAGTTTGCCCAGCCAAATGGACGGAAGGCGCAGCAACCCTGACCCCATCGCTGGACCTGGTTGGCAAGATCTAAGTCTCGATGCAACACGTAGCAAACAAGTAGTTACCGCGATGCCGGACCGGGCGTCCGGCCCGGCATTCGCCTAAATATTTGTAAAGGAAGAAAAAATCATGTTAGACGCAACCCTCAAAACCCAACTGAAATCCTACCTGGAAAAAGTGGTGTATCCGCTTGAGCTGGTCGCTTCTCTCGATGACAGCGCAAAAGCCCGCGAGATGAAGGAATTGCTCCAGGAGATAGTCCTGTTGAGCGACAAGATCACGCTGGTCGAGCGCCTTGACGCTGGCGTACGCGCCCCGTCGTTCAGCATCAACCGTGCAGGCTCCGACATCGGCGTGCGTTTCGCCGGTGTGCCGCTGGGCCACGAATTTACCTCCTTGGTGCTGGCGCTGCTGCAAGTGGGCGGCCACACCATCAAGTTCGACGAGGCCGTGATCGAGCAGATCCGCAACCTCGACGGCGACTACGAATTTGAAACGTTTATTTCGCTCTCCTGCCATAACTGCCCGGAAGTGGTGCAGGCCTTGAATGCCATGGCGGTGATCAATCCGCGCATCAAGGTCACCACCATCGATGGCGGCGTCTTCCCGAAAGAAGTGGAAGAGCGCCAGATCATGGCCGTGCCGATGATGTTCCTCAATGGTCAGCATTTTGGCCAGGGCCGCACGAATGTCGAGGAAATCCTCGCCAAGCTCGACACCAACGCCGGCGCCCGCCAGGCCGCAGCGTTGTCGAAAAAAGACGTGTTCGATGTGCTGATCGTCGGCGGCGGCCCTGCCGGTGCGGCAGCGGCCATCTACGCTGCCCGCAAAGGCATCAAGACGGGCGTGCTGGCCGAGCGTTTCGGCGGCCAGGTGCTCGACACCCTCGCCATCGAAAACTTTATTTCGGTCAAGGAAACCGATGGTCCGAAGTTCGCCATGGCGCTGGAACAGCACGTCAAGGAATACGAAGTCGACATCATGAACACCCAGCGCGCCGCGAAACTGACGCCGGGCAAGTTGGTGCAGATTGAAACGGCCAATGGCGCCGTGTTGAAAGCCAAGACCGTCATCCTGGCCACCGGTGCCCGCTGGCGCGAAATCAACGTGCCGGGCGAGAAGGAATACCGCAACCACGGTGTCGCCTACTGCCCGCACTGCGATGGCCCGCTGTTCAAGGGCAAGCGCGTGGCCGTGATCGGCGGCGGCAACTCGGGCGTGGAAGCGGCGATCGACCTGGCCGGTCTCGTGAAACACGTGACCCTGATCGAGTTCGGCGCGGAATTGCGTGCCGATGCGGTGCTGCAACGCAAACTGCACAGCCTGCCTAACGTGACCGTGATCACGTCGGCGCAAACGACCGAGATCCACGGCGACGGCAAGATCGTCAATGGCCTGAGCTACACGGACCGGGTCAGCGGCGAATCGAAAAAGGTCGAACTGGAAGGCGTCTTCGTGCAAATCGGCCTGGTGCCGAACACGGAGTGGCTCAAAGGCACGGTGGCACTGTCGCGCCACGGTGAAATCGAAGTCGACGCCCGCGGCCAGACCTCGATCCCCGGCGTGTTCGCGGCCGGCGACGTCACCACGGTGCCGTACAAGCAGATCATCATCGCCACCGGCGAAGGCGCCAAGGCAGCTTTGTCCGCCTTTGACCACCTGATCCGCTCGGACGACGAGGAAGTGGTGGAAGAGTCCGCATCGAAAGAAGCATTGACGGCGTAAATCTTTACGCTGCAAAAAAACCGGAACGGCCGCGAGGTGGTTCCGGTTTTTTTATGCGTAGAAGAAACTTAGCTGCCCGCGTACAGGGGATTGGCGGCCACATACACTTGCACGCCGTCGACGGGCATGTCCTTCGGCGCGATCTCTGCCAGGGCGAAGACGGTCTTGTTGTTGAAGGTTTGCACGTGCCACGTAAAACGCTGGCCGGCGCGCGCGATGGTGACGGTTTCGCCGCGCGTGACGTTGATGTGGCGGGTATCGGGTTGCAGCTCGATGCTGCGCTGGGCGGCCGCGTGCGGGGCGCTGCTGCCATAGTCGGCGGCCGTGCCCGTGGGGCCGGCCGCGATGGCCGAGGTGGCAAGGACGGCGCACAAAATCGCCAGGGCGCTGCGGTGGGTGTTCAACATAATTTCTCCAAGAATAAGCCTGGCGCAGCGAGTAGCCGCGCCATATTGTCGTTGTGGCTGCACCGGGATCGCCGGTTTTTGCAACACGGCATCCTAAGCGTTTCTTGTCGGATCTGCAAAGTCCTATTTCACAATTGCACCGTCGCTGCCAAGGGCACGAGCAAGGCCAGGGCCTGATCGCTGCCCAGATACAGGGCCAGGCTGGGGCAAATTGCAGCAAAGCATGATGGGCCAGAGGACGAGGTAGGGGGAAAAGCTGCGGGGCAGGGGCGGAGCCGGGGTAGCGCTGATTCTAGAGCATTTGCGGTCCCAC
>NZ_JAZHPB010000014.1:0-109360 GCF_036543145.1 Janthinobacterium sp. LS2A
ATTGCTGATCCATGAAGCACTGGACAGTTTTCTGATTTGGTGGGTGCTGAGAGGCTCGAACTCCCGACCTACGCCTTGTAAGGGCGCCGCTCTACCAACTGAGCTAAGCACCCGTTGCTTGTCTCAGAAAACCATCCCGACGTTTGTCACCACGTCTGGAAGAGGCGCTATTATAGGACGGACAAAATCCTTCTGCAAGCGCTTTTTTCACATTATTCCGTGATATTCCACTGCGACAGCATCCACGCCATATTGAATGCGTTCTCGGCGATGGCGTTGTAACGGCCCGAGGCGCCGCCATGGCCGGCGCCCATATTCGTTTTCAGCAGCAGGGGATTGCCGTCCGTCTTGTACGCGCGCAGCTTGGCCACGTATTTCGCCGGTTCCCAGTACATGACCTGGCTGTCGTTCAGGCCCGTCGTCACCAGCATGGCCGGGTAATTCTTGCGCGCAATGTTGTCGTATGGCGAGTAGCTGAGCATGTAGTCGTAGGCCGCCTTCTGGTTCGGGTCGCCCCATTCCAGGTACTCGCCCGTCGTCAGCGGCAGGCTGGCGTCCATCATCGTGTTCATCACGTCGACGAAGGGCACGGCCGCGTGCACGGCGTGGAACAGCTCGGGGCGCATGTTGACGACGGCGCCCATCAGCAAGCCGCCGGCGCTGCCGCCCTGGATGATCAGGCGGCTCGGGCTCGTCCATTTTTCACGCACCAGGTAGTCGGCGCTGTCGATGAAGTCATTGAAGGTGTTTTTCTTCTTCATCAGCATGCCGTCTTCATGCCACGCTTCGCCCATGTCTGTGCCGCCGCGGATATGCGCTTGCGCATAGATGACGCCACGGTCCAGCAGGCTGATGCGGCTGATGGAAAAACTGGCTTCCGTCGAGATGCCATACGAACCATACGAATATAGCAGCAGCGGCGCGGAACCGTCGAGCTTGACGCCTTTCTTGTAGACGACCCACAGCGGCACTTGCACGCCATCGCGCGCTGTCACCCACAGGCGCTGCGTCGTGTAGCGGCTGCCATCAAAGCCGCCGACGATTTCCTGCTGCTTGAGCACCGTGCGCTTGCCGTCTTGCATCGCCACGTCGATGACGGTGGGCGGCGTGACGGGCGACTGGTAGGACATGCGAAATTGCGTGGCGGAAAACTCCGGCGTGCCGACGGACGTGGCCAGGTAGACTGGGTCGTCGAACTGCACCGTCTTCCAGTTTTTATGTGCGAAATCGTAGATGCGGGCGCGGTTCAGGGCGCGCGCCTTTTCCATCACCACCAGGTAGCCCTGGAAGACGTCGATGGACTGGATCACGGCATCCTTGTTATGCGGCACGACGCTCTTCCAGTTCTTCGGCTGCGGCGCGGACAATGGCGCGCTGACGACACGGAAATTCTTCGCATCCTTGTTGGTGACGATATACAGCTGGCCGTCGCGGTGCTCGACGATGTAGCGGTGGCCTTTTTCGCGCTTCAGCACGGATTGGAAACTGCCTTGCGGCTTGCTGGTTGGCAGCAGCAGCACTTCGCTCGTATCCGTGCTGCCCGAGGTGAGCACGAAGAACTGCTTGTCGTGCGTGCGGCCTACATTGATGGCGAACTGTTCCACCTGCTCGTGGTAAACCTGTTGCGCCTCACCGCCCAAGGCCAGGCGGAACAATCGGTCCGAGCGCTTGGTGGTGACGTCTTCCTGCGCCAGCATCAGGGTGGCGTTATCGGCCGCCCACGCCAGCGAGGTCACGCGCGGCATGGTGTCGTCCAGCAGCTTGCCCGTCTTCAAATTCTTGACATGCAATTCGTACTGGCGGAAACCCGTCGTGTCGGTGGTGTAGGCCAGCAGTTGTTCATTCGGGCTGATGCTGAATGCGCGCACGGCAAAGAATTTGTGGCCTTCGGCCAATTGGTTCTGGTCGAGCAGGATTTCTTCAAGCGCCTGCGCATCGTAGGCGCCGTTCTTGCCGACAGGACGGCGGCAGTGAATCGGGTATTGCTTGCCTGCTTCCGTGCGCGTGTAATAGTAGAAATTGCCTTGGCGCGCAGGCACGGATAGGTCCACTTCCTGCATGCGTCCCTTGACTTCCGCAGTCACCTTGTCGGCCAGCGGCTGGATCGGGGCCGTGACGGCGGCCGTGTAGGCGTTTTCCGCATTCAGGTAATCGATCACGGCAGGATCGGTTTTCTTTTGCAGCCAGCGGTAGTCGTCCGTGACGACCGTGCCGTGGCGCGTTTCCTGCCAGGCCGTCTTGGCGGCAACGGGCGCCGACATGGTGGCGACGGTAGCGGTGGCGGCGTCGGCGGCCAGCGCGGATGGCGCCAGCGAGGACAGCAGCAGGGCCGGCAGGATGGATAACCAGGCGGACCGGCGGCGCGCAGCGTGATGGGCGATAGACAAGGCGACTCCTTTGAATAGTTGTGTCAGGATTGTAATCTTGCTATTGAGAAAAGCAACCGCCTTGCGCGTGCGTTTCAACTTGCATCCATGGGCATTTCCAGCGATACTGTATATAACTACAGTATCCCGCCGCGAGGTGTCCTTGACCACATCTGCCTCCCCCTTTCCCGAGCCACCCGCAGCCCGCCGCTGGATAGCGCATCTGGACATGGACGCCTTCTTTGCCTCCGTGGAACTGTTGAAATATCCGGAATTGCGCGGCGAAGCCGTCGTCATCGGCGGTGGGCGTCTGCAGCAGCCCGTGCTGCAGGAAGACGGCACGCGGCAATTTGCGCGCATGCGCGACTACGTGGGGCGCGGCGTCGTCACCACGTCGACGTATGCGGCGCGCGTGTTCGGCGTGTTTTCCGCCATGGGCATCATGAAGGCGGCCAAGCTGGCGCCCGACAGCATCCTGCTGCCGGCCGATTTCGAGGCCTACCGCGACTATTCAGCCCGCTTCAAGCAGGCCGTGGCCCAGTTGTGCCCCATCATCCAGA
Source organism: Janthinobacterium sp. LS2A (assembly GCF_036543145.1). Lineage (NCBI taxonomy): Bacteria > Pseudomonadati > Pseudomonadota > Betaproteobacteria > Burkholderiales > Oxalobacteraceae > Janthinobacterium > Janthinobacterium sp. LS2A. The sequence goes on from NZ_JAZHPB010000014.1 coordinate 2,927, forward strand.
ACGTGGGCATCGATGAAATCTATGTTGATCTCACCGAATACGGCGAGCAGGCGCCGGCCATGGCGGCGCGCCTGAAGGCGGCCGTGTTCGAAGCGACGGGCCTGTCGTGCTCGATCGGCCTGGCACCCAACAAATTGCTGGCGAAAATCTGTTCCGACCTGGAAAAACCGGACGGCCTGACCATCCTGAACCCGGAGGATATTGAAACGCGCGTGTGGCCCTTGCCGGCGAAAAAGATCAATGGCATCGGCCCGAAAGCAACGGCCAAGCTGGAAGCCTTGGGTATTGTCACCATTGGCGAACTGGCCCGGGCCGACATGGCCATGCTGCGCACGCAGTTCGGCGACCTGTACACGGGCTGGCTGCGCCAGGCGGCGCTGGGCATCGATGATAGGCCTGTGCAGACGAGCCGGGAAACCAAGTCCGTCAGCCGTGAAACGACGTTCGAGCGCGACTTGCAGGTGGTGCGCGACCGCGCCACCCTGTCGGAAAAGCTGGAAAGCCTGTGCACGCGCGTGGCGGGCGACCTCGACAAGCAATCGCTGGCGGGGCGCACGGTGGGCATCAAGCTGCGCTTCGAGGATTTCAGCACCGTCACGCGCGACATCACCCTGCCCAGCGCCACGGCGGATGCCGCCGCCATCCTGCGCGCCAGCCGCGATTGCTTGCGGCGCGTGCCATTTGACAAGAAAATCCGCCTGCTGGGCGTGCGCATCTCGACCTTGTCCGACCCGGCCCTCGTGACGCGGCAGGCGCCGGCCCAGGCGGAGCTGTTTCCCGCCCTGTAGCGGCATTCCCCACGCAGCAACAACACCGCGCCAGTCCGCGCTTTTGACGGCATTCCCGTGTCGAAAGTGTAGAATGGCGTTCCCCTGGCACTACTGAAACAAACGGAAGACAAAAACTATGTGGTTCAAGAATCTTCAGATTTACCGCCTGCCCGCACCGTGGGCTTACACGCCAGAACAACTGGAAGAGGCGCTGTCCTCGAACAAATTTACGCCGGCGACCAGCATGGATCTGATGCGCCAGGGCTGGGATACGCCACGCCCGAACGGCGGCCTGGTCCACGTGGTCAACAAACAGATGCTGATCCTGCTGGGCACGGAAAAGAAACTGCTGCCAGCGACCGTCATCAACCAGGTGGCCAAGGCCCGCGCCGCCGAGATGGAAGAAGCGCAAGGCTTTGCGCCTGGTAAAAAGGCCATGAAGGAATTGAAGGAACGCGTGGCCGACGAGCTGCTGCCGCGCGCCTTCAGCATCCGCAGCAACGTCTGGACGTGGATCGACCCCGTCAATGGCTGGCTGGTGGTCGATGCCGCCAGCCCGGCGAAAGCCGATGAAGTCATCAAGCTGCTGTTGAAAGCCGTCGACAAACTGCCGCTGGAAAGCCTGCGCGTGCAGCGCTCGCCCGTGGCGGTGATGACGGAATGGCTGCAGGCGGACGACGCGCCTGCCGGCTTCACGGTCGACATGGATACGGAATTGCGCGCCACGGGCGAAAGCAAGGCCACCGTGCGCTACGTGCGCCACACCCTGGAAGCGGACGACGTGCGCCGCCACATCGCGGCCGGCAAGCAGTGCACGCGCCTGGCCATGACGTGGAACGACAAGATCTCGTTCGTGCTGACGGAGTCGCTGGCCATCAAGAGCGTCAAGCCGCTCGACGTGATCAAGGAAACGGAATCGAGCACGAAGAACGACGAAGAGCGTTTCGACGGCGACGTGATGCTGATGACGGGCGAGCTGAGCAAGCTGATGGCCGACGTGGTCGAAGCATTGGGCGGCGAAGCGACGGCGTAACAGCCGTCATGCCGGTACAAAAAAGGAGCTGCGGCTCCTTTTTTTCGTCTGCGCAATATGTCGCGCCATAAAAAAAGCGCCTTGCACGGTGAAGTGCAAGGCGCTTTCGGACAAGCTAATTCACAACGTCACATTAGAACTTGTAGTTGCCGGTGATGTAGAACGAACGCATCATTGGATCGGCGTAGCGTGGGTCGAAACCAACCTGGTGGCCCGACGAAGCGCGCAGCGACAGCGGTGGTGCACGGTCGAACAGGTTTTTGATGCCTGCGCGGATCGTGGTTTGCTTGTCAAAGGCGAAACGTGCTTGCCAGTCGAACGTGGTGTACGACGGTACTTGCAGGCGGAAGTTTTTCTCTTCCTGCTGGGTCGCCAGGTTGTACACGGTAGCGGCTGCATCGGTGTAGCCGTTACGGTAGTTGACCGTTACCGTGTTGCTCAGGCGGCCCGTATCCAGGGTCGTCGTCAGCTTCATCAGGTTGCGGAACGTGACTTCGTTGGTGTCGCCGAAGAAGTTCATGTTGCTGGTGTAGATATTATCGCTACCGGCTTTGGTGTAGTTGGCGTGCAACATGTGCGTACCGCTCAATTGGGCGGTCAGCTTACCGAAGGAGAACTTGTGGTTGGCCGACAGATCCCAGTCGATACCACGGTATTCCTTCTTGCCGATGTTGACCGACAGTTTCTTGAACGAGTAGTAGGTGATACCGGTCGATGGCTCGGTGTATTCGCCGAAGCTCGACGCATACTTGATCGGATCGGCAAATGCTTGCTCTTCGGAAACTTCCGACACGGCATTGCGCAGTTTCACATCCCACAGGTCGGCGCCGAACGAGAAGGCCGAGCTAGGTTCGACACGGAAGCCCAGGGTGAACTGTTTCGACTTTTCCGATTGCAGATCCGGATTGCCTTGCGACACGGCGTTGTATTGCGTTGCTTCCGCGCGGCACAGTGCGTTGCCTGGGTATGGGCAATCAAATTTCTTGGCGGTAAAGCCGGCGTTGACCAGTGGCTGAGCAATTTCCAGCATGCTTGGCGCCTTGAAGCCCGTGCCGTAGGAACCGCGGATCAGCACGGTCTGTACTGGCTGCCAGCGTGCCGATACCTTGTAGGTATTGGCGCTGTCTTTTTTGCCGACAGTTTTGTTGTTCAGCTTGTCATCGATCGCCTTGACGGCGTCGTGACGGCCACCAACGGTCATTTCGAACGACTTGGTCAACGGTGCCAGCAACTCGACGAATGCGCCGTAGGTGTCGCGGCTCATGTCGTAGGCGGCCTTGGTGTTGAAGTTGTAGATATCGTCGCCGGTGGCATTGCTGCCTGGCGATTGCTCATAGGTATAGGTGCGGTAGTCGCCACCGATACCGAGGCTGGCTTTGCCGCCTGGCAGGCTGAACAATTCACGCGAGCCGTGCGTATCGACGCCGCGCATCGTGGTCGATGCGGTACGCACGGAGCCAACGAACTGCGCACCAGCGATTTGCGCTTGCACCGATGGTTTTTGCGTCACTGCGAACGGGTTGAAGTCCGGATTGGCGAGGATGTTCTTGAACTCCTGGCTCTTCTGGTAACCGCCCGTGTAGCGCTCGTCGATCGAGTTTTGCGACCAGGTCAGGCCGCTTTCGAAGTTCCACGCGCCCAGTTCGCCTTCCACACCAACGACCATGTGTTTGGTTTCGGTGATGGTGTTGCTGGCGCGCAGACCGAAGTCGGTGCTGCGGTAGTTGGCGGTGATCGACTTGACGTCGGCACGTTGCGCTGGCGTCAGGTACGGCGATACATAGGTGTTGTACAGCGGGCTGCCCTTGGCGATCGAAATCGGGATCGGATTGGCGGCGATACGCGCCGTCAGGTCGTAGCGCGAGTAGGCCAGTTCGGCGAACGCGTTCAGGTTGTCGTTCAGCTTGTACGTAGCTTTGGAGAACAGGCTGTCACGTTTCGATTGCGGTACGACTTCCACGGTGGAGCCCGTGTCGAAGCCACAAGCGCGTGCATTGCTGGTCGTCTTGTAGGAGTCTTCAGGGCACTTGCCATTCATCGCCAGGTAAGGCGTAAAGGCTGTCGATTTAGCACCGCTATTGTAGGCAACAGTGGCGCCTGCTGGCGAAGCCGAGGTGCTGGTGCGGTCCCATACATAGTTGTTGCCGTTGCGGCTGAATGGCACATACGAGGTGGCGGCGAAATCGCGGTCGGTGGCGCGCAGTTTCGATTGCTCATCGTGGCGGTACGACAGCAGCACGTTGAAGCGGTCTTCGTCCAGGTCGCCGAAACCGTAGGTGACGCTGGTATTCCAGGCGTTGCCGCCTTTGTCTTCCGGACCGCCATAAGTGGCTTCCAGAGTAGCGCCTTGCTGGTTTTTCTTCAGGATGAAGTTCAGTACGCCGGCGATGGCGTCCGAGCCGTACAGGGCCGAAGCGCCGTCGGTCAGGATCTCGACACGCTCAACGGCGCTCATTGGGATGGCGTTCAGGTTGACCGTGGTGCCGGAGCCTTGTGGCGCGATGCGGCGGCCGTTCAGCAGTACCAGGGTGTAGGACTCGCCGATACCGTGCAGCGATGCACTGGTATTGCCGCCCGAGTCGGAACCGGCAGCAACTGCGCCGATGGTGAAGCCTTGCATGGCTGGCAGGGCCTGGATCAGGTCGGCTACCGAAGTGGCGCCCGATTTGGCGATCGCTTCTTGCGACAGGCGCTGTACAGGCAGTGCGCCTTCGACAGCGATACGCTTGATACTCGAACCGGTAATTTCAACTTTTTGAATTGCTTCGTCCGCCATGGATTGGCCGGAGAACAAGACGCTGCCTGCCAGGACGGTCAGGGCCAGGCGTACGCTGCGTACGCCAATTTTTTCTTTGAATGCCATTGTAACAATTACTCCGTAGTAGTTTTAATAACGACAAGCGGCACACGAGCACCGATATAGCCATCGGGTAGATGGTCTGCGGTGCTCGTGTACGGTAGGCGGAACCACGTCGGTGGGAGGTGGAAGACTACTTGGTGCAATATTGTTATAAATGCACTTTTGACTTGTCGAGGCAAACATTATGTCGTCTCAGCAAGAAAAAATGCACCTCAACCGTGTCGGATTTGGCAATAAATTCGAGATACTGAAGAATATTTGATTTAAATGTTAAATGTAGATTTTATATTTATAAATATCTACATTTTTAAAAATGATCAATGGCGTTTTTTTGCAACATAAAATTATTGTATTGGCAATTCGATGTTTTGCCAGCAATAATTAGACGAAAAATGTTGTATTGCGGAATTTATGCAAAGTAAAAAAACGTAAAAAAGCCCGCTGAAAGCGGGCTGGTCGAATTGTGACAGAGTGTCAGTCAGAGCGTTGGCCGTTCTGCTTGTGCGCCCTGTCCCGCCATCGGCTTACAAAGGCTGGAACACGCCGGCGGCGCGGTTCTTTTGCACATTGTCCCAGGCGAAGATCTGGCCGTTCATGGCCACATACACGCCGGCTGGCAAGGTTTGCGCCACGCCGCAGGCAAAGCCCAGGTTGAACAGGGCATCGGAGTTGTCGATCTCGTAGGGAATCATGGCGCCCGTCAAAATCACCGTTTGCTGCAGGTTCGCCGCGCCCAGCACTTGCGCCGTTTCGCGCATGGTGTCGGTGCCGTGGATGATGACGATGGCTTTCTCGTGCGCCGCGCGGCACGAAGCGAGCACGCGCTGGCGGTCCGCATCCTGCATGTCGAGCGAGTCGAGCAGTGGCAATTGCTCCAGCGCCACGGGCGCCGTCATGCGCGCGCGGGCGATCGCTGCCGGCAAATGACTGTCGGAAAAGCCCAGGGTACCGTTCAATTCGTTGTAGTGCTTGTCGAAAGTGCCGCCGGTGGCGAGTATGCGCAATGTCATGATGTGGTCACGATGTCAGTGGAGAATGACGCGCATGATATCGTGGATTGATGCCCTTGCGTGAATGGCGCTGCGGATGGGGCAGCGTGCTTGCCGCCTGCGCTTGCGCCGCATCTGGAAAAATTGGCCATCTGTGAGTACACTGGTTTCTTTGTTTGCCTGCCCCCCGACTCCGTATGAAAGCGCTCGCTCCCGGCACCGTCATTTTTCACCGCCACCGCGGTTACGGGGTGATCACGTCCGTCAATTTGCTGACGGGCTGGATCGCCGCCCGTTTCGGCAGCGAAGCGCGGACCCTGGACCTGAACCTGTCGACCGATGACGTGCAGTTTGCCGATGGCGAAGCGATCCTGTTTCGCCGCGCGCCGCCGGACCGCATGCCGCACGCGCGTCTGATGGCCATGGTGCGCGAGCTGCACCAGGCCGGCTATCAAAAGCTGTATCTGTATGCCTGGCCCAAGCCGTCCGGCTTGCACTGGCGCTGGCATTTGTTTACGGGGCCGCGCGACTGGATGCAGCGGCCCTGGCGCGAAGGCTGGTATGGCTCGGGCGCCGATTACAACGTCAACCCCGTGATGGGCTGGGGCGATTCCCCGGGCGCCACCACTGGCGAGCTGATCGATGCCCTGGCCCGCTTCGACCCGCAGGGGCTGGCGCAGGCGCTGGGCCGCGACGACGACCATAGCGACTGGTTTGGCCGCGTCTGCGACGCTTTATTGCCCAATTACATGTACAGCCTGGATATGCAGCGCACCGCAGGCGAGCCCCTGCAAGACATGCCGCCCGTGCCGGTCGTGGCCGTGCGCGCTGGCGTGGCGTCGTACAGTGGGCCGGACATCGCCTGGCCGCCCGGCTGGGCCGGCCTGTGGCGGGGCCGGCACGTGCTGCCTGCGCCCGCCATCGGCATCACGGGCGAGCCGGACTTGCTGAAGGGTTTTCAGCGTTCCTGAGGGCTTTGCCGCGCATGTTGCAACACCTCGGGATTGAGCAGGCGCGTGCATTGGCCCTGCGTAAAATCGACGATGTTTTGCAAGGCGTAGCGAAAATACAGTTCATAGCTGTCACGCTCGACGTAGCCCAGGTGCGGCGTGGCCAGCACGTTCGGTAGCAGCAGCAATGGCGAGCCTGGCGGCAGCGGCTCGTCCGTAAACACGTCCAGCGCGGCGGCGCCCGGGCGCCCCATCTGAAGCGCCGCTTCCAGCGCGCCATCGGCCACCAGCTCGGCACGGCTGGTGTTGACGAACAGCGAAGCCGGCTTCATGCGCGCCAGGTCCTCGCTCGTTACCAGGCCGCGCGTCTTGTCGGACAGGCGCAAGTGCAAGCTCAGCACGTCGGCCTGCTCGAAGAAGGCCTCGCGCGACTCTGCCGCCGTATCGCCGGCCGCCACGGCCGCCGCGCGGCTCGCTTCGCTGCCCCACACGAGGATGCTCATGCCGAAAGCGCGGCCGTAGCCGGCGATCAATTGCCCGATCTTGCCGTAGCCCCAGATCGCCAGGGTGCGCCCTTTCAATACCATACCGAGCGTGTTGCGTGCCGGTTCCAGCGACGACGTCTGCCACAGTCCTTCTTGTAAATGTTGCGCGTACGGCACGATCTTGCGCTGCGCCGCCATGATCAGCGCCCATGTCAGTTCGGCCGGCGCCGTGGGCGAGCCGATGCCTTCCGCGATGGCGATGCCCAGCTCGGTGGCGGCCGCCACATCGATGTGGCCGCTGACCTTGCCCGTTTGCGAAATCAGTTTCAGATTCGGCAGTTTCGACAGCAAGGCCCGGTTGAAACTGCTGCGTTCCCGGATCAGTACCAGCGCGTCGAACGGCGCCAGGCGGATCGCCAGCTGGCCCAGGCCCCGCGCCGTATTGCTGAACACTTTGACCTCGTGGCCGGCAAGCAACTGGAAGCAATCGAGGCCGCGCACGGCATCTTGGTAATCATCGAGTATGGCAATTTTCATGGTGGATGGCCGATTTTAGTGAGGATTTGGTAGGGAAATAACAGGATACGGGAAATGCTGAATAGCCTACTACATTAGTCAAGCTATTCTCCTACATTTTTGCGAGAATAGCTGTTACGCGGGTGTACAATCGCCGGCACTTTTGAAGCTTCCTGATGATAGTGATAGCGCAAACTGTTCCTGCAGCCCGGGAGCATGATCCAGGTAAATGCCGCCGGCGCGAGCGCCGCGGCGGACACGACACCAGAGCCCTGCCCGCGTGAACACGCCGCCCGCAGTGAGCCGCAGCCACCTCTCAACGATGCTGCCTGTCTTGCCGGAACGACCAGAATTTCTTTTATTGGTATTGGAGGTAATATGAATCAGCCCGTCATGGGTGGCGTCGCCGCACTCAACGTCCCAGCTTATATTAAACAACAGAAACTGATCAACTGGGTGGCAGACATTGCCGCGCTGACCAAGCCAGACCGCATCTACTGGTGCGATGGTTCGCAAGAAGAGTACGAGCGCCTGTGCGCCGAAATGGTTGCCAGCGGCACCATGAAAAAACTCAATGCCGAAAAGCGCCCGAATTCCTACCTGGCCTGCTCCGATCCGAGCGACGTGGCCCGCGTCGAAGACCGCACGTATATTTGCTCGGCAACGAAAGAGGCGGCCGGCCCGACGAATAACTGGACCGAGCCTGGCGAGATGCGCCACACTCTGAACGGCCTGTTCGATGGCTGCATGCGCGGCCGCACCATGTATGTCGTGCCATTCTCGATGGGCCCGCTGGGCTCGCCAATCGCGCACATCGGCGTGGAACTGTCCGATTCGCCGTATGTCGCCGTCAACATGAAGATCATGACCCGCATGGGCCGTGCCGTGTACGACGTGCTGGGTACCGATGGCGCATTCGTGCCGTGCGTGCATAGCGTGGGCGCACCGCTGGCTGCCGGCCAGGCCGATGTGAAATGGCCGTGCAACAGCACCAAGTACATCGTGCATTTCCCGGAAACGCGTGAAATCTGGTCCTTCGGTTCCGGCTACGGCGGCAACGCCTTGCTGGGCAAGAAATGTTTCGCCCTGCGTATCGCCTCGAACATGGGCTACCAGGAAGCGCAAGCATCGGACAACAACCCGGGCTGGCTGGCCGAACACATGCTGATCCTCGGCGTGGAATCGCCGGAAGGCAAGAAGCATTACGTCGCGGCAGCGTTCCCATCGGCTTGCGGCAAGACCAACTTCGCCATGCTGATCCCGCCGGCAAGTTTTAATGGCTGGAAAGTGACCACCATCGGCGACGATATCGCCTGGATCAAGCCAGGTGCCGATGGCCGTTTGTATGCGATCAACCCGGAAGCGGGCTACTTCGGCGTGGCGCCAGGCACCAACGAAAAAACCAATTACAACTGCATGGCGTCCATGCGCGACAACACGATTTTCACCAACGTGGCGCTGACGGACGACGGCGATGTCTGGTGGGAAGGCTTGACCAAGGAAGCACCTAGCCATTTGATCGACTGGCAGGGCAAGGACTGGACGCCGGCGTCCGGTACCAAGGCGGCGCACCCGAACGCCCGCTTCACGGTGGCGGCAACGCAAAACCCCGTGATCGACTCGGCCTGGGACGATCCGGCCGGCGTGCCGATCTCGGCCTTCATCTTCGGCGGCCGCCGCTCGACCACCGTGCCGCTGGTCACCGAAGCGCGCAACTGGGTCGAAGGCGTCTACATGGCAGCCACGATGGGCTCGGAAACGACGGCCGCGGCCGTGGGCCAGATGGGCGTCGTGCGCCGCGATCCATTTGCCATGTTGCCGTTTATCGGCTATAACATGAGCGATTACTTCCAGCACTGGCTGGACATGGGCGTCAAGGTGGGCAAGGTCAACCCGGCCGCCCTACCGAAGATCTACTGCGTCAACTGGTTCCGTACGGATGACGCTGGCAAGTTCGTCTGGCCTGGCTTTGGCGACAACATGCGCGTGCTCAAATGGATGTTGGAGCGTATCGAAGGCAAGGCCGGCGGCGTGGAAAACCTGTTCGGCACGACGCCGCAGTATGGCGACCTGAACTGGGATGGCCTGCCATTCACGCAAGAACAGTTCGACACCATCACCTCGATCGACAAGGCCGCGTGGGTGGAAGAGTTGAAATTGCATACGCAGTTGTTTGAAAAACTCGCGTATCATCTGCCGCAGGAATTGGCAGATAACAAGGCTGCGCTGGAAAAGCGGCTGAGTGCATAACTAAGTTAGCGTAAAGCGGCATCTGACAAGCGTAGCGAGCGGCAGTGATTTGTGGCTAAGAAGCGCAACCGTGCTGAAGCACGGTGAGCATCGCAGGCCGCAAAGCGCGCCGCGCAGTAGCTTGTCAGGTGTTGAGAGTTGTAGTGGGGGAGAAACACGCCAGCAAAGACTGGCGTGCGATAAATGACACGCCGGCAATGACTGGGGTGCTATCAAAAAGAGAAACGGCGCGGATTGCATGAGCAATCCGCGCCGTTTTTTATTGCGCTGCCGTCGTTATTGCTTCAGCAGCGGCCCCAGGTATTTACCCGTCACGCTGGCCGGGTTCAGCGCCACGTCTTCCGGCGTGCCCGTGGCGATGATCTGGCCGCCGCCAGCCCCGCCTTCCGGGCCCAGGTCGACGATCCAGTCGGCAGTCTTGATGACGTCGAGGTTGTGCTCGATGATCACCAGAGTGTTGCCCTGGTCGCGCAGGCGGTGGATGACTTTCAGCAGCAAGTCGATATCGTGGAAGTGCAAGCCCGTCGTCGGTTCATCGAGGATGTACAGGGTGCGGCCCGTGTCGCGCTTGGACAATTCCAGCGACAGTTTCACGCGCTGCGCTTCGCCGCCGGACAGGGTCGTGGCGCTCTGGCCCAGCTTGATGTAGCCGAGGCCCACGTCGAGCAGGGTTTGCAGCTTGCGCGCGATCAAGGGGACGGGCTTGAAGAATTCATGCGCCTCTTCCACCGTCATGCCCAGCACTTCCGTGATGTTCTTGCCCTTGTATTGCACTTCCAGCGTTTCTCGGTTGTAGCGCTTGCCGTGGCACACGTCGCACGGGACATAGACGTCAGGCAAGAAATGCATCTCGACCTTGATCACGCCATCGCCCTGGCACGCTTCGCAGCGTCCGCCCTTGACGTTGAACGAGAAGCGGCCCGCGCTGTACCCGCGTTCCTTGGCCGTCGGCACCGTGGAGAACAGGTCGCGGATCGGTGTAAACAAGCCCGTGTACGTGGCGGGGTTCGAGCGCGGCGTGCGGCCGATCGGCGCCTGGTCGACGGAGATGACCTTGTCGAAGTGTTCCAGGCCGCTGATCGACTCGTGCGGCGCCGGTTCTGTCTGCGAACCATACAAATGGCGCGACAGGGCCGGATACAGGGTATCGTTGACCAGCGACGATTTGCCCGAGCCGGACACGCCCGTCACGCATGTCATCAAGCCCACAGGCAAGCTCAGCGACACCTTTTTCAGGTTGTTGCCTGTCGCGCCAGTAATGACCAGCTGCTTTTCCGGATTGCTGGCGTGGCGCTTGGCCGGCACGGCGATTTTCAGCTTGCCGTTCAGGTATTGCGCCGTCAGCGATTTCTTGTTCTTGAGAATGTCTTGCAAGGTGCCTTCGGCGATGATCTCGCCGCCATGCACGCCCGCGCCGATGCCCATGTCGACGATGTAGTCGGCCGTGCGGATGGCGTCCTCGTCATGCTCGACCACCAGCACGCTGTTGCCGATGTCGCGCAAGTGTTTCAAGGTTTCGATCAGGCGGTCATTATCGCGCTGGTGCAAGCCGATCGACGGCTCGTCGAGCACATACATGACGCCCGTCAAACCGGAGCCGATTTGCGACGCCAGGCGGATGCGCTGTGCTTCGCCGCCGGAGAGCGTGTCGGCGCTGCGGTCCAGCGACAGGTAATCGAGGCCCACATTGTTGAGGAATTTTAGGCGTGAAATGATTTCCTTGACAACGCGGTCGGCGATCTCTTTCTTGGCGCCCGTCAGTTTCAGTTTTTCAAAGAATTCCAGGGTCTCGCGCAGCGGTTTTCCCGCCACTTCATAGATGGCGCGCTGCTGCTTGCCCGTGCCGACCTTGACGAAGCGCGCTTCCACGCGCAGGCGTGCGCCATCGCATGAGGGGCAGCATTTTTCATTGATGAACTTGGCCAATTCTTCCTTGACGGCCATCGAATCCGTCTCGCGGTAGCGGCGTTGCAGATTGTTGACCACGCCTTCGAACGTGTGTTCCTTGATGACGGTGCGGCCCCGTTCGTTGACATAGGTAAATGGAATCACTTGCTTGCCGGAACCGTACAGCACGGCTTGCTGTGAATTCAAGTCCAGCTGCTCGAACGGCATGTCCAAGTCAAACTCGTAATACGCGGCCAGGTTCGACAGCATCTGGAAGTAAAACTGGTTGCGGCGGTCCCAGCCCTTGACGGCGCCCGAAGCGAGCGACAGGTTCGGGAACGCGACGATGCGTTTCGGGTCAAAGAATTCAATGTGTCCCAGGCCGTCGCATTCCGGGCAGGCGCCCATCGGGTTGTTGAACGAGAACAGACGCGGTTCCAGTTCCTGCAGGGAATAGCCACACACATTGCAGGCGAACTTGTTGGAGTACACATGCTCTTGGGCGGTATCCATTTCGTAGGCAATGGCGCGGCCATCGGCCAGGCGCAGGGCCGTCTCGAAACTTTCCGCCAGGCGTTGCTTGATCTCCTGGTTCACCTTGACCCGGTCGATGACGACGTCGATCGTGTGTTTTTCCGTTTTCTTCAGTTTCGGGAGATCATCGACTTCATAGATCTTGGCCGCATGCGTGCCGCTTTGCACGCGGAAGCGCACGAAGCCCTGCGCCTGCATCTGCTCGAACAGGTCCACGTGTTCACCCTTGCGGTTGGCGACGACGGGGGCGAGTATCATCAGCTTGGTGTCTTCCGGCATGGCCAGCACGGCATCGACCATTTGCGACACAGATTGCGCGGCCAGCGCGTTTTCCGGATGGTCGGGGCAGTACGGCGTACCCACGCGCGCATACAGCAGGCGCAGATAATCATGGATTTCCGTCACGGTACCCACGGTCGAGCGCGGGTTGTGCGACGTTGCCTTCTGTTCGATGGAGATGGCCGGCGATAGGCCTTCGATCAGGTCGACATCGGGCTTTTCCATCAACTGCAAAAACTGGCGCGCGTAGGCCGACAGCGACTCGACATAGCGGCGCTGGCCTTCCGCGTACAAGGTGTCGAAAGCCAGCGACGACTTGCCGGAGCCGGACAAGCCGGTAATCACGATCAGCTTATTGCGCGGCAAATCGAGATTGATATTCTTGAGGTTATGCGTGCGAGCGCCGCGAATGCGGATCTGTTCCATGTGATTGCCTTGCTTTCAGTGAGTGGTGCGGCCGGCGCATTGTGCCTGGGGGCGGATGAGGAGCCACAACGGGTCAACCTGTAACTATAGCCGGGTTTTGCTCTGCATGCCTGAGGCGTCCATGGGCGGATTGCGCCGCCGGGCGAACGTGCCCTGACAAAGTTTGATGCAGATGCGTACTGACGTTTGAATACTGTATATAATACCAGTATTCAAGTTTCTTGTTTTCACCTGCCGTGAAAAAAACGTGCTGCCGCACAGGAGAGGGCGTCCGCCAGAAAGCGGGTGCTTTGCGCCGCGTGGTCGCTTATAATCCTCGTTTAGTACACTAAACTAACGCGCGGGACACCGGCTCCCGCTGCAGTTCATCAGGAGTTATTCATGGCATCAGTCAACAAAGTCATCATCGTCGGCAATCTGGGCCGTGACCCGGAAATCCGCTACATGCCTAGCGGCGACGCGATCGCCAACATCGCCGTGGCCACTTCGTACAAATCGAAGGACCGCAACACGGGCGAACAAAAAGAATTGACAGAGTGGCACCGTATCTCGTTCTTCGGCCGTCTGGCGGAAATCGTCGGCCAATACCTGAAAAAAGGCTCGTCCGTCTACGTCGAAGGCCGTCTGCAAACCCGTAAATACACGGACAAGGACGGCGTCGAGAAGTACGCAACCGACATCATCGCGGAACAGATGCAAATGCTGGGCGGCCGTTCCGGCATGGGCGGCGACGCCGGCGGTGGCGATGACAGCTACGGTGGTGGCGGTGGCGGCGGCTACGACGCCCCGGCCCCGCGCCAGGCGCCAGCCCCGCGTCCAGCTCCGGCACCGGCGCCACGCCCGGCACCGAAGCCAGCGCCGAACTTCTCGGATATGGATGACGACATCCCATTTTAAGCACGCTGTTCTGAGGCCTGCCGTCAGACACTGCCGATAAAGAGCCTGCTTCCTCCGTGAAGCAGGCTTTTTTTATGCGCACGGGCGCTAGAAGGCGATTCGTGACGCATTCTCACATTCCATGGCAAGAAGCGGATGGCGGCGCTGTCCCGATGCTGGTCTGATGGTGGTTTTGACGACGCCGGAGAACAGCATGGATTTTCGTATTACGGGCTTGTCGCCCGAACCTTTTCTGCCCTTTTTTTCCTTGTCCGATGCCGAGTTAATGGCGCTGGGCATGCGGCGTCAGGTGGTCGACCAACACCCCGGATTTCCTGACCGTGTAACGCTGATGGACGCCGAACTGGGCGAGACCGTGCTGTTATTGAATCATGTGTGCCAGCCCGCCATGACGCCTTACCGGGCTTGCCACGCCATTTTTGTCCGCGAGGGCGCCACGCAAGCGTACGATGCCGTCAACCAGGTGCCGGAATCGATGCGGCGGCGCATGTTGTCGCTGCGCGCCTATGCTGCCGATGGCATGATGCTCGATGCCGACGTGGTCGATGGCACTGCCATGGAAGCCCTCATTGCACGACTATTCGCCAATGCGGACGTCAGTTATATTCACGTACACAATGCCAAGCGGGGCTGTTATGCGGGCCGTATCGACCGCGTCGGCAGCTCCCCTATTTAATCGCGCAAGCCTATCTCCAGACTGTAGCTGGCCGCGGTATTCCTGCGCGCCGCTGTTTGAACCGATGAACAGGGCGTCGTCCTGACTCAAAATCGGCGCGTTTTTTCGTCCTTTCTTGACCTGTGCGCTTTTTCTGGCCACGCACGTTTCCAAGGCGCGGCCTAATGTCAATTTCAGGTAGGCTGAAGCGTCTCTTCTCACTACTCTGAAAGGAACGCAGCATGAGTATTTCCGGAAAAGTCGCGCTCGTCACGGGGGCCGCGCAAGGTATCGGCAAGGCTATCGCCTTGCGCCTGGCCAAGGATGGCGCCGATATCGCGCTGGTGGATCTGAACCAGGAAAAGCTGGACACGGCCGCCGCCGAAGTGCGCGCGCTGGGACGCCGCGCCGTCACCTTCATTGCCGACGTGTCGCAGCTCGCTCAGGTCACCGAAGCGGTGGCGTTTGCCGAGCAGGAGCTGGGCGGCTTCGACATCATCGTCAACAACGCCGGTATCGCACAAGTGCAGCCGCTGCTCGACGTCACGCCGGAAGAGGTCGACCGCATCATGCGTATCAATGTGCAAGGGACGCTCTGGGGCATCCAGGCGGCCGCCAAGACCTTCAAGAAGCGCAAGCAGAAAGGCAAGATCATCAATGCCTGCTCCATCGCCGGTCATGACGGTTTTGCCTTGCTGGGCGTGTACTCGGCCACCAAGTTTGCCGTGCGCGCGCTGACGCAGGCGGCGGCCAAGGAACTGGCGGCCGACGGCATCACCGTCAACGCGTATTGCCCTGGCGTCGTCGGCACGGACATGTGGACCGAGATCGACAAGCGCATGGCTGAAGTGACGGGCGCCGAGCTGGGCGCGACGTATAAAAAATATGTGGACGGCATCGCACTGGGGCGCGCCGAGACGCCGGACGACGTGGCAGGGCTCGTCTCCTTCCTGGCGGGGCCCGATGCCGATTACATGACGGGCCAGGCGCCGCTGATCGACGGGGGATTGGTGTACCGTTGATGGCGTGAATGGGGGGGTGACGGGGAATCGGCGTCCCCGTCAGACCCCCATCGATTAATTCACGCTGACTTCCTTGCGGTTGTCGCGCGGAACCCTGTCGATCATCTTGTTGTACGGATCGACGCCCACTTCAAACGGTTTTTCCTTCACCGTGATGGTGATCACGGGGTCGCTGCCCGACAACACGCGCTTGTCGGTGAACAGGACTTTTTCATCTTTTTCCTTGCCGCCTGCCGGGCGCGCGAAGATGGCGATTTCCACCGGCTCGTCGTAGGCGCGTGGGCTTTCCTTGCCCTTGCCGTCGGACTCCAGTTTGGCCAAGTGCAATTGCATGGTGACATCCCACTGACCGTCCTTGCGCTGTACGGCGCTCGCTTGCGTGACGCGGTTGTCGTAGAAGACGATTTTCTCGAACAGGTCCGTGATCAGCGCCTGCTTGTCCTGCGGCGCTTCGGCGCGGATGTAGGCCAGCAGTTCCGACGACGTGGTGAACGGCGCCTGCTGGTAGCCCTTGTCCTGCAGATAGCGTTTCAGCGCACGGTTCAGCGCTTCCTCGCCGATTTCATCGCGCAGGCGGTAGAACACCAGGCTGCCCTTGTTGTAGTGGATATATTGCTGTCCCTCCACGCGCGCCAGCGGCAGTTCCTCGATGGCTTCGCCGCCGCGCCCGCTCAGGTAGCGGTCCAGTTCATAGCGCAGGAAGCGGCGCATCTTGTCGCGCCCGTATTCCTTTTCCATCACCATCAGGGCCGAGTATTGCGCCAAGGACTCCATCAGCATGGTGGCGCCCTGGACGTTGGCGCCGATCACTTGATGGCCCCACCACTGGTGCGCCATTTCATGCGCCGTGACGTAGAACACATAATCGATGTCATCCTTGTCGCGCAGGTCGGCGATGAAGCCGATGCCTTCCGAATACGGGATCGTATTGGCAAACGACTGCGCGAAGCTCTGGTAGCCGGGGAATTCCAGGATGCGTACCTGCTTGTGCTGGTAAGGCGTGAACTCGGTGGTGTAATAGTCGAGCGACTTTTGCACGGAGGTAATCATGCGCTGCGTATTGTAGCCATGCTTTTTATCGAAATAAATTTCGATCGGCAAGCCTTTCCACGCGTCTTTCTTGACTTCCCAGCGCGCCGACAGGTAGGCGAAGAACGGCATCATCGGCTGGTCCATCTTGTAGCGGTAATAACGGCGGCCATCCTTTTCCCAACTCTTCTGCAGGTAGCCGGGCGCCAGGGCGATCTGCTCGCCGCTGGTGGATACCGTCGTGTCGAAATGGATCCAGTCCGCCTCGCCGCCAAAGACCGTATTGCCATACGCCGAGGTGTCTTCCAGCTTGGCCATGCGCTGCGGTTCGCCCAGGCCCCGCTTGCGGCGCTCGTTGCGGTCCGTCAGCTCCATTTCCTTGGCATAGCCGAAGTGCGGGAAATACGCCTGGTTGTTAAAGAAACTGCCGTTCAGGTTGACCTGGTCAGGCGCGCCGCTGTTGGTAAAGCCCGCATGCGTGACGGCCACCGTGAAGTCGAGCGGCAGGGCGGCGCCAGGCGCCACGGGACGGGCCAGCTTGAGGATGCTGAAGCCCGCTTCCTTGTCGTCCAGCGCCACCTTGTGCTCAGGCAAGTTCAACCAGTGCGTGTCCAGGTCCGGATTGAGTTGGATGCGCAAGGTGTCGAGCGGCTGCTGCGTCTTGTTTTGCAGCACGTAGTGGCCCTTGATCAAGACTTTGCGTTGCTCGGGATAGATATCCACGTCGGCCTGGATATCGGTGATCTTTAGCTGCGGCAAGTCCTTGTACTGTTTGTACAATTTCTCGTAGCGCGCCTGCTTGTCCATGCTGACATTCGCCGTTTCGTACCGATTCAGCACATTCGTGTTGTAGAAGATCCAGCCGCCCGTGCCGGCCCAGCACAGCAGCACCAGGGCCAGCGCGACACCTGCACCGCCACTCAGGCGCTGGCGCGCCAGGCGCACGCGCGCACGCCAGTCGGCGGACAGGCCGCGCACCCAGAATGCCTGCGCCAGCATGACGAGGGCCACAGTGAACAGGCTCCAGTACAGCGCGAACCAGGACCAGCCGGCCAGGAAGTGGCCATAGCCGTTCATGTCCGAATACTTGATGGCCGGCGTGCCGCCGAAGGCGTACAGATTGTGTTCGAAGTGCAGCATGCCCAGCACCATTTGCGCCACCATCAGCAGGATCACCAGCAGGTAGCCGATGAACTTGTTATTTGACAGCACTTGCAGGGTGAGGGCGCACAAGGCCATCAGCACGAAGAAGAGGGCGCCCAGCAGGGTGCCTTTCAGGTACAGCCCCAGTTCCACGGGCGCGCCGCCCTTGTAGAGCTGGAAACCGATGGCCGCGATGACGCCCACCAGCAGGTAACCGGCGATGACGCCGACCAGGGCCGTGCATTTGGCCAGCAGGGGCACCCAGCTGGGCACGGGCATGGCATCGCTGACGTCGGCGATCCTGGCTTGCCGTTCCTTGAAGATCAGTTCGCCCGCATAAAAGGTGACGATGATGATCAGCATGAAGCTGAAGCTGTTGTTGATATTTTGCAGCATCAAATGCGTCATCGGATACACGGCCGTGCCGTACATGTTCTTGCCGATATTCGCCCCGGCGATCAGGTTGATTACGGCGAACAGCAGCATGACGAGGAAGGGCACGCTCTTGAACACGCCGACGGCGTCGAAACGCAGGATTTGCCACCACTGGCGCCAGGCTGTCGCGCCCGTAAAGGTGGGGACGCTGCGCGGCAGGTGCAGCGGCGCCGCCAAGGCCGGCGCGGTGGCCACGGCCTTGTGCTTGCCGAACAGGCGTTTTCCCGTCCCCGTGCGCTGCGGCTTGAACAGGATCACGGTGGCGGCGAACAGGACCACCGTGATGGCCAGCCACAGCAAGCGGTTGGCCAGCAGGAAGCCGGCAAACGGCGGCAGGCCGGCGTTCGCTTCGGCGGACGTGAAGTAGCGCGTCATGCGGCCGAACGCGCGCATGCCGAACGGGTCGAGCAGGACGGCGATCCATTCGTTGTTGATGTCGCGCGTAAAGGCGCCGGCCATGCCCCACAGCACGAAAAAGCCCAGCACGCCCACGTAGACAAGCAACATCGAGCGCGTCGTGGCCGCCAGCAGCATCAGCAGGGCGCCGATGAAGAGCAGGTTCGGGATTACCATCACGCCGAAGCTCCACGCGTACGCATGCAGCGAGAACGCGCCCACGCGCTGCGGGTCGACCCAGGGCATGAGGGGGCCGAGCATGATGGCCAGGGCGATGGCGGCAAAGATCACCAGGCAGGCGACGAAGCCGGCGGCAAAGCGGCCGAACAGGTAATCCCACTTGCGCATGGGCGTGGCGAACAGCATGTCGGCCATGCCCACTTCGCTGTCGCGCAGCACGGCGCCGGCGATGAAGATGGTGATGAGCAGCATAGACAGCAGGCTGAACATCGTCAGCAGCTGCGCCACCACGGTGGGCGCATTGCGGTTGATGTTGCCGATGGCGCCGCCGACCTGGATCGAATCGCTGCTGCTGGCGCCAAACGCCATCAAGGCGAGGATGACGGCAAATATCCACAGCAGCGGCTGTTTCAGCTGATAGCCGAGGTCAAACTTGAAAAATTCCTTCCACATGGCGGCCCCTTACGCTGCGGCTGCGACGGCGGCCGGCGCGGCGGCGCCACTGCGGGCGGCGTTGCGCACGTGCAGGAAGTACACGTCTTCCAGGTCCGGGGCGATCTGCGTGAAGCCGCTGTCGGGCTGGCTGTCGGCAAACACATTGATTTGCGGCTTGCCGCCCACCAGGCGCGTCGACAGCACGTGCAAGGTTTGCTGGTACTGCGCCAGCTCGTCCATGCTGACGCTGCGGCGCCATACCTTGCCCAACAGCGTATCGATGGCCGCCTGCGGCTCGCCCTGCACCAGCACCTGTCCCTTGACGATCATCGCCATGCGCGGGCACAGGTCCGTCACATCGTCGACGATGTGCGTCGACAGGATGACGACCACTTGCTCGCCGATCTTCGCCAGCAGGTTCAGGAAGCGGTTGCGCTCGTCCGGATCCAGGCCGGCCGTCGGTTCATCGACGATCACCAGGCGCGGCGCGCCCAGCAGCGCCTGGGCGATGCCGAAGCGCTGGCGCATGCCGCCCGAATACGTGCCCAGGTTGCGCTTGCGCGCTTCCCACAGATTGGTTTGCTGCAGCAAGGCTTCCACGGCCTCCTTGCGCGGGCCCTTTTCCGTCAAACCTTTGAGCACTGCAAAGTGGTTGAGCAGGGTTTCCGCGCTGACCTTCGGATATACGCCGAAATCTTGCGGCAGGTAGCCGAGCTGGCGGCGCAGGCCGGCCTTGTCCTGCAGCACATCGATGCCATCGAAATGGATGCTGCCGCTATCGGGATCTTGCAATGTCGCAATGGTGCGCATCAGCGAGGACTTGCCCGCGCCATTCGGTCCCAGCAAGCCGAACATCCCGTTGGGGATTTCCAGGCTGACATTGTTGATGGCCTTGACGCCATTGGCATACGTTTTGTTCAGCTGTTTGATCGATAGCATGTGCAGCACTCTCCAGAGCTTGGGTATGAAAGCCGGCAGATGCATGCCTGCCGGTCTGTGGAAGGGGATCACCCTTGTTTTTCAGCCGCGATGGCGGATGTTACTTAAAAACAATAATATATAACCAATTGGATGGAAATTAATATTTTTGCGACCAAGGGTGGGAATGCAGGGCTGGAATGCACGAGGAAGCGATGAACGACGTGGTGCTACACTCGCCATCTCAATGACGCCAGATGGCGGAAAGAAGGGACCATGCCGGTAGCACAGAACATGACATTGCGCGCCGTTGTACCCGGCGAAGAAGGGGCGCTGGCGCGGCTGTTCCAGCTGTACTGCTACGACAACACCGCCTGGAGCGGCGAAGACGTGCTGGCCGACGGCCGCTACGACGTGTGCGATGCCGGGCTGGCCGAGTATGTGCATGCGCCCGGGCATACGGCCGTCTGGATCGAGGTCGATGGCGTGCTGGCGGGCTTTTTCATCACGGAGCCTGGCATGGCGGGCGAGCTGCCGGTGCAGGAGTTCAGCGATTTTTTTATTTTGAATAAGTACCGGCGCCGAGGCTGGGCGCTGGAAGTGGTGCGGCGTGTGCTGCTGGGCAGCCAGCAGACGTGGATGGTGGCGACGTTCCGCGCCGATGCTAATGCCTGCGCGTTCTGGCGGCAGGCGTTTGCGCGCCTGCCGTTTGCCAGGGTCGAGACGTGGGATGATCCGGACTTGCCGCAGTTCCAGTTGACGTTGCTGAAACCGGCGGCCTGAGCTGGATTAGAAGCGTACTTTCACATACGCCGACGGTCCCGTCAGACGGATGTTCAGGTCGGCATCGCGTTCGCTGTCGCGGTGCAGCTTGATTTTCGAGATGCCGTAATCGGCCACGAAACCGATATTTTTGAACGGGAACCATTCCACGCCGACATTGCCGCCGTAGATGTGGCCATTGATGCGTCCGCCGTTTTTCTTGATGCCCGACGCTTCCGCATACATGCGCAAGTCCGGCGTGAAGGCGTGGCGCCAGCCCACTTCCAGCAGTGGCGCAAACGCGTGCTCGCCGATGGAATCGCGCGCCGTGGCCGTTTCACCATTGACGACGCCGGTGGCCGTGCCTTTCAGGTTGGCATGGTAGTAGGCGGCGCCCAGGCCGATGCCGAAGGTATCGTTGCCGCTGCCCAGCCACCATTTATAGGCCAGCTTGGCCAGGTCCAGCTTCAGATCCGCATTCGCCGTGGCCGTGCCCGTGACAGGCTGGCCATTGATGATGGTTTCGCCCGTCAAGGTGGGCGTGTAGGATTTGTCGTAGCGGTAATAGTCGAATGCCAGGCCATGGCGGTCGCCAATCAGCAAGTCCGCCTTGACGCGCGGGATAGTGGTATGGCTTGGCTTTGATTCGGGCGCGTCGATGCGGCCAAATTGCGTGTCGGCGCCGATATTGATGCGCGGATCGGCGGAAAAGGCGCCTACCGAGATGCTGACACGGTCCAGGGTGGGCGACGGTTCGGCCCGCGCCGTGGCGGCCGCCGTGGCAATGCCCAGCACGCCCAGCATCATGGCGCCGCGCAAGGCAAGATGGTGCGGGCGTGGTGGGGACAGGCGGGTGGACACGGACATGGCAGACATGGGGCAACTCCTCAAAATAAAGTAAAAACTGTCGCGACGCTTTGGGCAACAGTGCAATGAGGAAATGGTAGCAACTGTTACATTTAGATCACGTAGCCGCACGGCGCAACTGTCCGTCGGACTTGTCCTACCGCCGGTAAATCAACTGTAAAAACTGGTAATGAAGGGATGGAAACGATGCAGGAAATTATGGAACTGGTGACGCCGCGGCTGGTGCTGCGGCAATGGCGCGACAGCGACTTCGCGCCGTTCGCGGACCTGAATGCCGATCCCCGCGTGATGGCCTATTTTCCGACGGCCCTGTCGCGCGACGCCAGCGACACCATGGCGAAGCGCTGCAGCGGGCTGATCGCCGAGCGCGGCTGGGGCTTGTGGGCCGTGGCCTTGCGGGAAAGCGATGCCTTCATCGGCATGACGGGCTTGCATATTCCCGCTGTGCAACTGCCATGTTCGCCGTGCGTGGAAATCGGCTGGCGCCTGGCATTCGATTACTGGGGACAAGGTTACGCGCAGGAAGCGGCGCACGCCGCCTTGCGGGCAGGTTTTGAACGCTTGCAATTGCCGGAAATCGTCGCGTTCACGGCGCTGCCCAACTTGCGTTCGAGCACGCTGATGGCGCGTCTGGGCATGCGCCGCGATGCGGACACGTTCGAGCATCCGGCCCTGGCGCCAGGACACGCATTGCGCACGCATTGCCTGTATCGTCTGACGCGCGCAGAATGGTGTGCACAGGAGGGAACATGAGAATCGCCGCCATATCCGATATCCACGGCAACCTCGACGCGCTTGACGCCGTGCTGGCCGACATCGCCCTGCGTGGCGTGGACGTGACCGTCAACCTTGGCGATATCGTCTCGGGCCATCTGCAGCCGCGCGCCACGGCAGCACGCCTGATGGGGCTCGGCTTGCCGACCATCCGCGGCAACCACGAACGCCAGCTGCTGGGCGATCCGGCCCGCATGGGTGTGTCGGACGCCTATGCGCGCACGCAACTGTTGCCGGAGCAACTGGATTGGATTGCGGCGCTGCCCGCCACCTTGCGCCTGCGGCACGATGTGTTGCTCGTGCATGGCACGCCCGCCAGCGACCTTGTGTATTTTCTCGACAGCGTCACGCCGCAAGGCAGCCGCGCCGCCACGCCGATGGAAGTGGCCGAACGGGCCGGCGAGACGGACGCCGCGCTGATCCTGTGCGGCCACACGCACATGCCGCGCCAGGTACGCCTGGCCGACGGGCGGCTGATCGTCAACCCGGGCAGCGTCGGTTTGCAAGCCTATGACGACGACCATGGTTATCCGCACGTGATGGAAAACGGCACGCCGCACGCGCGCTATGCGATTGCCGAACAGGGGACCGATGGCCGCTGGACGGCGCAGTTCTACGCCGTGGAATATGACTGGGAAAAGGCGGCCCGGCTGGCGCTGGCCAACGGCCGGCCCGACTGGGCCACGCCCTTGCGCACAGGATTCGTCGGCGCCGCCTGAGCGCTTTAGCAGCTTGGGGCGCGCGTGACGGGCACGGGCACGAGTTCCGTCTTGCCGTCCTTGGCTATCACCTGGTTGATGCTGATGCTGCAGCGCTTGCCTTCCCACGAGAACGCCGCTTCGTAATCTTCGCCGGCGCGCGGCGTGAAGGTGATGTCGCCATGGCAGCTGGGCGAGACGCTTTCATAGCGCACTCCGTTGGCCACGTAAAACGAGGACACGTCTTGGAAGCCCAGGCGCAAGCTGCTGGGCTTGTCGGCGGGAACTTCATATTCGCGGAAATAGGCTTTCGAGAAAAAGCCGTCCTTGCGCGCCAGGTTTTGCGACGTTTCCGTCTCCGCGATGCCCAGGCTGGTATTGCTGACAGTGCCGATCAGGGAGCCGAAGGCTGAACTCATGCCGCCGCTGGCCTTTTCCACGCCATCGCTGAACATGCCGCGGATGCAGCTGCTGTCGCGGTACAGGAAGGCCGTGGCGCCATTCTGGCCGAACAGGCGCAGGCGGCTGATGGCCGATGTTGCCGGTGCGGCTGGCGCGCTGGCCGCTTCGGCGGCTGCAGCTGCGGGGGCGTCGGTGGTGACGGCATCCTGGGCAAAACCGGAGGCACTGAGTAACAGGGAAAACAGGACGGCAGGGTTTTTCATTGTGAATTTTAAATTATCAAAAAGAAACAATATATACCATACAGCAATATATTGCTGCTCTTTTTGATAAGTTTCCCCCGCGTCGCTCCCTAGCGGAATTCTTCCGCCACCAGATTGTACTTCTGCATCTTGTGATACAAGGTCTGTTTCGGCAAGCCGAGCACCGCACTCACTTCGCTGACGTTGCCCGCATATGCGCGCAGTTCCTGCTCGATTAATGCACGTTCGAAGCCGTTCACCTGTTCCGCCAGCGACAAGGGGCTCGCCTGGCCGCTCGCCAGCAGGCTCGATGCGCCACCGGCGATGCCGAGCACGAAGCGGTCGGCGATATTGCGCAGTTCGCGTACATTGCCGGGCCAGGAATGGGCCATCAGGTTGCGCATCTGCGCGCTGGAAACGACGGGCGCGGCGCGGTTGTAGCGGGCGGCGGCGGCCAGCACGAAGTGTTCGAACAGGATGGGAATATCCTCGCGCCGTTCGCGCAGCGGCGGCAGGTGCAGCACGATCAGGTTCAGGCGGTAGTACAGGTCGCTGCGGAATTTCTGCTGCTGCGACAAGTCTTCCAGGTCCAGCTTGGCCGCCGCGATGACGCGCACGTCGACGGGCGTGGGCACGTTCGAGCCGAGCCGCTCGATATAGCGTTCCTGCAGCACGCGCAACAATTTCACTTGCAGCGACAGGGGCAGCGATTCGATTTCGTCGAGGAAAAAAGTGCCCTGGTCCGCGTGCTCGATCTTGCCCACCTGCCGTTTGGCCGCACCCGTAAACGCGCCCGGTTCGTGGCCGAAGACTTCGCTCTCAAAAATGCTTTCGGGAATAGCGCCGCAGTTGACGGCGACAAAGTTGTGCTTGCGGCGGTGGCTGAAGTCGTGCAGGCAGCGGGCCACCATTTCCTTGCCCGTACCCGTGTCGCCATAGATCAGCACGTCTGCCGGTTCGTCGGCTACGTCGAGTATCAAGCGCCGTATGTCGCGCATCGCCACGGAATTGCCCAATAGCCGCGCTTCGATGCCGCCGCCGTCCTCGAGCTGGCGGCGCAGGCTGTGCACTTCCAGGGTCAGGCGCCGCGTTTCCAGTGCGCGCAGGATGACGTCGACCAGCTGGTCGGACGAATATGGTTTTTCGATGAAATCGTAGGCGCCCGTGCGCATGGCGTGCACGGCCATGGTGATGTCGCCATGGCCCGTGACGAGGATCACGGGCAGGTTGGCATCGAGCGTCTTGACCGCTTGCAGCAATTCCAGGCCGCTCATGCCGGGCAGGCGCACGTCGCTGACGACGATGCCGGGGAAATCGGGCGTGAGCAGTTTATAGGCCAGCTCGGCCGAGTGGAAGGCCAGCACGTCCAGGCCGGCCAGTTGCAATGCCTGCTCGCTGCCTTCGCGTACGGTGGGGTCGTCTTCGACCAGCAAGACCTTCAAGCCGTCAAACATGTTTTTCCTCCTGCGTTGCTATCTGTAGTTCGATGGTGAAGATGGCGCCGCCGCCGGGGGCGTTTTCGGCGCGCAGCACGCCGCCGAACTGGCGCGTGATCTGTTCGGAAATGGCCAGTCCCAGGCCCAGTCCCAAGCCTTGCGGTTTTGTCGTGAAGAACGGTTCGAACAGGTGCTCATACACTTCCGTCGACAGGCCCGGGCCCGTGTCGGCTACATGGATCAGTACGTGTTCGGGCGTGCATTCGACGGACACGCGCAGGCTGCGCACGTCGCTGCCATTCATGGCGTCGAGCGCATTCGCGTACAGATTCACCAGCACCTGTTCCAGGCGGTTGCTTTCGCACATGGCGAAGATGTCTTCGGGCGGCAGTTGCAAGGTAAAACGCACATTTTCCACCTGCAGCCGGCGTTCGACGAGGAACAGGGCATTGCTGATGGCCGTGGGGATCGACACGGAGGTCAGGCTGGTCGTCGACTTGCGCGCAAAAATCTTCAATTGGCCCGTAATGGTCCCCATCCTGGCCGCAATTTGCGATATCTTCGCCAGGTTGCGCCGCGCGTCGTCGAGCCGTCCCCGCTCGAGCAGGATGACGGCATTGTCGGACATGGTGCGCAGCGCCGTCAGCGGCTGGTTCAGTTCATGCGTGATGCTGGCCGACATTTGCCCCAGCACGGCCATCTTGCCGGCCTGGAACAGTTCATTTTGCGTGATGTGCAGCTTTTGCTCGGCCTTGCTGCGCACCTCGATTTCCTGGCTCAGGCTTTGCGTCATGGCATTGAGTTCCGACGTGCGTTCTTCGACCATGGCTTCCAGGTTGTCATAGGCATGCTGCAGATCTTCGCGGGCGCGCAATTTTTGCGCCACGGCCGCGCGGCGTTGGCGCAGGTAAAAGAACAGCAGCATGAAAAAGCCCAGCAGCACGCAGGAGAAGGCGGCCGCCGCGCGCGCGCTGGCTTTGGCCTGGGCCAGGTCGGACAAATAAATGAAAGTCCAGCCTTGCGGCGACTTGAGCTTGATCTGCGTCATGACGCTCGAGCTGATCTTCGGCGGCGTGTCGGCGTGTTCCTGCTCGCGTACGCTGATCACGCGGGCCCCATTGCCCAGCTGGCGGTCGGAAACGAAAGGGATGGCGGCCAGCTGCTTCGAATAGTACTGGCGCGTGCGGTTGAGTTCTTCGACGATGGCGGGCGACAGCGGCGCCAGGGTCTTGTACTTCCAGTCCGCCATGGAACTGAGAAAGATCACGCCGTGCTCGTCGGCCAGCATGACCTTGTCGGCGCCCTGCACCCAGCGTTTTTCCAGGGTTTCCAGGTTCACCTTTACCGTTGCCAGGCCCAGCATGTGGCCATTCTGGTAGATGCCGTGGGCAAAGAAGTAACCGGGTTCCAGCCGTGTCGTGCCGACGCCATAGAAGCGGCCCGGCGTGCCGCGCAGCGCGTCCTGGGCGTAGGGGCGGAACGAGATATTGTCGCCAATAAAGCTGTCGGGCTGCTGCCAGTTGCTGGCGGCCCGCGTGTTGCCATCGAGGTTGCTGATGAAAATGGTCGACGATTTCGCCTGGGCATTCATCTGCTCGAGGTAATGATTGACCGTATCGACGAGGACCGGATCTTCCGGGTGCTGCAGCAGGCGGATCACGTCGCGGTTCAGCTCTAGGGTCTTGGGCAGGAAGTCGTATTTCTCCAGCGCATTTTCGAGGCTGCTGACATACACCTCGAGGCGCTGCGCGCCGCTGGCCTGCAGCTTGCCGATGGCGATGCGTTCGGTCCAGAAATACACGAGCCAGACGGTGGCCAGGCAGGCGGCCAGCACCACGCCCCAGGCCAGCGTTTCGCGGCCCGACCGTTGCGACAGGCGCTGGCGCCAGGAAAGGGAGGGTTTGGTAGTACTGCTATTCATAAAATCAGCTGCCAACTTGCAAGAACCCACAGTATCGCATTTAAATATTGCGTAAAAAGAAAAAGCCGCCGGATATGCATCCGGCGGCCCACACTTCTATTTTACGGACATCTCAACGTCCGACAAAATCGTAGCGAGCGGCAGTGATTTGTGGCCGAGAAGCGCAACCGTACTTTAGTACGGTGAGCATCGCCGGCCGCAAAGCGCGCCGCGCAGTAGATTTTGGCCGACGTCCTTAGAACGTGTGGCGCATGCCGAGGTTGAAACCGCTGTTACCGGTGCCATCGTCCGTGGCATTGCCAACCTTGTAGGTAGCGCCGTTCTTGTTGCTGATGTGGCCGTAACCTGTGTACAGGTCGCTGCGCTTGGACAGTGCATAGAAGGCGCCGATGGCCCACTGCTGGGCGTCACGGTTGGCATTGCTCTTGTCGTTGTGGCGGATGTACGACGCGACCAGCTTGGTGGCGCCGAACGGGGCGCTGAAGCCGACGAGGATGTCGTTGCTCTTGCTGTCGTCGAGGGCACGGTTGTCGGCGTAGCCGAAGTTACCTTGCACCACGCCAAAGTCGTAGCGCGTGGCCAGCAGGGTGTTGCGCGTTTGCTGGGTCGCCAGCGCATTTTCCTGGCGGTGGTGCGTCAGGGTCACGTTCAGCGGACCGTCGATGTAATGCACGGCGCCGCCCATGCTGCGGTTTTTCGCATTGTCGCCGGCCACTTCGCCAAAACCATACGCCAGGTCGGCCGACAGCTTGCTCCAGGTCGGCGTGCTGTATTGCACCATGTTGTCGATGCGATAATTCGTCGCCATAATGTTCGATGCCGTGCCGGCCAGGCCGATGACAAACGGATCGGCCACGTCGCGCAGGGCCAGGTAGTACGGCGTATATTGGCGGCCCAGGGTGAGGGCGCCGGCGCTGCCGGTCAGGCCCACATACGCCTGGCGGCCGAACAGCCGGCCGCCCTGGCCCGAGGTACCGGTATCGATATTGAAACCGCTTTCCAGTACGAAGGTAGCGGCCAGGCCACCACCGAGGTCTTCCTTGCCCTTGAAGCCGATGCGCGAGCCCGAAGCGACGCCGGAAGCGACGCGGTTCAGGCGGTCTCCGGACGCATCCTTGTCGAACACCAGGCCGGCGTCAGCCACGCCATACATGGTCACGCTCGATTGGGCCATGGCGCCGGTGGAGGCTGCGCCGAGGGTCAGCAGGGTAAACAGGACTTTTTTCATGAAAATCTCTCTAATAAGTTGGAATGACTACTGATCGCACTACCTGACTGCTTGTTACTCAACATCGACAACAAATAAATGGCCCGCTTGTGGCGGGCCATGGCGCTATCAGGCTTTGCTAGCGTGATCCGCTTCGCCCCAATGGCTTTCCGTGTTCTGGCTGGCCGCGTTGGCCGCGGCGGCTTCTTCCTCGGTGGCCAGGCCACCTTCCCACTTGGCGACGACAGCCGTGGCGACGGCATTGCCGACCGCGTTGGTGGCCGAACGGCCCATGTCGAGGAATTGGTCGACGCCCATCAGCAGCAGCAAGCCCGCTTCCGGGATATTGAACTGGTTCAGGGTAGCGGCAATCACCACCAGCGAGGCGCGCGGTACGCCGGCCATGCCTTTCGAGGTCAGCATCAGCAGCAGCAGCATGGTGATCTGCGTGCCGATCGACAGGTCGATACCGTAGGCTTGCGCGATGAACAGCACGGCAAAGGTGCAGTACATCATCGAGCCATCGAGGTTGAAGGAGTAGCCCATCGGCAGCACGAAGCTGGAAATCTTGCGGTCCACGCCGAACTGGTCGAGCGCCGTCAGCAGTTTTGGATAGGCCGCTTCCGAGCTGGCCGTCGAGAATGCCAGCAGGAACGGTTCGCGGATCAGGCCGACCAGTTTGAAGACGCGCGGGCCGATGACGACGAAGCCGGCGCCGATCAGCAGTGCCCACAGGCACATCAGGCCCAGGTAGAAGCCACCCATGAACTTGGCAAACGTGACCAGCACGCCCAGGCCGTGCGTGGTGATGACGGAAGCCATCGCGGCGAACACGGCCAGTGGGGCCAGGTTCATGATGGTGCCGGTGATGCGCAGCATGACTTGCGCCAGCTGGTCGACGACGGCCGTCAGGGTCTTGCCCGATTCGCCCAGGCCGGCCAGTGCGCCGCCGAAGAAGATCGAGAACACCAGCACTTGCAGGATTTCATTGTTGGCCATGGCCTCGATCGGCGACTTCGGCACCAGGTGCGTGAAGAAGTCTTTCAAGGTGAAGGCGGCCGTTTTCAAATTCGTCGAAGCGTGTACGTCCGGCAACGGCAAGCCCAGGTTGGTACCCAGCTGCATCAGGTTCGACAGCACCATGCCCAGCGCCAGCGAAACCAGCGAGGCAACGACGAACCAGCACATGGCTTTCAGGCCGATGCGGCCGGCCGTCTTGCCGTCGCCCATGTGAGCGATACCGACTGTCAGGGTCGAGAACACCAGCAGCGCAATGATCATCTTGATCAGGCGCAGGAAGACGTCGGTGACGATGGAAATATTGCCAGCGATCTGAGCGCTGAGCTTGGCATCAGGGAAAGCGGTGTTGCATCCATAGCCGACAATAATGCCGAGGACCATGGCAATCAGGATGTACAGGGTTAATGGCCGTTTCTTTTTCATTTTGACTCCTCCGGTGAAACGCCGCTGTGAGCGGATTATTGATAGCGAGCAACTCAAGCTTGGAGTCAATATTTCTCAAAAACAAGCCCTTGCGTGCTAGCGATTATTTGCAGCAAAACCTGTACATAGCAAAGGATATGCCTGAAATTGGCATTTGGCGCATAACTTCTTAAGTTGTTGATTTAAGGAAGCTTTTTTGTTGTTAGGATGTTGCAACTTCGCGTGCTTGCGCGAAATATTGGACGCGGCGGGCCATCGCTGTATGACTTTTCATACGCTAGTCGCGGCAGGGCGGCAGGGCGGCAGTGCGTCAAAAAGGCAAGATTATCAGGACAATAAAAAAGCCCCTCCGAAGAGGGGCTCGATGTCGCGTAATACTTGTTTTCTTGACGTTAGAACTTGATATTGGCCATCAGACTGAACGAACGGGGCTGGCCTGGCGTGTAGCGGAAGCCGGACTTGTTGATGGCCGCCACATAGGTCTTGTCGGCCAGATTGTAGGCATTCAGCTGCAAGTCGAGGTTCTTGTTGACGGTGTAGCTTGCCATGGCATCGAAGACCCAGTAGGCATCGACGCGTGCCGGCGTGCCGACGGCGCCATCGGTGCCGCGCAGCATTTCACCCACGTAACGCGCGCCGCCGCCGATCTTCAGGCCGAATGGCAGGGTGTACGAGGTCCAGCTGGTGAACGCCTGTTTTGGCGTGTAGCTGAGGTTGTTGACGCCGCTGGCCGTGACGACCTTGCCCGACTCGACCTTGGTATTCATGCGCGTGTAGCCGGCGCTGACCAGCCAGTTCGGCATGATCTCGCCCACCACGCCCAGTTCCAGGCCTTCCACGCGTTTCTTGCCGGTCTGGTAATAAATGGTCGGGATCACAGGATCTTGTTCCACTTCATTCTTGACGGTGGTCTGGTAGACGGCGGCCGAGAACGACAGTTTTTGTTTCAGGAAGTCCCACTTGGTACCGATTTCCTTGGTAATGGTTTCCTGCGGGTCATATTTTGGATTTTGCGCGCTGTTGGCGCCCGCGCTCAAGGCGAAGTTGACGCCCGGCGGCGCTTTCGACGTGGCCAGCAAGGCGTACACGCTGCTGTCCGGCGTTGGCTTGTACATGGCCGAGATCTTGCCGTTGGCCAAGGTGTCGCTCAGGGTCAGATGCGTCGGAATCGGCGTGCCGACGGGCAAGGGCTGTACCGCAGGCGCAGTCACGGCCCCTTGCAGAGCGACGGCATCATACGTGGTGTTGAAATGGTCGAAACGCACGCCGCCGTTGAACAGCCACTTGTCGCCGAACTTGATGGTGTCGAACACGTACAGGCTTTGCGTATTGACTTCGCCTTCGGTGAAGGCGCCGCTGCGTACGGGGTTATGGCCGGTGACGGTGTCACGCGGGTTCGGGTTGTACAGATTGGCATCCTGCAAAGTGCCCAGGCTGGCGGGCACATAGCTGTAGTTGGTCTGTTTTTCGCTGGTGAACTCGGCGCCGGCCACCACGGAGTGCTTCAGCACGCCAGTGTCGAATTGTGCGCTGACCACGGTCTGGTTGGTCAGGATCGTGTTTTCCTGGTCTTTCACGGTGCGCAACGAGCGCGCCATGGTCCAGGTCGACGGATCGGTGGCGACCGGTGTCTTCAGGTTGACGGTGCTGCCCATGAAGGCCGTCAGCAGGTAGTCCTGCTGGGTCTTGCCATAGCGCGTGGTGTTCTGGATTTGCAAGGTTGGCGAGAAATCATGGTCGATGCGCAAGGTGCCCATATCGGCCTTGACCTTGTTGTAGTCCGCAGTGGAGCCGTAGAAATTCTTCGGATCGACCTTGGCCGCGCCGTTCAGGAAAGTGCGGATGACCGGGTTTGTCTTCGTGATGGTGTCCGGCGTCGAGTAGCCAGGCAAGCCGATGGTCGGCACGCCGCCGTCGGGTACGTTGTCCTGATCCACATGCAGGTAGCTGGCCGTGATGCGCGTCGGTTTGCCGATGCCGAAGGTGACGGTGGGCGCGAAGGCCCAGCGCTTGTTCTTGACTTCGTCGCGCGCCGGATCGCCGCTGTCCTGCGTCATCAGGTTCAGGCGCAATGCCGTGCCGGTATCGCTGTCGAGAACGCGGTTCCAGTCGGCCGTGGCGCGTTTCTGCTTGCCGCTGCCCACTGTCAGCAGCGAATTGAATTTGTTTTCCATGGTCGCCGTCTTGCTGACCAGGTTGATCGAGCCGGTCGGCGAACCGCGGCCGCTGTCCGTGCCCGCCGGGCCCTTCAATACGTCGATCTGTTCGATGTTGAAGACGTCGCGCGAGATGGAGCCCACGTCGCGCACGCCATCGACATAGATGCTGCCCGACGAATCGAAACCGCGCATGTAGACGGCGTCGCCCGTGTTCGTGTTGCCGTTTTCACCGAGGAAAAAAGTACCCACGCCTGGCGTGTTGCGCAGCGCGTCCGTCAGGGTCAGCGCACCTTGCTGCTCGATCAATTCCTTTTTGATCACGACGATGGTTTGCGGCGTATTGACCAGCTCTTCCGTGTATTTCGGCGACGAGGCTTTTTCTGCCTTGAAATCATTTTCCTTGGAGCCCACGACCTTGATTTCGTTCAGGGTTTGCTGCGATGCGGGCGCGCTTTGGCCGGCCGGGTCGGCTGCCTGGGCGGCAACGGGCAGCAGCATCACGGCCAGGGCGGCGCCGATGTGCTGGTTGAAACGGGTGGGGGCGTGTTTGCGGCTCTTGATTGCCATCTTGCTCTTTCGAAAAGGTCAGGGTAGTGGTTCCTGGCTGGCTCTGCGCCGCAGTGCTTGGGCACGCGGGCAAGTGGCTGGCGATGGAGACGGAATAGGCCGTATTGTAATAACTGGGCGCTATTTCGTAAATGAGAATCGTTATCAGTATCATTTACGCAACGGATTGGGCGTGCCGCAAAAAAAACACTGTCATGGCTGATGAATGCTTGCTTTGCGGCCCGGCCGCTGCTATGCGCGCAAGCGTCCGCCGGCGGGAGTATGATGAGCAACCTTTACAAATTTCCTTTCAGAATGCTGCAGACTCCCGATGCCTTTGTCCCCCTGATCGATGCGCCCGAACCGGCCCCGGCCGCCACGGATACGCTGACGTTTGTCTTTCACCGCGGGCGTTTGTTGTTGCGTACGCCAGAGCTGACCTTGCCCACGGCCGCCGAGGTAGCCGCGTACGATATCGATCTGAGCCGCGCACAGCCCGTGGGCTGGTGGCAGGGCCGCTATTGCCAGACGGTCTGGGCCGACGAAGAGTTGCCGCCGGGTGCCGGCCTGGCCTGGCACGGCATGCGCTCGCTGTTCAATGCCGTCGACGATGCTTTCCTGGGCTTGGCCAGCCGCGCCGTGCAACTGGCCGAGTGGGCGCGCACGCACCGCCATTGCGGCGTGTGCGCCACGCCCATGCAGCGCACGCGCGGCGAACGCTGTTTCACCTGCGCCGCCTGCGGCATGCTCGCGTATCCGCGCATTTCGCCGGCCATGATGGTGCTCATCCGCAAGGGCGAACAGGTGTTGCTGGCCATGCACAAGCACTCGCCATCGCAGCGTTTCAGCCCGCTGGCCGGTTTCCTGGAAGCGGGTGAATCGATCGAGGAAGCCGTGCACCGCGAAGTGATGGAAGAGGTGGGCTTGCGCGTGCACAATCTGCAGTACTTCATGAGCCAGTCCTGGCCGTTTCCCCATTCGCTGATGATCGCGTTTACGGCCGATTACCTCGACGGCGAGATCCGCCTCGACGAGAACGAGATCGCCGAGGCGCGCTGGTTCGGCCCCGGCGATGCGTGGCCGGAGGCGAGTTCGAGCGTGTCGATTTCCGCGTTGCTGGTGGGCGCCCACCGTCCGCCAACGGCATAGAAAGCCGGGGCTGCTCGGGCAGCCTGCCGCATTTTCTATATACTGGCGGCAATTGAAAATTTTAGGGTGGTGTAGCATGTCTCAAGAAGAATTCTCCGAAAACGACTGGCGCCGGCTGATCAGCAGCTTTGGTGAAGATCCGCAGCGTCCTGGCTTGCTGGAAACGCCGGCACGCGTGGCCAAGGCGTGGAAGCACTGGACGTCCGGCTATGGCCAGGATCCGGTGGACTTGCTGAAAGCGTTTGAAGATGGCGCGGAACAGTACAACGAGCTCATCGTCGTGCGCGGGATTCCCGTCTACAGCCATTGCGAACACCATCTGGCGCCGTTCTTCGGCAAGGCCACCATCGGTTACGTGCCAAACGGCAAGATCGTCGGCCTGTCGAAACTGACGCGCCTCGTCGATTGTTTCTCCAAGCGCCTGCAAGTGCAGGAACGCATGACGATGCAGATCGCCAATGCCCTGATGGAAGTGCTGGAACCGAAATCGGTGGGCGTGGTCGTACGCTGCCGCCATCTGTGCATGGAAAGCCGCGGCATCCGTACGCCGGGCGAAGAAACCATCACCTCGGCCATGCTGGGCGAGATGCAGCCGAACCTGGCGCTGCGTACGGAATTTCTGGCACTGGCGCGCGAAAGCTGATTGTTCGGCGATGATGCGTGACGAAGGCGGCAGATGCCGCCTTTTTTTATGCTCTTCCCGATTCCCGTTCCGCCAGGTAGCGCGCTGGCGGCTTGCCCGCCGCCTTGCGGAACATGGTGACGAAACCGCTGGTATTTTCATAACCGAGTTCCAGCGCCACCGCTTTTACGCTGTGGCCTTGCGCCAGCCGTCGCAAGGCCAGGATGACGTGCAATTGCCGGCGCCAGCGGCCCACGCTCATGCCCAATTCCTCCAGTGACTGCCGGGTCATGCTGCGCTCGCTCATGCCGATGCGGCCGGCCCACTCGGCCAGGGTGCTTTTATCGGCGGGCTGCGCCAGCAGCAGGGCGGCCAGGCGGCGCAAACGCGCATCGCGCGGCATCGGCAGATGCAAGTCTTCCACGGGCGCGGCCGCCAGTTCGTCGAGCAGGGTGAACACCAGGCGTTCCTGCGCGCCATGCAGCGCGGCCAGGGTGGGAAAACCGGCCGCCTTGGCGATCAGTTCGCGCAGCAGGGGCGAGACGGCCACGGTGCAGCAGACGGTGGGCAAGGCCGGCGCCATGGCCGGTTCGACAAACAGGCAATAACATTGGGCCTCTCCCACGCCCTGCGCGGAATGCATCAGGCCGCCCGGTATCCACACGGCGCACTGGGGCGGCACGATCCACACACCGCTGTCCACCTCGCAATGAATCACGCCGCGCGTGGCATACAGCAACTGCCCCTTGCGGTGCTGGTGCGGTGCCTGCTCGGCCTCCTCGGGCACGCTGGCCAGGCCCACGGCCAGCAGCGGGCGCAACACGCCATCGACGTCGAAATCCATGAGGGAGGCGCTGGCGTCAAGGCCCAGCTCGGTGGTGAGCATGCTGGGCTGCAATGGATGGGACATGGGTGGATTCTGGCTGGATTGAATAATATTGTGGCTATTTTATGCAATGACGCGCAGCACCGCCAACGGTATTGTATGGAGATCCGCAGCCCCGCTTCAACGGCAACCGCCGCCGCCAGTGTTCTGATGAAGGTAAGGAGGAACGGCAACCCCTTGAAGGAGTCATCACTATGCAGCTTGATCTATCCACTTTTCCCCTCGTCTGGATGCGCCGCGAGGCAGCGCCTGTCCAGCCCGATATGCTGTTTGCCCAGTTTGACGCGCTGCTGGCGCGCCGCCAGGCGTTTGTCATTCTCAGCGAGGAAGGCTTTGACGAGGATGGGCACGAACACCCGCAGGAAGAGCGCAAGCGGGCGTCACTCTGGATGAAGCAGAACAAGGCGGCCATCCGCGCGTATATCCAGGGCATGGTGCTGGTCGAACCGAGCGCCGCCAAGCGTCTGGCGGGCAAGGCCTTTGCCGTGATGTTCGGCAAGTTCTGGGGTTATTCCCTGCATTTCGGCACCAGCCGCGACGACGCGCTCGACATCGCCCAGCATTTGCTGCACGCGTGGCTGCCGCCCCAAAAATGATCTGACAAGGCTACACAACGCCTGACAAAACCGACGCGCAGCAGGTTTGGTCAGGTGTTCCTAATAGCGATAATCGTTGACAAAGTGTTTTGTAAAATTGTACTTGCTGCCGCCGTCGAGCAAGTCGACCAGGCGCTTCGGCGCCGAGGCCGACATGAAGGCGTCGGCCGCGCCGCCCGTGCTGCGGAATTTCATGCCGGGGCTGAGGATCTGGTTGGCGCCGATTTTCAGGTGCTGGAAACTTTTCGTTTTCTCATTGTTGAGGATGAAATGCAATTCCTGCTTGAAGGTCAGGAAGGGGATCTTCAGCCACCAGCCTTCGTCCGTGCCATAGCTGGCGACGCTGGCAAAATGCGTGTTCTTGTCCGTCAAGGTGGGTTTGCCCAGGCGGTCGTTGATGCGTTTCATGGCTTCATTCTTGGTCATGCTGTGCTTTCGTGATTCATCTTATATCCGGGCTGCATTTTGACACAGGCACGCCACCCCCGCCTGCCTTGCCGGCCCTATCTGCATGCTTTTTTACTGCAATGCAGCATCAATTCTCATCAATTGTCGCAACGCATTAACAACACCAAGCAAAAATCATTGCCTCCCGGCATTGTAAATACCGGTATTTCGAGCGTATGCTGGTGTCGTCTGAACGGTGCCGCCAGAGCATCGTCGCCGCCGCATTCCTGGCCTGTCGCGCAGGAAGCGGGCCACGCCCCACCGCCGCAAATAGATAGTTGGAGACACAGCATGAAGAAATTGACGTTCCAGCAGAAGTTATGGATTCCCCTGATTTGCAGCCTGTTGTGCATCACCGTTATTTTTGTCTATAACGCCCTGGAAGTGCGCAAGATCCGCATCGAAGAACGTAGCGCCGACCTGAGCAATGCCGCCGACCTGGGCCTGGGCGCCGTCAAGATGTTCGGCGACCTGGCCGCCAGCGGCGCCTTGACGAAGGAAGAAGCGCAGAAGCAGGCCACGGCCGTCATCAAGAGCATGCGTTTCGGCGAGACCGGTTATTTGTCCATCATCAACCTCGACGCCGTCGTCGTGATGAATCCTGCCGCGCCGCAAACGGATGGCAAGAACATGTCGGATTTTAAAGATGCCAACGGCACCTATCTGTACCGCGACATCGTGGCCGTCGGCAAGAGCGATACGGGCAAGGGCTTCGTTCATTATTATTTCCCCCGTCCCGGCCAGAAGACCCCCGAACCGAAGATGAGCCGCGTGGTGGCCTACAAGCCATGGGCCTGGACCCTGGTGGTGGGCGTGTACATGGACGATATCGACGCGGCCTTCCGCCAGTCGCTGCTGACCTCGCTGGGCGTGCTGGTGCTCGTGTGCGGCTTGCTGGCCGCCGTTGTCGTGGTGATCAACCGCAGCTTGCGCCATGCGCTGGGCGGCGATCCCGAGTATGCGGCCGACGTGGCGGAAAAGATCGCGAATAACGATTTGAGCGGCGTCGTGCGCACGCATGCCAACGATCGCCACAGCGTGCTGTACGCGATGAAAACCATGCAAACCAACCTGGTCGATGCGATCAGCGAAATCCGCCATAGCGCCGAGACGATCGCCACGGCGTCGAGCGAGATCGCCAGCGGCAATATGGACTTGTCGGCGCGCACGGAAATGCAGGCCAGCTCGCTGGAAGAAACGGCTGCCTCGATGGAGGAATTGACCTCGACCGTGACGCAAAACGCGGGCAACGCCGTGCAGGCAAATGAACTGGCGCAGTCCGCTTCCGCCGTGGCCCGCCAGGGCGGCGCCGTGGTGGCGCAAGTGATCGGCACCATGGACACCATCAACGCCTCGTCGCGCAAGATCGTCGACATCATCGGCGTCATCGACGGCATCGCGTTCCAGACGAATATCCTGGCCTTGAACGCGGCCGTGGAAGCGGCGCGCGCCGGCGAACAGGGCCGCGGCTTTGCTGTCGTGGCATCAGAAGTGCGTAATCTGGCGCAGCGCTCGGCCGGTGCGGCGAAGGAAATCAAGGAGCTGATCGGCGCTTCCGTCGACAGCATCGCGGCCGGCAGCACGCTCGTTGCACAGGCGGGCACGACCATGGATCAGGTGGTCGCTTCCGTTTCGCGCGTGACCGACATCATGGCCGACATCACGGCCGCCTCGCACGAGCAAAGCACGGGCATCGGCCACGTCAACCAGGCGATCACGGAGATGGATAGCGTGACGCAGCAAAATGCGGCACTGGTGGAAGAGGCGGCGGCAGCGGCGTCGAGCATGCAGGACCAGGCGGCCGTGCTGGCGCAACTGGTGGCGCGCTTCAAACTGTCGGCGCAGGAGCCGGGCACGTCGCCGCGCCTGGCGGCCACTTCGGCTGGCGCACCGCGCGCCGCGGCGAAAAAGCCGCTGCGCAGCCTGGCGGCGCGCTGATTTACTGGGCCGGTGCCGCCGCTGGCGGCGCCGGTTCGAATTCCAGCTTGTCATCGACGACCACGAATTGCCCGACCGGCTGGCCCAGGTCGGCTTTCGGGTCGTTTTCCATTTCCGTCAGTTCATTGCAGGTATTCGTTTCCGCCTGCCACAACTGCTTGCCCATGCGGATATTCCACAGGCCATCGCCGGCCGCGAACAGCTCGACGGTGATGTCGGCCGGCGCATCCGTGGACAGGGTATGCAAGCGCTGGCATTGCGGCAGATTGGTCGCCATCAGCTGCACTTCCACGGTATCTTGCCAAAAATAACGTTGCTGGCGGCGCACGGTCAGGGAATGGTCTTGCCCATCGAACATGTAGATGGCGAAGTCCTGGACACAGCCTGACAGCAGGACGGACAGCGTGACGATCAGGAGTTTGCGCATGGTCGGCTTTCTTTGTTTTGTGCTCGGGAATGTCGGGATGCCTGCGTGACGGCGCTAGTGGGTGCTTGCGCCGCCTTGTTTTTCGCTTACGTGGCATTATATCCATGCATATCAGTTGCGGCGCGACAATAGTTATGCCAAGTTCGCCTGCCCCTACTTATCTACCTGGAAAGACCACGATGATCGACCTGTATTACTGGACCACGCCCAACGGGCACAAAGTGACGATGTTCCTGGAAGAAGCGGGCATCCCCTACAACCTTATTCCCGTGCATATCGGCAAGGGTGAGCAGTTCAAGCCCGAGTTTCTCGCCATCGCGCCGAATAACCGCATCCCCGCCATCGTCGACCAGGCGCCGGAAGATGGCGGCGCGCCGCTGTCGCTGTTCGAGTCGGGTGCGATTCTGCAATACCTGGCCGAGAAAAGCGGGCAATTCCTGCCGGCCGACGTGCGCGGCCGTGCCGAAGTCATGCAATGGCTGTTCTGGCAAATGGGCGGCCTGGGCCCCATGGCCGGGCAAAACCACCATTTCGTGCAATATGCGCCCGAACCGATCGACTATGCCATCACGCGCTACGTCAACGAAACGAACCGGCTATACGGCGTGCTGAACAAGCGCCTGGCGGACCGTGCATTCGTGGCAGGCGACAGCTATTCCATCGCCGACATGGCGATCTACCCGTGGATCGTGCCGCACGAACGCCAGCGCCAGAAGCTGGAAGATTTCCCCCACCTGGCGCGCTGGTTCGCGGCCATTGCCGCCCGTCCCGCCACCGTGCGCGCGTATGCGCGGGCGGCAGAAATCAATGTGCAGCCGACCGTCAGCGGCGATGCGAAAAGCGTGCTCTTCGGGCAGACGGCGAAGACGGTGGCTTGAGCAACGGTTAATTGCCCCGATACGTGGAAAAGCCGAAAGGGCTGAGCAGCAGCGGAATGTGATAGTGCTGCTCAGTCTTTTCTACGTGGAATTGCACGGGGATTTCCGGGAAAAAAGTTTCCTGTTTCAGGCGCGCATAGTGCTCGCCTGTCTTGAACACGATGCGGTAATCGCCCGCCTGCATGGGCGCATCCACCGGATACATGGCCGCGATGCGCCCCTGCGCATTCGTCACGGCACTGCCCAGTTGTTGCCAGCCTTCACCGTTCTTTTGCTCCAGGGTGACCGTTACGCCCGCCGTCGGCTGTCCGCTCTGCAAGTCGAGAATGTGCACGCTCAAGGGATTGGCGGCGGCCAGGGCCATGCTGGACAGGCTGGCGAAGGCCAGGGCGGCGGTGAATTGTTTCAGTGTGCTCATCGTCGTATCTTTCAGTTTAAAGGGTAGGGGAATCGAGTTCAGGGATGGCGGCCAGGGCGGCATGGGCGCAGGCCCGGTCTTGCAGGGCACCGCCGCCACCGGCCACGCCGATGGCGCCGACTACTTCGCCCTTGCTTCGCAAGGGCAGGCCGCCGCCCAGCAGCAACAGTTCCGGCACGGTCGTCAAATTGGCCATGTCGGGATTGCCGCGTGCGGCCACGGCCAGCGCCTGGGTATCATTCTTGGTGGACAGGGCCGTGTAGGCCTTGCGCCGGCTCGCATCCGTGTTGTGCGGCCCGACGCCATCGGCGCGCTGCACAGCGACAATATTGCCGCCACGATCGAGCACGGTGACGACGATGTGCCGTCCTTGCGCCTGGCATGCGGCCATGGCAGCATCGGCCAGCTTGTTGGCCGCCGCCAGCGAGAGGTCATCGACCTTGCGCAATTGAGCGTGCGCTGGGCTGGCCAGCAGGCACAGCAGGGTACTGCCGAGTAACAGGGTTTTCATGTGGCTGTCCGTTGAGTGAAGTGACGCCAGTATGGCCAGTGTTGCCCTACGAGAAGATGATCGCCGCATGACATTTTTATCATCCGCAGCGGTTTGCACGCGGCGTAAAATGGTTCAACTTCCCACAAGAAAGCCCCTACCCATGCGCATCCTGGTCATTGAAGACGAACCGAAGACGGGCGACTATCTGCTGCGTGGCCTGGCCGAGTCCGGCTTTACGGTGAGCCTGGCGCGCAATGGCCGCGACGGCCTGCATATGGCCAGCAGCGAGGCGCCCGATCTCATCGTGCTCGACGTCATGCTGCCCATCATGGACGGCTGGCAAGTCTTGCGCGCGCTGCG
This sequence comes from Janthinobacterium sp. LS2A, assembly GCF_036543145.1. Taxonomy (NCBI): domain Bacteria; kingdom Pseudomonadati; phylum Pseudomonadota; class Betaproteobacteria; order Burkholderiales; family Oxalobacteraceae; genus Janthinobacterium; species Janthinobacterium sp. LS2A. The sequence continues at coordinate 43,687 of NZ_JAZHPB010000014.1, forward strand.
CTTGCAGGAAGGCGGCGCCGACGTGCCCGTAATCTTCCTCACGGCGCGCGACGAGGTGCAGGACCGCGTGAAAGGCCTGGAACTGGGCGCCGATGATTACCTGGTGAAACCGTTCGCCTTTGCTGAACTCGTGGCACGCATCCGCACTTTGCTGCGGCGCGGGCCGCCGCGCGAAGACGACGTGATCCGCATCGGCGACATGGAAATCGACGTGATGAAGCGCAAGGTGAGCCGGCAAGGCCAGCGCATCACCCTGACGGCCAAGGAATTTGGCTTGCTGCATCTGCTGGCGCGGCGCCAGGGCGAAGTCTTGTCGCGCTCCATCATCGCCTCGCAAGTGTGGGACATCAATTTCGAGAGCGACACCAACGTCATCGATGCGGCCATCCGCCGCCTGCGCAGCAAGCTCGACGATCCGTTCGAACCCAAGCTGATCCACACCTTGCGGGGCATGGGCTATGTCTGCGAATTGCGCGCGCCTGCCGTGGCTGACAGTGGCACCGCTCAATGAAGCTGGCGCAACTCCGCCGCTCGCTGACCCTGCGCGTCACGCTCGTGTTCGTACTGATCGTGGCGCTCGTGTCGGCCGGGCTGGGCATGCATTTGTACCGTTCATTTGTCGCGGAAATCGAGCGCCGCGACGATATTTTATTGCTGGGAAAACTGCGGCAGATTCAGCAGCTGCTGGGCAATGCGGGCACCCTCGACATCATCCGCGAGCGGCCCCAGTATTTCCGCGACACCATGAGCGGCCAAGAAAATTCCCTGGTGCGCATCGTGCGCGCCGATGGCACGCGTTTGATCGACGTCAATCCGAACGGCGAGACGGTGGCGCATCCTGTGCCCGTGGCCGTCGATGCGCCCGTGACGGACAGCGACATCGTCAGCTGGACCAGCCGCGACGGCTATCCGGCCAGGGTCGTGGCGGCCAGCGCGCGCATCGGCGACCCGGCGCAGATGGCGGACATTTCCGTCGCCCGGGTCTACGGCGACCGCACGGCCATGTTTGCGGCCTACCGTTGGCAAATCGTCGTCTCCGTGGCCGTCAGCGCGCTGGTGGCGGCGCTGTTGGCGAGCCTGATGCTGCTGCGGGGACTGCGGCCGCTGCGCAATATCGCCGCCCATGCGGCCCTCGTGCGGCCTGGCAAGCTGGAGCAGCAACTCGATGCGCGCGGCGCGCCCACGGAATTGCTGCCTCTGATTCAGGCGCTCAACGCCATGCTGGCGCGGCTGCAGGAAGGCTATGCGAGGCTGTCGCAGTTTTCCGCCGACCTGGCGCATGAATTCCGCACGCCCGTCACCAATTTGCTGGGGCAAAGCCAAGTGATGCTGGCCCGCCCGCGCAGCGCGCACGAGTATGAACAGCTGGTGTCATCGAATGTGGAGGAGCTGGAACGGCTGTCGCGCATGATCGACAGCATGCTGTTCCTGGCGCGTGCGCAGCAGGATGAAATGGTGCTCGTCAAGCAAGTCTTGCCCGTGCAGGACGAGTTCTTGCGCCTGGCCGATTTCTTTGAGGGACTGGCCGAAGAGCGCGAGCTGGCGCTGGCTTGCCATGGCAGCGGCACGGTGACGGCCGAGCCGCAACTGCTGCGTCGTGCGCTCGGCAATTTGCTGTCGAACGCGATACGCCACGCGGCGCCCGGCAGCACGATACTGCTGCGCTCGCATGCGACCAACGAGGGTGTGGAACTGAGCGTAAGCAACCTCGGCCCCGCCATCCCCGCGCGCCACTTGCCGCACCTGTTCGAGCGTTTCTACCGCGCCGACCCGGCCCGCAGCGACTCGGCCGCTTCCACAGGCTTAGGGCTGGCCATCGTCACGGCCATCATGCAGTTGCATGGCGGCAGCGCGACCGTGGCATCGGACGCGGCCGCCACGACGTTTACTTTAGTGTTTCCGCTCGAGGACTGTAGGTCGGATTAGCGCGCAAGCGCGTAATCCGACATCACGCGCCAACCATATTGTCGGATTACGGTCCTGCGGACCTAATCCGACCTACGCCGTAAAGCATGGTCATGGGGCCGTCAACCCATCTCCACCAAAAACTCATGCATGCCCGTATGCGGCAACTGCGCACACGCGGGCGCGAAATGCGGCAATTGGCCCCACAGCAGCGGGTTGCCGACGATGTACACATGGTGCTGCGCGCGCGTGAGGGCCACGTTGAGCAAGTTCGGCGTGGCTGCCGCCCACTGGGCGGCACCGGCCGTGCTGTCATCGGCGCCGAGGACCAGCATCACCACGCTTTGCTCCTTGCCCTGGAAGGTATGCACGGTGCCCACCATCTGGCTGCTCCACTGGCGCAATTCGCGCGCCGTCGGCGCCTTGCCGTAGCCGAGGCGGCGGTCCCAGTCCATGTCGATGATGCGCAAACGCAATTCGTTGCGCACGGCCTTGAACGGCGTGATCACGTACATGTCGGGCAACTTGCCGTCGCGGCGATACAGCTTCAGCAGCACTTCCAGCACGAAATCGAGTTGCACGGGCACGACCTGCTTGTAGCTGACGGGGCCGGCGGCGTCAATCCAGCAGCTGGGGCCACGCGTGAGTCCCCGCGCGCCGGCCGGCGGCGTGCGCTCGGCCAGCCCGTAGACCATCTTGTCTTCATAGGCGATGGCGTTGGCCAGCGAGAACATCGGTTCCACGCAGCGGCGGTGTACGCGCAAGGGGCTGCCGATCCACAGCGGTTGCACGCTATTGGCGCCTACAGTTGCGCCATAGCGGTTGGCCTTGTCTGCCAGTGTCTGTACGGACACGCTTGTCGGCGCATAACTGCCATCCTGCGTGTACGGCGACAGGGCGGACAGGGTTTGCACGAGGCGGCCCGGCACCGTGAACACGGGCTCGATCTGCAGCGGGTCGCCCACGACGACGGCACGCTTGGCGCGCCACAAGCTGCCCAGCGCCGCTTGCGGCACGGCCTGGCCCGCCTCGTCGATGAACAGCCAGCCCAGCGATTCAGGACCCATGCCCTGGAACTGGCGCGCGAACGAGGCAAACGTCGTCGACACGACGGGCACCACCATGAACAGGCTGTGCCAGATCATGGCGATGTGCGACTGGTCATAGGCGCGCTTGTTTTTCAGCAATTTCGACACGGCCAGCAAGTTGCCGCCAAAGCCGGGTCCGCCTTTCTTTGCCACTTCCGCCAGCCATGCTTCATGCAGGGCCAGGGCCTTGGCAAACAGGCGCGAGCGCAGGCGCGCCAGGGCCGGTTCATGCCACAGGCCGCCAATTTGCAGCGCGTCGCCGTCCAGCTCGTCCAGGGTCGCCGGCGCGGCGATGGTGGGGAAGCGCATGCGCGCGCGGCGCAACAGTTCCGTGCTGTCATCCCATTCGCGCTGGCGCGATTGCGCCGTGCGCAGGGCGATGTGCAGGCTGTTGCGGGCCCGTTCGCAACGCGGCTCCAGTTCGCCCTTCAGCAGCAGCTTGATGGCGGACACGTCGCGCGCAGCCTGGCGCTGCGCTTCGGCGTTGGCCACGACGGCTTCCTTGTAGGCGCGCGCCGGTGCCGTGCGGAACAAGCGGGCAAAGAAACCGGGCTGCGTCAGCGCCACCAGGCGTTCTTCTTCCAGCAATTCCTTCTTGCTGGCGAGCAGGGTGTCCTGCTGCGCCAGCGCGTCGGACAGGGCGCCATTCGCCGCATCCATCTCTTGCTCGGCAGCGATCAGCGCCTGCTGGCTACTGTGGATGAATTCGGCTTCCGTGCACGTACCCACGGCTTGCCACAGGGCCGCGTACTGGGCGTGCTCGGCCAGCGCCTTTTCCACCACGTGTTCCGTCTCGCGGAATTCGCGCGCCGCCTGGGCGAAGCTCACGCCCTGGTGGCTGGCCAGCCACTGGCGGATATTTTGCGCATTCGGCGTCTTGCGCGTCGTGGTCTTGTCCCAGTCGTCGTCATAGAAATTGCTGACGAAGCGGCGGCGGTTCGCGCTATTGCCCAGTGCACAGGACATCAAGCCCCATGGCGCTTCCGCCTCACTCAGCGCGCGGTTGGCGCCATTGCCGTCCGCCACGACCCGGCGCGCCACGCTTTCAAAGTAGCGCGTGCGTGCCCATTCCTTGCCCAGCTGCTTCGGTTTTGGCAGGTCGCCGGAAATGTTTTCCACCGCCGCGTTATTCGACGAGGCGACGACCATTTCAAAGCCCGTCAGTTCCGGGCGCAAGCGGGCGATGGTGATCGGGTCGCGCACGCCTTCGAAGGCCACGGCCACCTTGCCGATGAAGGCGTCGCCGGCGCGATCGAGGCAGGACAGCACGCTGGCCCGGCGCACGATGTTGTCGGCGAACAATTCGCGCAACAAGGTCGTCTTGCCCGTGCCCGGCGGGCCATTGACGGAAAAGATGCCGCGTTCGCTCAAACCCGTGCGCGCGCCGTGGATGGCGAACTGCTGCATCAGGCTCATGGCGTAGCTGGCGTCTTCCAGCCAGTGTCCCCTGTTCATATTGCCCGGATTGAGCATGGCGGCCAGCGCCTGGCGGCCGGCCGGGCTGTACAGGTCGATGCGCTCATCCTGCGCCAGCGGCGTCAGGTAGGCCGCGACCGTTGCGGGCAACTTGCCGCCACGCAAGGCGCGGATGATCTGTTCCAGGTCATCGAGGTAAAAACTGTTGAGGATATCGATCGACGGTTCCACCGCGTCGCCAAAGTCCAGGCTGCGGTTCTGGCTGGACTCAAGCGCATCGGCTTCCGTGACCGTTGCGCGTTTCTTGCGCGTACGCAATTCCAGCACGGCCAGCGGCTGGCCGGCGGACGGGTGGAAGCCGGCCCAGTCGCGCAACAGGTCGGCCAGGGCCGCGATTTCCATACCGGACAGGGGAGACGAGACATTGCCGGCCTCGTCCGTCACTTGCTGTGGCGTGCGGCTGGCCGCGAAGTTGCGCAGGCTGTCCTGCAGCGCCAGCTGGCTGTCGCTGAAGGCGTCCAGGCTCAGGCCCGACCAGTCCGGCGTGCGGGCGCGGCCCAGCGCCCACGGCAAGGTCGACACGGACACCGGATCGAACTGCGGCTCGCCCAGCGCATTGAGATTGAGGCGGGCAAAGCACGAGCGTCCCAGCAGTTCTGTTTTTTCTGTTTCGGTAATGTTTTCCGGGCCAGTGGCTGGCGGACAAGCCTTGTTGATTTCCGCCTTGTCGAACACGCCGAGGAACAATGAAAAGCCGTCGATCTCGCGGTCGGACGGTACTTGCCATTGCGTGGCGAACTGCGGCGGCAATTGCGCCAGCTGTTCGCGGTGCAGGAGACGCACGCTGGACTGGTCTTCAACGTCCGTGATTTGATTCAGGTCAAACGGGATAAAAAATTCGATCTTGTGCCAATACTCCAGGATAGCCAGGAGGCGCTGCTGTTCTGCCTGATTCATGATGACCAATATTTTGTAAAGCGAGCGAGGATTGTAAAGCGTATGCGCGCTGCACGTTTTGCACTTTTGTCTATTGCGCGGGCTTTACGGCAAAAAAAGTGGTATTGGCAGACGAAAAAAAGCCAGGCAGCAACTTCCTGCCTGGCCTTCCCCCGTTGCGATGTTGCTGAGGGTTAAAACTCGTGCATTAAAACTCTTCCCATTCGCTCTCGGCGGCCGCATTGCTGCGGCGTGCCGGCGCGGCCGCGACGGCCTTGCGCGCTGGCGCTGGCTTGGCCGCGGGGCGCGCGATGGCGGGGGCGGCTGGTGCCGTGCGCACAGGCGCCAGCTTGGCCGCGCTGGCGACATGGTTGCCGGTTTTAAAGAAGCCGACCACATGCGCCAGTTCGCCCGCCTGGTCCTGCATGCTTTGCGAGGCGGCCGCCGCTTCTTCCACGAGGGCCGCGTTTTGCTGCGTCACTTCATCCATTTGGGCAATGGCCATGTTGATCTGCTCGATGCCGATGGTCTGTTCGTGCGTGGCCGACGTGATCTCGCCCATGATGTCGGTCACGCGCACGATGCTGTCGACGATGTCGCCCATGGTCTGGCCCGCTTCATTGACGAGGCGCGAACCCGTGTCCACGTTGGCGACGGAGGCGGCGATCAACTCCTTGATTTCCTTCGCCGCTCCAGCCGAGCGCTGCGCCAGGTTGCGCACTTCCGAGGCCACGACGGCAAAACCGCGTCCCTGTTCGCCCGCGCGCGCCGCTTCGACGGCCGCGTTCAAGGCCAGGATGTTGGTCTGGAAGGCGATGCCGTCGATGACGCCGATGATGTCGACGATCTTGCGCGACGAGGCGTTGATCGTGCCCATGGTGTCGACCACTTGCGAAACGATGCTGCCGCCGCGCACGGCCACTTCCGATGCGCTTTTCGCCAGCTGGTTCGCCTGGCGCGCATTGTCCGCGTTCTGTTTCACGGTCGAGGTCAGCTCTTCCATGGCCGATGCCGTTTCTTCCAGCGAGCTGGCTTGCTCTTCCGTGCGGGACGACAGGTCGAGGTTGCCGGCGGCAATTTCGCTCGATGCCGTGGAAATCGCATCCGTGCCGTTGCGCACTTGCGCCACCACGCCCAGCAGGCTGGTGTTCATGGCTTTCAGAGCGCCCAGCAGGCGGCCCGTTTCATCGCTGGAATTGACGACGATGTGCGATGACAAGTCGCCCGACGCCACGGTTTCGGCCACGCTGACGGCCGCATTGATGGGCTGGGTAATCGAGCGCGTGATGATCCACGCAACAAAAGCGCCCAGCAGCACGGCCACGCTGCCCAAGGTAATCATGGAGGCGCGCGCGCTGTTGCTCAGCGTTTCGGCTTCCGTTGCCGCCTGCGCCGCCTGCTCGCCTTCATACGCGACCAGGCTGTCGAGCGCGCCCAGCACGCGTTTCAGGCTCGGTGCCGCCTGCTGCGTCAGGAAAGCGATCGCTTCGTCTGTCTGGCCCGCATTGCGCAGTTCGATGACCTTGTTGTTCAGCGGTGCGCCCGATTTCAGGGCAGCGTCCAGCTCGGCCATCAGCGCCGTTTCCTTGTCCGTCGAAATTTTCTTTTGCAAGGTTTCCTTGGCAGCGCCGTATTTCTTGCGCGACTCGCCGATCTTTGCCAGTTCCGCCTGCACCAGCGCTTCCGTCGGCGCCACGACAATGCTCGTGATCGCCAGGGTAATGTTGCGCACGTTGTCGCTCATGGTATTGGCTGCCGCCATTTTGACGTTCTTGTCGGCCACGATGTCGTGCGTGCGCGCGCTCAGTTGTCCCATGGAATACAAGCCGACGAGCAAGACAGCCACCAGCAGGCCGAGGACGACAGCAAACCCGATCCCGAGCCGGGTGCCGATTTTGAATTGTGTGAGTGACATGATTGCTTTCGTATTGCGGAAGTGAGGGAAAACATCGGACAGGCCGGGGCTACGGGTTTATACGTAGCGGCGGCTAGCCTGTAATTGTTCCTCAAAATTCCGCACTGCAATACAAAAACTTGTATCAAGTCCGTGAAAAGCTGAAAAACTGGTAGCAACTTGACTAAGTTGTCGTGTGGAAACAACGAGCGCTGCGCCGGATGCGGGCTCAGCTTTCCGGAAATACGTGGGTGGCAAGGAAATCGATGAAGGCGCGCAGTTTCGGCGTCAGATGGCGGCTGCTGGGCCACAGGATGCGGAAGGCGCCGTCGTGCTGGCGGTGCGCGTCCAGCACCGGCTGCAAGCGGCCCGCGGCCAGCGCCGCGCGCACGGCAAAGTCGGGCAGGGCGGCGATGCCCAGGCCGCTTTCGGCAAAGTGCAGCAAGGTCTCCACATTGTTGCAGTGGAGCAGGGCTGGCAAACCGGCCGCATGCAGGGCAGGCCATTCGGGCAGGGGCCAGGCCTCGACCTTGCCGCTGCTGGGAAATTTGTACAGCAAACAAGTGTGCTGCGCGAGGTCGGCGGGGAGCAGCGGCATGGCGTGCTGCGCCAGGTAGGCGGGCGCGGCCACCAGTTGCAGCTGGAACTGGCCCAGCTGGCGGCTCATCAAACGGCTGTCGGCGCTCTCTCCCGCGCGCACGACGGCGTCATAGCCTTCCTCGATCACGTCGACCCGGCGGTCGCTGAAGTCGAGGTCGAGTTCCACCAGCGGATAGGCGCGCGCGAACGCGGCCAGCACGGGATTGAGCAGGCTGCCCACCTGCGGCAAGCTGACGCGCAGCCGGCCTTGCGGCGCGCTCTTGCTGTTCGATAACTCCAGCTCGGCCGCTTCGATCTCGCCCAGGATGCGCCGGCAGCGTTCCAGGAACACGGTGCCTTCGCTCGTGAGCGCGATGCTGCGCGTGCTGCGGTGAAACAGGCGCACACCGAGGCGCTCTTCCAGCCGCGCGATGCTCTTGCCCACGGCCGAGGCGGAAATGCCGAGCACGCGGCCTGCTGCCACAAAACTGCGCGTTTCGGCCGCCTGTACGAAGGCCGTGAATCCCGCCAGGTTATCCATTTTTTACCTTTGATTGCGGATGCCAACGTCCGCACAGACAGAAACTATAGCCTGTTTTTCTTTGATCGCGCCTGCCTTACCTTGGCAGCCTGATCATTTGAAAGGCTACGCCATGATGTACAACTTCTCTCCCGCGGCCCTGTCCGCCCGTATCGATCCCTTGCTGGACGCAGTCTTGCAGCAGCAGCGCCTGGCGGGCGCCGTCGTGCTGGTACGCCAGCGCGGCAAGGACGTGTATCGCCGCGCGGCCGGCCACCTGGACCGCGAGGCGGGTACGCCCATGGTTGAAGATGCCGTCTTCCGCCTGGCGTCCGTCAGCAAGCCTATCGTGTCGACGGCCGCGCTGGCGCTGGTGGGGCAGGGCCGGCTGGGCCTGGACGACCTGGTGACGCGCTGGCTGCCGTATTTTGCGCCGCGTCAGCCGGACGGTACGGTGGCGGCCATCACCGTGCGCCACTTGCTTACGCACACGGCCGGGCTCGACTATGGCTTTTTCCAGCCGCCGGGCGGCGCGTATGCGCAAGCCGGGGTGTCCGACGGTATGGATGCGTCCCGCATTTCCCTCGAGGACAACCTGCGCCGCCTGGCCACGGTGCCGCTCGCGTATGCGCCGGGCGAGCGCTGGGCATACTCGATTGCCACCGATGTGCTGGGCGCCGTCATCGAACAGGCGGCCGGCATGCCGCTGGCGCACGCCGTGGAATACCTGGTGACTGTGCCGCTGGCCATGCGCGACACCGGTTTTGTGGCTGCCGACCCGGCGCGTCTGGCCGTCGCGTATGCGGACCGCGCAGCGGGAGAATCCCTGCCGCGCCGCTTGCGCGATGAGGGTGAAGACCATCTGCCGTTTCTCGAAGGGATGGCCGGTTTTACCCTGTCACCGGCGCGCGCCCGCGATGCGCAAGCGTATCCATCGGGCGGCGCCGGCATGGTCGGCTCGGCATCCGACTTCATGCGCCTGCTGGAAACCCTGCGCCTGGGTGGCGCGCCCTTGCTGCCAGCCGGTCTGGCGCAGCAGATGGGCACGAGCCAGACTGGGGCGTTCGACTTGCCGTTCTGGCCGGGCCGCGGCTTTGGCCTCGGCTTTACCGTGTTGACGGACCCGCTTGCCGCTGCCACGCCGGAGTCCGTCGGCAGCTGGCGCATGGGCGGCACGTATGGCCATTCGTGGTTTGTCGACCCGGCGCAGGAATTGTCCGTGGTGGCGTTTACGAATACGGCACTGGAAGGCATGGCGGGACCGTTCGTGACTGAACTGTGCCAGGCGGTGTATGGCGTGATGGAGGCGCCATGACACGGCCGCACCCGATCGTCTTCCTCGCGCTGGGTCTGTTCGGCGTGTACTGCATCGAGTTTGGCGTCGTCGGCATCTTGCCGATGATCATGCAGCGCTATGGCGTGACGGCCGCGCAGGCGGGTTCCTTGGTGAGCCTGTTCGCCCTCGTGATCGCCGTGGGCGGCCCCTTTCTCGTGCTGCTGGCTACGCGCTGGCGCCGCAAGCGTGTGTTGATCGTTTCCCTGCTCGTGTTTGCGCTGGCCAGCGTGGTGTCGGCGTATGCGCCCCGCTTCGAGCTGCTGCTGGCGCTGCGCATCGTGCCGGCCCTGTTTCATCCTGTGTATTTCTCGTTGGCGATGGTGGCGGCCGCCGCCCTGTACCCGCCGCAACAGGCGGCGCGGGCCGGCGCGCACGCATTCACGGGCACCAGCATGGGCATGGTGCTGGGCATCCCGCTCACCACGTGGATCGCCGCCCAATATGGCTACGAGGCATCGTTCCTTGCCTGCGCCCTCGTCAACGCGCTGGCGGCGCTGGGGCTATATTTGTTCTTGCCGGACACGCCGCGCGAGGCGCCGCTGGCGTATGGCCGTCAGCTGGCCGTGCTGCGCAAACCCGCCCTGTGGTTCACCATTACCGCCGCCGTGCTCGTGTTTGCCGCCATGTTTGCCGTGTATGCGTATGCGGCCGCGTATCTGCAGCAGCAGGCGGGCTTGTCGGCGCGCCAGACGGGGCTGGCGCTGGTGGTGTTTGGTATCGGTGGCGTGGCCGGCAATCTGTTCGCGGGGCGGCAGCTGAGCACGCACGTGTTGCGCACGGTGCTGCTGCAGCCCGTGCTGCTGGGGCTGGCGTACTGGCTGCTGTACCAGTATGCGGGCACGGGTATCAGCTGGCTGGCGCTGGCCGTCTTGCTGCTGTTCTGGGGCGCGGCGCATACGAGCGGGCTGATCGTCACGCAAGTGTGGCTCAGCAGCGAAGCGCGCGAGGCGCCCGCGTTCGCCATCGGCGTGTACATCGCCGCCATCAACCTGGGCGTGACGGTGGGCGCAATGGCGGGCGGCATCGCCATCGAGTCCTACGGCATGCCGGGGGCGCTGGGCTGCGGCGCGCTGCTCGGTGCCTTGGCGCTGGCGGCGATTGCCGGGAAAGCGTGGTTGTACCGCGCGCCTTCAGTCGGCAAGATGGTTGGGGATGCGAAACAGTAAATCCGTGTCGCCAATGTCCACGCCCGCTTGCGACAGCAGGGTGCTGGCCTGGCCCCGGTGATGGGTCTGGTGATTAAAGAAATGCATGAGCAGGCTGAAAAACTCGCGCCGGTTCGGCCCCTTGCTGTTGCGGTAGTCGAGCAAGTGGTCCAGGTCTTCTTCGCGGATGGAGGCGGCCCAGTCGATGATGAGCTCATCCAGCCATTGCCGGTGCGCGTGCATGGCGGCAAAATCCTCGGCCGCGAACAGCGGGTGCGTGAGCGACGCGGGCGGCGTGATGGCGCGGATGGGGTCGAGCAGGGGGAAGCTGGCCGGGTGCTTCGCATAGCGCTGCAGCCACAGGGTGTCGCCCACCATCACGTGATTCAGGGTGGCCAGCAGGGAGCCAAAAAAGGCACCCCGCTCGCGCTGCAGCTCTTCCGCCGGCAGGCTGGCCGCCGCCGCATAGACCTTGGCATTCATCCACTGGTTGTAATCGGCCATCAGGCAAATGTGGGCGCAACGGCTCATGCTGGACTCCTTCAGTGGATGAATGCTGATGTTAAACGGATTTCAGGAATGCGCGTATGCCAGCGAGCAGCATTTCAATGGCCATCGCCGTCAGGATCAAGCCCATCAGGCGCTCGAATGCCGTCATGACCCTTGGACCGAGCGCACGCTGCAAGCGTTCGGCGCACAGGAAGACGGCCAGCCAGACGACGGCCACGGCCGTCAGCCCCGCCACGTGGGCGATCACTTCATTCATTTCATGCGAGGAAAACAGCAGCACGGTCGCCAGCGCGGACGGACCGGCCAGCGCGGGGATGGCCAGCGGCACGATGAACGGTTCGCCGCCCATTTCGTGGTCGCTATTGCCCGCGTTTGGCTGCGGAAACACCATGCGCATGGCGATCAGGAACAAAATCACGCCGCCGCCGATGCGCAGCGCCACTTCCGACAATTGTAAGGCGTTCAGGAAATGGCGGCCGAAGAACATGAACAACAGCAAGATGCCGAAGGCGATCATGCACTCGCGTACCACCACTTTCCAGCGCCGCTCGATGGGCACCCGTTTCAGGGCATTGACGAACAGGGAAACGTTGCCGAACGGGTCGGTGACGAGCAAAAGCAGGATAAAAGTCTGGAAGAAATTCTGTGTCATGGTGGTGTGGAGATGAGGTCAACACCGCCGCCAGGATGGGCGCGGTGCGATAAGGCTTGCGATGATAACAAGCCTGCTCCCAATCGCCCATGATTATTGATGCATAGCAGCATTTTTTTTACGCCGCAATGACTTTAGCCTGGTAAAACGCGGTGGGCGTGGTGCCGAAATGTTTTTTAAACATGGCCGTGAACGCGCTTTGGCTCGTGTAGCCGTTGTCCATGGCCACGTCGATGACCTTGACGCCTTGCGCCAATTGCTCGAGTGCCCGCAGCAATCGCGCCTGCTGGCGCCACTGGCCAAAGCGCATGCCCGTCTGTTTCTGGAACAGCCGGTGCAGGCTGCGCTCGGTGATCGCCAGTTCCTGCGCCCAGTGCGCCACCGTCTGCTGTTCACCCGGTTGTTCCATCAGCCGTGCGCAAATGCCGCGCAGGCGCGCGTCCATGGGCAGCGGCAGATACAGGGGCAGCACGGGCAGGCTGTCGAGCTCGTGCAACAGCAATTGCAGCAGATGCCAGTCGCGGCTGCCTTCCGTGAAATCGGGCGCGATGTCGACGGCCGCCACGATCAGTTGCCGCAGCAGGGGACCGATCTCGAGCACGCAACTGTGGCCAGGCAGCAATGGCGAATTGGCGCAGTTGACGAACACCGTGCGCATCTTGACGGCGCCGCTCATGCGCACCTTGTGCGCGATGCCGGGCTGCAGCCACACGCCGCGCGTGGGCGGCACCACCCAGCGCCCGCCTTGCGCTTCGATGGTCATCACGCCCTCGATGGCGTACAGCAATTGCGCATGCGTGTGGCGGTGCGCGGAAATCACGTGGCCGTGCGCATAGTCGACGGCCAGCGCCATGGCACGCGCCGTGACGGGCAGCAATTCCTGAAAGGCGGGAGAGGAACAATCCATCAAATAAGGTCAGTTTTGCGATAGGTTCGGACATCTTAGCGCGAGAAGGCGCGGCGTGCCTGCGGCATGATGAATACCCGCAATTATTTATGGAGCCTCGCATGCCTGTGCGCGCCTATCTGTATCCGTTTCTGGCCATGTTGCTGTGGGCCGGCAACGTCGTCGTGTCCAAGCTGGCCGCGTCCAGCATCGCCCCCACGGCCATCACCTTTTACCGCCTGGTGCTGGTCTTGCTCGTGATGACACCGTTTATCGCCCGGCCCCTGTGGCGCAACCGCGCCGCCATCCGCCGTCATTGGTGGCAGCTGGCCTTGTGCGGCCTGATGTCGATGGCCCTGTTCCAGAGCCTGTCTTATCGCGCAGCGGAAAGCACCACGGCGACGAATATGGCCATCGTCACGGCGCTGGCGCCCCTGATGACGGCCCTGCTCAGCGTGCTGCTGCTGGGCGAGCGCCTGACGGTCGGCATGGCGGCCGGCGGCGTGCTGTCGTTTGGCGGCCTGCTGTACCTGGTGGGGCGCGGCGACGTGCTGGCCTTGCTGCAGCAAGGCGTGCATGCGGGCGATGCGCTGATGCTGCTCGCCTCCCTGAGCTTCGCCCTGTACGGCGTGCTGCTGCGCCGCTGGCGGTTGTCCATTCCCGCCTGGCAAGCCATTTATTGCCAGGCGCTGGCGGCCCTGGCGTGCATGCTGCCGTTCTTCCTGCTCCTGCCGCCCGGCAGCGCCAAGCTGGACGCCACCACCTTGCCCTTGATCGGCTATGCGGGCATCGGCTCATCCATCGTGCTGTCCTACCTGTGGATCGAAGGCGTCAAACTGCTGGGGCCGAACCGCTGCAGCATCTACGTCAACCTGCTGCCCCTGCTGACGGCCTTGCTGGCCATCGTCTGGCTGCACGAAAGCATGCATGTGTATCACCTGGTCGGCGGCGGCATCTCGCTGCTGGGCGTGCTGCTGGCGCAGACGGTGCAGCGGCCCCTGTTCGGCCGGCGTCCTCGCGTGTCCGGTCTTGCCTGAACGGCCATGCATAATGGCGGTTTTCAGGCAGTGGAGTGGGCATGCGGCAAACATTTTGGATGAGCACGATGGCGGCGCTGCTGGCGCTGGGCACTCTGGCGCCAGCGCAGGCGGCGCGGTTCTACGAGGGTAAACCGATGGCCACCACCAGCACCGTCGAGCGCGGCGCGAAAACTATGGACGAGGCGCAGGTGCGCACGGCGCTGGCCCATGTGCCGCAGATCGACGACAGCATAGCCTACGCACCCACGGGTGTGGCCGAGTTCGACGCCATTGAGCATGGCCATGGCAAGCTGGTCGGCTATTTCAATATCGATGGCGATTTATTGCCCGGCAAGCCGGCCGATGCGCCGGCGTTTGCCTATAAAAAAACCTTCGTGGAAAAGGATGGCCATTTCCTCACGGTCACGTATCTGCTGGGCAAGGGCTGGAAAGGGAACCGCGCACCCAGCTATCACATCAAGTGGATCACATGGGAAACGCAGCCGCAGCGCTTTGCCGCCAGCCAGGATGGGCTATTCATCGAGTACAACGTGAGTTGCTGCGTGGGCAGCGTGTATGCCCGTGGCCAGTATGCACAGGGCAAGCGCACGGGGCAGTGGCACTACGAGGAGCCGAACACCATTCGCTCGTTTGGCGCCTTTGTCGATGACAAGGCCGAAGGGCCGTGGACGTATGAAAGCGGCGATGAAACGACGACGGGCATGATGCAGCGTGGCCAGCGCACGGGCCGCTGGGAAGTGAGCCCGGGCGTGGACGAATGGCGCGAAGTGGACATGCACAGTTTCACCGGCTACGACACGTTTGTGAAAGACCGCTTGAACGGCCCCAGCGAACGCCGCATCGACGGCGTGGTGCAATGGCAGGGCAACTATGTCAACGGCAAGAAGCAGGGCCAGTGGGTGGAACCTGGCGGTGGCTGCCTGTATGTCGATGACGTGAAACAGGTGCCGTAAAGGGCGACGCCGGACGGTGCTGACAAATGCTGAGCATGCTCGATTGCAGAAACCGTCTATTAACATAACTGGCATTCCCACGCGACCGCGCACGATTGCGGAATGCCAGTTCTGCGCAAAAAACATCATCTACTTGTTACAAAGCGTGAAAATCCATGCTGGATGTTGCTACTAGTAATCTTTCCCTGTATCTTGCAGTCAGGAAATAAAAGTACAGGAAACCTCGACCTCGTTGCCCTGTCTTGCACTCCTGACGATATGCGCGGGCCGCCTTCCCCCCTGCCGCCGCACACGCCGTATCGACCTGTCCTGAACAATTCACGTGACCCGTCCATCAGGCGTTTGCTGCTATCCCGTTTGGCGGGCGCAGGCATGGTTGCGCCCCTACCAAGGAAAATTGCATGCTGTCGAACATAACAATAAAAATGCGCCTGATTGCCACCATGAGTGTGCTGGGCTTGCTGATCGCCGTGCTCGGCGTCATGAGTATCATCAGCCTGAAATCGGCCAACAACAGCCTCAACGAGGTCTACAGCAATCAGCTGGCATCGACGCAAGCGATCGGCGAATCGCAGATTCTGCTGGGCCGCGCCCGGTTCACGATGGACCGCGTGATGGTGCATCCCGATGCGACCGACGCCAAGGATATCCTGGCCCGTGCCGAACAATTCATGGAAGCCTCTAATAAGTCCTGGAAGGTGTATTTGGCCTTGCCGCAAAGCGCGGATGAAAAGCGCCTGTCCGACGACATGGACAAGAAGCGCAGCGATTACATGAGCAACGGCTTGCTGGTCATGAGCAAGGCTTTGCGTGAAGGCAACGTCGCACAAGCGGACGGTTTGATGATGACGGGACTGACGCCGCTGTACCGCACCCTGGACCAGGCCGCTGAAACATTGACGCAGTATCAGGCCACTTCGGCTGCCCGGATGTATGCGGAAAGCCAGTCCAGCTATCGCACCCAGTTGGCCATGGCCATCGGCGGCGTGCTGGTGGGCGCTTTGCTGACGATTATTTCCAGCATCTTGCTGCTGCGCGCCATCTTCGGCCCGCTGGACCAGGCCCTGCGCCATTTCGGCGCCATTTCCGACGGCAATCTGGCCAATGACATCGTCATCACGCGCAACGACGAAATGGGCGCCTTGCTGACGGGCTTGCAGAAAATGCAGGAACGCCTGTCGACTACCGTGCGCGGCGTGCGCGACGGCAGCGGCGCCATCGCCACGGCCAGCAATGAAATCGCCTCGGGCAACCTGGACCTGTCCAGCCGCACGGAGCAGCAAGCGTCGAGCCTGGAAGAAACGGCCTCGTCGCTGGAAGAGCTGACCTCGACCGTCAAGCAGAATTCCGACAATGCACGCCAGGCGAACCAGCTGGCCGTGTCGGCCTCGGACGTGGCGGTAAAAGGCGGCGCATTGGTGGCGCAAGTGGTCGATACCATGGGCACCATCAGCGAATCGTCGAAAAAGATCGCCGACATCATCGGCGTGATCGACGGCATCGCCTTCCAGACGAACATCCTGGCCTTGAATGCAGCCGTGGAAGCGGCGCGTGCGGGCGAACAAGGCCGCGGCTTTGCCGTCGTCGCCACAGAAGTGCGCAATCTGGCGCACCGCTCGGCCAGCGCCGCCAAGGACATCAAGCTGCTGATCGAAGCGTCGGTGCAGAACGTGGGCGCCGGTAGCGCGCTGGTCAGCCAGACGGGCACGACGATGGACGAAATCGTGGCCAGCATCCGCCGCGTGACGGACATCATGGGCGAAATCAGCGCCGCCGGCCGCGAGCAGGAACTGGGCATCGGCCAGATCAACCAGGCCGTGGCAGAAATGGATACCGTGACGCAACAGAATGCGGCCCTGGTGGAAGAAGCGGCGGCTGCCTCGGAAGCCATGCAGGAACAGGCGGCGGCGCTGGCCGAAATGGTCAGCATCTTCAAGCTCGATGCCAACAATAGCGGTCCTGCCGCCAAGCCTGCCTTGCGCAAGCCTGTCGTGGCCGCCGCCAGCACGGCCTTGAAACGCCCGGCGCTGCGCCTGGCGCCAACCCGCGCCGCGGCAGCACCTGTCGCTGCCGCAAAACCGCGTCCGGCCAAGCCTGCAGCGGACAATAGCGGAGAGTGGGAAGAGTTCTAAGTTACTGCGCTTCCAGGGTGGCCTTGCTGCCCTGTTCCTGTAATCGCGCCGCCTCGGCCAAGGCCTGGACACGCGCTTCTTCCGCGGCCTGTTCCGCTTTCTCCAGCGCATCGTGGCGCGCCTGCAAGGCTGCCCGCGCGCGCACGAAGACGATCTTGATGGCCGCCATCACGGGCACGGACAGGAAGATGCCGACCACGCCACCGAGCTGGTCGCCGGCCAGCAGGCCAACGATCACCATCAGCGGGCTCACTTCCACGCCTTCGCTCATCAAATACGGGTTGACCACGTAATCCTGGAACAAACGGTAGGCGGCGATAAAGCCGATCAGCCAGAACACGTGCTCGAAACCGCTGAAACCGGCCACGACCACGGCGATGACGGCCGCCGCCAGCGGGCCCGCAAACGGGATGAATTCCAGCAAGGCGGCCGCGCCGGCCAACAGCAGGCTGTACGGCACGCCCATCAGGGAAAAAGCGATGCTGTAGGACACAAACGTGGCGATCGACAACAGCAGCAGGGCGCGCACATAGCGCGACAGCAAGATGTCGAGGTCATCGATGATGGCGCCCCAGAGTTTCTTGTTCGGGCGGTTCAGCAGGGACAGCAAGCCGTCGCGCATGTCCGGCCCTTCCTTGATCAGCAAAAAGCTCAGCACGGGCACCAGCACCAGATAGATCAGGTTGCTGGCCGCATGCATGACGGTCAAGCCCAGTTCTTTCGCCAGCGGCATCGCTTGTCCCGTACCGCTGCTCAGCTGCGACTGCATGAACGACAGCAGGCGCGCACGCAACGGCTCCATGAATTCCGGCAACGGGATGCGCTCGGCAAAGTTATTGCCCTTGAGCAGGGTCGGCAATTGATCGCTGAGCTTGATCGCCTCTTCCTCGATGCGCGCGCCGAAGATGGAGCCCAGCACCGCCACCAGCAAGATCACCACGAGGAAGACGATGCCGATGGCGGCCGTGCGCGGCAAGCGCTTTGGCCCATGGCGTTCGAGCAGGCCGATCAGCGGATACACGAGGTAGCTGAAGAAAATCGCAAAGACCACGACGATCAGGGTCGATGAAACCTTGTAGGTGAGAAACAGCAGGAAGGCGATGAGGAAAGCCGTCCACACCATCTTGGCAACGCGCAAGTTAAAACCGAACATATGAATTCCTTAGGGGCAGGATGCGACGCAAGCGTGACTGGCTTGAAGGGCAGGGTGGGCAAGGCAGGGACATGGCCGCGCCGCACGGCCGGAAATCATACCGCAAAATGCCAAAATGCCATGTTCTTGTGCGTAATGGCAATGCTTTCCCTGCTCTTGCGCTTATTTTTCCCGCCAGCTGGCCACGGTGACGAGCACGCCATCGTCCTTGTTGGGTTCGCGCAAGGTCACCGTGTAGCGGCCGCTCGTATCGTTGCCCGTAAACACCACCTTGTCGTCATGGCCCTTCACTTGCGCGCCCTTGGCGAGCTTGGCGTAGGTGTTGAGCACCCAGTGGAAATCGGCATAGCTGCGCACGGTGATGTCGGCATCGGGCATGGGCTCGTCACCGGCCTCGGCCGCTTCCGTCGGCGTGCGCATGGGCAAACCGGCCAGGCCCGCCGGTGTGACGATCTTGCCGCCGCTGGAGCTGCTGTTCAATTCCGCATTCGGCAACAGCAGGTGCAGCAAACTGGCGGGAAAGCCGGGCGGCACGTCGCGCGGTTCCCAGCCGGGCTGGCCGGGGCGGGTCGTGATGTATTCCACCGCAGCAATGCTTTGTCGCTGTGCCGGCGCAGCCTGTGCCAGCGTGGTCGGCAACTGCCGTGCCCAGACCAGCAGCGGTGCGGCCATCTCATCCTCCGCGCCCGGTGGCAGGAACACCGTCAGCACGGCGTGCGTGGATGGCAGGCAGGCGGGGGTGGCGTCACCGGTGGCGGCCTGGCAATGGCCGTTGACCAGGCCCAGCGCCAACAGCTTGCGTTGCGGATCGAACAGCATGGCGGCGCGCCGTGCACCGTGTGTGCCGGCATCGATGGAGGCCAGGACCGAGCGCCCGTCGGGCAGCATGGTGCGCGTGATGTCGTCGAATGAATACATGCTGTCGAGCACCTGGCGCGCGATCAGGGTGTTGCCCTGCGTATAGCTGCCGCGCGCATAGCCGAGCAGCTTGAAGACGTCGGCGCGGATCTCCGGATGCGCACTCAGGCGCAGCGGCGGCGATGGCACGGGCACGGTGGCGGCCACGAAGGCGGCATCTTCGGCAGAAATAGTTTCTGCCATGGTGGAAAGCGGCAGGCACAGCGCGGCGCACAGCGTCAGCATGCGTAGAGTGATTTTTCCTGGGGTGTTCAATGGCCATCCTTGTCGAGACGCCATGCCGGACCGGTTGCCGGCATGCGCGGGCCGCGATCTTAGCATTTCAGGAATAAATCTCTTTCTGCCAAGCTTGGCTATTGAATCACTGCCCCCATTGCCATGGCCCAGATCTCGTGTGTCGGCGCGGCCAGGAAATTGCGCATGGGAGAGAAGGGCTGCTTCTATACCAGTTCGTTGTACCGAGAAGACCACGCCAAGGTGAGCCGTTTGATTCGCCCCATGCTGGCATTCTTCGAGAGCAAGGACATTCCCTTGACCATCCTCAAGATCGGCGCCCAGGACAGCTGGTACGAGGTGGGCCCCGCGCAGTGCGATCCCTGGAAGATTTCCCCGCAAGCTTTGCTGGTGCTGCTCGACGCGACTTCGGACGGCGGTGTTCAGGCAGCGTTGAGCACGTAGCGGTTCTTGCCGCTTTTCTTGGCCTGGTACAAGGATTCATCGGCGCGCCGGTAGCTGTGCGACAAGTCCGCTTCCTTGAGCAGCTCTGCGACGCCGATGCTGACGGACACCTTGCGTTCCGGCACGAAAGCCGCCTCGACGCTGTCGACCAGCTGTGCTGCAAAGGCGCAGGCCGCGTTCTTTTCGCCCAGGTAGATGACGGCAAACTCCTCGCCACCGAGGCGCCCGCACAGGTGCTCGCCAGACAGTTTGGCGATCACGTCGGCGATCTTTTTCAGCACCTCGTCGCCCACGTCATGGCCGTACACGTCGTTGATCTGCTTGAAGTCGTCAATGTCGATCATCAGGAAATAGGCAGGCGTGCGCGCCGTGCGCTGCAGGGCGCGGGCGCCTTGCGTAAACATGCGGCGATTGTTGAGCCCGGTCAAACCATCCTTGTAAGCCATCGTCGCCAGGTCGCGCTGGGCACGGTAGTTGTGGATGCGCAAGACGAGAAAATAGATATTCAGCGCCAGGCCGATGATGACGCTGATGGTGACGGCCAGCACGGGCCAGTGCTGGTCTGCCTGGCCCGCATGCACGGGAAACTGCCCCAGCCCCAGAATGGCCCACACGCATAGCGATACGCCCAGGTAATACGCGATGCCGCTGAAAATGGGCGCCGTCGTCAGGGTGATCATCACGCCCAGCGGCAACACCCAGAAAGCGGGGTCTTCCGTGCCCAGCATCAGCACGCGAAAGCCGAACGCGATGAACAGCACGCTGATGGTGCCGCTGGCGATAATCGCCTGCAAGGACTTCGCATACACGGTCAGCAGCAGCCCGCCCAGCATGCCCGTCACGCCCAGCGCCGCCTGCGCATGATCGAACGAGGCGCGCGGCAAGGTCAGGCTGAACGTGACCAGCCAGCAAGCGAGGCCAAACGTCAGGATGGCTATCGAAATGAAATGCAGTTCCTTGAAAAAGCGCTGCTGCTGCTCCCGTTCTCCTGAAAAGAACAGGTAATAGAAGGCAGGAGACAGACTGCGCGAAGTGAACATTCCATTTGTCCAGGCAGACAACACGCCTTGCGGCAGGGGCGCCTCCCGGCAACGGCAGGCGGCATGGCGCGCGTACAAAATTAGTTGCGCTCAGGAACTAGTGTACTGGTTTCTTGGGGGGAAGGGACTGACTGTACTGTCCAATACGAAAATTTTGTTGTTGGGCAACAAGGTTAAAATCTGCTGGTGATACATTCAGAGCTTTTACTAGGTGCTTTTAGTTGAAATAAATCTTGGGGTATCAATGACGCTATAAAACTAGAAGGCTGCACTTCGGAAGCATGGCGTATACGTAGTAACGCCATGCTTGATTGCTTGGAGCTACTTTAGCTCGAAATGCAGACTATCAGAATCATGCCATCAGATGCTTTCCCGATTCTTGAACCTGCCACAATCAGCTGGATAACTCATCAAGTTCACTGGTGATCAAGCATCTGCTTCCTGCCGAGTACCCTGTTCCCATATATCCTGTTGCACAGGGGGGGAGACGCCAGCATCGGCGCCTCTCAACAAAGCATAAACGATATCTCCAATTTTTTTTGCAAGAAGGGGAGGGACAGCATTTCCTACCTGATGGAACTGTTCGGTTCTATTCCCCTGAAAAAAATAGTTGTCCGGGAAGGTTTGCAGCCTTGCTGCTTCCCGCACCGTCAGACTGCGACACTGCGTTGGATCGTAATGGATGAAATAGTGACCATCCTTGGAAATGTGGCTAGTAACCGTCGTGGCTGGCCGCCCGCGCAACTGGACACGGAAGCGATCAGAGAACTTGCCCGTTTCCCAATTATCATGGTTAGGTCTCAATCCCTGCAGTGAGAATTCGACGTGTCCCTTCGGCGACCAGCCAAACGCGTCGGCAAATGCCGCCGCGTACGCATAGCGCCGCAGATCGGTGCGCATGTGTCCTCGGGCATCATGGTTTAACCATACAGCAAGTTGCGGGTCGTGATACCAGCCATCGAGTAGTTTAAGACTCTCCATATCCTGTTTTAGGATACCAAGCTGCTTGTTACCCGTACCGAGTCCCCGTTTGATCGAAACGGATGCTTCCTTGAGTACCTCCTGCAGCCCGATATGCCCGTATCCTTCCTCGACTTCACGTGCCATTTCGCTGAAGTGGTTTGCTACTACGTCTCCCCAACCCTCATCCGAATCGGGCTCTTTGCTCAGCCGGCTACGTAGCTTGGGAAGAGATCCAATAACTTGCTCAACGGTAACCTCACCCGCTTTCTCGATCTGCCTCGGAGTACCCAAGTCAATGCCTTCGCGCACGCCGATGAGAATCACACGGTGACGTGCCTGTGGTATGCCATGCTGCTCTGCCTTGATGACGAAATCGTGGACATCGATATTGCGAGGGGCATCCTTGGCGGAGTAGCTGGTTGCACAGGTAAGCGAATGTATGCGGTACCCGCTTCCGGAAGCCGGCATTTGCATTGCCTTGTCAGGATCAGAAAGATCTTCGAGGATTGTCTCGAAAATCTTTTTCCCGCCAACAGTTGCTGTGAGAATGCCCTTTACGTTCTCCATTACGAATACTGCGGGACGGTATTTCTGAATAATCCGCAGGTACTCCTTGTAGAGGAAATGGCGGTGATCCTCTTCCGCACGGTACTCGACCTTGCCGCGGTTGCGAGCCCGCCCCACGAGCGAGTATGCCTGACATGGGGGGCCGCCGATCAGCACCCATGGAGTATCTGGACCAAGCTCATGGGCGGAAATTCTCCGGTCCAGCTCATCGTTGTCATGAGGCTTTCCCAATTCCAGTTGCCGCGCTTCTTCGCCTGCCTCCAACCACGCGTCATGGTTGGCGTTGTCGTACGGACATTCCGACTCACCATTGCAGAACCGGTAATAAGATTCAAGGGAATTTCCACCTCGACGTTTGAGTAGACGATAGAAAGCCCTCAGACGTAGTGTACTGTGCGCAGAGGAACTCATTTCTGCCGATACAATTATTCTGAAAGGGTCACTTTCTACTGACGAAAATCCCTCACCAAGACCTCCTGGGCCAGCAAAAAGGTCTACGATGGGAATATTTCCCGTAAAACTGGATTTCTGTTTGATGAGCAACTTTGCCTTAGATAAAAAACTCGTATAGACACATAGGATACCAGGAAAAATGGACATAGTCGATTCAGCCACCCGGTCGAGAATGATGTCTGGGATTCAGTCGAAAAATACGAAACCTGAAATGGTTGTACGACGATATCTTCATGCGCTGGGCTTCCGCTACCGGTTGCACGCTCGCGACCTTCCCGGTTCGCCTGATCTTGTCTTGCCAAAATACCGCGTCGTGATTTTCGTGCATGGATGTTTCTGGCACCAACATGCTGGCTGTCGCTTTGCGACCCAACCTGCATCGAATGTCGAACGATGGAAAACGAAGTTCCAGAGCAACTTGGAGCGGGATGCCAAGAATCTGGCGGCGTTGCAGGCAGCAGGATGGCACGTGTTCGTTGTCTGGGAGTGCGAACTCAAGCGCGAACCGCTGGGCAGACTTCAGTTGCTCGCTCGTGAAATCACGCAGCAAAACATAGATCAGCCCCAAGTCATCAAATTGCATTGCGGCTAATTCGGTCGTTCGCATTACCAAACGTTCCCTCTAGTACGCACTCCCCCCGCTTGCCCAGTCTACGGATATTGTGGTCCGACTGTTGAACTTTCTTGTGCAAAGAGGGGCTACAGAAAAGTCGGCAGCCGAATCATCAGCCAGAAATTTTTGCAAGAGTGGTGACACTCTATAAATATCAAAAAAATAACAAATCTACTTTTGAAGTAAGCTCCGTCGAAATCAGGGAGCGCAATATGAGAATCTGGTGCTTTCCCAGTCGCAGAATAATCTAGAATCATATTATAAATGCACTTGACACGCGCTCTGCGTAACGATACGCACTGCGGCCGCTTGTTGTTACTTTATGAAAGATGTATTCTAGAAAAAGAATTGCGAATGGTTGATTTTTTAGTATATTGAGCTTTATCGTTGCTTTTGTGAAGGTAGAATTCGCGTTGGTCGTGCAAATGTATTTTGCAGCCCATCTCAGAAAGCCTTCCCGACTGGATTCGTTTAAGTATCGTCGCTGTCCTGCGAGCTGGGGCAATGATTAAAACCTTGTCGAGGAAATAATTTTTTGGCCAAGACCCTTGAAGTGCTTCCAGATCCGGTGAGCCTTATTGAATCCATGCGCGCGATTGGATATACCCCCGAAACCGCGTTGGCAGACCTTATCGATAATAGTATTTCCGCAGATGCAACTAGTGTCCATATTGAATATGAAGGCACCGGCGAGCCATTTGTCGCAGTCCTTGATGACGGGCGTGGTATGAGCGCTGCAGACCTCACTAAGGCGATGCGTCACGGTAGCAGCAATCCGGTTGATGCACGCTCGGTGCAGGATCTCGGCCGTTTCGGTCTTGGACTGAAAACGGCTTCCCTATCGCAGTGCCGCCGCCTTACCGTCGTCAGCAAGAAGGGTGGTAAGGTTAATATCCGCTGCTGGGATTTGGACGTAGTTCGTACCGAAAAGCGCTGGGTCGTCGTAATACCCGACTTACGCGAATGTAGGAAGCTGCCGCTTTACGAAGAGTTGCTGGGACAGGAAAGCGGAACGCTGGTGGTCTGGCAGCAGCTGGACCGTTTGATGTCGGGCTCGCTCGACCCTGCAACTGAGATGACGGCGCGTATGGCGAACCTGCATCGACACCTTTCCTTCGTGTTTCACCGCTATACCCGACGAGAGGCTGGTAGCCTTCCTGTAGCCATTGCGATTAATGGACTACCGCTGAAACTGATCGATCCATTTCTGAAGAGTAACAGCTTCACCCAGCCGCTGGAGGGGCAGGACATTAGCGTGAACGGCCAGTCCATTCATGTGCAGCCTTATGTGCTACCGCATATGAGCCATCTGACGCCCAATGAGGCAGAGTGTGCAGGTGGTCGTGAGGGTCTACGCAGCAGCCAAGGGTTTTATGTCTACCGCAACCGTCGGCTGGTTATTTGGGGCACTTGGTTCCGGTTAGTTCCGAAGGAAGAATTTTTCAAGTTGACACGCGTGCAGGTCGACATTCCCAATACGCTTGATCATTTATGGTCGCTGGACATCAAGAAATCTGCAGCCTACCCGCCTGACATTATCCGCAACCGCCTTCGTGAACTGATTCCACACTTCGCCGGTATCAGCAGGAAGACTGTTACTTTTCCTGGGCGCAGGCAGAAGCAACCTCTCGGATTCGAACCCCTTTGGGATCGAATCGAGCCTTCGCCTGGAGCCTTCCGATATGAGATCAATTCGAATAATTCGATCATTCGTAGTCTGACGGACACGCTTGAGGGGCCTGCACAAAAAGCACTGCAACATATCCTCGATCTGGTGGCTGCTGCGCTGCCGCTGGAATCAATCTATTCCGATATGTGTGGTGATCGGAGGACAAAACCAGAAGATAAATATGCGGAGACAGCTACTGTCGCAGCAAGAATTATGGAAATTACCGGATTTCCGATCAAGACCGTGGTCGCCCTCGATCCGGTTGCGCGGTTTCCTCAATATCACGAACAGCTTCTGAAGGAATTTGAACAATGACCAGTTTTTCAATGGACCACGTTGGAATGGCTATGATGTTAATCAATGGGCGGACGCTTACCGACGAACTTCTTCAAGAAGTTCTTGGAAAGCTAGCTCTGCTCGATGCAGGCCTTGGTGAAGATGGTTTGGCGCACGTGCGCAAGAAGTTGGAATCGACAATCGGTATCCGCATGACGGTCGGTGAAGTCGTACGTGAGAGCAGCTTTGCACCTTGGGTTTCCGATGTAAAGGGTAGTATCGAATGGAACTACTGGGATAGCTATAGACGGCTGCTACAGAGCCAAGGCTGGAGTCCGAACGTTGTCCGCGTGCTCGACGAAGACACAGATGGCATTCTGACCGAATGCGGCAACCCCGTTAGAGAGGAGTCATGGGGAATCCGAGGTCTGGTGATGGGTGACGTACAATCCGGTAAAACGGCAAGCTACAGCGGACTTATCGCCAAGGCCGCAGATGCCGGTTACCGTGTAATAGTCCTGTTGACCGGCGTCATCGAGGATCTGCGCAAGCAGACCCAAGAACGGCTCGATTTAGGATTTGTTGGGCGTGACAGCAGCAAGCTTCTCGCCCGCGATCGCGAGAGTAAAGCCATTGGAGCAGGAATCAATAGAAAGCGTTCCGCCAACGTACTAACTTCTGTTGAGCGTGATTTTCTAACCAGTAATGCCCAAGTCCTCAACGGCATTCCCTTGGCAAACATCAGCGAGCCAATCCTGTTTGTCATGAAAAAAAATAAAGCGCCGTTGGAAAATCTCGTCGCTTGGCTTGACGCACAACTGAAACTGACGGGCCACGCCATCCACGACATGCCGCTGCTTGTTATAGACGACGAAGCAGACAACGCATCGGTTAACGTTCGAAAAGAAGGACAAGAACCAGCGACGATCAACCGTCTCATCCGCGAGGCCATCGGGAAGTTTTCCCGCTCATCTTACGTGGCCTACACCGCGACGCCATTTGCCAATGTTTTCATCAATCCGGATAATGAAACCGATCTTTTTCCATCAAATTTCATTTACAGCCTCAACACGCCATCACATTACATTGGCGCCTCAAGCATCTTCCTCGAAGATGGCAAGTATTATCAACAGCTTCGTGACATCATCGATGCAGAGGATAGTTTCCCGTATGCGCACAAGAAAGAGCATACGGTAGAGGCATTGCCTGAGAGCCTGTACGACGCTGTCCGTGTATTTTTGCTTGCCTGTGCCGTGCGCGATATTCGCGGCGAAGAACTGAAGCACCGCTCGATGCTCGTCAACGTGAGCCGATTTACCGATGTTCAAGGACGTGTATCGGAGAAGATCAATAGCTTTCTCTACACCCTGAAACAGGAGGTTCACCAGTACCTCGCCGGCAGATCGTGGCGCGCCCACCCAGAACTCGTTAGTCTAAAGGCCGCTTGGGACCAAGAATTCCAAAACGTGGAAGTCACTTGGGACCAAATTCGCAAGAACCTTAATGACTCTGTTGCTTCAATCAAAGTTGTAACGATCAATCAGAAATCACCGCCGGAGGAAAAGCTCGATTACTCGACCTATCGCGATACCGAGAAAGGTCGCCGTGTCATTGCGGTAGGGGGGCTTACGTTATCACGGGGAATCACGCTAGAGGGTCTGAGTGTCAGTTATTTCTATCGCAACTCCAAAGCATATGACACGCTTCTGCAGATGGGGCGCTGGTTTGGTTACCGTGCCGGATATGACGATTTGTTCCGTATCTGGATGGATGCCGATACCCAAGAGTGGTATGAACATATCGCTCAAGCGGTCGCGGAACTGCGTACCGATTTCCGGCGCATGAGCGCCAACCGTATGCCTCCATCCCGGTTTGGCATTCGGGTTAAGTCACATCCTGACACGTTGATCGTCACCGCCCAGAACAAGATGCGAAGCGGCCAGGACGTTGTGCATTCTGTGTCATTCAGTGCATTTGGCACCGAAACGGCAAGCATCCTGAGGGCGCCTGCGCTGAACGCAGAGAACGTCCGGCTAGTCGAAAAATTTATGCTTGAACAGGGGGCTGCCGACATAGCTGGCAACCGTTATGTCTGGACCGGAATTGACAGAAGCCGGATCGCTACTTTCCTTTCAGCGCTCAATATCAGCAACATGAATACGGAGTTTATTCCGGACTCGCAGGATGGGATACGTCCATTGGTGGGCTTTATTCAAGGTAACCCGTTCGCAATGCTCGACAACTGGGACGTTTGCATTCCACAAGGTTTAGGTGACATTGTGGAACGGGTGACGGTGATGCTCGCCGACGGCAGTTCCGGCACCGTGCGTTGCCGCCAACGGCAGTTCGAGAAAGTGCCAAAAGGAGTTCCATACCTCCGGCTGAACAAGCAGAGGGTCGGCGACACAAGCGACGAGCTTGTAAAAATGGGTGACATGGAGATCCAGGCTGCCGAACTCGATTGGGAGCAGCAGAACAAGAAAGATCAAAAAACACGCTCGGTGCCGGGACACCAATACCGGAGATTCCGTTTGCATCCTTTACTGACGATTCACTTTATCCAGGCGAAAGAGCCGACTGAAAGGAACCTGAGCACGAGCAGGATGATGAGTGCCTCGGAGATCGGTACGGATCCGATGGTTGCAATCAGCCTCAGTTTCCCGGATTTTGATCCGTTCTCGGAAGGAAAGAAAGTTGTATATAGGCTTAACCAGGTCGCGCTGCGGGACCTGTTCGGAGATGATGCAGGAGAAGATGATGACGAAGATTGAGGATATATGGAAGGCGATCCGTTATGAGGCTATCACCAGCCCGCCGAATGACAATGGCTGGAAACTGGTCAGGCTTGATCCGGATCATCCCTTCGATATCTATGCTGCCATCGATGTAAACGGGCTTGCGATGCTCGCCATCGGCACAAGTGCACTGCCCCCATCGATCGATGGTGATACCGGCGCTCTAGACTATATACGTTTTCAGCGTTCCGGAGGTCGCTGGCTGATGGGTTTGCGGCTGGCAGGCCAAGGGCTCGAAGGCGTGTTCGGCCGATTGTGCCAAGACTTGGCTGACGCGGCTGCGGAGGTTGCTACTGAAACGGCCCTTGTCGCTCTGTTTCGGGAGCGCCTTATGCTTTGGAAGCGACTATTTCAAGACGGTGGAAACGGCCTGCTGCAAAAATTCCAAATCAAAGGTTTGATAGGCGAGTTAATCGCACTGGAAGAGTTTATCCGACTCCGCCCTGACGAGCCATTGCTATCCTTATTTGCTTGGACAGGTCCTGGAGGCACAAGTCAGGATTTCTTGTTTTCCGATCATGCGGTCGAGGTAAAGGCAGTATCTGCCAACGCAGTAGCAGTCAGCATTTCGTCCGTCGAACAGTTGGATTGTCTATTGCCACTGGTACTTCGGACGTGTGTGCTGCGGGAGGCCTCGAGCGAGGAAGCCGGTGCTCTCACATTACCTCTGCTTGCGACGCGCATTGAGCAACTTCTGGCGGTTGCTCCCGGCGGCGCTGCAGTGTTCCGGGAAAAGTTGCTAAAGGCAGGCTATGTGGAAAACGAATATTACCGAAGCATAGCCTACTCCATACTCGAGACGCGGCTTTATACTGTGGGTCCTGCCTTTCCCCGAATTATTCCGGTCAACCTGCCGGTCGGGATTCCTGAAGTTAGTTATTCCATCCTGTTCTCCGCGCTCGAGAAATTCAGGGTACTGGAGACTCAAGATGCAGCCTGAGGACTTTCTTGGCGAACTGAGGCAGATGGTGGCACGACGAAGCGCAGCTAGGCATCTCGTCGATACCTTGGCTTTCGTACATGAGGTAGCCGACAGACTCGCAGAGGACCCCGTGTTCGGTGAATTCCGGTCTGCAGAATATCAGTCGCCCGGAACAAAGAACAGGACACTGAAACTGCATGGTTTTACACCGATCGACGAATCTGACGGCACCGTCGGTATTGTCATCGGGAAATGGGAGGATATCGCAGCGCCGCAGACGCTCGGAAGCGCCGCGGTCGATCAGCTTTCTGCATGGGTGGAAAATTTTGTTCGTGAGGCCGTCGAAAACAGCCTGCATGAGAGCATTGCCCATGCAAATGACGCCTATGATCTGGCGCTCCAGCTTAATAGCGAAGTGCACCGGATTAACCGCATCCGCATCCATATTTTTAGCAACCTCTCACTGAGCAGTCGTTTCAAGGAAGACGCTCGAGACGATATTTCAGGAATTCCCGTAGAACGCCACATCTGGGATCTAAACCGCTTGACCGCGTTGTATGAGTCCGGACGTGAACGAGAAGCAGTAAGGATCGAGCTTGAAGAGGCTGGAGGCACAGCAATCCCGTGCCTTGAGGCTGCCAGTAGCGGTGATATCTGCTCCTATCTATGTGTCGTAAAAGGAGATCAACTAGCCGACATGTTCGAACGCTACGGAGGCCGTCTTCTTGAAGGCAATGTACGTGCTTTTCTTGGAATGAAAGGTGGAGTCAACAAGGGCATTCGCGCCACGATTCAAGATGAGCCAGGGCTATTCTTCGCTTATAACAATGGCATCGCTGCGACTGCATCGGATGTAACTGTTGAGTCGCGCAATGGTCAGCTAATGATCACAGGATTGACGGACCTGCAGATCGTAAATGGAGGCCAGACTACGGCTAGCATACTTAGTGCCCGCAAGAAAGACCATCTTAGCCTCGCAGGCGTGTCGGTGCCGATGAAGCTCACGCGAGTACTTCCTGATAGGGCGCAGGAGTTGATTCCAAGCATTGCCGAGTTCGCTAACACGCAAAACAAGGTGGCGGCAGCGGACTTCTTCTCAAATCATCCTTTCCATAGGAAGATGGAGGAAATTTCGCGCCGGCTGCTTACGCCCGCACGTGCCGGTCAGCGTATTCAGAGCAAATGGTTCTACGAACGGGCCCGCGGTCAGTACCAGAATGGTAAGCTTTATCTCGACAAATCTAAGAAAGCGGTGTTCGAGCGGGAGTATCCTGCAGAACAACTTATAAGCAAAACAGATTTGGCCAAGTACTCCCATACGTGGGATACAAAACCACACTGGGTAAGTCTGGGCGCGCAGAAGAACTTCACGAAGTTCGCGGGCGCATTCTCAAGCGAAAGTGCGGAAATCTCCGAGTCCGAGCATTGGGAACGTCTTAGTCCTCGCTATGGTGAATCTTTCTTCCGTAACATGGCAGCGGTGTCTCTCGTCTGGAAGAAAATGGAAGAAACGGTAGATGCAGGCCGAGGCTTATGGTATGAAGGCGGATATCGAGTCAATATTGTTACTTACACAGTTGCAAAACTTTTTCACGACATCAGGAATATGCGTGAAGAGCTCGATCTTGAACGTATATGGAATAGCCAAGATGCTGGATTGGAAGTTGCTGCAAGGCTGGAAGAAATTGCTCCGCTGGTGCAGAACACCTTGCTTTCACCACCAAATGGGGTCAGGAACATCGGTGAATGGTGCAAGCGCGCGGAGTGTTGGGATGCCATCGCTGCACTGAAAGTCCCTTACGTCAGTACCGTTCGCGGCATCGCTATCTCTAAAGACTTCTATGAGGAAAAGAAAGTAGATGGCAGAAAGCAGGGCCAAGTCGACGACGCTATTGACCTGCAGAGCAAGCTGCTGCACTTGGCTGA
Source organism: Janthinobacterium sp. LS2A (assembly GCF_036543145.1). Lineage (NCBI taxonomy): Bacteria > Pseudomonadati > Pseudomonadota > Betaproteobacteria > Burkholderiales > Oxalobacteraceae > Janthinobacterium > Janthinobacterium sp. LS2A. The sequence continues at coordinate 74,652 of NZ_JAZHPB010000014.1, forward strand.
ATCAGGCTACTGGACTTCTCTTTATTCTTGGTCACAAGGTGGCGCGCACCTGTCACCGGCTGATCGTGCACTCGTCCTAAAGGCAAGTACTCTTCAGGGATTCATGAAAATCGCACTGCAGAAAGATTGGAAACGGCTGGCTGCAATCAAGAAAACTGCCGAGGGCGAGGGCTTTCGTCAAGCAGCAGGTTAGCCCGGGGGGCAGATTACCTCGGGGCAAGCATGCTGCTGTAGTACAGCTTGCATAGCTCTTTGCGGAGCTCGGACTGCTATGGAGATGATTGAACGAGCAGCTAAGACGTTTCCATCAGAACTGTCGCATTTTGATTGTAGCGGCTTAGTTTGGATGTCATCATGCCATTCAATATGATAAAAAAAGGCGACACATAGTGTCGCCCGATATATCAAGAATACTGCTTAAACGTCAATATTCCCCGCCCTCAGCGCATTGTTTTCGATGAAGGCGCGGCGTGGTTCCACGTCGTCGCCCATCAGCGTCGTGAAGATTTGATCCGCGGCAATCGCGTCTTCGATCTGCACCTTCAACAAACGGCGTACGGTTGGGTCCATCGTTGTTTCCCACAGCTGGTCCGGGTTCATTTCGCCCAGACCTTTGTAGCGCTGTTTCGAAACCGTGCGTTCGGCTTCGTCGCGCAGCCATTGCATGGCCTGGTGGAAGTCGACCACGGCGATTTCCTTCATGCGCTCGCCTTCGCCGCGGCGGACAAACGCGCCTTCGCCGATCAAGCCTTCGAAGGTGACGGCGCCGCTGCTCAGCACGGCGTAGTCCGGACCTTGCACGAAGTCGGCGTCGATGGCGGTGACTTTGACGTTGCCGTGGTACATGCGCTCGATGTGCAGCTTGTGCTTTTCCGACAAGTCATCGGAACGCACGTGCACGCGCACGGCGCTGTCGTTGATGGCCGTCTGCAGGGCCAGGGCGGAGGTTTCCGCCAAGTCCAGGGTCGACAGGTCCAGCTGCACGCCCGTCATGATGGCCGTCAGGGCGGCACGGTCGATGACGCGCGTCAGACGGGTCATGATGGTGTTCGACAGGTTGAACTTGCGCACCAGTTCCGTCAGGGTCTCGCCGGAAATGCCTTCGGCGCCTTCGCGCGGCACCAGCACGGCCGTGTTCAGCGCCACGGTCATCATGTAGCTCGCTTCCTCGGCGTCATCTTTCAGATAGCGCTCGTCGCGGCCGGCTTTCACCTTGTACAGCGGCGGTTGCGCGATGTAGATGTGGCCGCGCTCGACCAGTTGCGGCATCTGGCGGTAGAACAGGGTCAGCAGCAGGGTGCGGATGTGGGCGCCGTCGACGTCCGCATCGGTCATGATGATGATGCGGTGGTAGCGCAGTTTCTCGACGTTGAATTCGTCCGGTCCGATCGAGGTGCCGAGGGTGGCGATCAGGGTGGTGATCTGCTCCGACGACAGCATTTTCTCGAAACGGGCTTTTTCCACGTTCAGCACTTTACCGCGCAGCGGCAGGATCGCCTGGAACTTGCGGTCGCGCCCCTGTTTTGCCGAGCCACCTGCCGAGTCACCCTCGACGATGTACAGTTCGCACAGGGCGGGATCTTTTTCCTGGCAGTCGGCCAGCTTGGCCGACAGGCCCAGGCCGTCCATGATGCCTTTGCGGCGGGTCAGGTCGCGGGCCTTGCGGGCGGCTTCGCGCGCACGTGCCGCTTCGACGATCTTGCCGCAAATGATCTTGGCGTCGTTCGGTTTTTCTTGCAGGTAATCAGCCAGGGTCTTGGCAACGATCTCTTCCACCGGGCCGCGCACTTCGCTCGATACCAGCTTGTCTTTCGTCTGCGACGAGAATTTCGGTTCCGGCACTTTGACCGACAGCACGCAGGTCAGGCCTTCGCGCATGTCGTCGCCGTTGATTTCCACTTTCGCCTTTTTGGCGAACTCGTGTTCATCGATGTATTTGTTGATCACGCGCGTCATCGCCGCGCGCAGGCCCGTCAAGTGGGTGCCGCCGTCGCGTTGCGGGATGTTGTTCGTGAAGCACAGCACCTGTTCATTGTAGGCATCGTTCCACTGCATCGACACGTCGACCGAGATGTTCGTGTTCTGGTCCGACATGCGCTCGCCCGTGGCCTGGAAAATGGTCGGGTGCAAGACCGACTTGGCCTTGTTGATGTATTCGACGAAGCCGCGGGTGCCGCCTTCGAAGGCGAACACTTCTTCCTTGCCTGTGCGCTGGTCGGACAACTTGATGTTGACGCCATTGTTCAGGAAGGACAATTCGCGGATGCGCTTGGCCAGGATTTCGTAGTGGAATTCCACGTGCGTGAAAATCTCTTCGTCAGCCCAGAAATGCACGTCGGTGCCGCGCTTGTCCGTTTCGCCGATGACACGGATCGGGGAGGTGGCGATGTCGCCGACCATGACGATCTGGCGGTCTTGCGGCACGCCGCGCACGAATTCCATGTGATGCACTTTGCCATCGCGGCGGATGGTCAGTTTCAGCAGTTTCGACAGGCCATTCACGCAGGACACGCCCACGCCGTGCAAACCGCCCGAGACTTTGTACGAGTTCTGGTCGAACTTGCCGCCCGCGTGCAATTCGGTCATGACGATTTCCGCCGCCGAACGCTTCGGATCGTGCTTGTCGTCCATTTTCAGGCCGGTCGGCACGCCGCGGCCATTGTCGGTGATCGAGATCGAATTGTCGCTGTGGATGGTGACGTGGATTTCCGTGCAGTGGCCGGCCAGCGATTCATCGATGGAGTTGTCCAGCACTTCGAATACCAGATGGTGCAAGCCGGTGCCGTCCGAGGTGTCGCCAATGTACATGCCCGGGCGTTTGCGTACGGCTTCCAGGCCTTCCAGGATCTGGATGGAGGAGGCGCCGTATTCTTCCGTTTTGGCCTGGATCGGGGTGTCTTGTGGATTCTCGGACATGGACTGCTTTCTCAAATAACGATTGCTGATTGATTCGGGGCTGCTGGCTGATGACCGTAGGTCGGGTTAGCCGGAACGGCGTAACCCGACAGACGGCGATTCAGCAGGTCGGATTACGCTGCGCTAATCCGACCTACGTCACTGCTGTGGTCTTTAGATGCGCATCGGCATGACGACATACTTGAAGTCGGCATTGTCGGGGATGGAGATCAGGGCGGACGAGTTCGAATCACCGAGCGCGATGTTGACGTATTCGCATTTCAGGTTGTTCAGCACGTCCAGCAGATACGTCACGTTGAAGCCGATGTCGACGGAGTCGCCGCCGTAGTCGATTTCCAGCTCTTCGACGGCTTCTTCCTGGTCCGCATTGGTCGAGCTGATCTTCATGCTGCCCGGGGTGATGATGCAGCGCACGCCCTTGAACTTGTCGCTGGTCATGATGGCGGCACGTTGCAGCGAGCGCAGCAATTCATCGCGGCCGATGGTGAAGTCGTTTTTGTAGCCTTTTGGAATCACGCGCGTGTAGTCGGGGAACTTGCCTTCCACCAGCTTCGAGATCAGCTCGATGTCGGCAAAGGTCAGTTTCACCTGGTTGGCGGCGATGTCCAGCTGGACCGGCTCATCGTTCTCTTCCAGCAGACGCTGCAGTTCGATGATGGTCTTGCGCGGAATAATCACTTCCTGGCGCGCAAACGTCTGCTCGGTGGCGACCTGGCAAAACGCCAGACGGTGGCCGTCGGTAGCCACGGCGATCACATTATTGCCATCCAGAACCAGCAACAAGCCGTTCAGGTAGTAGCGGATGTCTTGCTGCGCCATCGAGAAATGCACCATGTTGAACAGGTGTTTCAGCGTTTTTTGGGGCAGGGTGACGGAGGCGTTGTAGCTTTCCGCCTGTTGCACGGTCGGGAACTCTTCCGCCGCCAGGGTTTGCAGGGCGAAACGCGACTTGCCCGTTTGCACGGTCAGGCGCTTGTTCAGCAGGGTCATCGTGACGTCGCCCGACTCGGGCAGGGCGCGCAGGATGTCCAGCAGCTTGCGCGCGGCCACGGTGGTGCCGGTGACGTCCGCGCCGGAGCCGATTTCCGCGTGCGTGGTGATCTGCACTTCGGTGTCGGTCGACAGGAAGGAGACATTTTCACCGTCTTTGCGGATGAGGATATTGGCCAGAATCGGCATAGTGTGCCGACGCTCGACAATACCGCTCACGATCTGCAGTGGCCGGAGAAGGGTATCTCGGGTGGTTTTGACCAATTGCATATTTATCCTCAATGTATAGGTTGAACAGTACGACGTTTAACGTATTAATTTAACAATTGTTGCCATAGGGAGCCCCGACAGACCGGCTGCGGTGCCCTCCCAGATGATAAGGGTAAAGCACGTTTTGAGCCAGTCTTGCTCAAGCGGCGCTTAGCCTTTTAATGTTTGCTCCAGCACATGCAATTCATGGTTGCATTCCGGATTCTTGGTGCGGTCCAGCGCGATCTTGCGCACGGCATGCAGCACCGTGGTGTGGTCGCGGCCGCCGAACAGTTCGCCGATCTCCGGCAGGCTCTTCTGTGTCAATTCCTTGGCCAGGTACATGGCGATCTGGCGCGGCCGGGCGATATTCGCGGGGCGGCGTTTCGAATACATGTCGGCAACCTTGATATTGAAGAAGTCGGCCACGGTTTTCTGGATGTTTTCCACGGAAATCTGGCGGTTCTGCACCGACAGCAAGTCCTTCAGGGCTTCCTTGACGATATCGATCGTGATGTCTTTGCCATGGAAACGCGAGTACGCGAGGATCTTGCGCAGTGCGCCTTCGAGCTCGCGCACGTTCGAGCGCAAGTGCTTGGCGACAAAGAAGGCCACGTCGTCGGAGAATGTCACGCCTTCCTGCTTGGCTTTTTTCAACAGAATCGCTACGCGCATTTCCAGTTCCGGCGGTTCGATGGCCACCGTCAGGCCCGAGTCGAAGCGCGAGATCAGGCGGTCGTCCATGCCCGTGATTTCCTTCGGATACGTATCCGAGGTGATGATGATCTGTTTCTTCGCTGCAATTAATGCCTCGAACGCATAGAAGAACTCTTCCTGCGTGCGGCTCTTGCCGCCAAAGAACTGGATATCATCGATCAGCAGCATGTCGAGCGAGTGATAGTAGTGCTTGAAATCGTCGAAACCCTTGCGCTGGTAAGCGGTCACTACGTCGCGAACGTACTGTTCCGCGTGGATGTAGCGAATTTTTGCGCCCGGATTGTCGGCCATCACCTGGTTGCCGATCGCGTGGATCAAGTGGGTTTTACCGAGGCCGACGCCGCCGTAGAAGAACAGCGGGTTATACGACACGCCCGGATTGTTCGCCACCTGGATGGCGGCGGCGCGCGCCAATTGGTTGGCCTTACCGGTCACAAAGCTGTCGAAGGTGAGGTCGGTGTTGATGCGGCTCTGCTCGCGGCGCGGCGCCGCGCCGATGCTCAGTTCCGGCACGCTGGGCTGCGGCTCCGCGGCGCGCGCGCTGGGCGCGCCGCCATTCGGATCGCTGGCCGGGGTGCTGGCGGCAACGGGCTTCTTCGGCAAGGCCAGGCGCGGGTCGAGCACGAACTGCACTTCCGTCGGCGCTTCGAAGTACTGAATGGCCAGGGCAGTGATGCGGCTGGCGAACTGGGTCTTGACCCAATCGAGCTTGAAGCGATTGGGCGCAGCAATGCGCAGCTTGCCCTCTTCGTAATCGAGAGGGATAAGCGGTTTGATCCACGCACTGAATTGTTGCGGTGTCAGCTCCAGTTCCAACTGCGCGGAACAGGCCTGCCAGAAATTATCCATGTATGTCTATGTGAAAAGGTGTGGGAGGGCGTATCGATTCTGCCCTGCGTTCACCGTGTTGCAAGGCCGGCGTCGCGCGAGGGCTCGCCACACGTAACGCGCTATTCTACTCCCGACTGAGAAAGTTATCCACAGGCACGACGCTTATTTTTCTGTGGCGGGGTGGGGCGCCATGTGCATAAGAGGCGACTTATCCCCCGGTTATCCCGTCACAAGCAGTGCTGGCGCGGCCTGTGGCGGGGCCTTGCAAGCAGATGGGGGCCGGCGCGCAAATTTCCAGGCGATCACGGCAATCCTTGACAAGAGGGGGGCATATGCTGAATAATTCAGGGTTCCCCGCCCGTATTCCGTGTTTATTCATTTGGAACGACAATATGGACTAAGCGTGGATTAAGCGGGCGATGAGATTGGCCAGCTTGTGCCTTGGCATAAGTGCGCGATTGTCATTGGCACCAAAAACTGACGGGACGTCAGACCCGATTTTGCATTTTTTTTGTTTTTAGCGAGACCAACATGAAACGTACTTACCAACCTTCCGTCGTTCGCCGCAAGCGTACGCACGGCTTCCGCGCTCGTATGGCTACCCGTGGTGGCCGTGATGTGCTCAACGCACGTCGCGCAAAGGGCCGCAAACGTCTGGCCGTCTAGGCTTGTCGTTGACAGCTGATCGCGTGGCTAGCTGTACTCCAGTCGGCAATCAACGCGAAGGTTCACACGACTTCGCGCGCGTTCGGCGTATCGTTAAAACGGATGAATTTTCATCCGTTTTTCGTTTGCGCCCTTCGCAAAAAACAGCGCATTTTGTGCTGTACACCCGACACAATCAATTGCCGCATGCGCGGCTGGGCGTCGTTGTGGCGAAGCGTTTCGCGCCGCGCGCGGCGACCCGCAACACGATCAAGCGCGTCACGCGCGAGCTGTTTCGCAACAGCGCGATGCCGCCGGTCGACTGCGTGGTGCGTTTGTCGCGCGCCGTCAACAGCAAGGATGGCCCGGCCACCACGACCAAGCTCAAAGCCGAGCTGCGTGAAGAATTGAGCCGCCTGTTCGCGGCGCAAATCGCCGCCCAGGCCCGTTCTGTTGCTGCGCCACCACCATCCGCGCCATGAAAACCCTGCTGCTGTTCCTGCTGCGCGCTTATCAGTTGCTGATCAGCCCCATGCTGGGACAGAATTGCCGTTTCTATCCGAGCTGTTCGCATTACGCGATGGAAGCGCTGCGCGTGCACGGTACGGCCAAGGGCAGCCTGCTGGCTGCCAAGCGCCTGTGCCGTTGCCACCCCTGGAATGAAGGGGGCGTCGACCCGGTGCCGCCGGCCGACGGTAAACAATCTTCAACGACCGCTTGCGGTTGCAACCACTCCTGACAAATACCCTAATGGATATCAATAAACGTACCATCCTGTGGATCGTGTTTTCCGTCTCGCTGGTAATTCTCTGGAACGAATGGATGATCTCGAACGGCAAGCCGTCGATGTTCTCCGCGAACACGGAACAAACCGCCAAGGCGCCTGTCACCCCGGCCAAGACGGACGCCCTGGCTGCCGCGGCTGCCGGCGCAGCCGCCGTGCCTGGCGAAGCGACCGATCCCGCCGCGTTCAAGCGCGAAGTGATTACCATCACCACCGACGTCATCAAGGTCGACATCGACACCCTGGGCGGCCAGGTCAAGCGTCTGGAATTGCTGAAGTTCAAGGGCGCGGGCAATCCGGGCTGGTTCGGCGGCTGCTTCGGCCTGTTCAAATGGTGCCAGCCTGACGATGGCAAGCAAAACGAAGTGCTGTTCGACGAAGGCGCGAACCGCACCTATCTGGCGCAGTCGGGCCTGGTCGGCGGTCCATTTCCCACCCACGCGAGCGGTTTCACCGTACAGCCTGGCGTGCGCACCCTCGGCGACGGCAAGCAAGTGCAACTGGTGATGGAAGCGGTCGAAGGCGGCGTCAAGCTGACCAAGACGTTTACCTTCAAGCGCGGCGACTACGTCATCGACGTGCGCCACGACGTGGCCAACGTGGGCGCAGCGCCCGTGACGCCGCAGCTGTATCTGCAACTGACGCATGACGGCAACAAGCCGGTCGGCGACTCCTTCTTCAACAGCAGTTTCACGGGTCCGACCCTGTATACGCCGCAAGACAAGTACCAGAAGCTGACGTTCGAGAAAATCGAAAAAGCGGCAGTGGAAGACGAGAAGAAGGGCAACGACAACGCCATGAAGGGCCTGCATCCGGCCACGGCGAATGGCGGCTGGTTTGCGATTTCGCAACACTTCTTCGTCTCGGCTTTCGTTCCGCCTGAAAACGCCAAGCGCGACATCTTCACGAAGAAGGTCGGCACCAACTTGTACGCCATCGGCAACGTGCTGCCACTGCCTACCCTGGCGCCAGGCGCCTCGGCCAGCATGGATAGCAAGCTGTATTCGGGTCCGCAAATCGCCCACCTGCTCGAACCGGTCTCGCCTGGCCTGGAACTGGTCAAGGATTACGGCTGGCTGACCATCATCGCCAAGCCGATGTTCTGGGTCATGGAACAGATCCACAGCGTGCTGGGCAACTGGGGCTGGACCATCATCGCCTTCACGATCCTGATCAAGCTGGCGTTCTTCCCGCTGTCGGCCGCCGGCTACCGCAGCATGGCCAAGATGAAACTGGTCACGCCGAAGATGCAAGCGATTCGCGAGCGCTACAAAGGCGATCCGCAAAAGATGAACCAGGCCACGATGGAGCTGTACAAGACGGAAAAGATCAATCCGCTGGGCGGCTGCCTGCCGATCCTGATCCAGATGCCCGTCTTTATCGCCCTGTACTGGGTGCTGAACGCGTCCGTGGAAATCCGCGGCGCGCCATGGATCGGCTGGATTACCGACCTGGCCCAGCATGACCCATGGTGCATCCTGCCAGTGCTGTACGCGATCTCGATGTACATCACGACCAAGCTGAACCCGGCTCCTGCCGATCCGATGCAAGCGAAGATGATGCTGTTCATGCCACTGGCATTCTCGGTGATGTTCTTCTTCTTCCCGTCGGGCTTGGTACTCTACTGGGTCGTCAACAACGTCCTGTCGATCGGCCAGCAATGGGTGATCACCAAGAAATACGCGCCTGCCGCCAAGTAATTCCGGCCAGCGAACAGAAAGCCCGCCTCGCGCGGGCTTTTTTTTCATCTACAATATCCCCCATGAAACTCGACTCTTCCCCTATCGCCGCCATCGCCACCGCTCCCGGTCGCGGCGGCATCGGCGTGGTACGCGCCTCCGGCAAAAACCTCGCTCCTTTAATGACGGCCCTGTTCGGTGCGCAGCAATTGAAACCGCGCCACGCCACCTACCTGCCATTCACGGAAAGCGATGGCAGCATCATCGACCAGGGCATCGCCATCCACTTCAAGGGTCCGCATTCGTACACGGGCGAAGATGTGCTGGAATTGCAGGGGCACGGCGGCCCCATCGTGCTGCAGTTGCTGCTGGCGCGCGTGCTGGAAGCGGGCAAGGACAGCGGCTTGCGCCTGGCCGAACCGGGCGAATTCACGCGCCGCGCTTTTCTCAATGACAAGCTGGACCTGGCGCAAGCGGAAGCCGTGGCCGACCTGATCGACGCTTCCACGGAAGCGGCGGCCAAGTCCGCTTCGCAATCGCTGTCGGGCGCGTTCTCGAACACGATCCACGCGCTGGTCGAGCAGGTGACGGGCTTGCGCATGCTGGTCGAAGCGACCCTGGATTTCCCGGAAGAGGAAATCGACTTCCTGGAAAAATCGAATGCGCGCGGTCAATTGAAGGCCGTGATCGAAGCGTTGAACAAAGTGTTTGCGCAGGCGGCGCAGGGCGCGCTGCTGCGCGAAGGTCTCAATGTCGTGCTGGCCGGACAGCCGAACGTCGGTAAATCGTCGCTGCTGAACGCGCTGGCGGGCGCCGACGTGGCCATCGTCACGCCGATCGCCGGCACCACGCGCGACAAGGTCAGCGAAACCATCCAGATTGAAGGCATTCCGCTCAACATCATCGACACGGCCGGCATCCGCAGCGCGGGCGACACCATCGACGCCGTCGAGCGCATCGGCATCGAACGCACCTGGGGCGAAATCGGCAAGGCGGACGTGATCTTGCACCTGCTCGACGCCGACCACGGCCCGACCCTGGCCGATGAAACCATCGTCGCCGCCTTCCCCGAAGGCGTGCCCGTGGTGCGCGTGTGGAACAAGATTGATCTGTCCGGGCATAAACCCGGCGTCGACAGCATGCCGGACGCCACCCACGTGTATCTGTCGGCGCACGAGCACATCGGCATTGACCTCTTGCGCGCCGAGCTTCTGCGCATCGCCGGCTGGCAGCAGACGGGCGAATCGCTGTACCTGGCGCGCGAACGTCATTTGATCGCCCTGAAATCGGCCGGCAAGCATCTCGATATCGCGGCCGCGCACGCGGCGCAGGACGACCAGTCGCTGGACCTGTTTGCCGAAGAGCTGCGCCTGGCGCAGGTCCAACTGTCGAGCATCACGGGCGAGTTTTCGCCTGACGATCTGCTGGGGGTGATCTTCAGCCGTTTCTGCATCGGCAAGTAAGGAGGTTCGATGAAGCTGCTGCTTGTTCTGTTGTTCAGTTGCCTGCCGCTGCTGGCCGGTGCGCAGGAAAAGTTGCCCAAGGACGTGGCGCGGTTTGTCGAGCATGCCCAGATGTGCGAGCACTTTGCCGGCGAGTGGGATGACAACGACAAGGCGCGCCAGCGCGAGATCATCGCTGCCGTGGACGATGCTTGCGGCCAGGCGCAGCGGCAGTGGAAACGGCTGTCCGCCAAGTATGCGGGACAGCCGGCGATCAAAAAAGTCATCGACGCGCATGCGAATGATGCGGTCAGGAGCTTTCGGAAATAAGTCCGAACGGTGAAAAGGCCGGGGTCAGACCCCAGGTTTTGTTACCCCTTCTTCCCCTTCGCCTGCTCTTCCCTGAACTTCTGGAACGTCTCGATATGCTCGGCGCGGCGCAGCACGCGTGAGCGCGGGTCGAGCGTGTACGTGGCGCCAGTCGGCAGGGGCAGTTCGCCAAAGCCCAGCGACATGGAAACGGTATGGATCTCCTTGCCGATACGCACTTCCACCGGCATCGGGAAGACGATGTCGGCAGGCGTCTTCCATTCCAGGCGCAAGGTGTCGCCGTCACGCACGGCGTACAGTTCCGGCAGCGCGGCCTGGTACAGATAGGTCTGGAAGAACCAGTCGTAGTTGCTGCCCGTGACTTTGTAGACGATGTCCATGAATTCCTTGGTGCTGCCATAGCGCGGCTGGAACTGGCCCGGCTGCGGCTGTTCCGTGCCGTAGACGAGCAGGCGCACGGCGCGGAAGAAGGCGTCGTCGCCGATCAGGCCGCGCAAGGTGTGCAGCACCAGCGCCCCTTTCACATAAATATCGCCGCCCGGTCCGCCCTTTTTCAGGTCATACACTTCTTCCTCGGTTTTCGGCTTGCCCGAGACCATGGGCGCCTTGTTGACGATGCCGGCGCGCATTTGCTGCAGCGAAGCAAAATACTCTTGCTCGCCCCGCAGATATTGCATGTACAGCGGTTGCATATACGTGCCGAAGCCTTCGTGCAGCCACATGTCGTCCCAGTTGCTGTTGGTCAGCTGGTTGCCGAACCATTCATGGGCAAACTCATGCTGCAGCAATTCATCGTAGCCATAGCTGGTCTTGGCGAATTTGTTGCCATAGGCATTGATGGTCTGGTGTTCCATGCCCTTGTGCGGGGTTTCGGCGATGCCGACCTTTTCATCGGCAAACGGGTAGGGGCCGATGGCGCTTTCAAAAAAGTTGAGCATGGGCGGCAATTCCGCGAACAGGGCGCCAGCCTTGGCCTCGCTTTCCGGCAGATACCAGAATTGCAGGGGGATGCGGTTGCCGTAGCGGCTCACATACTCGCCCTGCATGCTGCGGTAGGGCGCCACGTTCAGGGCGATGCCATAGGTGCTCGGATGCTTGGCGCGCCAGTGCCAGGTGCGCCAGCCATCAGCCTCATCCATGCCGAGCGCGATGCCGTTGCCGGCCGCGACCAGCGGCGCCGGCACGATGATGTGCTGGTCGATCAGCCGGGCCTTGCCCATCGGGTGGTCGATGCACGGCCAGAACAGGTCGCAGCCCTCGCCTTGCACGGCGCTGGCGATCCACGGCGCGCCATCGGCCGTGCTCGACCAGACCATGCCGCCATCCCACGGCGCTTTCACGGCGACGTGCGGCACGCCGTGGTAGACGACGCGGATGGTGGTGCGCGCGCCTGCCGCGAGGGTGGCAGGCAAGGTCATGCTCAGGCGGCCGTCCGGGTTGGCATAGTCTTGCGGCCGCAGCGCCTTGCCGTCGATTTCGATGGTGTCGACAGGCAGGTTGCGGTCCAGGTCCAGCGCGAAACGCGAGATCGGGTGCGTGGCAAGGAAGGTCAGGCGCGCATCGCCGGCAATGCTGCGGCTGGCCGGGTCGATGCGCAGGGTCAGGTCGGCGTGTTCGAACACCACCGCCAATTGTTCCGGCGTGCGTTCGGCGCCTGAATTGAGCGTGTAGGCGGTGGGCGCGCGCGTGGCGCAGGCGCTGAGCAGCAGGCAGGAGAGCAGCAGGGGAATGTGTTTCATGGCGGGCGCGCAAGTGAACGGAACACTGATTGTAGTGTGAAGTGACAACGTTGTCGTTTGGAAATTTCAAGGGGCCGATGGGGCAAGCGTGGCCCCGGTTGAGAAATGTCATGGGCTTCAAACGACGCTGACGTAATCTTGCTGAGCGGCCTTGAAGTGCCGCTAGGAAAGGAAGCGCCATGGACAGCGAACAGCCGGAAGTCGTGGAAAGAAGGGGGATGGTGGCGCCGCCATTGCCTTCCCTGCCGCAATTGATCGCAGCGCTGCCGCCGAAAGGCGCATGCTGGTATTGCGACAAGCCGCTCGATGCCGTGCGCCGTTTCTGTTGCAAGAGTTGTTGCGTGGCGTATGCGGAAGAGGCGCAGTACAACAGCTGAGCGCTAGCGGCGCCGCAGCAGTGCCGCCAGGGCGCCGTCGAAATCGAACTCGTGCGCGGCGGCCGCCACCTCCTGGTAGACGTTGACGCCCAGGCTGGCAGCGAGCAGGCTGGCCGAGTTTTCCAGGATGTCGATGGCCGCGCCGTCGCCTTCGCGCAGGTGGCTGGCCAGGCGCGCCAGCAGCAGCTGGATGGCGGGTGCGGCCGGGTCGGGCGCCACGTCCTGCGCCGCCGTGTGGGTTGCCTCCGGCGTGCCCAGCATGCTGCTGACCGCGCCGAGCAATTGATCCTGCGCCAGTTCCAGCTGCAGCATCTGCTGGGCCAGGTCGGGCGCCTGCGCACGCAGTGCCGATTCCAGGGTTTCCGACAGGCTGTGCACGTGGCGCGCGCCGATCATGCCGGCGGCGCCTTTCAGGGTATGCGCCTTCAGGCGCGCGGAAGCGTAGTTGCCCGCGTCGAATTCGGCGCGGATCTGGCACGGCGTGGTGCCGTGGTCGTGCAGGAAGCGGCGCAGGATTTTCAGGTACAGGATGCGGTCGCCCATGATGCGGCCCAGTCCGTTCTCGACATCGAGAATACGGACCATGTCGGATGCCGCAACGGCGGCATCATCATCGCAAGTGGCGTGTGGTTTCAGCATGCTGTGCAGAGCGCCCCAAAACTTGTCAATTGCCGTAAAGCAGGAACAGCTATTCTACATCCAGTCATCCTCGACGCCGCGCCCGCTTGGCCGCCAGCGACATCGCTAGCGCGTCGTGAATGACCAGCTGTGCGTGACGTCCGCACCATTGACTTTGCCGATGAAACTCACGTCATAGCTGGTGTTCGCGTTCAAGGTCGCCAGCGGGATGATGGACGCGGCCGAGACCGGCGTATGCACATCGTTGCCGCTGGTGAGCAGGCGTACCGCCAGGTCCGTGGCGGCACCGCGCTGGCGCACGCTGAATGCCGTCACGCTGACGGGCGTGCCGTAGTTGGCATGCACGCTGATCGGGTAGCCGACCACGTCCTGGTTCGGCACGGGATCGGGCGATTCGTTATCGCTGGAAAAACTGACGGCCACCTTCTGCTGTCCGCTGACAGGATAGGTGACGATCTGTCCCGCCGCCAGCCCGGGGCCATAGTTGCGGTTGCCGGCCATGTCGGTGGTGAAATAGGCATAGCCGGAGCTGCTGACGGCCGCGCCCGCGCCACCTTCCTTGAACAGCGGCTCGAAAATGACGAAGCGGTGATAGATGGCCGTGACCAACTCTTCGGCCAGGTAAAAGCCGGACGTGTTGCCCGCGCCGGCGATGACTTCGCCCTGCAGCGACGTGACGACGTAGCCGGCCTTGGCCAGGCGGTCGCCCAGCTTGACGCCCGTAAAGCCGGGCTTGCCCTGCACCTGCTCGTGCGCCACCGTACTGTTGAGATTGAGATAGCTGGAATGGCCCAGCGCCGCGCTGTCGATCAGGCTGTTGCGCACCATAGGCGACAGGCCGATCTGGCTGCGCCGGTAGTTGAACCAGTTAAAGCCATCGGTGGCAATATTGTTGCTGAGGACGGGAGCGCCCGGCTCCTGTGTCAGCTGTCCGGCCGGGGTCGAGGTGCTCAGCGACGTATTGCTGCCGCTATCGCCGCCGCCGCAGGCGCTCAGCAGTGCTGCACTCAGCAGGGCGGGTATCCAGTATTTCCAACGCAGTGACGAGGCAATCAAGTTGGCTCCTGTATAGGTAGGCGGACAGCGGTGGGGCCAGCGTGCTGTCCTGTAAAACGATTCTAAGGTATTTTGATACCGCGTAGCGCATCCATGAAAAGATATGTCGTGCTCGTGCGCGGACGGTGCCGCAGCTGCGCAGGGTAGAATGAGCGTAGCGCAGCGTTTGCCGCTGCATCGCCTTACTTCCGATTTTTTGATTGCCCATACATTTGAACACATTGCCCAAGTCGCGCCTGCAGCGCGCCAAATACGCCTTGCCCAGCATGGTGACTTTGCTTTCGATAGCATGCGGTTTTGCCAGCATCGTCATTTCCGTCGATAACGCCGCCGTGGGCGACGCGGATGCCTACCGCCTGGCGGCGGCGCTGCTGGTGCTGGCCGGCGTGTTCGATGCGCTCGACGGCTATGTCGCGCGCCTGACGAACACCAGTTCGCAGTTCGGCGTGCAGCTCGATTCCATCGCCGACGTGATGAATTTCGGCTGCGCCCCGGCCGTCCTGTTGTACTGCTACGGCTTCGTGCAGATGGGCGTGCACGATCCGCTGCTGCTGCGCTTTGGCGGCATGGCCAGCTTCTTCTTTGTCGCGTGCGGTGCGATGCGCCTGGCGCGCTTCAATGTGAACGTGGGGCGCACGGACCCCCTGTATTTCGTCGGCATGCCGATCACGGCCGGGGCCGCTTGCGTGGCGGCCGTCGTGGTGGCCTGGCCGGCGCCCATCGATTCCATGCTGCACAGCTATCTGCTGATGCTGCTGCTCGTCGGCGTGGGCAGCCTGATGGTGTCGACTTTGCGTTTCCCCAGCTCCAAGCAAAAGAAAAGCCTGGCCGCGCTGCTGGTGCTGATCTTGGCCATCGCCCTGCTCGTGTGGCTGAAGACCAGCTTCTTCGCGCTGTTCTTCGCCGTCTACATCGGCGCCACCCTGCTGCTCAACCTGGCGTGGTACCTGGGCTGGCGCGGCATTGCGCTTCCCCAGGTTTTCAACGATCCGGATGAAATTGACTAAGCCACCTCGTGCCCGCGTGCGGCGCGCAGGATGGCGAACCAGTCGCTGCGGCTGAGTGTAAACTGCGTGCCTTCCACGGCCACGCCGACGGCTTCGATGCGGCCCGTGCCCGTCAGCGGCAGGGGACGGCAAGGCAGTTGCATGATCCACGCAAACACCACGCTGGCAAACGGACGCTGCAGCTGGTCGGCGATCTGCTTGATCACATTGCGCAAGTTCTCCACATTCGCGTCGCCGCCCTGGAACAGCCGGCCGCCCGCCAGCGGCGACCAGATCATCGGCGCCACGCCCACGTCCTGCAAGCCGTCGAAGGTTTCATCGAACAGGGGCGCCACGTGCAGCGGCGAAAATTCCACCTGGTTCGTTACCAGCGGGAAGCGCCGGTGCAGGCACTCGAACTGGTGGCGGCTGAAGTTCGACACGCCAAAGTGCAGCACCTTGCCCGCCGCTTTCAATTGCGTGAAGGCGCCGGCGATCTCGTCGAAATCCATCAGCGGGTCGGGACGGTGGATCAGCAGCAAGTCCAGGCGGTCCGTGTGCAGCTGGCGCAGGGTGTGTTCCACGGAACTGGTAATGTGCGCCGCGCTCGTGTCGTAATGCTGGATGGCATGGCCGGGACGGTGCGGCGACAGCAGCTTGATGCCGCACTTGCTGACCAGCTCCATCTTGTCACGCAAGCCCGGCTGCAGGGCCAGCGCTTCGCCAAATAGCCCTTCGGCGCTGTAATCGCCATAGATGTCGGCATGGTCGAAACTTGACACACCCAGCGCCAGGCATTGTTCGATGAAAGCCAGGCGCTGCTGCGCCGACATATTCCACTCGCCGATGCGCCACATGCCGGCAACGATACGCGACAGTTCGGGACCGTTGCTGCTCAAACGGCTGCGCGGCGCTTGCAGGCTGGCGGGAAACACATGGCTCATGGGCTGGCTTTCTGATGGTGGAGATGAAGGTGACGCCACGATTATAGCCAGCTACGCTACAGCATGCTGTGGAGAAATTGGCGGCGAGACAGACGAAAAAAATGCCCGCAACATCTGCGGGCATTTTTTATGGGGAACGCTAACTGCTTATTTCATCCACAGGCGCATCGAATCCCAGGCGCGGCCGAAGATCGTTGCCTGGTTGATGGTTTCCAGTGCCACGACAGGCAGTTCCAGCAGGACCTTGTCGTCGACCATCATTTTCAGCTTGCCGACAGGGGCGTTTTCAGCCAATGGCGCGACCAGCGGGTCCTTGCGTTCCAGCACAGGTTTCATCTTGGCAGCCGTGCCTTTTGGTACGGTGACGAGCACATCGCGGGCGAAACCGATTTTCACGGTGCCTTTCGAGCCCTTCCACACTTCCGGCGTGGCCACTGCCTGGCCCTTCGAGTACAGTTTGACCGTATCGAAGTTCTGGAAGCCCCAGTTCAGCAGCTTCTGGCTTTCCTGCGTGCGGGCCTGGTCCGACGAGGTGCCCAGCACCACGGAGATCAAACGGCGCTCGCCCGTGCCGCCTGGGCGGCGGGCCGAGGCGATCATGCAATAGCCGGCCGCTTCCGTGTGGCCCGTTTTCATGCCATCGACGGTAGGGTCCAGCCACAACAGGCGGTTGCGGTTAGGCTGGGTAATCTTGTTGTACGTAAAGCTCTTGATGGAATCGATTTTGTAGAATTCCGGGTAGTCGGCGATCACGCGCTTGGCCAGCACGGACAGGTCTTGCGCCGTGGAATAGTTATCGGGGCTAGGCAAGCCATGCGGATTGGCAAAACGCGTGTTTTTCAGACCCATGCGCTGGGCTTCGCGGTTCATCAGCACGACGAACGTGCCTTCATCGCCGGCAACGGCTTCCGCCAGCGCCACGGCGGCGTCGTTACCTGATTGAATCATCAGGCCGTGCAGCAAGTCGTCGATCGAGACAGGGGTAGCGGGGTCGATGAACATCTTCGAGCTGCTCGAATCGACTTTCCATGCGCGCACGGACACGTTGACTTTCTGGTCCAGCGCCAGTTTCTTTTCGCGGATGGCGGCAAACGTCAGGTAAGCCGTCATGATCTTGGTCAACGAGGCCGGCTCGATGCGCGCGTCCGGATCTTGCGAAGCAATGATCTGGCCACTGGTGGCGTCAAGCAACAGCCAGGACTTGGCGGCGATGGTCGGGGCTGGAACGCTCTGGGCGTAGGCGGCGGAAAAGAAAAATACACTGGAGGCCAGTGCCGCTAAAAGTTTTTTCATGGAGGCTGGTCTGCGAGAAAAAGATGAAGGCTGAGGGCCATGCTGTTGGTGCTTGCATGGCCGCGTGGAAAAAACGGATCAATTATAGCCGTGGAGGCGCTAGTAAGCCCACACTTCAATGATCATCTGCTGCGATTGCGGGTTTGTCACCATGCCACAGGGCAATCACGAGGTTCTTGATGTGATTGAGCTTGCGGTGGAAAAAGTGGTCGGCGCCGGGGATCACGATCACGGGAATGTCTTGTGGACGGGCCCAGTCGAAGACGGCGGACAGGGGGATCGTGTCGTCGAGTTCGCCGTGGATCAAGATGGTGTCGGCGGGAATGTCGGCCATGGCCCACTTGCCGGCCGCGCTGCCGATCAGCGCCAGGCGCTCGACGGGCGTGCCGGCGGCGGCCAGGCGTTCCTGCAGTTTCGATTGCACGAAGGTGCCGAACGAGAAACCGGAAAGTGCCACGGGCAAGCCCGGGTACAGGCCGCGCATGTGTTCATACAGCAACTGCATGTCGTCCGTTTCGCCCACGCCATGGTCGTGCACGCCTTCGGAAGCACCGACGCCGCGGAAGTTGATGCGCGCCACCACGTAACCGAGCGCGACAAACGCGCGCGCCAGGGTTTGCGTGACCTTGTTGTCCATCGTGCCGCCGTACAGCGGATGCGGATGGGCAACGAGGGCGATGCCGCGGGGAGTGTCTGCCGGGAAATCGAGCAAGCCTTCCATGCTGCCTGCATGGCCGGCGAGGGTAAATTTTTCCGAGTTTCTGTTCATGATGCTCATACTGGTGGCGTAGGCTTAATTTGAAGTTAAAACGTTGAAATTAAATATGCGGCTCAGATTTTCAGGCGTTCGACGATCTTGCCGCCCACCAGGTGCGTATCGATGATTTCATCGATATCGCTGGTGTCGACGTAGGTGTACCAGGTCGCTTCCGGGTAGATCACCAGCAGCGGGCCTTCTTCGCAGCGGTCCATGCAGCCGGCCTGGTTGATGCGGATCTTGCCCGCGCCGTTCATGTCGAGTTCCTTGATGCGGCGCTTGCAATGCTTTTGTGCCGCTTCCGCGCCATGGTCGCCGCAGCTGTTGCGGCCGTCTTCACGTTTGTTCATGCAGAAAAAAACGTGGCGTTCAAAATACGGTGCGTCGCTCATACTATGCTCCTGCGGAATCATCAATGCGCCATGATAACGCTTATGGGTGGTCTTCGCGACGCTGGCGCTGCACATCTTCCTGCCGGTTCAGGCGGTGCGAGGGCAGGCACAGGAACCACAGGGCCATGAAGGGCCACAGCAAGGCCAAAAATTGCGCCGCGCCATTGAAGTTGAGGAACTTGCCTTGAAACCAGCCTTGCAAGGTTGACATGAAATACGGGTTGATCGGCGTCGTATTCACCATCACCAGACTCAGCAGCAAGGTGGCGGCCGCGATGCGGCGCTGCGCCACGTGCGGCGCGAAGGCCAGGCCGCCCAGCATGATCAGGCCGATCAAAAAGCCGCCCTGGGCGCCCGGCGTGATCCAGACGAAGGCGTTTTCCGGTGAAAACAGCAGCGCGCTGGCCATCGAGCGCACGATCAAGGCAGCGGCGATCAGGGCCAGCATCAAGATGGTGCGCGGCGCGGCGCGGCGCAGCAGGCACAGCAGGGTCAGTACGGCGCCCGTCATGCCGCAAGCCGTGATGATGGTTTCCGAAAGCCAATATTGCTCAACCGTCAAGATGACGTCGGGACGCAGATACGCGGCCAGGTCGATGTCGATGCCCGCCAGCTGCGACAGCCAGTCCGACAGGATGGGCAGCAGCTGGCCCAGGCCGAACAGATAGCCTTGCGGATAGATTTGCGCCAGCGGCCACAGGGCCACGAGCACCAAGCCCTGGCTGGCGTGCTGGGCAAACCAGCGCTGGCGCAAGCGGAACAAATGACTTTGGTCGAGCAGCTTGCGCGCCGTCAGGGCGCCGATGATGGAACCGATGCAGCAGCCGGCCGCATTCGTATAAAAATCGAGGTTCGACGAGACGCGGCTGGGCAAATAGGTTTGCACGGCTTCCATGCTGCCCGAAATCAACATGCCGCACAGGCTGGCGACGATGACGGCAAAGAAACCCGTGATCCTCGGAAACAGCGAATACACGATCAGCGCGCCCAGCGGAATGTAGCCGACGACGTTGATGCCCACGTCAAAGCCCGTCCAGTAGCGGGGCATGCGCGTGTTTTCCAGGAACGTCAGCGGCGACAAACCATTGCTGTGCCAGCCCGTGAACGGGAACCAGCTCGCATACACGATCAGGAAGACGTAGGCGAGCAGGGTCGCGCGCGACACGGGCGAGGAACGGACGGGCGGCAGCGGCGCCGCCGGGCTGGCGGGGGATGCGGGGTCGGTCATTCTTTCGTGATATTCAGCGTGCCCAGCCAGGTGAGCAGGTCGGCGGCGATGGCGTCCGATGCCGCCGCCAGCGCTTGCGCGCCACCTTGCGCATCGGCGCTGCCGGCGGGTCCGCTGCGGCTGAAGGTTTTCTGGTCGATCAGGCGGTGGCCGCGAAACAGCGAGGCGCGCAGCGACACGTGGCCGCTGCTCTGCGTCTGCGTATCGAAGTTTTGCGAGAAATCATCGACGTCGATGCGCAGCAGGGGCATGCCGGCGGCCGCGTCCGTGGTCGACAACACTTTCACGCCGCTTTGCGCCACGCGCGTTTTCAGGCGCTGGCTCAGCAGTTGCAGCGGCGGCGTGTTCCAGCGGTTGTAGGCGTACGGACGCGATTGCTGCGCATCGGCGTACAGCAAGCGGTAATACATGCGCTGGCTGTCGAGCCAGGATGGACCGTTGGCGTCGGCGATTACCAGCACGGGCACGGCTGGCGCGGCTGCTTGCGCGTCTGCCAGCGGTGCGGCCGGGCCGAAATCATAGAAAGTGGGGACGGGGCCGCGGCTGGCGCAGCCGCCCAGCAGGAATGCGGCGGCCAGGATGAGTGCGCTGAGATTGCGTGGGGTAGGCATGCGGTGTTCTCCTTATTTGCCCGGTGCCGAAAAACCGGGCTCGCCCGGGCCGGGCGGGATGTCTGGGGCGCCGAACAAGATGCTCTGCGGCTGTTCATTGAGCGTGCTCATGGTGGTTTTCAGGGCGCGCATCGAGGAGCGCGCTTCGCCGCTCAGCTCGATGACTTGCGGCAAGACTTCCAGCGACACGCCATTGGCCACCGTTTCCACCGAGCTGCCGACCCGGTCGACCGTGCCATTGACCTTGTCGAGCACGCCGCCTGGCGCCTGGATATCGTTGCCCAGTTTTTTCCACGTGGCCGTCAAGTCCGACACATTCTTGCTGGCCGTGCTCACGGCCGTCAGGGTTTGGCGCGTCTGTTCCGTCAGTTGCGGCAATTGTGTCAGGGTCGGTTCCAGTTGCTGCGGAATGGCGCCAAAAGCCTTGGCGGCCTTGCCCACTTCCGTGAAGGCGCCCAGCATGGCCGCCTGGTTGTCGGGGCTGAGCAGGTTGTTGACCTTGTTGGTGATCTGTTCGGCCTGGTCGAGGATGCGCTTGCCCCGTTTTTCCAGCTGGTCGAGCAAGCCGGCGCGCAGGGGGATCAGCGACGGCTTGTCCTTGCTGGTGCCCAGCAGTTTCGAACCCACATGCTCGTCGTCGAGCTGGATGTAGGCGATGCCCGTCACGCCCTGGTAGCCGAGGGTGGCAAACGTGGTATTGGTAACGGGGGTGTCGGGCGCCACGCTGATGTGCACGAGGATTTGCCCCGCCTTTTGCGTGTCGAAGTCGATGGCGTCGACCTTGCCCACTTCCAGGCCCCGGTAGCGCACGGTCGCCTGCGGGTTCAGGCCTGGTACGGACAGGGTGGTGGCGAGCAGGTACGGCACCCGTTCCACGCGGTCGCGGTTGAACCAGACGCCGAACAGGATGGCGGCCACCAGCAGGGTCAGTGTAAAAAATCCCGTCATCAGGGCATGTGATCTGTTTTCCATTACTTCTCCGCTTTCGTGTCTGTGCCGGCGTCGTCGCCTGGCTGCGCCGCCTTGCCCGCCGCCGCCTGTTTCTCATCGAGGACGGCCAGCGCGCGCTTGCCGCGGTCGCCGAGGAAAAATTGCTTGATGAACGGGTGGTCGACTTCGATCACCTCGCGCGTGGGGCCGATGGCGATCACGTGTTTTTCCGCCAGCACGGCGATGCGCGTGGACAGGGCGAACAAGGTGTCGAGATCATGCGTGACCATCACCACCGTCAAGCCCAGTTCGCGGTGCAGCGACTGGATCAGGGCGACAAAACTTTCCGACAGGTCCGGATCCAGGCCCGCCGTCGGTTCGTCGAGGAACAGCAGCTTCGGTTCCAGCGCCAGGGCGCGGGCCAGGGCCACGCGCTTGATCATGCCGCCCGACAAGTCCGACGGCATCTTGAGCGCATGTTCCGGGCCCAGGCCCACCATATTCATCTTTAATAATACCGCGTCGTGCACCAGCGCTTCGGGCAGCACGCGCAATTCGCGCATCGGCTGGGCCACATTGTCGAACACGGTCAGTGCCGAATACAGTGCGCCTTGCTGGAACAGCATGCCCCAGTGGTTGCGCAACTGTTGCAGCTGGTCTGAACTTGCTTTATTGATATCTTCGCCAAAGACTTTGACGCAGCCGCGCGCCGGATGTTCCAGGCCCAGCATCTGGCGCAGCAGCACCGTCTTGCCCGTGCCGGAACCGCCCACGATGGACAGGATCTCTCCCCGCTCGATTTCCAGGTTCAAGTCCTGGTGCACGACGGTGCGGCCGAACTTGGTCCACAGATTGGTGATGTCCACCACGGGCGCGTTGCCGTGCAGGTTGAATTGGCCTTCCTTGCCGGTGCCGCAGGCGATATTGGTGTCGTCCGCCATCAGTAGCCCACTCCATTGAAGACGATGGCGAACACGGCGTCGGCCAGGATCACGACGGTGATGGCCGTGACGACGGCGGTGGTGGTGCCGCGCCCCAGGCTTTCCGTGTTGGCCTTGATGCGCAGGCCGAAGTGGCACGAGACAAGCGCGATCAGCATGCCGAAGATGACGCCCTTGCCCAGGCCGATCATGTAGTTGGCCAGCGGCACGGCATCGGGCAGCTTCTGGATGAAGTAGCGCGCCGACAGGTTCAGTTCCACCTTGGCCGCCACCATGCCGCCGATCAGCGCGGCCGTATCCGTCCAGATGACGAGCAGGGGCATGGAAATGGCCAGGGCCAGCACTTTCGGCATGATCAGGCGGAAACCGTGCGAAATGCCCATCACCAGCATGGCGTCGAGTTCTTCCGTGACGCGCATGACGCCCAGTTGGGCCGTGATGGACGAACCGGAGCGCCCGGCCACGAGGATGGCGGCCAAGAGCGGCCCCAGTTCGCGGATGACGCTCATGCCCAGCAGGTTGACCAGGTAGATGTCGCCGCCAAACGCGCGCAGCTGCTGCGCGGACAGGTAGGACAGCACGACGCCGATCAGAAAGCCGACGAGAGCCGTGATGCCCAGCGCCTGGAAGCCCGCATGGAAGATATTGGCGGAAATTTCACGCCACGGCCCGCGCATCGGATGGCGCGCGAAGCGGCCGATATCCTGCGTCACCTGGCCGACCAAGGCAATAAAGCCCTTCAAATGTTCGAAAAACAGCAGGATGGCCATGCCCAGCTTCATCACGGGCGTAAGGCGGTTGGCGCGCGACGGCGGCGTCGTCAACGGCCCGGTTTCTTCGATGCGCCGGAAAAACTCTTCCTGCGACGGCGCCAGGGTCAGCTGTGCGGGGCGCTGCTTGCCCCAGGCATTCCAGAACAGCTGGGCGCCGATATGGTCCATGCTGTCGATGGCCGACAGGTCCCATTGCGCCTTGGCATCGCCCTGCAAGGGCTTGAGCTGGGCGTCGATGGCCTTGATGGCATTGTCATGCGCCAGCGCGTGCACCTGCCAGGTGCCGCTGGCAGTGACAAGGGCTCCCTGTTGGGAGCTGGTCTGGGAGAGGGTCAGTTTCGGCGATTGTACAGTCGGCATCGTGCCAGTTTAAGGGAGAATGGCGCAGACCGCCACCGCTGTTCAATCGCCGGCCCCTCAGGATGCCAGGTGGCGCGCCTGCCGCTGCGGCAGGGCGACGTCCGGGCGCACCTTGGCGCTGCCAGTACTCACTTCGGCCGGCTT
The DNA here is from genome assembly GCF_036543145.1 of Janthinobacterium sp. LS2A. Lineage (NCBI taxonomy): Bacteria > Pseudomonadati > Pseudomonadota > Betaproteobacteria > Burkholderiales > Oxalobacteraceae > Janthinobacterium > Janthinobacterium sp. LS2A. The sequence continues at coordinate 98,405 of NZ_JAZHPB010000014.1, forward strand.
GGCGTGAGCGGCCGCTTGCGCGCCGCCCGCATAGTCGCTGGCCACGAGGGCGTTGGCCTCCAGCGCGCTCATGCCGCGCGTCTGCAGCCATTGCGCCACCAGCTTGGCCAGGCGCTCCATGGCGATGCGGTGGGTGGCGTCCGTGTGGGCGTACAGCCAGTTCGAAAAATCCATGAAGTTTTCAAATGGCGCGTCACCGAGCATCCATTGCACCGTATTGGCGAAGCGGCCCGAGTTGGCGACCAGGTCCCAGTAGCGGGCAAAGCGCACGAGGCGCTGCATGCTCATGAAGTCGAGCTGCTTGTTCGCCAGGATGGTGTACGGCGGGTGCGGATCGAACACCATGCCATAGTTTTCCGTATGGCGGATGATGGGTGTGCCGCGCAGCCGCTTTAATATGCCGAACTGGATTTCATGCGGTTTCAAGGCCACCAGCTTGTTGAAGCCGGCCGCAAAGCTCGCTTCATCTTCGCCCGGCAAGCCGGCGATCAAGTCCACGTGCAAGTGGGCGTTCGAGTCCTCGCACAGCCAGCGGATGTTGTCGGCCGCCTTTTGATTGTCCTGCTTGCGGCTGACCAGCGATTGCACGTCCGGATTGAAGCTCTGGATGCCGATCTCGAACTGCAGCGCGCCGGGCGGGAATTTGCTGATGCCTTCCTTCAAGGCGTCAGGCAAGTGGTCTGGCACCAGTTCGAAGTGGGCGTAGATCGGATCGTCCGGATTCGCTTCGATCTTGTCGAGAAAGAACTGCATGATCTTCAAACTGGTCTTGATGTTCAGATTGAAGGTGCGGTCGACGAACTTGAACAGGCGCGCGCCGCGCGCATGCAGGGATTCCATCTCGGCCAGGAAGTTCTCCAGCGCAAAGGGCCAGGCCGTCTTGTCCAGCGCCGACAGGCAGAATTCGCACTTGAACGGACAGCCGCGCGACGCTTCCACGTAAATCGTGCGGTGGCGGATATCGTCGTCTGTATACAAGGAGTAGGGCAGCTGCAGTTCCGCCAGCGGCGCTTGCACGCCCGCGTGGATCTTCATCAGCGGCTTCGGCCCGTTGAGGATCTCGCCGCACAGCTTGGGAAAGGTGACGTCGCCCCAGCCCGTGATCAGGTAGTCGGCCAGCTTGACGATCTCTTGCTCGCCCGCTTCATGCGACACTTCCGGCCCGCCCAGCACGATGATGACTTCGGGCGCCACGCGCTTGAGCATGGCCACCAGTTTGGTTGTTTCCTCGACGTTCCATATATACACGCCAAAACCGATGATACGCGGTTTGTTGATGAGGATGCGTTCGACCAGTTCCGTGGTTTTCGTGCCGATGACGAATTCCTGCAGCCGCGTCTGCGCTTGCAGCGGCCCCATATTGGCCAGCAGATAGCGCAATCCCAGCGAGGCGTGGGTGTAGCGGGCGTTCAGGGTGGAGAGCAGGATGGTCATGGGAGGCGATGAAAACGGCGAAACCGCTATTTTACGCTGTCGCGTCAGCTGTGCGCTGCGGCAACAAATGCCATGTTACCATTTGTCAATAATTACTAACTTGTCAATGCTACGGCAGGCTAAAAGGATACAAGGTGCTGGCGAAAAAAGTACTCAATAAAAAAGTCCTGCTCGGGACGCTTGCCGGCGTGGCCGTGGTAGCCGCCGCACTGGTCGGCTACCGGGTTTTTGGCTGGGGTGCGATGGGGCCGGTCAATGGCCTGAAGCTCGATTTATCCCGGCCCGACGCGCTGGTCCGCACGAAAAGCCTGTCGGCCTTACCGCGCGACTTGCTGACGGTGCCGCTGGCGCGCGACGTGCTGCGCGAGGATTTCCTGTTCTATTACGAGCAAAGCGAGGACCGGTTGGGCCTGAAGGGCAGCTTGCGCCGTATCGCTTACGAGCATGAGCTGGGCTGGGGCGACCAGCTGCTGCGCATGGTGCTGGACCAGCCGGCGGAAGTGGCCTTGTGGCGCGACGCCGACGGCTCGCTCAAGCATTTCGCCATCGCCGTGTCGCGCAGCCAGCTGACGCGTTTGCTGGAAGAAGCGGGAAAGATCGCCCTGAAGGATACGCAGATGCGCGTGGCCGGCAGCTTGCGCGTCGATGGCGGCCAGGTGCCCGTGTATGCGCTGAACTACGCTTACCAGCGCACCTTGCTGTTTGCCGCGCATGGCCAACGCCTGGTCATCCTGTCTCATCCCGGCATGCTGTATGGCGGCAGCGACGGCAAGCATGGCGATGGCACGGCCGAGAAAACCGTGGCCAGCCTGCTGGCGCCGGAAGCTGCCAAGCAAAAGGTCTTTCATGCACAGTTCCATCTCGACGGCGCCGCGCCCGAGGGCCACAGCATCGCCGTCAAGGCGGACTTCCTGTCCTTCGGCTACCAGCCTTTCTTTGGCGCGTTAGAGGCGCTGCGCTTCGATTTTCAACAGGGCGCCTGGCAATCGAAGGTGCTGCTCAATGCCGATAAACTGAAAAACGGCGGCTATGACAGCAGCGCCCTGTGGCCGCAGCTGCCGCACAACCCGAGCGCCTGTTTCAGCGTGCCGGTCGACTGGACCGCGCTGCAGCCCGTGCTCAAACGCCTGGGCAGCAAGACATCGGAGCCGGTGGCGCCGCTGGCCGGGCACTTGCAAGGCCCCGCCGCCGCCTGCTGGTATGGCAGCTCGCGGCTGCATACACCAGTTTTTGTTGCCACCCGCAGTGCGCAGGCCGGTGATGACGCTGTCTATGGCAGCCTGTTCGAGGCGGCCATCGGCGGCAAGGACCCCGTGCGCAAAACGACAGGTAAAGATGGCGCCACGCGTTGGGAACGCAGTGTCGCCACGGCGCTGGGCCAATCCAAGCCGGCGCTGGCCGTGGCCGGCAATACCGTTGTCTTTTCCACCGACGGCAAGCTGGTGGACCAGGTGCTGGCCGTGCGCCGCAAGCAGGCGCCGGCCGCCAGCGACCTGCTGCCCGATGGCGCGCGCACGATCGGCCTGATCGCGCCGGCGTCGCTGGCCCGGCTGATCCAGCTGGAAGCCTTCGATACCCTGCCGGCGAATAACGAACCGGTCTTGCGCGCGGCCGCCAACGAACACTTGGTGCCGCGCCTGAACGCCTTGAAAAAATATCCGCCGCTGCGCATGGTGCTCAAGCGGCAGCCAGCCAGCGGCACGTCATGGGAAACGCTGGAATGGCAAGAGGCCGCGCGATGACGCTGTGGCATGGGCGGCATGGACGCCGTGCCGCCTTGCGCTGGCTGGCGGCTTGCGCCGCCACCGTGGCAATGCCCGCCTGGGCCTTGCGCGCGGCCGCCGACCTTCAGGTGCAGCTGTCGCAGGCGCAAAGCCGTGCCTTCCAGGCCTGGATGCTGCGCATCGTCAACGCGCAAATCGAACGTGGCCCGTCGCCGCGCTGGACGCACCGCGATTGCGCCGGCCTGGTGCGCTTTGCCGTCAATGAGGCGCTCACCGTGCATGACGCGAAGTGGCTGCATGCAAATGGCATCGCCAGCGACCGGCGCCTGCCGCCCGAGCTGGAACTGAGCGCGGATCAGGCCGCCTTGCGCAACCGCTGGGTGCAGACAGGCGGCAATGTCGGCCACTTCGTCACGGCGCTGGCGCTGGTGCAGCACAACAGCCGTTTCATCGCCCGCGAAATCAGCCAGGCGCTGCCCGGCGACCTGCTGTTTTTCGACCAGGGAGACGAACAGCATTTGATGGTCTGGATGGGAGCGCGCATCGCCTACCACACCGGCACCGTCACCCCCGACGACAATGGTCTGCGGACCGTCGATATCAAAGAACTTACGAGCTGGAAGGACACGCGGTGGCAACCTGTGGTCAACAATCCCAATTTCGCCGGGGTGTTCCGGCTGGCGTTTTTATCATGAAGCCGGTTTTTGTCATGAAGCTGTTATTTATGGGCTTTCTGGCGCTGCTCATGCTGGGCAACGCCTCCGCGCAGCCGCGCGATCCAAGCAACTACAGCACCTTCAAGGGTGAACCGTTTTTCCTGCTGTCGGACGCCAGCTACGGCAGTCTTGATGAAGCGCGCGTGCGCCTCGAGGTGCCGGGCCGCGACATGGGGCGCATGAACCTGGAAGCATATTCGGGCGCCGACATCGTCGTCTACCGCGTGCCCGAACCGATGGAGTTCCTGAAAAAGCAGCGCAATCTGCACCGCATTCAGGTCGAGGGCAATTACCAGGGCGAAGGCCTGGCCAACACCTTGAGCTTTCTGTGGGATAGCTGGTGGAAGCAGTCGCGCCTGGCCTGGCGCAAGCTGTTTTCCGGCGAGGCGCGCCTCGCGGTGACAAAAGAACAGCCGCAGCTGGCGACCAATGACGCGATCCGCCGGCGCACCGTGTTCGCCAACCATCCGCAGTACAAGCCGATCAAGGGCATGGAGCTGGTCGACAGCTTCCGCTATCCGATCTGGCAAGCCAAGGCCATCGCGCCGCCGAAAGGCGTCAAGCTCGATGGCTCCAGCAGCGACTTCATCGTCGCTGGCGCCGGCAACGTGATGATACCGCTGGGCAAACGCAAGCCGGGCCTGTACCTGATCGAAGCGATCATCGGCGAACACCGCGCCACCACCTTGGTATTCGTGTCGGACACGGTGGCTGTGACCAAGGTGTCGTCCGGCCAGATGCTCGTATGGACGGCGCGGCGCGACAACAGCGCCGCCGTGGCTGGCGCCAATGTGGCGTGGACCGATGGCACGGGCGTGCTGCAGTCGGCCACCACGGGTGCCGATGGTGTCGCCTCGCTCGAGCGCGGCAGCCCGGAACACACATATGTGCTGGGCCAGGACCGCGCCGGCGGCGTGTTCGTGTCCGAGAATTTTTACTATGACAGCGAGATCTACAACACCAAGATCTATGCCGTGACGGACCGGCCCCTGTACCGGCCCGGCGATGAAGTCAACGTCAAGTTTTTGGGCCGCGAATTTACCTCCGCGCGCAACTCGCAGGCAGCAAGCGCGGCGCCGATCAGCTTGACGGTGCTCAATCCGAATGGCACGCCGCTGCTGACGCAAACGCTGCAGCTGTCCGGCGAGACGGGCGCCGACACGCGCTTCCGCTTGCCCACGGAAGCGACCGCCGGCGGCTATGAACTGCGTTTCAATTACAAGGATGGCGTGTATGGCGCGGCCTTCCGCGTGGCTGAATACGTCAAGCCGCACTTTGAAATCAACGTCCAGCCTTCGAAGCCGGAATTCAAGACGGGCGAGGCCGTCAAGGGCAGCATCGCGCTGCGCTACCCTGACGGCAAACCCGTGAAAAACGCGAAGATGACCTTGTCCTTGCGCGGCCAGCAAAACACCATGGTCGAAGGCGAGTTGCGTTACAGCGGCCTGTTTCCCGTGGCCCTGAAGACGGAGGAAGTGACGAGCGACGGCAGCGGCAATGTGGACTTCAGCTTGCCGCCCGCCGCCGATCCGTCGCGCTACATCTTGACCGTGCTGGCGACCGATGGTGCGGCTTACCGCGTCAAGGCGACGCGCGAGCTGATGATAGAACGCTCGAGCAGCAGCTACCAGTTGAAGGCGACGCGCCAGTTTTCCGATCCTGGCCAGGCCGTGCATTTCGATCTGGTGGCCGATGGCCAGGGCGCGGCCAAACCCGTGCGCTGGGAGATGGTGCAGCTGGAAAAACAGAGCAAGACCGACGGCGCGTTCGATCCAAATGCCAAGGGCTGGGACGTGACGTTCCCCGCCTCCGGCTCGTATCAGCTGGCGCTGCGCGACGAGCGCGGCAACCTGCTGGCCGCCGCCAGCCACTGGGTCGCCGGCGATGGCGTGCAAACGACGCCGGGCAGCATCGAGATCGTGCTGGACCGCGCCCGCTATCGTCCGGGCGACACGGCCGAGGCCTTGATCACGTTCTCCGACAAGGTCGACCAGGCGCTGTTGACGCTCGAGCGCGACAAGGTGGAACACCATGGTCTGATGGCCGGCGCCGCCAACTGGTATCAGGCGAAACGCGTGGCGCCGCGCCAGTGGAGGGTGCGCATCCCGGTAAAAGAAGAGCATGGCCCGAACATGACGTTCTCGGTGGCGTACACGCGCAATGGCGACTTTGTCTTCGAGAACGCGGGCCTGCAAGTGATCGAGCCGCGCATCGCGCTGCAATTCAAGAGCGACAAGGAGGTCTACCAGCCGGGCGAAAAAGTCACGCTCGATGTGACGGCGACCCTCGATGGCAAGCCTTTGAGCACCATGGTGGCGCTGGGCGTGGTCGATGAAATGATCTATGTGCTGCAGCCGGAAATTGCGCCGGACATCGGCGACTTTTTCTATCACCCGCGCCGCAACAACGTGCGCACGACGGCCAGCCTGTCCTTCATCAGCTACGACATGGCGCAGGGCCGCACAGCGGGCGCGCCGGCGCGCCACAACTACAACGAGCGTGGCGTGAAGGTGCTCGAACGTCCGCGCCGCGACAATATCGATACGGCGTACTGGGCGCCCTCGCTGAAGACCGACGTGAATGGCAACGCGCGCGTGAGTTTTACCATGCCCGACGCGCTGACCCGCTGGAGGATCACGGGGCGCGCGATGGATGAACAGGGGCGCGTGGGCCAGCGCACGGCCTATCTGCGTTCCGATAAAAACTTCTATGCCAAGTGGACCGCGCCCGACTGGATGCGCGCCGGCGATGCGCCGCGTGCCTCGGTGGCGGTATTCAACCAGACGGGCAAGGAGCAGGCGCTCGACGTCGTGCTTTCCGGCGGGGCGCAGCCGAAGACGGAAAAGATGTCCGCCAAACCAGGTGTCAATTACGTCGAATTCCCGCTCGCCGCTGGCGCTACAGGGCCGCTGCGCCTGGAGCTGAAACAGAGTGGCAAGCTGGTCGACGCCTTGGACACGGCCATGCAAACCTTGCCCGCCGCGTGGAGCAGCCCGCGCTCCTTGGTGCTGCCGCTCGACGGCGGCACTGGTGATATTCCATTCAAGCTGCCGGCGGACGCCCGCAATATCCGCGTTTCGTTCGCTCAAGGAGCAGCCAGCCAGTTCACGCGCATTGCCGACGACCTGATCGACTATCCGTATGGCTGCGTCGAGCAGACGGCCAGCCGTTTGATTCCGCTCGCGCTGGCGACGCAAAGCCTGGGGCCGGACGCCGGCGCGGCAAGCGAGCGCCTGCAAACGCTGCTCACGGCACAACGCCTGCGCCTGGTATCGATGGCGGGCCCGAACGCCGTCTTCGGCTGGTGGGGCAATGCCACGGCCGGCAATGCCTTGATGACGGCCTACGCCTATTACGCCGACTGGTACGCGGCGCGCGCGTTGCACATCGAGCTGCCGCCCGAGCACTGGAACAAGCTGCTGGCCGTCTACAGCGAACATGGCTTGAAGGATGCGATGGGCGACCGCGCGCTGGTGCTGTGGATGGCGCGCGAGATGGGCCTGCCCACGCAGACCCTGGCGGCCGGCCTGGTGGATGACAGCGCGATTGCCGTCCTGGGCGGCAAGCCGCGCCAACCTGGCGACACGAGCAGCCTGCTGCTGGGCGGAGCTTCTGACCGTGAGACGCAAGCGATGGGCCTTGGCCTGGTGGCGCTGGTGGTCAGCCAGAATGGCATCGCCCTGCCGCATGGGCTGCAACTGCAAGTGGCCAGCTCGTGGCAGGTGCTGCGCGAGTCCAAAGCGCCGGTGGCGCAAGCCTTGCTGATGCTGGCCGGCGAAGTGCCGGCTACCCAGGCCGACGCGGTGCTGGCCAGTGTGCGCGCCGAGATGCCGACACTGGACCGCGCGATGACCTTGATGTGGGTGCAAAAGAAGCTGGGCGGCGTATCGTTCGGCAAGGGACCCGTCGTCGCGCTGGACGGCGCCTGGCAAAAACGCGACAGCCGCAGCGGCCAGCCGGTCTGGCGCTGGAGCGACACCAAGAGTATTCCCGATAAATTGCGTCTCGCCGCACCGGCGCCGGCCGGCACGGTGGCTGTGCTGCAGTACGACAGCCACGCGGCCGAAGCGCAAACCTTGCCGGTTGCCGTCGAGCGCCGCATCTTGCGCATGAAGGCGGGCAAGGGCGGTTACACGACGGAGCTGGTCAAGCCGGGCGAAGCGCTCAGCACGGACGCGCTGTACCTCGATGAAATCACCTTGAAAGCGGGGCCAGGTGCGAAGCACCGTTTTGGCTTGCTGGAAGTGGCGCTGCCGCCCGGCGCCATGGTCGAATCGACTACTTGGGGCATGGTCATGGCGGGCGACAAGCCGGCCGCGCTGGAACGCGCGCGCCACACGGAGCGCCGCGACGGCTACGCCGTGCCGATCGAGCCTTTGGCCGGCGAGGTGACGGTGCGCCATTTGCTGCGCTTTGCGCAGAAGGGCAGTTATGTGCTGCCGCCGGCGCGCTTTTACCGCATGTACCAGCCGGAGCAGAAAGCCTTCGAAGGCGGCGGCAAGACCACGCGCGCGCTGAAGGTCGAGTGATGCGCGTAGCACTTCCTGCATTCATGGCGGCCCTGTTGCTGGCCGCTCCTGCCTGGTCTGCATCGCTGGATGTGGCCTGGTGGCGTGACGGCAAGATGGAAGTGCACCAGTTGCGCCAGGGTGGCACGGCGCCGCCGCCGTTTGACGGCGCGCGGCAAGTACCGCTGGCCAGCTTGTGGAAGCTGTTCGTGTATGTATATGCGAGCGATAACAAGGTGGCGATGCCGGACTACCGCTGCGGCGGACGCGATCCGGAAGAGGTGTATTGCTGCGATGCTGGCCAGAGCATCGGCCACGACGTGGCACTGGCGCAATCGTGTGGCCCTTTTTTCTCGCCCAGGCGTCTGATGATCACGGCCACGCCGTGGCGCCAGTACTGGACCGGCCGCCTGGGCGCGGCGCCCGCAGGCGACTTTGCCTGGCTGTCCGACCCTGCGCAACTTGCGCCGGCGCGCACGGTGCGCCTCGATAGCCTGCTGCGCGCGCTGGACAGCATCCCGGCCGCCAGCCGCGCGGACGCCGAAGCGGCGCTGCTGCGCGTGGTGCTCGATGGACGCGGCGCTGGTACTGCTCGATGGTTCGGCAGCCAACTGCGCGTCAAAACGTATTCCTGGCACGAGCGGCGCCGGACGGACGAACGTATCGGCGGCGCGGCCGGCTGGCTGGCCGATGGTACGCCGATCTGGTTCGGCGGCGCGGGCGGCAGCAGCAATGTCTTCGAGCAGTGGGCGCCCAGGCTTGCCGCCAGCTTGCCGCCGGTAGGCGTGGCCGACGATGGCGGTTGCGTGGTGGTCGATTATTTCAAGCGCTATCCGATCCGCACCGTGCGCGGCGAACGTGGCGTGGCCGCACCTGGCCCGCTCAATGGCCGCTACCATGTGCAATTCGACAATGGCCAGAACCTGGCCTTGCGCAGCGCCGGCGAGTTGATGCTGCTGCAAGAGAAGGGCGGCCGTCCGCAATTGCGTGGCCGCTTCGGCGTCAATGAATATGTGGCGCGCGTGCTCGACCGCGAAGCGAATGCCAACGAGCCGGAAGCGGCCAAGGCGCTGGCGATTGCCGCGCGCACGTATCTGCAGCAGAACGCGGTGACGGTGGCGGGCTGCCAGCAGATCGCCGACAGCAGCGCGACCCAGCGTGTCAGTCCCAGCCCCGCCACGCCAGCGGCCCTGGCGATTGCGCGCTGGACCGACCAGCTGATTGTCGATGGCGTCACCGTGCGCTATCACAGTAACCAGGCGTCCGAGGGCACGATGGCGTGGAGCGAGGCGGTGCGCCAGGCCAGACAGGGCAAGCACTATGATGAATTGCTGGCGGCGGCCTATCCCGGCGGCGCCCTGAGCACCTTCGGCAATACGGGCGCGCGTTGCCGGCGCCTGGCGCAGAACGAGGATTGGCTGGCGCGGTCCGTGCCGCGCTGGCAGCGCGTGCTGCTGCGCGAGGCCGGTTATGAAGCGCCGCCGCAAGCGCCGCTGGTCTGCGCCTTGCAGAGCGGCGCGCCATATTCGGAGCAGTCGCGCAACCGAATTTATATGCGGCCGCTGGCCACGCGCGAAGACCGCATCACCCTGGCCCATGAATATTTACACCTTGGCCTGCGCAATCATCCGCGCGGCCAGGACGAAGAATATGTCGAGCGGCTGGCACGCCGGCTCGTCGACCTTAACCTGGAGGCCCTGTGAGTTTTTATATCCGTTGCGCGATTCCGCTAATGCTATTGCCACTATGGGCGCAGGCCCAGGTCACCATCGACGCACCGAAGAGCGGCTGGCGCAATTCGGCCGGTGCGCGCGAGGACTATACGCAAGCGGTCAATTACCCCGCCGCGTCGGTCAACCTGCAGCCGGGCCAGGCTGAAACGGCGCAGATACGGGGCCGTATCGCGGGCGCCGTCAAGGGCAAGCCCGCTACCCTGGTGGTCAACGGCGTGGCGATGCCGATGGAAGTTGGTGAGGATGGCAGCTATGGCCGGCCTTACGGTTTCGGCAGCGGCTCGAACAGCGTGGAAGTACGCTCGCCCGATGGTCGGAGTCGCGCGCGCACCCAGTTTGTCGACAGCTACCAGGGCAAGACCCAGGCGCGCCTGCGCATCGTGCTGTCTTGGGACAGTGCCGGCACCGACCTCGATCTGCATGTGGTCACGCCGGATGGTGGCCACGCCTGGTATGGCAACCGCGTATTAAAAGATGGCGGCGCGCTGGACGTGGACGTGACGACTGGCTATGGTCCGGAAATCTTTTCCAGCGCGGCGCCCGTGAAGGGCAACTATCACGCCTATGTCAATTACTACGGCAGCGGCGAAAACACCGCCATGCTGACTGTCGCGCGCATATCGATCATCACCAACGAAGGCACGCCGCGTGAAAAGCTGCAAAGCTTCCAGGTGCCGATGCGGGCCGCCGGCGAGCTGACTCTGGTGAAATCGTTTGTCTTGCCATAAATGGCTCTTGCGGACAGGCTGTTGCTTGGCTATAATTCGCCCCCTCGCTGAACGACGCATGCAAATGCTGAGTAAAGTAGAGAAAAAGAAGGAGTTGACGATTGTGCTGAAAT
>NZ_JAZHPB010000015.1:0-101662 GCF_036543145.1 Janthinobacterium sp. LS2A
GGTTGCCGTCGTTGACCGATTGAATCCGCAGCCGATTGCTGTCTGAATCAGCCGGAGGCGGCATAGCACTAAGCGTCCGTTGTCTTCACAGCATTCGCTAAGTGGCTTCGTTTATGTTTTTTTGAGAGCGACACACCCACAATCCTTACATATCCCAGTATTTGCCGATGCCGAACAATGCGGCGGTGTGGTGGTACCGAAACCGATTACTGCTCTTCGTCGTCAGGCAATTTGTAGCCACATGCCGGGCAGGACATACCGCTATGTTGATTGATGGCCCCAGATTCTGCACTTTCCCATATGCGGTACCGTGCATGCTCATAGGCACAAACCGGACAAATATCTTCGAAATGCATATCCTCCAGCTCCATGCCACCAGGTTCAATGCCTTTGCCGAATACAATCGTTGCCATGATAACCCCCCGGACACGCCGCTTGTCTGTACGTGACGGCAGAAAGGTGCCAATATAACCTGCGGAATTGGAGCTGGAACTCACGATCATGGCAGCGGTCCCGAAGAATCGCTTTTTGCGCTGATAAATGGGTTCGGAGGGGGCACTGGCATTACCCAGAGTCGCGGATCTTTCAGCACGACTGCGGCCAACTTATTTGCCGCCTGTCCCCCTTTTTTCGAAACGTAGAGAGTCCAGACATTTTTCCCTCCAGGCGCAGTGGCATGCCACTGCGCCCGCAGGAGCTCCCGCTGAACACGCATCGCGAAATCGCCGTCATCTTCGGATGCAGTACTTGCTTTTTGGCCGCCGTTTGCTGCCGCATACAGTCGGAAAATTAGCGGAGACACCAGTGCCATACCATATTCGATGAAATGAACCGGCGCGCCAGCTTCGTTGTGCTTCATCGAACCGTCCGCCAGATTTTGCTGCACCCACTTCATGAAGTCGACCGCGAGCGCCGATGGCTCCTTGGTTCCTTTTTGTTTCAAAGCAGGTAGCTTTTCGATAGGCAGCGGAACCGGAAAAGGACGAGCAGGCGTTGCGTCAACCATGTCCTCTTGTCTCGGGGCCTGCCCCGGGTTGGTATCCTCGGCATCATTCTGATGGGCAGGACCTGGTTCAGTCTCACTTCCGGCTTCCTGCTGTCGTCGGCCTTTGTCGCGGCGTGCATTCTGTGCTTCCGCTTCGGCCGTGTCTCGTTCGTCCAAAAGATCGTCGGTGTCTGCTGTAGTCATTTTTTTGCTGGTCCTGTTATCCCTGGTGACAAACTTAGGCGCTGGCACCTTCTTCGAGTCAACAGGTTCCGGGGAATCACCCGGCATGGGTACTGCATCACAATCTTCCAACGGGCGCTGGGATTGATGATCTCGGCTGGTTTTTCCTTGCGATGCGGTGGGCAACATCTCGATCGTGCCCGACATCGCTTCTGGAATTTGGGAAAGATCAGTCCATACTTTTGCGACGGGAAAGCACAAGACACTGAGTTCATGACTATAGGCGATCTCGCCGGCCTGGTTTGTCCCAGTCACGACTACACGCCATATCGCTTGACCAGTCGCTGGATTGATACGGATGTAGCCATATTCTTGCCATGCATCGAAAAGTCGATCATTTTTTGTGTCGCCCGGAAAACCGGCTTCCTCATTCTCTTCTTGGCGCAAGACAAATTCACGCACGCTGTCGGCCAACCGCTTTGCCACCAACCACACGCAGTCGTCGTACACCCAGCCCGCCGCCCCGTCACGATTGAGCGGCAGATGGCTACCTTCCATGAACATTGAGGTCATGGCCCCCATGAGTCGTTCGATCAGGGGCACAGCCCTGGCAGAGCTGAACCTTGCGCGCGAGCCGGTGGCCAGGTTGCGGCGTGTTGATTCCTGGTCGGCTTTTTGAACAATCTCATGCAGTGCGCCCCTGCGTTCGCCGCCCAGGTATTGGTTCAACTCTTGAAGCCCTGCTGGCACGTGCGCCATCGATGCGAGCGTGGGGCCAGGAACTAACCGCTGGAGCAGCATGGCACCAAGTTTTGCATGGGAGTCGTAGTTGCGCTCACTCTTCTTTTTGAAACCAACGAAATATTCGGTGGCTGCACAGTCGTTCAACGAGCCGGCGGCTGCTGACCAGAGCACAGGTTCGCTGGTTTTTCCACGCTTCCATTGAATTTTGAGATCCGTCATTGGCTTACCGACGTCGTGCAGCAGGGCCGCGAGAAACACGGCATAGGTCCAGAAATCCCTTTGAGCGGCAATAACTTCGGCGCTGGCGCCAAGCGGTAGCAAGTAGCCGGTGCGGATAGTCAGCGCGTGCAAAACAGTTTCAAGCGTGTGAGCCAGTAGGCCGCCTGGATTGGCGTGATGGTGGGACTCGGATGCCGGCAGCAATTGGACGAACTCCGCAAAGTGCAATAAAGCCGGATGAAGATCGTGCGCAAAGATGTCTGGTGCAACGCGGGAGGCGCGGATGATTTTCTTTATAACCTCATCGCCTTCGATGCAGGAGATGAGAGCGTTCGCGGGAAGCACGTTGTACCATCCAGCTTCGGATCCGCGATAGGCTATGCGCACGTGGTTCAAAGGCGGGGCGCTGTGATGAATAGTACCGGGCATTGGGATGTTGTCCAGGGGACGCTTGTCGCTGGCATCGTCTCTGTGATGCACTGGCGCTCCGCCGTCCATGTATTGGGAAATGTCCCGGAGCATTTGCGCTAATCTTCGCAGTAAAGTCTGTTTGCTGGTCCAGCGAATCTCGATGACTCCGAGCGCTGCTGCAGCACAGATTACCGTGGCGATCGCAAAGGAAATTATCCATCCTGACACAACACCCCCGAGTTGGGATACCGTCACACGAAGCCATTTACCTTGACATAATTTGCTAAAAGATGCCTTCTCACCTCGTCCAGGCTGGGATTGACCACTGAGTCTTTCCAGGCTTTCCAATTGCCATGAGGCCCCTGCAGCGCCTTAAATCGCCTGAACGTCATCTGGAGCGGGTTCCAGGTCAGTACAGGAATTGTTGAGCCAGGTGTAAACCAGGCTGCGCCATAAAGCAAGATTTGGAGGCTGCACAAATCATCTGCGAATTTCCCTCCCCGGGGGGGGCTGCCGTTCAGGCTATATCGTTGCAACAAAGACTGGACTGCTGGTAGTGGATCATCATTCGGAGCGAACACTTCGATTTCTGCATAGGAATCAAGCAAGATCAGCAGTGGGTGCATCCACGTGGCAAGGCCAGTCTCCCCCAATAATTCAGCGATCTCAAAAATTTGAATTGTTCGACTGTCCGAGACGACTGGAGCGGTACTGCGCGACCCTTGTGCGATGGGTAATCGAGGGGTAGATGGCTCGAATTGCATGTTTCACCAGTATGACGATATAGGGACACAGCGTTGACTTCATCGTGAAAGGAGACTTCGAAAGGTTCCCTTTTTAGTTGTGACGCAAACCAAAGCATGGTAACGCGTGCATGGCCGGGGAGCGCCTTCGATTTTTCCTTCTGCGCCTTGCTTTGCTCCCGACGGGAGCAAAGCGTACCCGTATATCGGGTACCGGTAAATCCCTTTGCCGCACGCTGCGGGGTTAAAGCAGCATGCGGCACCCTTTTAGATCAGGCCCTTAACCAGTCACGCCCTTTCCCGTAATCCGTACGATGTTCCATTTGACACCTTCCCCCCCGCTTTGCCATTACAGGATAGCACCACCTTGACAACTAATAAATAGAGGTATGGCATCCGTGGCTGTCACAACAGCACCAGATATTCGGATTTGCCTCGTCTGGAGGTTCAATCCTGGCGCTTTCCAACGAAAGGCATTGCCAGCGGAAGCGCGTATCACATTCAGCCCACCATGCCAACTATTTAATGGCACAACGTGGAACCGATTTGCCGGGGACGGTACTGGCGATATTTCCTATGCTGCGACGATCAGATACCCGCTCGGCGGCGGGGAACTTTGTAGGACTCAGCGTTTGGAGTATGGGCAGCGCTCGAAGTTTGATGCGCATGAACACACTGCAGTTACTTTCGGGAGACGTATATGCATCAGCGTCCGGGCTTGCTCAGTCCCGTTCTCATCGCACTGTTACTGACGGCCGGGGACGCGCTGGCTGATACGCCGATGGTATCGGCGGTTGCAAATGCAGAAATCTCGCTGCCAGGCAGGATGGCCGTGCGCTCCAGTGACGACGAAACGTTGGTGAATCGATATACAGCGATATCGCTGCAGCCTAGTGCCGCCGACATTGATCCCATGCGTATCGTCGCTCAAGTGAATTTTCCCAGGATGAATACCAAGACAGTTGGCGAGGCAATCCGCTATCTCCTCATTCGTACTGGATATGACTTGGTCGAGGAAAGGCTGCTGGATCCACAGGTGGTTGCATTGTTCGCCAAGCGGTTGCCGGACTCACAACGAACGCTGGGACCCTACCACGTGGACACAATGCTAAGAATCTTGATAGGCCCCGCTTTCACATTGAGTACCGATCACGCCAGCAGGCGCATTTCCTTTCATCCTGCGGTCCCAACCGAGGCCGCAGTCACGGCACTAGGAACTGTCGGGGGAGCGAAGCAAGCCGGATGCGTCAGTCACATCCGTTAAAGCTGCGGACTGATTCCCATGCAGGCAACTATGGAAGAGGATATGCCATGACCCAACCGAACACTACAGCCAACACTGCAGGACCAGCGGCTCCTGTGGGCAGTTCTGTCGTTCCAGAAGCACCTGTCACAGGGCGTTGGAAAAAGCCACTGCTGTGGGCCGCCACGGCATGCTGTGGCTTAGTGGCTGTGCACCTAGCGATGAATGGGCGCGCGCCGCAAGTGCCTGCAAAGCTTCCCGATCCGGTCGCCAGTTCCCAAGTGGTGCCGGTACCCAGAAAGGCTGAGGTTAATCGTGCAAACGCGGCTACCCCAAGTGGAACAAATGTGATGCCAGCTGCGTCAGCCGTAGAAAATTCCGCCTCTGTGGATACCGTTGTGTCCCCCCCAGTTGCCGAAAACGATGGTGCGCGATACCAACAGGGTAATCCGGTTGATCATGACGGCTCGAAGGAGATTCTGGACGCCTTGCAACGCAATGCCGACACGCTTGCCAACCTCGAGCAAGGAGTCGTCGAGCTGAAGGAACAGATAGCAAAACTGACTCATGTACCTAAGCGGCCGGCCAAGGCTATTTCGACTGCTGCGCCAACGCGCACAGTGCCTGCGCCTTTACGCGCGGATCCTGACTCGGCCCAATTACTATCCATCGATCTATGGGGCGGAAAACCTTCCGTGGTGGTGGGCCGCAAACGTGGCGACGGCGCGGAGGTGACATTTTTGAACGAAGGCGAAAAGCAAGGGCGGGTAACTGTCAAGCGCGCCGATGTAGACAGTCAACGCGCAATCTTGGCGACCGACCGTGGCGATGTCGTGTTGAGCAGAGAAGAATAACCTCCGGCGAGTTGGCTATGAAAACTGCAATTTTCCCGTTGCTGTTGATGGTTGCAAATGTGGGCGCCCAACCATCGTCGAATACGACTATCGCTACGCGCTCGCAGCAGCCGACAGCGGTGGCTCAGATGGAAGCACAAGCGACCTCAATACAGGCTTCTGACCAGATCGCGCGGCAAGTTTGGGGACTCACTGCTGATGAGCTTGAGCGCGCAAAAATACTGCTTAAAGGCCCGCGTGCGAGTTTCTCCGTACCGAATCTCTCGCCGGTCGAAGCGCTGGGGATTCACGCCCGTAGCGACGCCGAACGGCGAAAGTATGCGGAAATGTTTGCCAAGGCGATGCATGAGGACACCGAACGTGTACTGGCCTGGGCAGCGGCTTACCAAGTTGCGATTCAACGCCTGTATCCAAATGAGAAGGTCATCGACTTCTCGGGCCTGCAAGCCGGCGACGTGTCCAACGGTAAAGCTGATGCTGCCAACCTACCACGTCAAACCACGCGACCGACCCGACCAACAGGTGGGGGGAGGCCATGATTACCAGGCGCAACTTCCTGGCGTTGGGCGTCGCCCCTGTCTTGGGCAGCGTATCGGCCAACGACGTAATCGCGAAGAGCAAATCTCTCCGTCCCGCTCCGATACCACCTGGATATCTGCATGTGGCCAGGATGAAGCGTGTTCCTGCACCAGTACTGTATGCCGTTGCATTGCAAGAGTCGCAAATGCGCTTCGGAAATAACGTTCTACCTTACCCGTGGACACTCAACATTCAAGGCATGCCGAAGCGGTTCGACAGCTATCGCGCGGCTCTCGCTGCGCTGGTGGACTATTTGCGGATGGGGACCTTGCTCGTCGATATCGGCCTGCTCCAAATATGCTGGTTGTATCACCGCTCGAAGCTGCGCAGTCCGGCCCGGGCGCTGAACCCATATCTCAATATGGAAGTAGCCGCAGAGTTGCTGCATGATCATTTCAAGAAGTCCGGAAGCTGGTTTCGTGCGGTAGCCAATTACCATAACGCCGATCCAGCCATCGGGGTTCCTTATGCCACTTCGGTATTCCGGCATCTTGGTCAGATCCCGTCGATTGCGGGGGGCTATGATGGCTAGGATTTCTTGCGGCGTACTACTCGCCTCATTCTTTACCTGTTTCGGAACCACGATTGCTGGCCCACAGGTACTGTTTGATACGGGGCGTACAGTAAGCTCCGTCCAGTACCTGGTGCACGCGCTGGACAGTTCAGAAAGCGACACTGAAACACCTCTCGTCTCTTTTCCAGTGCGCGCCGAAGGAATGTCACCGGGCAGTTTTGAAGACATCAAACACGTCGTAGACATACCCGAATGGCTCACGCGGCCTATCTTTATCGTAGGGAGCGATCCGCTCTCTTCACAATGGCTCACCGAAAACCATGCTGCACTGGTGCGCTATGGTGCTGCCGGCATTGTGGTCTCCGTGGAAGATGTTTCAACGTTCAAAGCAATGCGTCGCACCAATTCGCTGCCGATGGTGCCGCATCCAGCACCGCACCTGATGCGGCTATTGCAGGCCAATGGTATTCACCGCTATCCGTTGCTGCTCCTCGAGCACGGAGACGTGCTGCAGGACTTGCGTGGCCAGGTTCCAGCTGGCCAGTACGTTGGGAGTGGACGATGACCAACCCATCGTACGTGTTGGAGCCTTTGCTCCGTCCCAAGGTCGAGTACCAAAGCGCCGCTGTGGCGGCAGCGTGTGGCATCTTGGCATTGTGCGCGCCTTGGGCGTTGATGTTGCCGCCACGGCTGGGCTACGCGGCCGGCACCATCGCGCTCGGCTTTGCTGCGGTGAGATTCCAACAGGCGCGAAATATCGGGAAGTACCAATATGGCTTGAAACACTACAAGATTACGTACACGAAGTTGCACCGCATTGCGCGCAGCAAAGACATGCTGTATCTGGGCGAAGGGTTTCTGTGGACCCAGAAGCACACCCAGCGCAAACTCGACGCGAATCGCCCGGAAGCTGATCCATTCGTCAACCTGTCGCGCAAACGCCTACTGCTGGATCAAGCCATGCGACGGTACGAGCGCTGGGTGCTCTCGACCGGCGGCGGTCGAAGCTCGCCATCAATGTTCCAGAAGGTTGCGACGCTCACCAAGAGCGATGTGCCGTGGAATCCAGTACGGCCACTGATCGATCTCGGCGGTTCTCGCGTGTTACACGGTGTCGAACCGAACGAAAAGCCAGTGCTACTGCGGCAGGGGGCGCGAACGGGCCACGTCCTGGTCAAAGGGACGACTAGGGTCGGGAAGACGCGGCTGCTCGAATTGCTGGCCACTCAGGACATCCATGACTGCTATGTCGTCATTATCATCGATCCCAAAGGAGACGCCGAGCTGATGATGCGTGTGTACGCCGAAGCATCAAGGGCCCGGCGGCTCGATCACTTATACCTGTTCCATCTCGGTTATCCGGACTTTTCGGCGCGCTACAATGGAATCGGCAACTTCGCCAGGATCACCGAAATCGCCACCCGGACGACAAACGGGTTGCCTTCCAGTGGAAATTCGGCCGCGTTCAAGGAATTCTCCTGGCGGTTCACCAATCTGGTAGCGCAAGCCCAAGTTGCGCTGGGCCAGGTTCCCACCTACAACGGCATACTGCGCAATATCACCGACATCGAACCGCTCTTCATAGCATATGCCAAACTGTCGCTGGATCGCGCGGAAAAAGACGGGAGGATCCATGGCTGGGAAAATGTAGTCGACAACTGCGCGACCGAGATATCGAAAAGGAAAATTCCTGTACCACGTTCGCTCCAGGACCGCCAGCCGATCCTGGCGGCAACAATTATCGTGGCCCGAAGGTTCCAACAACAAATCGAGGACCCAATTCTTGATGGTCTGTCGACTGCGGTCAGCTACGAGAAATCGTTCTTCGAAAAGATCATTGCCTCTTTAGGGCCGTTCCTAGAGAAGCTCACGACGGGCGCCATTGGCAAGTTGATCAGTCCAGACTATTTCAATATGGAGGACCCTCGACCGATCTTCGACTGGATGCAGGTGATCCGCCAGGGAGGTATTGTCTATGCTGGCCTCGATGCGCTATCCGATCCTGTCATTGCGGGCGCCGTAGGCAATTCAATGCTCGCAGATCTCGTCTCGATTGGCGGCAAAATCTACAAACATGGCATTGATCCGGACAGAGCCGACGGCAGGATACTACTTCCGCAAATTTGCGGCCACTTCGATGAGGTCGAATCAATACTTGGAGACGAGTTCATCCCCATGGTGAACCGGATGGGCGGCGCTGGAATGCGCGTGACCGCCTACACTCAGACCGTCTCGGATCTGCAAGCGAAGTTAAAAGACTCTGCGAAGGCCAAACAGCTGCTGGGAAACTTCAATCACGTTATCACTTTGCGCTCCAAAGACCTCGACAGTGCCAAATTCATCGCCGACCAGGTACCGAAGGTAGAAGTCGCCACCCTCACGCTGGTGTCAGGAGTTACCGACAAGGCTGCAGAAGGGGACGGCATCGACTTCATCTCCAACAACCAAGACCGCGTGGCGACCAAGGAAGTCCCACTGATCGACGCCGCCGACATCATGCAGTTGCCTACCGGGCAGGCGTTTGCGCTTCTTGAGGGCAACCGCCTCTACAAGCTGCGAATCCCGTTGGCCGATCCGGCCGACGACATGCATATCCCTACCTCGTTGAAAGCAGTCTGTGAAGATATGCGTAGCCGCTATCGCACCTCAGAACAATGGTGGAAAGAAAACGACTGGTTCGCCGATGTGGATGTCACGCTTCCGATTGCAACACCTATTTTCGTGCCGACTGAGTTAGATGCCCAGATGGCGCAGGGGCAGGAGACTGTTGAACCTGAAGTGGATATGCCTGTGCTGGCATCGCTGCGCGATGTCGGTACCACCGGGGCCGCTGGCACGACTGCGTCTGGTGAAGCGCTGGATGGTGCTGATGGAGATCAGACATGACAGCCCACGCAGCGAGCGCCAGGTCCACTGCCGCCACGGTGGGACCGGTCAGCAGAGGGCCAATAGGCATTGTCATCGAGATCGCCTTTGGCGGCGCGCTGGCGACGATTTTTGCTTGGGGGATAGGGGTCATGATTGCCTACGGGGGCATGCAGACCTCGTGGCTATGGGCCGACAAGGGGATCGATCACGCCCGTGGACTTGTCGAGGAGAATCTTCGTTTTATCGCCGAGTATCCACGGTCGGTCTTGATCCAAGATACCTTGGCATTCGAACATAAAGTCATCAAGGCTGTGTCCCGCCCATTCATCGCTATGGGAGCGTTGAAATATTACGAAGCCAGTTTAAAGCCGATACCAGACTCAGCCGACAGTCTCGGCAAAACCCTGGCGTTGCTCAAACGGGAACTTGCCAAGGTCTTCATGGTGGCGATGTACATCGCTATGGATACAGCGATGCGATTGTTCGTCGTCCTGTTCGCGCTGCCTTCATTCCTGCTTGCCTGCTTGCTGGGGATCGTCGATGGCCTGGTGCGCCGTGATCTACGCCGTTGGGGTGGTGGCCGCGAGTCGAGCTTTGTCTATCACCGGGCAAAAAAGGCAACGGCCTGGTCGATATCGGGTGGCTTCGGGATATACCTGGCGTGGCCTTTTGGCGGGTTCAACCCGGCGTACATGGTGCTGGTCTTTACTGTGCTGGTAGCAGCTTCGCTGTCCATGTATGTCAGCACTTTCAAAAAATACTTGTGAGGGGGAGGCGTGATGAAATTTCCATCCATTGTGCTGATAAAGAGGTTCCGATCGGCCGCATTGCTGGTCATATCGATTGCAATGACCGCCGCCCCTGTCTCGCATGCGGATGAAGACGCAGAGCGGGAGAATCTGACGAGAATCAGCTATGAACTGAGCCAGCTGCAAAGAATGATCAACGATGCTGCTAAAGAGGCGGAGTCCGGTGGCGGGGCGCGTTTCCGGTATGACTTGCTCGCGCGTGATTTGCGGCTGGTTCGCGCAGGTGTGGATGACCATTTACAACGGCCGCGCCAGCCGCAACATGTGCAGCCGCTAGCCGGCGATTACAGAAACTAGAACGTAGATTGAGAGGGCTTCACCATGACCGCGACTATGCGCATTGCCTTTGACGCTGCATCAGGTGGTACCGCAGCAGGCGTGGCCTTGGTCATTGGCCTCGCATTGGCCGCTTTTCTCGTTGTGTGGGGAGCGAACGCCGTTCGTATGCTGCTCATCGAAGTCATGCATAGCCCCAAGCTATTTGTCCGCAATGGCTGGCTGGTGATGCGGGTCGTAACCATATTGACGGTGTTTTTCTATCTTTTGAAGTGAACGTGCTGAGCCAATAGGAGCTCAGCCGCGAGTATCCGATTGGTGCTAAACGCGGTGGCGCCGATGTTGTTGATGACCGCGAAATCTTTGATGTAGATACGGGCCACAAGCAACAGACGGTTCGACGCCTGGCGCTTAGTTGGTCCTTAACAGGGGGGTTATATGTCGTACTTGAAAAAAAAGGGGGCGGTATCAACCGATGTCCGCCCGGTCATCAGCGTGAATCGCCGTGGCATCGCAGCAATGTTGTTATTGCTTGCTGCGGCGTTCGTGGCAGCGCCGGCAATGGCAGATCTCCCTGCGGCCGTACAGCCCACAGGCGGTGCTGCGGCCGGGGACTACATGCAGCTGTTGCGGCAATACTGGAAGCAGGGCATTGCCGTCTTTGTGCTGATGGTGGGCTCCTGGGCGTTTATCGAAGTCGGCGGGGGGGCCGTCGCCAAATTTGGGGAGTGGCGAAGAGGTAAGGTCGAGTTGAGCGAGCTGAAATGGTTCTTCTTCATCGGTGTACTGATGTTGGTCGCGGTGATTTACCTGCTGACGACTGCTAACGGCATCCTCTGACTTCGTTAATCGACGCGACCCTGGGCTTGATCATGGACGATATTTCCGACAGCGCACAAGTGGACACTGCCCGTGTCCATGCACCATTGACCGACAGAGCAAATCGGGAACCTGCCATCTTGCGCGGACTGACGTCCTCCGAGGCACAAATGGCCATTTTTATCGTGATGCCGATTTATGCGGTGATAGGCCTGGCGGTCGCGTTTGCGACGAAGATATGGGCGCTGGGGGTGCTGATCGCATCGCTGGCGCCCATGCTCACTGTGTGGATAGCAGCAGGCTGGATGGCAAAGGTGAAGCGCAACAAGCCCGACTATTATTATCAGCACCGCTTCAAACTGTGGCTCGCGGAGAACGGCCTGATCAAAAGTCGTTTCATCGACCATGATGGCTACTGGGAGATTGGACGTGGCGTGCCTTTTCCACGTCGTTCGGCGAAGGGAGATCGTTCTAATCAACCCGTCAAAAAGGTCGGAGTCTAGTCATGGCACGCTATACGGACGCCCTGGCGCAGGCCAACTGGTACATCAAGTGCCTCCTCGGGGTGGTCGCCGCATCCATTACGGTGGCGGTGATGGCCTTGTTTGGTTGGCGCAGCGCCGAGCGGGATGTAACGGTGCATATCCCGCCGGATCTGACGACGGGGGCACAGATCAACGTAGGCCGGAAGGAGGTACCTGCCTCGAATGTGTACCTGTTCGCCTTCTATATATGGCAGCAGCTCAATCGCTGGAGCTCGAACGGGCAACAGGATTACGGCAACCAAATCTACAAACTGCAGGCGTTCTTCACGCCAGCATGCCAGCAACAGCTGATTAGCGATATGACCACTCGTGCGGGGCAAGGTGAACTCGATCAACGCACGCGCTCCGTCATGGAAATTCCTGGGCTGGGATATCGCGATGGCCGCGTTCTGGCTCATGCCGACGGTTCGTGGAACGTGCTAATCGACACCCAGATCATCGAGTCCTCGCGCGGCGTCCCTGTAAAGGACGCGTATGTGCGTTACCCGCTCCATGTGGTGCGCTATGACGTCGACCGAGAACTCAATCCATGGCAACTGGCGATCGATTGCTATTCTGCGCAAAAGAAACCGGAGCGGCTGGATCCTGACGCGGTGGCTGTGGCAATCAAGGGCAATCGTGCTGTGGTGCAGAACAGCGACGAGTATGCGAATCGCAGCTTCGCGGAAGGTGGCGTGTCGCAAACGCAGGGGGCGACGACAGGCCCGACTTCGCCACCCTCCGGCACTTCCGGTGGGCAGCGTAAGCCGACGCCTCAGGATCTGGCCCCGGCGACATTGCCGCGCGTGCCCCGCTAATTGAAGGAGAGAATGGCATGAACGGTCGACTTTTTTCAACGATTGGGGTGCTGCTGGTGTCCCAACTATCCGCGGCCGATTTGGTACATGCGCAGTCCGCCACTGTCGTTCCCCCTACGTTGGAGTTGGGAGAAGTGCACACGCAACCGGTCGAACCTAACGCTGCAATAAATGCCTCTTCTAGCCCGGTCGTAAGGCCCAGCGGCGGCGACCTAGCGTCAGAATCGCGCCCAAGTATCCCGGCGCCAGAAAAGCGCGCCGGTGCAAACTCCAATCCTGCCCCCCGCAAAGCAAAGGAGGCTCGACAACGTCAAGTGACAGAGCGTAGCGTCAACGCAAAGCCAGAACGCATCGAATTCAAGCGTCACCCATTGAAGATATCGTTGGGAAATACCGAAAGGCTGGTCACGTTCCCGAATCCCGTGGCGGTGTCGCTGCCATCCGGTGCGGAAGCTGACGTTGATATGCAGATTATCGGGCGGACTGCGTACTTTACGATGTTGGCACCACGCAGCGCGCCCATCCGGGTGCTGGTGGATGATCTTGTCACCGGACAAACAATTCCTATGGATTTGCTGGGTGTGGGTGCTGTCGACGGGCTCAGCTCGGAAGTCGAGGTCCATTATGAGGACCAGCTGCCGGCAGACCAGCAGCAGGTGGATCGCGCGGAAGAGCAATCACCTGTACTCGATATGGTTCAACTGACGCGGTATGCGGCGCAGACTGTGTATGCGCCGCGGCGTCTCAAACCCTTGTCCGACGGCGTACGCAGCATACCGATGGACAGCAAAAGCATCGAGGGACTGTTTCGGGGGGTGCGCACTAGAAGTCGCCCGATCGGGCAATGGCGCTCGGGTGATCTATATGTCACCGCCGTTCAGGTAGTCAACTTGGAGGGCCGTTCCGTCTCGTTGGACCTTGAGCAGATCAGGGGCCGCTGGATCGCTGCGGCCTTGCAGCATCATCACGTCCTGGCATCAGGATCCGATTATGACAGCACCACGCTGTACCTGGTCTGTGGCCAGCCGTTCCATTCATGCAGATGAGGTGATACCGTGCCAGCGATAACCCAGAACAAGCTCACACCGATCTTCAGCGTATGCGCGGTGCTGATCGTGGCATACGTCCTGTTTGCCCGATATGGCGGCGGACAAACAGCACCTGTCAAAGCAGCGGATCCGCTACCGGCGGTACCCGTGGCACCTGGTGATGAGGCGCCCGCGCGTTCGGGTGGGCTATTTGGCGTGGGGGCGCTGTCAGCGGCACCACGCCGTGCGGATGCGGATAGCCCCAGCGAAACCTTGAAGACTGTTACAGCAAGCAACAACGATCTGCGCGACAAGGTGCAAAAGGTCATTGAAGCCAACGATCTGTTGAAGCAGGAAAACGCAAGGCTACAGAACAGCCAGGCTACTATTGTTGCGCAGGTGACCGAGCGGGTCTTGGCCGAACAGCGATTGCACGCTAATGCGGTGCCGGAATCGGGAGATACCGAGCAACCAGGACAATCGAAGGCAGGGAAGCAATCGCCAACGGCGCTAGGCGGCATTGTGGACGCGGCCACTGGCGGCTATTCGACGATGGTCAACTCGCTTGGTACAGCCAATCCCAAGGGCATCCCAAACGGTTTGGGCTACGATGATTCCCGCATGGCGGACGTAAGTACTGTCTCCAACGGTAGGGCCATTACTACTTACACCAGGCACCTACCAGTAGGCTATAAGGAAGCGAAGGCGGGCGACGGTACGGTCGCTATCATGGATTCGGTGGGGCGCCCGGTGCGCCAGGCGGTATCAACTCAGGCGGCCGTCGACCCCGGTGCAGGCACAAATCGGGCTGCCTCCAGCAATCAAGAGAAGCATACACCGCGTCCCTTTTACACCATCCCCGAAAATGCCACCATGACCAAGGCGACGCTCATGACCGCGCTGGTGGGACGTGTGCCGATCGACGGCAAGGTACATGACCCCATGCAATTCAAACTCCTGATCGGAAGGGATAATTTGGCCGCCAATGGTCATCATGTGCCGGATGCGGTGGCTGGCATCGTGATGTCGGGTATCGCGATTGGCGATATGGCGTTGAGCTGCTCGGAAGGGCTGATCCAGTCTCTCACCTTTGTGTTCGATGACGGCACCGTTAAAACTGTGTCGATGAAAAGAGATGGGGCGACTCCAACTCTTGGAGGGTCGGGTGGCGGTCAGGCAACTCAGTCGGTCACGCAATCGAACAAGTTGGCGTGGATATCCGATGAATATGGCAACCCCTGTGTCAACGGAAAATTTGTTACCAATGCCCCGTCCTATCTTGCCGACATGGTAACTATGAAGACGCTGAGCATCGCCGCCCAGGCGACTGCATTGGCACAGACCACGACGGCGGAAAACCCGTTTGGATCAAGCACAGCTGTGACGGGAAACAAAGGCACTTATGTACTTGGCCAGGCAGCCGGTTCCGGTATCAATGAAGTGAGCAACTGGATCATGCGGAGGCTGAACAATTCGTTCGACGCGGTTGTGACGCCGGCTGGTGGCCGCCTGGTGGTGCACTTCGAGCAGGAGATAGCGATCGATAAGGCGCCGGATGGGCGCAAGCTTGATTACGGTAACAGCGAGGCGCCCGCCGGCGCCCTTCAATTGTTAGATTGACCGGGAGGGTCCACCATGAAGCTCACTTCTATTCTGGCCCTGCCGGCTATCGCGGGACTTGTATCGCTGCAGGGCTGTTCGGTATCTGGACCGCGAGAGAGCCCATTGCCGAAAAACGGACCCAGAATGATCGACATCTATGAGCGGCACATCGAGGAGAATGGGGGCAATGCCCCATCTGGCCAGTCCGAGTTGCCACGCCGTCCGTATGACGAACCTGCGCGCTCAACTGGTTCCAGCGACGGCCTGATCAGTGCAATGAATAGCCGCTTTGTCCGGCTACCGAACCCGGATCTCGAGATGTACGTGTTTCCGCATCTAGCAAAGGGGAAATACCCTATTCCCGGGTATGTAACGGTCTTTCCGATGTTCGAGTCTGTCCAGTACGCCTTGCCTGGGGAAGTTGCGCCCAGTGCACTTGGAGCATCGCGCTCGCTGGGTGGCACCGTTCCTGCTGGGCAGATTCCAAACTCACACTGAGGTTGATCGGTCTTTTGGCGGAGGCTATATGTTTGGACGGCGAGAAGCGAAGGCTACCTGTTTGGTGGAGAACCACACGGATGTGCGGAACGGGAGTGTGCACGACGGCGCTGGGGAACAGCTCCTGACGACCGCGAAGCGCAGGCATATGGCAAGCCGATCCCCCTCGTTTACAGAGTTGCTGCCATGGCGCGACTACGAACCATCGACACAAGTGTTCGAATTGAACGACGGCGTGAGCGTAGGCGCGCTTTTCGAACTGACCCCGATACCGACCGAGGCGCAGGCCGAGACGATGCTCAAGGAGTATTGCCGCAAGGTCCAGGCTGCATTGCAAACCCTGCCGGAATCCGGGACGCCAGACTGGATCGTTCAATTCTTCGTCAACGACGACCGCAATATTGAGCAACTCAAGGACGACCTGGAAGCATATATTGATGAGGTTCATGCGGCCAACCCCGATCGTGGGAAGGCTATTAAAAACTCCAAGCTGACCCAGGCCGTGCTACATGAGTATGCCCTGCACGTTGCCAACGTCTCCCAGGATGGCGGCTTATTCGAGGATACCCAAGTATCCGGCCATAGCTGGCGTGGCCAGATCAGGCGGGTGAGGTGCTGCCTATACCGAGTTTACCCGACGGGCTATATGGCTGTTCCGGGCGTCGAGTCGCCGTCCGATGTGCTCAACCGAGCAGCCGACAGTCTTGTAGCCAACCTCGAGGAGGCTGGCGCGCGGATCCGTCGATGCGGGGGAATCGATCTGTATGAGTGGCTGCTTCCGTTCTTTAACCGCAGCGGCAGATATGGCACGACTGCCGAACTATTGAGGGCATTTCCCTATCCCGGCGACGCGCCATCCCAAGCTGACGGTGAAGCGCCAGTCTTCGGACGCGACTTCGCAACCTTTCTCAATCTCAGCTTGCCTGAATCGGACCCGGTTTGGGGGGGCTTCAAGTTCGACGGCGTGTTGATGAAGGCACTCACGCTGCAGCAGATCACCTCCAATCCCGAGGTGGGCCACCTGACGGCCGAAAGGAAGCACGCAAAGCATCTGTTCGCCCGCTTTGATCGGATGCCCGAGAATGCCATGTTGTCGATGACGATCGTGGTGACTCCACAGGACGTGGTTCGAGACCAGGTGGAACGGATCCGAGATCGCTCTAAAGCCAAGAGTCCCGATGCCGAAAAGACGTCGGATGAATGCAAACAAATTCTACGGCACATGCAAACGGGTGACTGGCTTTTGCCCACCTTTACGGTGCTGTACCTATCAGGTACCAGCGAGAAAGCGCTGCGCAAGGATATTGCAGCAGTCAACGCCCGGATGGGGACCTCGGGTTTTCGCTTCATCGAACCGGCACACGACTTGACTTCACTCGATGCCTTTGTGCGGGGCTTGCCTATGTGCTTTGACCCGCAATTCGACGCGAAGAACATGAAGCGTACACGGTACCTCTTTGCATCGCAGATCGCGGCCATGTTGCCGGTGTATGGACGGCAAAGGGGGACCGGCCATCCCGGCTTTCCTTTCTGGAATCGGGGGGGCGAACCTCTATGGATAGACCCGCTGAATCCACGAGACCGGAAAAAAAATGCCCACATGCTCACCCTGGGGCCGACGGGCGCCGGAAAATCAGCCACGTTGAATTTTCTGGCACTGTTCCAAATGGCTATCCACCGACCACGGCTCACTATCGCGGATGCGGGAAAATCATTCCAGTTGCTCAAGGACTACTTTGCATCGATGGGCTTGACCACGCACTCCGTCGAGCTCACGCCCAATAACGATGTCTCGCTTCCACCGTTTGCCATGGGCGCCAAACTGGTCAGAGATCCCGAAACCATCGCGGCTTACGCCGCCGCGAGGACATCGGCGCATGTCGCCAAGCAGCTCGAAGAAAAGATCGAACAAAGCTTGATGGAAGGCGCGCTGGACCCGGGTGAGGATGCTGCCGGGCGCGACTCCATGGACCAGGATGACGAGAAGCGCGATTTTCTCGGAGAGATGACCATCGCCGCGATCATGATGATCACCGGCGGCGAGCAGAGGGAGGTCGAGCGCATGACGCGTGCAGACCGATACGTGGTGAGCCGCGCGATCATCACCGCCTCGATTGAGGCACAGAAGGGCGGTAAACCGCATCCTCTCACGCAAGATGTGGCCAAGGCGCTCATGGACATGAACCAGGATGGGACGCTGCCGCACGAGCGCCGCGAGCGTGCTTACCACATGGGCGAGTCGATGATGGTCTACACGATGGACCTGAGAGGCAAGCTCTTCAATAGATACGGCCAACAATGGCCGGATGCTGACGTTACCCTGGTGGAACTAGGCACGCTGGTCAAGGACGGATACGAA
Source organism: Janthinobacterium sp. LS2A (assembly GCF_036543145.1). Taxonomy (NCBI): domain Bacteria; kingdom Pseudomonadati; phylum Pseudomonadota; class Betaproteobacteria; order Burkholderiales; family Oxalobacteraceae; genus Janthinobacterium; species Janthinobacterium sp. LS2A. Next base: position 18,077 of record NZ_JAZHPB010000015.1, read on the forward strand.
GACGCACTGGCTGTCGCTTACACGGGCCTGCTCGACCACGTGCACGCCAACGGCGAGGCCCATCAGCATGAGGGGCGGCCCCATATTTTCCTGACAGACGAAGGCCATCTGATCACTACAAATCCGCTGCTGGGGCCGAAAATTGTGAAGGGTACCAAGATGTGGCGAAAGCTGGACCTTTGGTTTTGGCTCGCCACGCAAGATATGAAGGACTTCCCGGAATCGATGAGCCGGGTGTTGAACATGTGCGAATTCTGGTTGCTCTTGACCATGGAAGCGGAGGAAGTAAAGCAGGTATCGCGGTTTAAGTCGCTCACTGAAGAGGAGCGGCTGTTGATGCTGTCGACGCGCAAGGAGCCACCCAAGTACACCGAAGGAGTGTTGCTCAGTAGTACACATAAGGCGCTGTTCCGGAACGTTCCGCCGCCCTTGGCTATAGCACTGGCGATGACGGAAGGGCACGAGAAAGCATGGCGTCAGCGGATTATGAATGAATTTGGGATCACGGAAATGGAGGCGGCAATACGTATCGCGCGTGAGCTTGCCGTACGTGCAACGTGAGCATGTCGCGCGGCGATACGTAAAGGACGACGAGATGGACAGGAACAGGTCTGATCTGTGGACCGGCATTGGCAGCGCAATTGTGCGAACCGAAGGACACTCACCGATTGTTATCGTGGAACGGGAAGAGTCGAGGTTCAGGGCGGCATTGGCGGCACATTTCATCGGCAAGGCGCTGGCCGGGCACGACACCCGGCGCGCATGTCAGTCCTACGTGAGCATGTTTGGGCACCCACATCTCCCAGCCGCCATTGTCAGCGGAGGTAGGCGAAGTTCGTTAGCCGATCTGGCCAGCGTTCCGTTTGGAGCGCTGTATGGGGTAGAGCTGATCGCCATCGACGGGCCGGAAAGTATGTTGGTCACCATGCCGACGAGGCTTAAACGCTTCATCAACTGCTGTGCGCAGCGGGCGGACGCGGTGGTGGTACTAACGGAAAGCGCAAAGCGTCTTGTCGAAGCCGGGATCGATGGCACGCTGATGATTGTTGGGGCAAGTACCGATCAGAGACTCCTTTCCCGGTCACAAAATAGCTGTGGAGAGGGGGCGGAGATCCAGATGGCAACGCTTATACGGCTATGCCATAAGCGGAAAGGGGACAGAGATGATGACCAATAGTCTGATAGCGGTTCTATTTGCGGCTGCGACCAGTACGCTAGTGGTGCCAGGAACGGAACTCACGAACACGCAGCCCGCGAAGGTGGCGATTGAGGGCCCGTCGATTGGCACGGGTAGCACGCGCCCAGTAGAAAACGTGGAAGTTTTTTCGAACTCTGCAATCTATCTCACAAATATCCGCGACGCGCGCGTGTTTGTTCTGGACGCGATGGAAGTGCTCGACAGCGAGCTTTCCGCTGGATTGCCGGCGAACGAGCTCGAGGCGCAGACTATTTTGCGCCAGCGCCTGCATGCCATAGGTGCCGCAGAGCTTGCCCGTCGAACCAAGCCGGCGGCCGAGGGGATCGTTCAAGCCGCACGGTACGGCGTTGACCGTGTTCCCGCCGTCGTTATCAATGGTGAGGCGGTGATCTATGGGGTGACCGATATCGATGTGGCGCGGTCAATATTTCAGCGTAGTCATCGGCAATAGCTCAATGGGGGGGAGCAAGTGAATACTCTACTACCGGTATTGCTGACGGCTTTAGCGCTGCCTGGGACGTGGGCTGGGGCGCAAACCAATACCGCGGAAATCGTGGCTAATACCCTGAAGGCGGTGCCCGCGTGCAGTAACTACAGGGTGGCGGGAGCTTGCTTTTGGCTAAAGTGTGAAGCATTTCCACCGCATTGCCGCGTTATCAGCAATGTGAGAATCTCCCATTTTTCCCCTGAGGTCGTTGTCAGCACCTGGCATGATGGGGCTAGCCATCCCTGGGCCGACTATGGGCGCGTGGTCACCAAAACGGTAAGCGGTGCCGCGTCCGGCCTCGTTGGTATGGCAATCGATTCAGCAGGTACCCGGTTTGCGGGTGAGCGAACAGATCGCAATATGCTCTATCGAGATGCTGATGCGATCGGCAATCCGGTCTCGTTGGTCAGCCTGGGCGCATCGGCAAGCCCGAACAGCGCCGGCCGTACAGTGCCGGCAATACCCGGCGTGGACGAGTTGAGAAAATTCTTGCGGAGTCCGCCTCCCTTAAGAAATCGCGGTGATGTCGGTACCGCAACAGCATTGGCGGATATCGCGGCCCTTCGACACGGCGCGGACATTTATTTACGCGGTGCGGCGGCAGTGGCGCAGGTACGTCAAACATTGGCATCTGGCGCTTCGACGGGCTCCGCTCCTGCCGGCGGCTTTGTGCGTGCTGCGGGGTTTGCGGCACCTGCCGCCGCAAGCGGTTTGATGTGCCCGTCAACGTCAAAAGGTCTGATGGTGCACTTCCATTCCTATCTTGATGCGTTGGTTTGGCGCGGCATCGTGCCGGCCGAGCTGTTGTATCCGCAGACATATCTGCCCGGGGTGCAAGAAGTTGGCATCTCGGGCCTCAACACATGGGGGAGTCTGTACCCCAGGGTGGGTTCGGTGACGCAGCAAGTACCAATGAAGGGTGCCGCGGTACTCGCCCAACGGGTGGCAAACATCATTTCGCAATCGGCACAACCGCACATTTACGCCGCGCTCTCTCCGGACTCGGGCTACCGGTACTTCGGACTTGGGCCATTGCTTCCCAATGATTCCAAAAACTCGAAGTGGCAGCGCCTGTATCCGCATGCTTCCGCGACATGCGAAGTGTTCGGCAGCAACGACACCATGTCGCTGGCCACTTGGGGCGATGGTCAAAGTTCGCCCGAAGAGGCCTATAGCTGGAATCTGTGGCGGCGCCTGGAGTGCTGCAAGGTAGAAGGCATCTTTATCGGATCAATCGCATTTTGAAGAGGGGGAGGCAATGAACTCATTTTGCCAATATCGCATGTTCATCGTGGTGGTTGCTGCATGTGCAGGGTCAACACCTGCGATGGCTCAAACGCAGGATGTACCAAGATCGCAGTCCCAGCTTTATTACCGCATTGGTGGCAGTGCGCCTGCCGGTAAATCGCCGAATCCGAACGCCTTGGCGGTCAAGATGGGATTTGGCCTCAAGCTCAACGCCAACTACACCTGCGGCAAGTTCGACGTCGGACTTAGTTGGGCCAATCTGATGAACGGATTCAGTAGCCTCGGTACCCAAATCACGGGTGCTGTCAAAGCTGGGATCAGCGCCCTTCCGCTGTACCTTCTACAGCGCGCTCAACCGGGCTTGTATGAGCTTTTTCAGACGTATGCCAAAAAGGCCGAGATCAGCGTGAATGCGGCGCTAGACAGCTGCGAACAGATGGAAGCGCAGATCAAGCAGGGGAAGGATCCCTATGCGAAGTGGGTAGGCCTGGCCAAGGGCGAGGGTTGGAGCGGGGAAGCCGGCACGAATGGGGATGTTGTATCTGCGAAAAGCAAAGTCGAAGCGGACAACGGCCGAAAGGGGGTCACTTGGATCGGCAATAAGGTTGCTGGCGGCTTTACGCAACCGGCTATTCGTCCCGTGAACGATATCGTTATCGCTGGCTACAACCTGACGATGATGCAGCCTGTCACCGCCTCCAATACGGCGAACTACTCGACAGGCGGCACGCCACTGGGGAAGGCATTTCCACGCCCGCAGGACGCTGCGGATTTCGCCGTTTCTGTGCTTGGTGACCATTTGATCGCCACGTGCGACGAACCGTCCTGTGCCCAAAAAGGTGTTTTTACGGCAATCGGCCTGCAACCGAAATATGACGCCGAGATCCCGACCGCGCTTAACCAGGTGAAGCTTGCAATCAGTAGCAGTAGCCCAACGTATGCGGCCCTGGCTGCATCTGGCGCGCCTGATGTCTCGATCACAACGGATGTAGTGCGCGCGATTCGTGAGCTTCCGGCCGATATGCAGGCGATTAGTTCCGAACGCATCGCCAAGGAGATAGCACTTGCCCGTACTATCGAAAAGGCACTGGCAGTGCGCGCGGTGCTGATATCGGGAATGAGCCTGCCAGAGGTGCAAAAGCATGAGCCGGCCGTGGCGATTGCGAAGGAGAAGGTTGATCAGTTGACCCAGTTCATCCAGGACCTGTTGTTCGAGAGCCGTGTTCGACGAGAGATGGTCTCGGACACTGCCGGCTCCTTGCTGCAGGCGTATCAGGGACGGCGGGCCATAGCGGCGCCTTTACCGACCCAGCAACCGGCGGATAAAAACATCATGAGCAACGGTCGAGTGAAGTGAGGCTGAGATGTCCGACGATACCCAATTTATTAAATATTCCCGCTCACTGTTGAGGATACCGTCGTCCCGCAGCGTGCCGAGTGCGATGGGAATGCTGCTGCTGACTATGCTGGCCATGGTAGTGCTTGGTGGATTTTGCCTGGTTCTGGTATGGCTAGCAGACGAAGTCTGGACGCTCTTCAAACTCTTCGCCCTCATGAGTAGCGGGCAGGTGAAGTGGTGAGGCTGAAATGTCCGACAAGATTCACTCCATTAAAGCTGCACAGCCCCGGCGGAAAAAATCGTTATTTCGCGGCTTTCTGCGCGCCGCGGGCATGTTGCTTGTGACGATGCTGGCCATGGCCGTGCTGGTTATATTGGCTGTGCTTCTGATGCTGGTATCAGACGAGGCCCGCTCGTTGTTCCAGTTCATAGCTCGTTACCGCATAGCTGCCTACTGTATGCATCTGGTTGTCACGGTATGCCTATGGCTGGCATGGGCAAAGATAGTTGCGTGGTTGGTGAAGCGCAGCTTGGTGCCGGAACCCGTGCGCCAGGCCCTGATCGAACGCAAGGGCAGGTGGTTTGCCGTGCTGGTGACGCTTCAACTCATTTTGCTGGCATCTGCGTTTGGCCAGATTGCGTAGCGGAGGAAATATGGGTGTCGATAGTTACCTTGAGTTGTACACCACGCTCTACGGCTGGTTCTTCAGCGGCGTAATCTGGAGCGTCCTGTCGGCAAGCGGGATCATCTACATTCCGTTTCTGGTGACAATTGTGCAAGTCTGGCGCGAGGGGCACGAGATGGACGACGATGCGCAAGGCACAGCCTGGATGATCAGACGGATGGAAGTCGAATTGTTTTCGGCGATCATCGTGTTTGCATTTTGTCTCGTTCCCTCGTCCATTACATCGCTGTCGAGCATGAAACTGTATTACGCACCCACGGCCACTTCGCTTGAGCCGGCCCCGGCAAAGGCCACGCCCAATGCATCGGACAGCAGCTACGGCCGCCCCGAGGTATTCGGCAATACTGTGCCAGGCATTTCGGCAATTCCTCCGTGGTGGTATACGGTGCTGGGTATCAGTAGCGGTATTAACGCCGCCACGCGCGCCGGAATCCAGGGGGGTATTCGGGATTTCCGCCAGCTGCAGGATCTGGCCCACATCGCCACCGTCCAGGATTCACAACTTCGCTCCGCAGTACAACGTTTTTATAGTGAGTGCTTTGTGCCGGCCAGATCCCGATTCCTGACCGCCGGAACCCCGTCGGCTGTCGCAGCTGCGCAGATCGCGAAGTACGGGCAGGCGGATACCGACTGGATCGGAAGTCACGCGTTTCGTGATGATCCCATGTTGTATGCCGATTTGTATGCAAGAAGCGAAGTGGCCGGCTTCCCATTTAATCCTTCTCGCGATGTGGATGTCAATACGTCCGCAGGCAGCCCGGCTTTGGGACGGCCGAGCTGCAAGGAATGGTGGGAGGCAAGTACTCACGGACTGCGGGACCAGTTGAGTTCGACTATTGGCGGGCTTCAGGGGCTGGGTGCGGCGGTTCGGTCCCTGACGCCTGGTATATCGGAAGAAGATCACAGGGACTGGGAGGCTCGGCTGGCGTACCAGAAGACCGCGCCTACATATGTTGACAGCGAATCGATGACAAACGGCATCGGCGGAGAGGCAGGGGGAATCGGATGGCTTATGCATCTGCCAGCCAACATCGCTGGCGCGGCCGGTACCGGCTGGCAGGCGTTCCAGGCGTCGGCATCGATGAAGCCTTTGATCTATTTCATGACAATTGCGCAACCGCTTATTCTGATGGCAATGTACATTTTTCTGCCCATCATCCTGGTGTTCAGTCGGTACAACCTGGCCGTCATGTTCGTCGGCGCCATCGGCATTTTTTCAGTGAAGTTCTGGACCGTGATGTGGTACGTCGCGCGGTGGATGGATGACAACCTGATCGCTTCGATGTATCCCGGCATGAGCGGCAACGCGTTGCTGGAGTTTGCACTCGACAATCCCACGACTGAAAACACCTACAAGCGTATTGTGCTCAACATGGCACTGATGCTGATGTTCATCGGCTTGCCGATTCTGTTCAGCGGCATGATGGCGTGGATAGGCATCAACGTCGGCCATGGAGTGCAACGGATGCTTGGCGATGCCGTCACTGCCGGACGTGACTCTGGCCGATCAGGAGCCAACATCGGGGCCGGTGCGGCAAAAAGGTTCACAAAATGAATGCTACTTCATTTCGTCCGGGCGTCCTTCCCAGCTATAGCCGTCGTTATCCCACGAGTGACGCCGTTCGCGTGCATCCCTTTGCGGGCGCTCGGCGTTGTCCGCCGCACAGAGCGCCAGTAGCTGGATCAGAATCCTGCCGGTCCAAACCAGCGCGAGCACCAAAGTGCCTGCGAACCAAAATAGTAGTCGAGAAATTTTCTTCGTTTTCATCACGATGCACCTCCCTCGTTCTCAAGCATACATCTTCCGTTGAGGATGTAAACCCGAGGCTGATAACTCACGTGGAGCCAACATGGACGACCAGACCGAACCTGTTGTGATCGAACCACCCTTCGCCAGCGCCGCAGCGATGCAGCCGGAGAGCGCTGCTATCTGGAAAGCAACAGAGGGACAGATTGTCAACGCCAGATGGATCTTCCTTTCGCTGATCGGATTCTGGCTTCTGCTGCCAGTGCTGTGGACGGCATGGCGAATGATTCGGACTGCCTGCCATACCTACTCGCTGACCACGCAACGCCTCAGGGAGCGTTCTGGTGTACTGGAGGTCCAGGTAGATGAACTTGAGTTGTACCGGGTCAAAGACATTGCGGTTCTTCAGCCCCTAGTACAGCGACTCCTGGGACGCGGGCAGATAGTATTACTGACCTCGGACCGATCGACGCCCCGTGTCGTACTCAATGCGATCCCTGCTCCGGCGAAGGTGGCCGATCTGATTCGGGCACATGTGGAGCAGTGCCGGGTGCAAAAAGGCGTGAGAGAAATTGACTGATACAGATCAAAAGATCACCACATTGGAGGTTCTATGCTGCGATCATTTATTCCGTTTCTCGTACTTGGCTTAGGCTTGCTACACGGTCCGGCGGGTGCCGAATCGAATAGTTCGGTGCTACCGGACACGGGTTCTATTAAGGATGCGATTGAGCGGCGCACGGACATGGGCGTTGTGATAGATAGAATCACTCCGACACCTGTCGCTGGACTGTATGAAGTGGTCGCCGGTTCGGATATTTTTTATACCGATGCCCAAGGACGCTACGTCATTTTGGACGGCCGGTTATTGGACCTGACAACTAAGGAAGATCTCACCCAAAAGAAGATCGATGCACTGAGTAGCGTCGATTTCCGCGCCCTGCCCTTCCACCTTGCGCTGAAGCGGACTCAAGGATCGGGCAAACGCGCCATCGCAATCTTCGAGGACCCGACATGTCCTGCTTGCAAGGTGGTGCACAAATTCCTTGCACAGCTACCGGATTTGACAGTGTACACATTCCCGCTGCCGATCGCCTCCCCAGGGGCATTGCCGCTTGTGCGATCGATATGGTGCCAGGCTGACCGCTCCAAGGCCTGGGAGGCCGCGATGGCCGGTCGACATCCACCAGTGGACGACGCATGCGATGCGTCGGCGCTTGACGAAGTGATTGAGCTTGCCGCTCGGCTCAAGATTGCTGGCACACCGACTATTGTCTTGTCCGACGGGCGTCGGATTGTCGGCGCGTTGCCACCTGGCCAGCTGGTGGAGATGATCGATCAACTAGGGGCGGCGGCGCGCTAATCGGAGGGCATGATGAGATTGAAAATTCGCTTGCTGCTCGGCGTGCCCTTTACGGTGTGCGCACTGAACAGCTTTGCCAGGCCACTGGATGCCACCGGGACCTGTCCCTCTGGGGGTGCGCTGTTGAGGGCCGAGATGCATGTCGATCCGCGATTGACGGCCGAGATCCTGCGCCGCGCGGCGCAGCTGCCTCCTTGGCTTTCGAGCGTTGACCGGTCAAAGAGCACTACTCGCCTGTTCAGGACCGCGAACTCCGACGTTTTTGTGCTCACCCTTTGCAACCCGAGGAACTGCGAGGCGGAGCGGGCCTACATCGGCTTCGCGCCACGCTCGGTTGGCTGGGGCGCGAGCCTCTATCTGGAGAGGGGAGTAGTCGAGTTGGGGCGCCCGGTCATTCCTGGTGCAGCGCAGGAGATTATGCCGGACGACGTCGCACCGGCCGTTATTTGTGCTCAGAACTTGGATTGGGGGAATTGATCATGCGACTCCTATTGTGGCCAAGTTTCAACCTTAGTCGGAAAACCTGGCGCTCCGGCGTTGTAAGCTGGCTGATATTCGGAATGATCGGCTTGGCCGTGGCCGCGACCGGCTTCGCTGACTTTCTAAAAGCAATTGCTCAACGCGAATCCAGCCTGAACCCCGGTATTGTCAATAGCCAAGGTTATGCGGGTCTATTCCAAATGGGCACTCTGGCGATGACGGATGCTGGCTACTATCGATCTAACGGTAGCGCGGTCAACAGCTGGGGCGGGACATTCACTGGCAAGAACGGCGTGACGTCGCTGAACACTTTTCTGGCCAATCCTGACCTACAGGTCAAGGCAATCACCGCTTACTATGGAAAGCTACAGGGTTACATCGATTACTACGGTTTGTCCCAATACGTTGGACGAACGCTTAATGGTACCCAGATTACAGCTTCGGGCTTGATCGCAGGGGCCCACCTGGTGGGAATCGGCTCGCTCAAGCACTATCTCGACAGTGGTGGTTCCGTTATTCCCCGGGACGGCAACAATGTGCCCGTGACACAATACATTGCACAGTTGGGTGGCTATGCGATTGCTGCGGTGGCGCCGACGTTTGCGGAGGTACTCGCTGCGAGCCCCACCGGCGGTGCTGGTTCTACTCCACTTCCGACGACGCCAGGAGGAGGATCGCCGTCGTCACCGATATTTCCAACAGCGCCCTCCTTCTCAAACCCTGATGCAGCGTTCGCTGCTGGGAGCGGATATTCCATGGCTGAATTTGCTGAATTATTCAGGCTGTTATTCGGAGCCGTACTCTTTCTATGGGTAGCTTACACGTTTGTCGGTGCGTATCGCGGGTATGCGTCAGGAAAGCGCTCCCCCATTTATGTCGGCAAAACACAGGTTAGAGTTGTCATTGTGCTACTCGTTCTTTTGGTACTGTTGCGGTGACGGTCGCTAGTCGTCGTTTAAAGAGCTATGGGAATCCCAGATCCGAAGACCGTGACCCGCAATGATGATGGCATGAATCATGTGATGATCTAATGGACTGTTTTCATCTCACGGCAAGGTTCCCGGCGCGTCCAGTGCTAGCGGTATCAACTTTTTCATCTGTTCCTCTGCCACATAACCGACTGCCAGACCGAGCGTCATCGCGCCCACGCCGCACATGAGAAAACCCCAACCGCCGCTGATTACGGTTAAACCGAGGCACAAGGCCAGTGATTTGGCGGATACGATGCGGTCGAGTGCCATACCCAGGGCCTTGGCGGACATCTCTATCGCGGCCTTTTTCTGCTCCTGCTCCGTTTTTGCGGTGAGCATGTGGCCCACCGCCGGCGCAAGCTCCACCGCCACTAATATCTTGTCCGCCTTATTCAATATGTGAGCCAGTTTGCTGTCGATGATGACGGGCGCTTCCATGCTGTAGTCGATTGCATTGTTGATGCGCTTTAGGCTTTGTCGTTCCTGGTTGCGCAAGGGCCGGCCCGACAGTCCGCTCATGGCGTCCACATCTGCGCTCAAGCGTTCGGTGGCGGTGATCGAGTCAAACCCCTGGCTGGCGTCCACGGTGCGATAGAAGCTGATGGCAGGTACCACGTCCTTGAGTGCTCCTTCCAGCGCGCGGCGCGCCTCCAGCACCTTGGCCGCGTGCGCCGCCGTGTACTTGCCAGTCTTGGAAAAATCGGTGGCTACCTCTTGCGTCACTTTGGAAAACTTGGCCACCATACTTTTTATTTGCATAATATACAATTCACCAGCGCCACTGGCCTTGCCCAGCCCGAGCAACAGGTCGCTCGTGGTGGGACCACCCGAATTGGCAACGCGCGCGTTCATTTCGGCGTACAACTCCTTGGCGCTGCGCTGGTTGTCAGTGGGCAGGCAGATGTCGTAGCGCTCTCCGGCTTTGGCGGGCACCACCAGCACCTGCGCCGGATCACCGGCCGCTCGCAGGCTGGCCCGCAGCGCCGGCGCGGCGGGGTAGGTCAAGCGTGGATCATTTTTGGCGGCCATGGCGGTTCGTGTCAGATGAGGAAGGTTAGCTCTTGCTTGAGTTCCTTGTGGACGATGCGCGCTATATCGACCGCGCTTTGGTCGAGCCAGGTCTGGTCGGTGGCGAAGGCGATGCGCTGCACCAAGTCGCCCGACGTGATCGGGAAGTCGGTGACGAATGCATCGGCTATGTATAAGCTCCACTCGCCCAGCAGCGGCGTTTTTTCGAAGGTTAGCACCAGGCTGCGCAAGCTTTGCGACTGGCCGCTAACGACATTGCCAGGGTCGACCCGGTACAGGCGGTGCGCAAGCGCTTCGCTGTAGGCTGCTCGTGCATGAATGTCGCGCACCTCGGCATGGACGCGCTCTAGTTCGAGTTGCCGCATGCTTTCCGAGTAAGGTTCGGTTCCCGGCCGGACCCCAACGAAGGCGTCCAGATATAGCCCTGGCGAACCGACCACCAGGGTTTGGGACTCGCCGGCCGCCTGACCCGGCGGCATCACTGGCGAGCCCATGTACTGAATAGCATTGAGTGCACGTGTGAGCGCAACGATCTGCTGGGCCGCCGGAGCGTGCGGGTCGACGCCGGAAAAGTCGATGTCGACGCTCTCCGAGGAATCGCTCGTACCGACATTGTATTCCTGCAAGGTCCGAGTCAGCGCGGCAACCACCAGCTTTTGATACGCTTCGCGCGCTGCGGCATCGAGGGCGTCCGCGCTCGCGCCGGGAAGCAAGGAATCATTTGGCCGGATCGGAAAGCCAGCCAGATCCATCCGGCTTAGTACCTCGGGCAACTGGTGTAATGGGTAGATCTCCGGCAGCACAATACCGGTGCCGGCGATGATTTCCCGCCCCGACAGCAAAGTGAAGGTCATGCCTTCGAGGCGCAGCGACAGCTTATAAATGTTGTATAGCTGAAAGAATAGCAGATTGAGCGTGCGGCCATCGTTGATGTTGCGGATGGTGATCTTGGTGCTCTGGCGCGTCGTCGCGCTGGTCTTGAGCGACGATTCAGTTTTGACCTCCTGGCGTGTTTGGCGCGTGACCGCGCGCGAGGCCTTATTGGCGACCTTTTGGAGGTCGCGCGCAAACTGACGGGTGGTCTCTGTCGACGAGCTCCCGCCTTCGGCCGAGCCGCTTACCGGGCCATAGCTACCACCCACTTTGGCACTCATGCTCTGGGTTGTGGTGCGCTCGTTCGACACGCTCGCCTCGCGTTCCATTTCGGTCGAGAGATCGATCCGGTCCGATTCGTTCAGGTCACTGATGGAGGTGGCAGTGCGGCGTGTTTCCTGTTCGGCCAGGGTCGATTTTTCGATGCTGATTTCACGCTCTTCGCCTGGAGCCAAATTGATGGACTCGACCAGCTCGCCCACCTCTACCGAGTGAAAGTGGGTGGAAAAGAGCAAGTCTTCCTCGATATACAAGCGCGGCAGATATATCGGCTGGGTGCCGCGCCGCGGCCGCTGGATTACCAGATAGCGTGCTAGTACCTCGCCGCTCACCAGCCCCTGCTCGTACACGGGAATCATGACGGCGCAGCGATTCCCGAAATCGACATCGAGTTCGCAACGCTGCACGATTTGCTCGATCGGCTCGCCCTGTTGCGTCAGGTATTTTTCACCTAGACGCACGAAGCGAAACACCGTGAATCCCGCGACCGCCAGTTCGCGCTCTTTCTCGACCCACGGATCGAAGTCGGGAATGATCTTGCGATATTGGGAAATCTGTTGCACGTGCTGGACTTCGTACGGAATCTGCAACACCCAACTGGAGCTGGAAAACCAGTCGTCGTTGCGTACCAACATGCGGCGGTATTGCACGGTTTGCCAACGAAATAGGGTTAGATAGGGCTGGTAGATCTCGCCAGCATTGAGTTCAAACTTGGTACCGTCGGGCAGTGCAATGCTTTCCTTTTCCAACGTAAGGTAGTAGCCCAGGTCGCGCGCGCGGTCGCGCAAGCGCTCGAGCTTGAGGCCGATGTCTGTCTCGAGCGATTTCATCGTCAGATAAGAGGCAGTCAGCGCATCGATGTCTGCGGCCGAAAGGAACGCGTCCAATTCGCGCGCCGCGATCTTGTCTGCACTGGCTGACAGCGACGCACCCAGGCTGCGCAAGGAAACGAGTTCGCGGTATTGGCGATAAATGATTGCTGGTGCTAAGTCGACGCTGGACATTTCGGTGTACAGGTCATCGCGGCTGCTGACGCGGGCCACATTGGCCCAGAACTCCGTATATTGGGCCATGGTGGTTACGGCGGGCGGCAAGGGTGGCAGCTGCACCGTGTTGTTGGGCGCAAGCACTACCGTATATCGGCGCTGCGACTTGGGCACGCCGAAAATGACGAGTGGTGGGTCGACCGACAAGGTGAAAATGCCGATGCGCTGGACATCGGCATCGGTCTTTAATCCGTCCGGATAACCCCACAACCGTTCCAGTTCGGCACGCAGGTACTCAATACCGGTGCCTACCAGATAGGGCGTGCTGGGCGAGGCGCTGGCGATTACTTGGTCCCAGTCGATCATAATCTGGCGGCTACGAGAAAAACTGATTCGCTCGAGTTCGCGTTGCCGATCGATCGGCTTTAGTTCGCTTTGCCTGAGCAGGTCCTCGGAAGGAGTGCTGCTGATCAGGGTGGTCTGCTGCGCACGGTTTGAAAATTGCAGTGTCATGACGCACTCCTATTCGACGGTGAATTCGCAGACCTGCCAGCTGGAGGCGACTACGACTTGCTGGTTTTCATGCATGACCGCACGCAACTTGATCACGATGGTGGTATCGGCAAGTACCACGCTGTGTTCGTATACCCAATTGATGGTATGCATGGTTTGGCCCGGCGTGGCCTCAAGCGACTCTCTGTGTGCCGCCAGTTCTGTGCCAGGTCGTTCAATCGTGAGTGTAATGTCGAGTGCCACTGGCGCGGGGTTGTCGTTAGTGAGGTACAAGGTGGCGGTGGTGTTAAAGCGATGAACCTTGCCCACGTTGACGAAAGAAGGTGGGCAAGTGCTGATCAGGTTGGCGCGAGCGGTGATGGCGGACGGTACCAGGAGGCGATTGATCATGGCATTCCTTGGTAGATGACTCTTGCTATGGAGGGAACAGACAGGCGTTTGATCGTGATAGATACTACGCTCGGTTAGTACCTGCAGACTGGCATTTTGAGGACACCTTGCGCTGGGTCAGGGTCACATGCGATTGGCATTTCGTGTCATATCGGCATCGGGGGCCGCTGCGACAGCTGCTCGCCTGCCACACCAGCCGGTAAACTTGGCGTTGGTGAGCGACAATTTGCACCTCAACCTCATTAAACATGTCCTTGGTGAGGGCCGGCACGGCGTGCAGCTTGAGCACGTTCAGGAATGCAGGCATGTGCCACCGGTAATTCGACTATATCGTCATACCGAGTGCGGCCAATTGCGCCGCCGCATGGTTGCGCTCTCCTTCGGTTAGTGTCGGTTCGGTCGACAACGCCGCTAGTGCCGCGATTTGTGGTCGAGCTAGGCTAGACCCGTCGTTCCCATCGGCCACCATCACCGTTGCCACCACGGGATCGAGCGGCGCCGACCTGGCCAGCGCCGCTCGGATATCAGCCACCAGCTTGTCAATTTGTTGTTCTATTTCAGTTCTCCCTATGGCTCGGTAAGATCGCGCCTGCCCCACTATTCTGGCATCACGACAAACCGGCAATTGCTTGGGCAAGCTAAAATTGCTTTTCCGCACACGCCGTGAGAGATTGATATGACGCACTCTGCTTGGACCCGTGCAAGACAGCCAGTGAACGCAGCTGATTACGCCAGTAGCGACTGGGAAGCGTTGAAGCTATGTACGCAGTTGGGCGACTTCATACTGCCATGTTGCGAGGCGCCGGCCGTGCTCAAGACGAGCATCAGGGGAGTGCCGTTCTTCGCCCATCTCACGGATGAATGCGCCACAGCGCCGGAAACGAAATGGCACAAGGCCGGCAAAACGACCGTATTGGCCGCATTGCGGGGCTTGGGCATCGAGGGGTGGGATGAGGCGCCAGGACAAACGGCGGCCGGCGACAAGTGGAAAGCTGATGTGCTGTTTTCGCACAACGGGCGCACCATCGCCATAGAGCTGCAGCGATCCTATCAACATCTTCGCGACTTCACACGGCGCCAGGAGCGATACAAGGCATCAGGCGTGGAGTGTTATTGGCTGGTCCGCCTAGAGACATTTCGCACCCTCGTAAAGGCAACAGGCCCCTTGCTGCTAAAGCGCGATTACGGAAATAAATGGCCGGAGGAGGGCATTGGGACTGGCTCGCTTCCGGAGCTACCGGTTGCAATGTTGGACACCGATAGCGAGGGCCATGTCGATTTTGGCGGTATGCAGTCGGCGACAGTGCCGGCGTGGCTAGATGGCATCTTGAACGGCTCGTATCAGTACCGCCAAGGTTCCTGGAACCTCAACTGATGACCAGCTCTGGCAAAGATCGGAAGCATAAAATGAAAAAGGCGCTTGCGCGCCTTTTAGCTAAGGATGTTTCGCTTCCATGAGAGGCGTTCCCAGCGTTGTCATTGACAATGCTACACGCATTATCACGACTTGTCAAACAACTGTTTCGTTCTCAAGCCCACGCCGGCCGAGTGTGCCAGTTATCTGGAAAGCCTAGGTGAATACGTGGATTCACGTGGGTACAAGATGCCAACAACGCAAGTAAGCATTCCCGCCACCAGCCGTTCAGGCCTAGCTCCCGCATCAGGAGTTGTATCACGACAGCCCGACAGTAAAAGCTTGTCGGAGCTGCGAATTCCGCATTATAGGCTTTATGTGCCTCTGGTGGGAGCACTGTTATGGGGTTGTTCCATACCCGGTCTTGATGGGCACATATGTTCCGCAAATGATTCAGGCTGTGGAACCAGGAAACCAGCAAATGCTCCGGATACGACCAAATGTAACGGCCGACGATCTTGCGCCGATCTATTCGTAAAGCCGCGAAAAAATGTGACAACGCGCCGAAGGTCAGCTTTTCGCACACCAGCCAGATCGGTGGCAGTACGGGAGAGTCGTAGTGATCGTAATAGTGCGTTAGTGCCAGCCCTTTACTCACACCTGCATCCTTGATAATTTTTCCCATAACGTTATGAAATTTGATGTCATCGTTAAAATGGGATGGATCGAGATACCAGTGCGGGCTATGTTGTTCGGCAAGAGGGTTGATGATCGCCGTGCGCAAAGCCACTTCCAACTTTTCAATCGCATTGAACGTCAGCAGCCGGATTTCCCGGTCGAAATTGTAGAGCGCGACGATAGCGCTGAATTTCGACCGTGGGAAAAAATTCCTGGGCGCCGCTTTACACTGGAAGTGCCGCATGTATATCAGCAGCCGATAATAGCCGATGGTTTTCATGGCGTTTTCGGCATTGATCCTGTTGTCGATTATTAACCCTCTATTCCACAGCCGGTGCAGCGTCTTCTGGTACGGTTCGGCGATTTTAGAATAGGTGACTTTGGTCGCCTTAGTCGCCGCAGCTTTAGCCCTCGGTTTTTTCGATGCCACTTTGTGCTTTCTGTAAGTTCTATCTGCTCGGCAGCGGCGGCCGACGTTGGGGATCAGTTCGGTGTCTCAGCTTGAAGGCTGGCGTATTAATCTCGCTCTTCTTTGATTGGGCCATACATGCCTGTATTAATCAGAGCCTCCCAAATTTTCTTCAGCGCCAGACCTGTGTCTTGGCTAACAAAAAGGGAAGATCGGCTGCCTTGAGGCATACCGAGGAAATAGGGTCGCATCGATTTCCACGTTTCAGCCACTTCCGCCCAGCGCCACATTGGGAGTTCCTTTTCGAGGAGCAGAGGCAAAGCTAGGGACAGAGGGATCATTCCATTAGCTTCCAAGGGCCTTTCCCAGTGACAGCGAACCAGAATTGGAGTTGCATCGGGATGATAGAGCCTGAAATTGAGCCGTTCCGCTGTGATAAACCCGCCTGTTTGTTGTTGGCATTTCAACACTGAATCTAGGACGGCCTGGCCGTCACCGTACGGGCAAGTGATGAATCCATTAGCGAAGTATCGTGTGTGGTCGAGTCCCTTGTAGCCGCAATCCTCACCGGGTGTGGTGATGGGATGGCGGCTGTCATGGTTGCGGACGAGTGGGTGCCAACTCGGGTAAGCATCAACGACAGGTCCGCACTCTTGCAAAATTTTTAGCAGATCGCTCTTGCTTCCATCTCTCTCCGAATCCTCGAATCCTTTAGCCCGCGGCAAGAAATAGTTCAGCACTCCTTCCAATCCTGCGCGTGCAGCTTCGTCTGCCCTGAAAGCCATTATCATCCCCCTAAATCTGAATATAAACACATATTAACACGATATTGCGCATGATATGACTATATCATGCGAAACATGTGGTCTTAGTGCGAGGTTCCATGAATTCGTGAGGCGGACAAGATCGACGCTATGTTTTTAGATGTATGCCAACAGCGCTGTGGTGCACCTAGCCTTGGCATAGGTGGCGTTGTTGGTCTTGTTACCGACGCCAGCTTGGCAGAGTCGGCCGCAATCATATCGAAGGCGGCCGCTTCTGACGGCGCCAGCACCCCGGCCATGGCTCACGCAGTCGACCGCGATCCCCACTAAGAGGCCAACGGGGCGCTTTGCGTTCATTACGGTATGTCTGGCCACACCGGCGCTACTCCCCCGGAACTGGTTGGCCGGAAATGAAATCAAACTCGCTCAAAAGCCGGATTGACATACACCTTAGACCGGCCTAACATCACATAATGATGATCTTTTCAGATCGCCAAGTGCAAGTCGCTCCCGCTTCCTTGCACGTGCCCAGCGCACGGGAGTTTTCCTCTATCTCAAGAGCATTCCGCTCTTAGCGTTCCCTTCTCATTTGCACACTACTGCCCATCTTGGCGGATGAGTGGTTTCGTGCTTCCTTTGTTCAATCTGGCCACTTTTTGTGGCCATTTTTTTGGGAGTTCAACATGAAAAAAGGATCCAACTATTGCGATGATGTCGCAAATCAATTAATCACCCTCCTTGAGAGGGGCACTGCTCCATGGCAAAAGCCTTGGGCGCCATCCTCGCGTGGCACAACACCGTACAACATTGCCTCCGGGCGAAGATACAAGGGTATCAATTCCTTGAATCTGATGGCCCAGCCGTATGAAGATCCGAGGTGGATGACGTTCAAGCAGGCTAATTTCAAAGGAGCGCGCATTAGAAAAAACGAGCGTGGAACTGCTATTCGACGGTGGATATTCTCCGAGACTACCGCGTCCGAAGATTCCGACGATTTCCCTGCATCCGATAATGCGCAGCCGGAAGGCCAGAAGCCTAAGATGTACTTCACAACGGTTTTTAATGCCGAACAGGTAAGTGGGTTAGATCCCCTTCAGCCAGCTCAGCTTGAATTTGATCCAATCGAGAGGGCTGAGCGGATACTGTGGCAATCCGGTGCTACCATTAAACATGACCAGCGCGATCAAGCCTACTATGATGTGGTCGATGATGAAATGCATCTACCGCCGCGTCGTCAGTTCAATTCCGCCATAGAGTATTACGCCGTCGCGATGCATGAACTGGGGCATTGGTCAGGGCACTCGTCCAGGCTCAATCGCGACCTTTTTCATCCATTTGGTAGCCAGGAATATGCATACGAAGAATTGTGCGCCGAAATCGCGAGCATGATGCTTGGTGACGAGCTCGCGTTAGGCCATGATCCGAGCCAGCATGCAGCTTATGTTGGTAGCTGGATCAAGGTCATCCGCGACGATTCAAAAGCCATTTTTCGCGCATGTAACGCTGCCGAGAAGATCTGCACATTTGTGCTTGAACTGGGCAACAGCGAGGGCGAAATCGCCGACGAGCGTTCTCTCTCAGGCATTGAAATTAACGATCTGTCCTACCAAAAAAGCAGTGGGCGCCAGTCTGCGCGATAAGCGTAAAATCGGGTTGACAGCGTCCTCCTCTCGTCCTATTGTTGATATTGAATTTGCTCGCACCTGAGCAACCGCGGTGGGTCAAACTCTTGCAACCCACACGTCCTGGCCAGCCTTGCCAGGATCAGAGTCTCTG
This sequence comes from Janthinobacterium sp. LS2A, assembly GCF_036543145.1. Lineage (NCBI taxonomy): Bacteria > Pseudomonadati > Pseudomonadota > Betaproteobacteria > Burkholderiales > Oxalobacteraceae > Janthinobacterium > Janthinobacterium sp. LS2A. The sequence continues at coordinate 36,647 of NZ_JAZHPB010000015.1, forward strand.
TAGCGCTTCTACCACCCCGATCGGGAAGACCTCTTCTCGATCCCCTGGGGCTCGGATGGTCTTCCTTTCGCTATTATTGACTGGAGATCATCATGATGACCAATAACAACCGCAACAATTCTTCGAAAATACCTGGTTCGCTGCGTCAAGCCGAGCAGGGAAAAGCTCCTGATCCTTCAGGGTACTTTGATTTGCACACCAAAGGTTGCGGCTATATGAACCGGATCCGTTGGGTAACTCCCAAGGGTAGCGGCCGTAAAGCAGAAAAGTTCCTGGCGTGTGCCATCAATGCCTTACATGGAAAAATCGTCGATCCGCAATACAGTTATATGGATCTGCGGGTCAGCGGACAAGAAGCGATCAATCTCGTTTCTGAGCTGATGGCCGATTGCGAAGCTGGTCGTAAGATCTTCGTCGCCTTCACCGTTGGTGATATCTATGCGCATACGTACCTTCGCGATATCAAGGAGCAGGGTCGAAAAACTGGTGAGCAGGAAGCGGCAGCCGTCATCAAAGGGCGTCTGCTACTTATTACCCATATTGCGATCGATGACGTCGTGGTCTATCACCTCGAGCATGACGGGCATGCGGATGCTTCATCCGCCAGCCAGCATAGTAGTGAACAAGCCGGGGGCGGCGATGACCATGGTCAGATGGATGAAGATCATGGTTCGCAGGAAGACGCCGTGGAAGATGGCCCAGCTGGTCGTATTAGCCAATTTCCTCCGCGCATAGGCGGGGGGCTAAGGCAGCCAGTCAGAGATCCTCGTAGCGTCGCGGAGTCGGCGTTCCGAGGCAGCTTCCGTGGAGGCGCCTGAGCTTGAACGAGAGGCATGTCGAACCTTAATAGGTCTTTTTTTACTTTCAACCGAGTCCCCTCAATATGAGGGGATTCTTTTCATTGCAGACTTGATGGGAGTCTGCTATGGAAAGAATGGCATCGATTTCACCACGTGTTTTCCAGTTTTTGACGCATCAAAAACTGGTTTTTTGCAACGCGTCAACTCCTGGAACGCGTACGGTCTTCGGACCTGGAGTCCTTGTGTAATGAGCGATCCGCTCCGGCCAACCCCGCAAGTTGACGGCATGGATCGTGAGCTCCGAGTTTGGAATCTCGAAGTAAAGTCCAATCTGCAGCCAGTCTGGAACTGGCTGCTTTCGCGTTGGAAACAGAGTCCCTTTACAGTTCCCACTCCTTCGTCCAGCCAAAAGCAATGACGACGTCCCTGCGGCTTTCGAATGGCGGAGGCGCAAGCGGTAACACGCTCGCCATTCGAAAGCCGCGGGTTCCGCTGGAAGCTGAAAACTGGGCAGCAGCCGCCCCCAGAGCTGTAGCCTTTGCTGCTAGGATTTCGCTAGCGCAAACCTATTGCCACCCTTGGCCTTCGCATTCGGGTGACCCGAGAAGCACCGTCGCATAATGTCGATCACCGCCAGATCTTCATTGGCACTGGCCGCTGCGGAGAAGGCAAATTCCAAACTGCATCATTCCCAGATGGGTTCCTGGAAGAGGCATTCGTCTCTTCCAGGGAAGCACATGGCTATCTTATTCACTCATCTTCCCGGCACGGTCCTGGCGCGCCAAGCGCCCCCCATTTTTCTTACTGCGAACGGCTCAGTTGAAGGTAATTTATGTAATCCATTCGCTACCAGATGCTCGCGTCGATCGCAAGCGCATAACAGTTCCTCGTATGCCATTTTTTCCAAGGACCTGATGCCTACCTCACGCTAAGTTAGAAGTGTGCGGCAGGGCAATCCACAAACGATTTTTCTGCAGCAGCGTCAAGAATTTTTCTCGACGCGAAACCGGTCATGGTGTTCCGATTTTTTGTTATGAAAGGAGATTATCGATATGGATACGTTTTCAAGTCGGCATCCCGTTTCAGTGATTCGGCCGACGAAGGAGCAGGTACGGCGCTGGATGGAGGATCGGCGGTGTTCTTCGTTGCCGCCGCCATCACAGAGCGAAATTCGGCGTCAGCTCGGATGGGAGCTCGTCCATCCAGAAACATGGGTGACGCGATAGAGAGGTAACTTTTACAGGAGGTTATGATGAAAATGCTCGCTAAGGACTTTCATGGCGTGGCCGTCACGCCAAATACCAGCTGCGGTTCGACAAAACGTGCTGGACAGCGGGAGAGGAATGACTATGTCCATTATCGCGTTGCGAAACGCGTCGAGGATTTGATCGTGGCTGCGGGTCAGATCACAGGCAAAGACCTGGCGGCCGAGATGAAAATGTCAATGGACCAGCTGCGAAAGTACACCAGATATCTGCAAGCCGGCGGCCGTGCGCACAAAATGCGCGGCCTGCAGTATCCGACCGGCGTGTGGATTCCTGGTCCTGAAACTGCCCACGAACATGAGCGGGGCCAAGTGCCGGTGCACTTGCGTGTGAAGCACTGGCAGCGCTCCGCCTGTCGAATTGAACTGGCTGAAGCGCTTTTGTTCAACCGCTTTCCTGCACTGACGGCTGACCTGCTCGACGACAAGAAAAGGATGGCGACCACCATTCGCTTTCCCAAAGCCGAGTAGGGTTGGATTTGCCAATGTTTCTTGCTGGATTTTTCTAAACGTAGCATGTCATTGTAGTGGACGATTTTGGCCTCTGCGACTACACTGACTTTCGAGGTACGCTGAATTTCGATTCGGCGCAAGCTAGTCAACCCCTGAAACTAGCGCAGCTTTTTGCTCGGGGTACATGTCCACCATCACCGCTCCTTAGGCCAGCCCTAAGGGCGACGCTCCGGGAGTTTCTCTGACCAAAGGAGCTTTTATGTCGAGCTTTCAATTTGATTCGTTAGGGTATTCCGAGCGTCTTCAAGAGGCCGGCGTATCCGCCGCACAAGCTGCTGTTCACGCAAAGGTCATGGCCGAAGTGCTGTCCAGATCTGTTGCATTTCCGGAGGATATGATGAGACTTGAATCCTCACTATTGCAGAAGATCGAAACCTCGCAGTTGAAAATGACAGCCGAGCTTGAGAAGCTTCGTAGCGATACGACGTTGCTCAAGGCAATGGTGGGTTTCCTGATCAGCTTGCAGCTTCCGGTTCTCTTTAAACTTTACTTCGGCTAGTCGCCGACGTAATTCCCGCGTAGGAAGTCTTCTACGTCTTGCATGGCCGATACCGGTGGTTTTTGGTATGTGAGCCTCTTTTGACCTTCCTTGTTCAATGATTTTCCAGCGCATTTTTGCTTGGAGTTAATCACTTGCGCACTATTTTTAATAAGTTTGTAGCTGACGTATGTGCCCGGCCGGGAAGAACTCCTTCCCATCCGGGACTGCGTTCTCCCGGCCATTTTTTACCTTTAGGAGAATGCTATGTCGTCGATGACCCGTGAACAAATATCCGTAGTGGAAAACGAAAGCATGTTGCTTGCAGTCGATGCGTTTGCCGGCACAGGCAAGACCACTACTCTCGTTGAGTATTCGAAGTGCAGGCCGGATAAACGCATCCTGTACATTGCCTTTAACAAATCGGTCGCATCGGAGGCCTGCGCGCGGTTTCCGGAAAATGTGCAATGCCGAACTACCCATTCCCTGGCATACACCCGGGTGGGGAAACGTTATCAGGAAAAGCTTGGCAGTCCCAAGGCTTGGGAAATTGCCCAGACTTTCCAGTGCAATACCAAAAGGGCCAAGGATGCATTGCAGACCTTGGCCAACTGGTTTTGCTCGGCGGATTCTTTGATCTCCGAGGAACACCTGGATGTGGAGCTGCAGGGTGATTCTGCCGTCGCAAGCGATATCGTGCAACTTGCCGACAAAGTGTTTGCTGCGATGAAGGATAAGCGGTCACCGATCAAGATGCCGCACGATGGGTATCTGAAGATCTGGGCGCTTGAACTTCCGAACTTGGCGTTCGACATTATCTTGCTCGATGAAGCCCAGGACACCAATCCGGTGACCCTGGACGTGGTGATGCGACAGGACTGCCAGAAAGTATTGGTGGGCGACCGGCACCAAGGAATTTATGGCTTTCGTCGTGCGGTCAACGCGATGGAGACGGTGCAGGCCAAATCTCGCGTTGCATTGACGCAGTCGTTCCGATTCAGTGAGCAGATCGCCGGTATCGCAAGTGCGCTGCTCACTGACTTTAAAGGGGAAGACAAGACCATTGTGGGACGTGCAGATATGAGCAATGCCTGGTCCATCGATCGGTCGCAACCATTTACGATCATTGGTCGAACAAACGCTGGCTTGTTCAGCAGTGCGGCGGCGCTGGTACTGGACAACGACGTGAAGCTGCATTTCATTGGCGGCTTCGACAGCTATGTCTTTGGGAAAGTTCTCGATGCCTATTTTTTATGGGCGGACGAACGGTCGAGGATCACAAGTCCAAGCATTGGCAGGTTCAATTGTTTCGGGGATTTCCAGCAATACGGAGTGGAGGCCGGGGACCTGGAGATTGCGGCACTGGTGAAAACCGTCGAGCAGTACCAGAGCCAGGTTCCACGCATCTACGAAGCCATGAAAGCATCGCAGGTTAGTCTGCAAGAGAAGGCGGACGTCATTTTGACAACCGCCCATCGTGCAAAAGGCCTGGAATTCGACCAGGTGCATATGCAGGATGACTTTATCGAGCTGCCACCGGAAAAGCAATACGATCCGGAGGAAATCAACCTCCTATATGTGGCTTTAACCCGCGCAATCCATGCAGTGCGGTTGCCCGAGAGCCTTACCCATTGGCTAAGGGGCCGGGCGCAACGGACGAACTCGGTGAAAGCTACCGAAACGGTCGATGGCACCGAACGGTGGCATTCCTTGCAGGGCGAGATGTCCGAACGGGAGGCGTGGGTACGGGAAAATGTTGAAGCATTTGATCGTACATCGGCCGACGTCATCCGGTTTCTCCTTCAGAAAGTCGACATTCTGAGGGATGCGCTGGATTGATGTTGCATGGAAGACGCTTCTTTCGGGCGTCTTCCCTTTTTATGTTGTTTTTAATGAAACTATTTGAACTGGGAGGCTGTGGATATTCGAGCAAAATCGACATCTGTGCAATATTTTGCTTGTAAACCTAGAAAAGTTATATACGTTTTTGACTGTAAACGTTAATATCCGGTCGCGTCATCGCTTTTTGATTTTTTTTGCAAAAAGCGGCGACAATGCTAAAAACCACCAATCACCGAGGTAAGCGCATGTCTGCCAAACGAATTCTGCCTGCACGAAACGTCGTCGATATCGACGGCTTGATCCGCATCGCTGATCGCGCGGAGGCTACGCTGCTGCAGCTGCGTGACGATCTGTTGGCGCCTTGGCCACGGAAAACGTCACCCATGATATCTGGCACGCGATTGGCGCAAATGTGCAATATCGAGCGCACGAAGCTCAATCATCTCTGCAGCAAGGGCATCATACCAGCTGGCCAGTTGAAGGGTAACGGCCGTAGCCGCATGTTCACCCTGGCTGAGGCGCGCGCCATCGTGCAGCAGATCGGCCCGCACAAGCGGCGTCCGGCCGGCACGCTGGGCCTTGTCGTCTGTTGCGGCAACTTCAAAGGCGGCGTGGGCAAAACCACCACTACAGTTGCGGTGGCCCAGGGTTTGACCTTAATGGGACACAGCGTCTGCCTGGTTGATTTGGATCCTCAGGCATCCACCACCACGTTGATGGGATTTGTGCCGGATGCGGAAGTGACCGAGGATATGACGGTGATGCCGGTGGTCTACGGCGACAAGGAAGATCTTCTGTATGCTGCGCTACCCAGTTACTGGGACGGTATTGACCTGATTCCATCGTCGCCTGACCTGTTTGGCGCCGACTATTACTTGCCCAACAAGCAGGCCAGTGACCCGACGTTCCAGTTTTGGGACGTCCTGAACAAAGCCATGCAGCCGTTGCGCGAAAAATATGATGTGATCATTATCGACACGCCTCCTACCTTGTCGTATTTGGCGCTGGCTAGCTTCATGGCATCCGACGGCATGATCATCCCCCTGCCCCCGGAAACCTTGGACTACGCTTCGTCGACGCAATTTTTCCGACAGTTTTCCGAGCTGTTCAATTCGATGCGACACGGAAAGCAGATCGACAAGGAATTCGAGTTCATCAAGATCGTGTTGTCGAAGGTGAAGTCGTCAGTCTCGATGACCGATATCGTCAAGACGTGGATCAAGCAGACCTACCCGGAGCTGCTGGGAACGGCCGAAATTCCGGAGACCGATCTGGTAAAAAACGCCTACGCGGAGTTCAAGACCATTTACGATCTCGAGAGCTATGACGGCAGCCAGCGCACCTACAACCGTGCGATCGAGGCGTTCAACGCCGTCGTGGCGGAACTCGACGTGTCCCTGCAGACCTGCTGGGCACACCGCGAAATGAAGGAAGCAGCATGAGTAACAAAGACGACAAGCGCCCACCGCGCGTCAATAAGTTGGCGGCGCGGCTGCTCGGCCAGACGGCCAACCTGGAACGCAATGTCAGCGAGAATCCTCCAACGCCGATCGCCAGCCAGCGCAATGTGACCATGCCTGGCCAGCTCGGCGCCTTCCGCATTGAAGCCCAGAAGTACCAAGCCAAGATTGACGAGCTGCAACGGCAGCTGGACGAAGCGGTGGCCAAGCAGGCTGACGGTGGCTCGGACGTGGAGTCCGCGGATCTGCGTGCGCGCCTTGCGCAATTGCAGGAAGCGAGCCGGGCCGAAGTTGAGGCGCTTAAAGCTGCGCTCGATGAGGCAGCTTTAAGCGCGGGTGTGCCCTTCGAGGCACCTGTAGCCCGTATCCGTAAAATTCCTGGACGCCAGCGGCAACTGACCAATGCTGAAAGGGAGGCGCTGTACGCCAACCTCGATAGCAACAAGCTGGTCACGCCTGTGACGCTCCGCCCTACCCCGGACGGCTGGTATGAGGTGGTATCGGGCCATAACCGATTTGATTTTTACGTCGATCGTGGCCGTGCAACCATCCCTGCCGTACTCGATCTATCGGACGACGAACACGCAGACCGTGATGCTTTTTATGCAAACTTGCTCCACAACACCCTGCCGGATTATGCGAAGTATGTAGGTTTCAAGAAACTGCTGGACGAAGATCAAACGCTGACCGTCGCCGATGTGGCAAAACATGCCGGCGTGCCTCGCACTACTGTGGCCAATCTGATGGTGTTCGGCGAATTGCCGGCTGAGGCGATACCGCTGCTCGATGCACAACAGGATAAGGTCGGCCGCAGCGCAGCCGCCGAGTTGGCCGCGCTCCATGCCAAAGGGCATACCGATGGTGTCATGGCGGCGATTCAAGCGATCGTCAGTGGCACGTCCTCCCAGTCCGAGGCAGTGGCGATGGCGACCAGGTCGGCTCGGCGTGCGGTTGCGCCGCGCGTGACGCCGGCCCCGGTGACCGTACGCTCGGGACGTGCAACCTACTGCAAGGTCCATCAGGCCAAAAAAGTGCTGCGTCTTGAATTTACCAAAGATGTGGATGCCGAACTGGCGAGGAACGAAATTACCAAGGTGCTACAAGCACTGGCCGATGGCAGCAAGAAATAACCGGTCGATTAACGAAGATATAAGGACTGCGATGACGAGCTAATCTGAAACGCTAACAATTTGATGCCCTAAAAAGCAAAAGGCCCGGCGGGAACCGGGCCTCTGCTAATGCTCTGGCGGTGCCAAAACATGAATCACGTACTCTTCAGCCGTGATTCTAGTTCGGTGCTCAAGTCAGTGCAAGGGATTTTTTACGCCTGTCACTTGGCAATTGGAGCTCCCATGACGAATCATGGCCGAGGTGAGTACCTGCTCGCCCTAAAATTCAAGTGCTCTACCAGGCTTGCGCTGCAAGCTGGCACCGTCTTGCCGCCCCTTAGGAGCAAGTGGTGAATAGCGTCGCTGAGCCTGATGTTCGATATTTCGAGCACGGTACCGCCCTGCACCGGGTGCTGCAAGAGGCGGCCTATATTCCGCGCTGCAGTGACAACAAAACCGCGACCCGCACTCGGCCTCGCGAGTTCGCGGTACGTTATCCGTATATGCAAATCAATCGGCCAGGCCTTGTCAGCTGGCTGATCTTCGACCTCGACCATGCGAATTCCATGATATGGGAAGATGCTGGCCTGCCGGCGCCAAATCTGATCGTGCGAAATCGCGCTTCCGGTAATAGCCACCTTTACTATGCGATTACTCCGGTGTGCACGACCGAGGCCGCGCGCGATAAGCCCATCGCCTTCATGAAAGCCGTCTATGCAGCTTTTTCGATAGCGCTGCGCGCAGATCCCAATTTCCACTCAGGACCGGTGGCCAAGACGCCGGGGCATCCCTGGTGGTCGACCGAAGAGTTACACAACTCCGTGTACGAACTGGGCGCCCTGGCCGACTACGTCGACCTGGCCGTGGCGGCTCCTTGGGCCAAGAGAGTCAAGGTGGACGACATTGCACACTCGCGCCATTGTCTGCTGTTCGAGCATTTGCGCCACTATGCTTATTCCATCGTCAACCGCGAGCGGCAGAGTGGAAGCTACGACGGTTTCGTGCGATGGCTCGATGCCAAAGCCCACGAGCTGAATAGATTCACGGTGCAAGGTTTCGCCCAGGATCTGCCGCTATCGTCGCTGAAAGCAACGATACGCTCGATTGCGCGGTGGACATGGACCAACTATACGGGCAGCGGCCGCTGCAAGCGCGGCATCATGCAGCTTGATCCCGAGCTGCCACTTCCAGCGCGGCAAAGCCTGGCTGCTGAACGTACCCACAGCGAACGTCACAAGAGTACAGCGGACAGGATTCGTGCTGCCTGCAGGCTTTTGCGGCAGCGTGGAGAGAGCCTCACCCAGATGGCGATCGGACGCATCGCCGGCGTGACACGGCAGACGGTGGCCACCTACAAAACAATCGTCGAGCAAGCCCGCCAGGCTCTGAAAACCGCTGAAACGCAGAGCGTCGTCACAGCCCCAGCGGATGTTAAGTTTGCTACACATCAGGTACCTGCAGTGGGGGTTGCTTTTATGCAACTTGCTCTGCCTGTGGCTTTTGGGGGCGATTCACGTGAGACTTCTGTGGTGCTGGCTAGCCGACAGCGGATTGAGGACGGGTGATCTTCTGTGTGACGGGCTTTTTGAGATATTGCTTGGTGGTGTTTGTAGCAAGTATCTGGCGGCGTGTAGGTTGTGTGTGGTTTTAGGATTTTGAATTTATGGGTTTCCAAGTTAACCGGGCGTGGCGACGGGGGTTCCGTCGGGGCGCAAGCAAGCGGGCTCGCCCGCGCGCGAAGGCAGACTGCGGAATTTTTTCAGTGGCTTTTTTTTTACTTGAAGCTGGCTCTTGCAGAATTAAACAATCACGCATACACTGTATATACATACAGTATTAAGTTGACAACGATTGTGTTTTCTCATGGCTTTGCTCTGCTCTCAAGTTTGCTCTGAATTCTCCGCGGAGGTTACGGATCCGTTGGTGATTTCTCACGTCTGGCGTGCAAGTGAGCTGGCAGTGTCACGTGACGTAAGTTGTTCATCTGGCTATCCGTCGCTGGATGGGGAATTGCCAGGTGCCGGCTGGCCGCGTTCGTCGCTTGTCGAGTTGCTTGTTCAGCAATCCGGCATAGGAGAATTGCAACTGCTTAAGCCATTGCTTGCAAAGTTATCTAATAAGCAAAGGATTGTTTTAGTTCAACCTCCGTATATTCCGCATTCGCTTGCATTCAAGCTATGGGGCGTCGATGTTACCCGGTTGATATGGGTTCGTGCTCCCAGTACAGGTGATGCTCTTTGGACGACGGAACAGATACTGAAAAACGGTAGTTGCGGTGCTGTAGTGTTTTGGCAGAACCATATCCGTTCCGATTCCCTGCGGCGCTTGAATCTGGCGGCCCAGGGTGCTGAAACCTGGTTCTGGCTGATTCGTCCAATGGCGTGCGCAACTGAAGCCTCGCCCGCGTCCCTTCGGCTGGGAGTTCGACCAGCGATGGGAGGTGTGCATGTTGAGGTTTTAAAGCGGCGTGGTCCTGTCTCCGATAAAACTTTATTTATTCCGCTTGCTGATATGCCTACTGGCCGTCACCCCGTGCATCATGAAAACGCCCCTGCTGTTAACTTTATATCTGCCGCTGTTACCGCTCGAAACGCTCCGCCCGTCTTGGTCTGATGCAGGCTCGTATGTGGTTGTGGATGGTGGGAAAGTGGTGGTCGCTTCGACAGAAGCGGTCGATGCCGGCGTTCGAGTCGGCATGCGGTCTGGTGGCGTGGCAACCATTGCACCTGGTACGATCATCTTGGATCGAGATATTGAAAAGGAATCGCGTGCGCTTGATTCCATTGCCATGGCCATGTTGCAGTTCACGCCTGAGGTTGCATTTACTGATGATTTCAGTTTGTTGCTTGATGTTGGTGCGAGTCTTGCGTTGTTTGGCGGTCCGCTTTCGTTGTGTCGGCGGGTAAGCGACAGCATCCGCCGCCTCGGATTTACCGGACGGCTGGGTGCGGCGCCGACGGCGGAAGGTGCCTGGCTGCTTGCCCACGTAAAGAGTGGACGGCATGCTCCGCGTAGAAGGTGTCTGCAATCTGCGACTCTGGCTTTTCGCCTTGACGGCTTACCCTGTTCACTTGTCCCATCCGCCGCGCCATTCCTTACCTGGTTCGATGGTATAGGCGCCAGTACGCTGAGCGATGTGCGGAAATTGCCGAGGACTGGACTGCTGCGGCGGACGAGCAAACAGCTCTTGCATGCCCTTGATCGTGCGTATGGTGATATCGAAGAAATGCATCGTTGGATATCGGTGCCGGCGCAATTCTCCGCCCATATCGAAACCTTCGATCGAATCGAGCATGCGGAAGCGTTGATGCATGGTGCCACGACATTGATCCTGCAGCTCATAGGCTGGCTTGCTGCACGGCAGCTGGCCGTGATCACATTCAAACTGCAGCTGGAGCACGAGCGTGGTCGTTCAGCGGTGCCGCCGACACCTGTTGAAATTACGTTGGCCGAGCCGGCGTGGAAAGAAACGCATTTGTTGCGGCTGTTGAAGGAGCGCCTGGCCAAGACAGAATTGAGCGCGCCGGTTATCGGTTTACGGCTGGAAGTGGTACAGCTAGAACCGAGGCGGCCGCTGTCCGATCAATTATTTCCGGAGCCTGGCGGGTCGCCGGCTGATTTCACACGTCTGCTGGAACTATTGTCCGCCAGATTAGGTCCGGACAACGTTCTTGTCCCGGTACCGTCGCCCGATCATCGGCCCGAGCAGTGCAATAGCTGGGGGCCGGCCACGGCGAAAATAACGTCATCCAGCGAGGATGAGTTGGTGCTGGATCGTCCGTGTTTTGTGCTGCCCAAGCCCATACAGCTGCTGACGCGGGACGAAAGGCCTTTTTATTTGAGCCCTCTCAGGCTGATACGCGGACCGGAGCGACTTGAGGCCGGCTGGTGGGATGCGCAGTCGGTCGCGCGCGACTACTATGTTGCGCAAGGTACTGATGCGACATGTTACTGGATTTACCTCGAGCGTACCGCGGATAGTCGCTGGTTTCTGCACGGATTGTACGCCTGACGGATGCGCGCCATGGCGACCGCCCTCCCCTCCTACGCCGAATTGCAGTGCGTGAGTCATTTTACGTTTTTGCATGGATCGTCCGCTCCCGAGCAACTGGTGCAACGCGCCGCTGGCCTCGGCTATCACGCTCTGGCGATCACCGACGAATGCACGGTGGCCGGTGTGGTGAAGGCACATCTTGCCGCCAAGGAGGCTGGCCTCAAGTTGCTGATCGGGAGCCAGATGCTGGTGACGCCAGAGGACGGTTCACCGCCCTTCTCCTTGCTAATCCTGGCCATGAACCGGAACGGCTATGGCAATTTGTGTGAACTGATTACCGTCGCGCGCCGGCGAGCAAAGAAGGGAGAGTATCTTGTGCGGCCTCGTGATATTGCGGCGCCGCCGCCTGATTTGGTTGCGTTGCGAGGTATGCCCGATTGTCAGCTGATTCTGCTGCCAAGCTACGGCGCAGGGCTCGAAGTCATCGAGCGGCAAGGGGCCTGGCTGTTGCAATGTGCGGCCGGTCGTGCGCGGATCGCGCTGACCTTGCACTTTCGATCACGCGACCAGGAACATAAGGACATCGTCGCTGCTGTCGGCGCCCAGTTCGACTTGCCCGTGGTGGCTACCGGCGACGTCGTGATGCATGTGCGTTCCGCCAAGCCCTTGCAGGACACGATGACTGCGATCCGTCATGGCGTTCCGGTCGCACAGTGTGGCTATCGGCTAGCATCGAACGCGGAGCAGCACCTGCGCTCCAGAGTAAGGCTGGGAAACCTTTATTCGCGCGCCGCGCTCGAGGAGACGGTCCGCGTCGCAAATCTGTGTACGTTTTCGCTCGACGAGTTGAGGTACGAGTACCCGGTGGAGATTGTGCCAGAGGGGATGACGCCAAGCGGTTATTTGCGGCAGCAAGCCTACCTTGGTGCGCACTGGCGGTATCCCGCCGGCGTGCCGGCCAACGTCCAGTCTCTCGTCGAGCGGGAGCTCGAACTGATTGCGGAGATGTCCTACGAGAGCTACTTTCTCACGGTCTACGATATCGTGCGCTTCGCACGGGCCAACAGGATTTTGTGCCAGGGACGCGGCTCGGCGGCCAACAGCGCCGTGTGCTACTGCCTGGGCGTGACCGAGGTCGATCCATCGCGTGGCACCCTGCTGTTCGAACGATTTATTTCCAAGGAACGTAACGAACCTCCCGACATCGACGTGGACTTCGAGCACCAGCGCCGTGAGGAGGTGATCCAGTATATCTATCAGAAGTACGGCCGCACTCGCGCTGCACTCACGGCCGTTGTCATCAGCTATCGCCCGAAGAGCGTGTTGCGTGACGTGGGTACCGCGCTCGGCGTTGACCTGTCCATTGTCGACAAGGTGGCCAAGGCCAACCACGGATGGGGAGGGAGGGCCGAATTGGCGGAGCGCATGCACAGCTGCGGACTGGATCCTGATTCCGACGTCGCCCGAAAGTGGGCTTTCCTGGCTGAACACATGATGCGCTTTCCGCGTCACATGTCACAGCACCCTGGCGGTTTCGTTATCTCGCACAGCAAGCTGTCGCGTTTGGTGCCGGTGGAAAATGCCAGCATGGAGAACCGTACCATCGTGCAGTGGGATAAGGACGATCTGGATGCGGTCGGTTTGTTAAAGATCGATATCCTGGCGCTGGGCATGTTGAGTGCCATGCGTCGCACACTGGAACTGGTATCGGCCAGGCGCGGCGAGCGATTTGAATTGGCAGACATTCCGAAAGAGGATGCTGCGACGTACGAGATGATCTGCCAGGCCGACACAGTCGGCGTGTTCCAAATCGAGAGCCGTGCGCAGATGTCGATGCTGCCGCGGCTGAAGCCAAAAGTGTTTTACGATCTGGTGATCGAGGTAGCCATTATCCGCCCAGGCCCCATTCAAGGGGGGATGATCCATCCTTACCTGCGCCGGCGCGAGGGGACCGATCCCGTGTCCTATCCCAGTCCGGAAATGGAGGCTGTGTTGTCACGCACACTGGGTATCCCAATCTTTCAGGAACAGGTAATGCAGATCGCGATGGTCGCGGCCGGGTTCACAGCTGGCGAGGCAGATCAGCTGCGCCGTGCCATGGCCGCGTGGAAGCGAAAAGGGGGCTTGGAGCAATTTGAAGACAAGCTCAAAACAGGTATGGCGGCGCGCGGCTACAGCGACGATTTCGCTAACGGCATCATTGGTCAGATCCGGGGATTCGCCGAGTATGGTTTTCCAGAATCGCATGCTGCCAGTTTTGCTCTCCTTGCCTACGCATCGAGCTGGATGAAACGGCATGAGCCGGCCGCGTTTCTGGCCGCCCTGCTGAACAGCCAGCCGATGGGTTTCTACAGTCCGTCGCAACTGGTACAGGACGCCGTGCGGCATGGCGTTGAGGTGCGTGGCGTGGACATCAATATCAGCGGTTGGGAGGCCACGTTGGAGGCTTCAACTGGCGCCCAACCTGCGGTACGCCTGGGGCTCAACCTGATTCGAGGTATGGAGCGTGAAGCCGCCTGGCGGATTGAAGAGGCGAGGGCTGTGCGGCCGTTCAAGGATTTGCATGACCTGGGCATGCGCGCGGCGCTCGATGCGACGCAACTGAAGCTGCTGGCCAGTGCAAACGCGCTTTTGGAGATGAGCGGCAATCGGCGCCAGGCGATATGGAATGCGGCGGGGAGCGTTCCTGACCGCGGACTATTGCGGGAGGCCCACATCGTTGAGGAAGAGTTGACGATTGCGCCACCCACTGAAGGGCAGGAACTGGTGGCGGATTACCGCCATATGGGATTGACGCTCGGCCGTCATCCGCTTGCGCTGTTACGTGAGCGGTTGCACGCGATGCGGTTCATGCCTGCCGAAATTCTGAATTTGTATGATGATGCGCGTCTCGCGCGTGGTTGTGGTTTGGTAACCGTGCGGCAGCGCCCGGAGACTGCGAAGGGCGTCGTGTTCTTGACGATCGAGGACGAGACAGGAAACGTCAACGTCATCGTCTGGCCGAGCCTTTTGGAGCAGCAGCGTCGGGAAGTGATGAGCGCGCGTCTGCTGGGTGTGTATGGCCAATGGCAGTGTGCGAACAATGTCACACATCTGGTGGCGAAGCGGTTGGTAGATCTTACGCATCTGCTTGGGGATCTGGATACTCGAAGCCGCAACTTCCATTGAGTTGTCTTTTTATACCAATGTTCATTTTAATGTTTGAGAACTCCCAAACATCATGCATCTATCAATACCGCTTACGGGAGTGAAACGAAAACAGTAAGTCTTTGATTTTATTGGGTGTTCAAGTTGAACACGCTGTTTTCATTCAAATATCACGGGCGTGAGGTTCCCCGGGAGGTACAGAGGATGGCCTGGATGGCCAGCCTGTGTCTTGCGCAGGCAGTGCAGATTCGGCACCACGGCCCGAACTGCTTGGTCGCGTCCGAGGTGAGTGCCGTTTGTGCCCCATGCCGCTACCACTATGCCGGCGCTGCCCGCAAGGGTGACAAGGTGCTTGTCATTCTCCGGTCCGATTGGATCGGTTGCTGCCAACATGTCGGCTGGCTTAGTCGCACGGAATGCGAACAGATTGGTCATGCAAAGCGCACCATATCCCCAAGATTTAGCGAACGCCATGCAGCGCCGAATTGTTGGGTCGTCCAAGACCTCATCGGCTGTGCTTGGATTCAAGCCGATGAACATCGCGTAGCCGTCACCGCCCAGGTTCCCGACATCGCGCCAGAGCGTGTAGCGGTAGGTGCGGCAGAGCGAAAGGATCGTTTCACGGGTGGTCATATTTTGTAGTGGTCTAATGTACCCAGACACTAATTTAGGCGAGAATGCTCGCCATGGAGAGGTGTTTGATGAGCAAGCAAAGACGTACGTTTTCCCCTGAGTTCAAACAGCAGGCGGCATGCCTGGTACTGGATCAAGGATATAGCCATACGGAGGCAAGCCGTTCGGTCGGCATCGGCGAATCAGTGCTGCGCCGCTGGGTGCAGCAGCTTCAGTTGGAGCGGCAAGGCATCACGCCACAGAGTAAGGCAATGACGCCTGATCAGCAGCGAATACAGGAACTCGAAGCGCGCATTGAGCGTCTCGAGCGGGAGAAGTCCATTTTAAAAAAGGCTACCGCGCTCTTGATGTCGGAAGGGATAGAACGTACGAGGTAATCGATCAGATTTGTGGTGACGAATCAATCGAGTTGATCTGCGCGGTGTTCGACGTAGCGCGGTCATGCCTGTACGCGCATCGGGAGCGCGCCCGGCACATTGATGTTGAGCGCATGGCATTGCGTAGCCGCGTGCACGAGCTGTTCGTAGAGAGTCGCAGTTCGGCGGGAAGCCGCAGCATCATGGGCATGATGCGCGAGGAAGGCACGGCCATTGGCCGCTTCAAAGTCAGTCGTTTGATGGAAGAGCTAGGGCTGGTCTGCAAACAGCCTGGCAGCCATGTCTATAAGCAGGCTACGGTGGAGCGGGTCGATATTCCGAACCACCTCAATCGTGAATTCACAGCCGAGGCGCCAAATCAGGTCTGGTGCGGCGATATCACCTATGTTTGGGCGCAGGGGCGATGGTATTACTTGGCTGTGGTGTTGGATCTGTTCGCTCGCCGAGCGGTGGGCTGGGCATTCTCGCTACGGCCCGACGCCGACCTTGTTGTGCAAGCGCTGGAAATGGCTTACGAGCAGCGAGGTCGACCGCAGGGCCTGCTGTTTCATTCGGATCAAGGCAGCCAGTACGCCAGTCGAAAATTCCGTCAGCGCTTGTGGCGCTATCGGATACGACAGAGTATGAGCCGTCGGGGAAATTGTTGGGATAACTCTCCGATGGAACGGCTGTTCCGCAGCTTCAAAACTGAATGGCTGCCGTCAACTGGTTACATGACGGCACAGGAAGCACAACGGGACATCAGCCGTTACCTGATGCACCGGTATAACTGGATACGGCCACATCAGTTTAATCACGGATTGGCACCGGCCGTCGCCGAAGAAAAACTTAACGTAGTGTCCGGGATGGGTTGACTACTACAACTAGCAGCCTTATCAGGTCACAATGTTTTGTAATGACGAGGTCATCGCCCCGCACCGCTTTGTCAGTCCGGGCGGCAGCTCCTTCGACTGAAGCGGGCGTGCGCTTCCTAGACATGCCGAATGCCCTGAGAACGGCTAGTGTAGAATGTGTAAATCATTTAGTGAGCAAAAGAGTCAATTCGACGTCTTCAAGCCATCCCATTGCGCCACTCAAGCGCCGACACTCAACAGGCCGAGTATGTCATCCAGGCCGGCCGGCTTGACCAAATGATGATCGAAACCCACGGCTTTTGTCTGCATCCGAGTGACGTCATCACTCCAGGCAGTAAGGGCAATCATTTTGATGTGCTGGAAGCGAGACGCCTGCCGGAGGGTGGAGGCAACCTCCAAACCGTTCACACCAGGCATTCCCAAATCAAGGAAGACCACATCAGGGACAAAACTATCGACCGTCTGTAGTGCCTCGGCTCCGCCATATACGGGGACAGCCTCATGACCACACATCACAAGAAATTCCGCGACAAGATCGGCGGCATCACGATTGTCATCAACAATCATGATTCGTAAGGGGGAGAGTTGGTTTGTCATACAGCACCTACCGTTCGTTTTGACGCATCCACATGTAGGGACACATATTGAGCCGGCAAGTTCAAGGCGGCTGAAAATTTGAACAGTCAGGGGCGAGGACCGAGGATTAGATTCCTTGATGGGAATTATACATAAATTTCAAAAAAACACGCATAAAATGAAATACTGTCATTGGTTTCCACAGGACCAAGACGCATATTATTTGCTGACTATACTGTGCTTTTCAATTTCTAAAAATGCTCTAGAATACAGCTCACAATTTAACCACCTAACAATCTTTCATGGCGGGGCATAAATGGAAAATTACCAAAAATTGCAACATGGTGACTATGAATACCAGATAGCCTGCTACAGGAAAGTGAACGGCATGTATCAGGGTATGATCCTTCTTACCGCTCATGCAGGAATCAAGTACTCACCCATTGTCGAAATTTCAACAACAAGCGTATTTAAGACGGAGCGAGCGGCACAGATCGAAGCCTCGGCGCTAGCCTGCCAGCTCATAGAAACAGGCTCAGTGGCTTCACTTGTACCAAAGGAGGGCAAATTCAGCTCTTGGCCAAAGGAGTTTCCAACTAATCTCTAGCGTCAACTTCTAGTGGCGGCTGCACTTCCCAATCTAAGCGCAAGAGGTGAAAAATGAATGATATTTTATTATCATCAAATCCCGATAGCGAACGCAGAATTGACACGCTTTCCGAGTCGATCGTCAATTCAGCCATCGATATGGAAGAACGATTAGGATCTCTACATGCCATCCTCTACATGCGTCGCCATAACATTGACATGGCTGTGGCGGTAAGGGTGGTTTTAAGGCGCGCCGAGAGGAGAAACAACATAGCCTGGTCAACCAGCAAACCTGGAGGCTTTGCTGATTTTGAGGACGAATCGAATCTTGCATACTGTACACCCACAGCCGCGGTTCAGAGCCTTAGCCAAGACTGACATCTGGACACGGCCTCAGCTTGTATGTAAGCGTCAAGGCACTACCGTTTGAACGAACTGGGCTTATGCCGATTTCAACTGACGTCGAATATGCGACCTATGTATAGCTTTTGAACGCAGAGACGAACGGCCCGAATCATCTATGACTCGGGAAAACACAGATTTCAGGCGGTCTTCGGTGATGAAAGCCTTGGCAGCTACCACGCCCCTGAACAGGCAGCAGAAGATCTTGCTGGTAGCCATACGCTCAGTCACTCATCAGGAATCGATCTTTCGACACTTGGAATACCCGAAGAACTTGGAGAATGGCAGGCCGCAACCTGACCAACTACAATTTTTTTGCCAATCGCCACCGCTAAATGAGCAGCGCTATCCCGGTTTAATAAGAGGCGGAGGTCCGTCCTAGTTAGGATTATCACAGGAGCATTGAAGAGCATTCTTATAGCGTCCCATTTCAGTTCAAAGGTCAAGAACTGAAAACTCGGCTCACGGAGCACGCCCTAGATATCATCTGTCGGAACGAGGTCATCGCAACTAATACACAAAGTTTCCTGGTGAGTCGCACGAGTGCGAACCCTGCGCATCGACCCGCTTCTCATAAAGCGGTGGCCAATTAAACCGAGGAGTTTGCCATGTCTTGGACCCCGACTGTGGTGTCCATCACAGGGATAATGCTGAAACAGCAACTTGCGAAGGCACATTCCCCTCATTTCGGCTACCGGATTGCTGAGGCCATGGGAAGGCTGGCGAAGAATTTTAGTAATAAGCGAATCAAGGCTACGTCTCTGCACGCGTTTGCCAATAAGGTCTCTGGTCCCGAAAACCTGCGCAACATCCTCTCCAAAAAGCCCGACTCCTGCTCCCTGATGAGGTCGTTAGAGGCACTGTGAGCGAGCCATACCATGCGATCCAATCTAGACAAGCAAACGAATAACGGCCGAGCGTGAATTCTGCGCCAGTGCCACCAACGCGGCTAAAACACTCTTGGTTTCCATGGTCAATCCCGATAATTTCATATTTCCATGTTCGCGAAGCGAAATCCCTTCACAGTGGCTAGGACAAAGAAACTTTTACCATTCGAGGGAATGGGCGCAAATAACCGATTAGCCCTTGCGCAATATACGAAAAGATCGGCAGTTGGCGCAGCAGACGTAAATGAACGCTACAAATGTTTTCGCCATCACATCAGCAAGCGCTGCATGAAGAAATTAACAAACTAAGATCCACTGACAGTGTCCAAAGCAATAGTACAGTTACTTTTCCGGAGCGCTCCCCCGCGCCTTGCCAATCACCCTCGATCCACCAGATTAGTATCGTTTTACGACCATAGAACATCGGCCAGCAGCGAGCGCCATCACGGCGCGTTTTCCTATGCTTTGATGAGTGCTTGGAAAAAGGCGTAGCTATACGGCTTTTGCGGGAAATTTCCAAAGACGTTCGCCGAGACGCCCCCAGTGCAGACCCACCCTTCTGACAATGCTAACGTCACTTCCGCTTCACACTCTGCTTTAGCTATTGCAACGCTTTCATTAGCGCCACCGACAATTTTATACTCCATACATTCAACCCTATTTTCGTTCATACGACGCGGGAAGGCACCATACCGTCCCTATCAATGCCACATGGCCCGTCTTGCGGGCCTTGGAGGGCTGCTGGGATTTTGCTTATTCAGAAAGCCGGTTCGCACCATTTTTCTCTGTGGTCACACTGCTAAGCGGATTAACTTGCGTCCTTGCTTGAACCAGTTCGACGCTTCGCCGTGATTGCCCTTATCGACGGCACCAATGGCCTGAGCGAGGCCACCCATTACCTGAGCTTTGGTAATCGCGCCGTTGTGAAAATCGTCGAGGATGGCACTCAGAAATCCATCTAGGTTGCGATGGTCAGTGTCGGTCAAAATCGGGGATCGATTAGTCATGGCTTTCTCCTTGTAAGTGGATTCAATGCAGTCAGTATAGCCCTTTAAAGGTTTATTGCAACTTTTTTCCGTGGAATCGCGAAAAGGTGAGTATGCGTCCAAAATTAGCCATTCAGCGGCCTCAAATCGTCTCAACGTCTTATTGACCGATTGCGGTAGCAAGTCAAATCTCTTCGCTGCGTCAGACGGACGAAAGCCCTCTACGAGCACCAAACGAGCTGCAGCTCTAGTAGGTTCACGTGAACTGATTAACTCAGCGATCACGTCAAACTGGTTTGCGGACATGGGTGGCTTCCGCTCCATCAGAACACTCCCGCAGCGATCTTGCCCAGTCGGACTGGGGAAGCGTCTATCAACATCTTAGTTGCCCTCAGTGTCTTCATACCCAGGAGGACTTTGCTGTATCTCAGGTTTACGGGACGCTGGCCAGTGGAGAGTCGTACAGCGAATGTACGGCGGCCCGACATGGTACTCGCACCTTCGATCCCGGCTTGTAGATGCAACTTGCGAAGCAGCTGGCTCAGACTGTCGCAGAAGCAGCTGATAGCAGTCGAACTGGTGCGACGCTCTGTCATCTTGTTAGGCCAATATAGGGGGCGCTCGCTACCGTTGTATGCAATGTCTGGCGAGACTACCGACTCTTCGCGCACGGTGCCATCCGAGTTCAGGTAAGCCGTGAGCGGGCGACGGGCCAGTTCGGTCAGCATCGTCCCGGTACCGTAGACGTACGGCAGGAGGGCTACGTTACGCATCGGGAATTCGCCATTGACTGCGGCGACTTTTAGCATGTACTTCAGTCTGTGAACTTCGATATACGGGGCTTTTGCCATGATTTTTAAGTACCAATTTTGGCTTTAGTCAGAGTTAATCGGGTGAAGCATACTCTGATATCAAGCCTGCGATCAAGACGGTGGGCGGTGTGCCGGGAAGTGTGCGTGCGCCGGTGGAGTCGAGTATCCGTATCAGGCCGATATCAGTCCGTTCGCCAGCGTCCAAGGTCGCTGCCATTGATGGCTGCATGGCTGAACGGTATAGTGCCAACATGTAAAGAAATTAACAGGTCGCGTAACGGTGTGCCGACTCGGGCGGCGCAGCTGGCCGACATGCTCTAGAAACCGTGCACGCCAGTGTCGCCCAAGGCCAGGTGCGACCAGCTTGTTCGAAGTAGCCCGCGGAGAGCGGGCTAGGAACGAGAGGCTAATATTTTGCAGTGCAACCAGACTCCGGTGTAGCGGCTGATCGACGAACTCAATGTAGAAGGCAGCATCTTGCGCCAGGAGCATGCAGCGCCAAGGGATCTATTGCGCCAACGCGACGGGGGATAATATGCCCGAGATATGTCCGGGTTACATAAAAGCAGGGAGCAAAAATGGATGAAAAAGTGCAGTTCAGTTGGCTCAATGGCGCCGGAGAGCACGTGTGTACGGGATTTGACCGCATGGTCGACGCGTACTGGGGCAAGGTAGCGCAGCCGGCGCTCGCCGCCGCCGCGCAGGAAGTACATGATTGGCTGGCGGCCACTGCCAACGATGTGTCGGCTGTGTTCGTACATTCTGATAGGGAAATGCAGTACCAAGTGACCGCTTTAGGTCTGTGCCTATCATTGTCCGCGCTATGGGAACGCCAGCTGCGCCGATATCTGAGTGCCTACGTGCCTCACGATCCCGCTAAAACCCAGGATGTACAAATGCACCACTGGGGGAGGTTGCAGGAATACTTTCAGCAGCTGCGCGGCGTTCCGCTACAGGCATTCCTCTGGTATCCAGAGCTGGATCTGCTCTCTCGCCTTGGTAATGTCTGTCGCCATGGCAATGGACGCAGCGCTGACGACTTGTGGCGCACTCATCCTGAGTTCTGGCCGTACGATGATCCCGATACGCCCAGCGTGTCGGCGCCGCCTGTGGAGCGACTATACATCGGCGCCGAACTGCTTGAACACCTCGCGGGCGCGCTGGTGCAGTTCTGGTCGTTCATTGAGTACCTTTACACCGAGAATCTGCGTATGAAGCATAGTTCAGTGGAGCGCGCACTGCCCGAGTTGCGACAGCAATATGCCACCGCAATTGCCCACTTCAACCAAACAATGACGAGTTGGCCAGCTGGTTTCCTGCAAGGATCGGGTTTATGATGGTCTTTTTAGCCGAGAGTAATCCATGAAACTACACGAGCTTTACGACATGCCGACGCCTCCCCCATCTCTAGACGAGATATTACTGGCCGACTCACCCACCAGTCCGGGCAGCATCTGGGCGCTCAACGAAGAGCGGAAATGGGTAAATGGGCGGTTCGAGCGCAATATTGGCATTGACCAGCCGTCCCACCTGCATGGTGACGGCCAGGCTCATGCCCACGTCCTGGGGCGTCGTGGGAAGGAGCTGGGTGTCGTGAACCTCGACGGGACTGCCAGTCATGGAACCAAAGTCAGATTGCATTCGAAGGACGCCGATGCGCTGCGTGCGCGGGGCTTCACCGTTCGGGCTGACAATATCGTCGAGTGGGTCAAATTGGGCGCCATGCCCAATATGATCTTCGGCTGACAACTCCCTTTGATCGCCTCCGCACCCTTTCACCCCATCAAGGCCAAGAAGCGCTGGGCCGCGACTTTCGCGCGCGAAAGTTCGAACTGGCATCCCCACCATATTCCGATCTATCCATGACTGACTCCTCCGCGACGCCAGCTCCGGTACCATTCACCCTCGCCGACTTCGTGGCCGCCGAGGTGCCCAAGATTCTGGGCGCGCACGCTGATGCGGACTGTCACGCGCTGAACAAGGTTTTCTGGAAAGCAAAGGAAGGTGCACTGAGCACCGCCGCTTCACGCGCGCTCGAGCTGCTAGCCGGGATCTGTTCGATGCGACTTGTCCCGGAGGAGCCGGGCCACATATACAGGCCGATGGTCGAGTTCAGCGATGGAGGCAGCAGCATGGCCTTGGGCCACATCCCGAAGGACGCGGTTGACGCGCTCGCGCAATTGGCCTGCACCCTCTACAGCGCGCCGCTGCGGGCACGGGTTGCCGACTTGGTCTGGCTGCTGGATCGGTCATGGGGACATGCGTTTCCATTGATGGCGATCCAGGCCTATCGCAGACTTTCGTTATCTGGCGACGCTTGGCGGGGGGAGTCGAAAACGGGTTGGCATCGCGCGCTGCAGCTTGCCAAGCAGATCCACGCGGAGGACGAAGCATGCGCCATCGAGACGGCCCTGTTGGACGCTTTTTTTGCGGCGGCTGATGACGAAGACGGCTACCAGGCTTTGCACTACCTGTATCCTCTGCGTGTGGAACGTCGCAGCGGCGGGCGTGCACACACGGTCGCCGAGCGACTTGAGGTAATCGGTCGGCAGCGAATGGTCCTCACGCACGCATTTGTGGCCCAATCCCATTTCGAGGCTGCTGCCGAATGGTACGAATGGGCTCGCGACCGCGACCGGCAGGCACTCATGCTGTCCTTGGCAGCCGAAGCGATCACGATGCAGGCAGGACAGGCCGACGGCGCCACCGTGGAGCACCATTGGCTCAGTAAGGCGATAGAAGCCTACCGACGCGTACCGGCCCGTTTCCGCGCCCAGCTGGGAACCGAGGGCACGATAGAGGCGCTGCGGCGCCAGCGGGAAGACGCTGGCCACGCCATGCTGGGCGAAATGGTGGTGATACGAGGGCCACGCGAAGCCGTCGGCGGTCGCATTCAGGCCGCGGTCGCCCACGTTAAAGGGCGGCCCGCCCTTGAGGCCTTGCTGGCATTTTGCGGACTGGACAGTCCTCCAGACGTTGGAGCGCTGAAAGCTGCGGCCGAAGCTGCCTTGAGGGCCACACCACTGAGCACCACGATGGGGATAAACGTCGTGGCCGGCGATGGGCGCCAGGTGCAGCGCATCGGCCCCGACGACGGTTGGCAGGCGCAGGTCGACGCGCGAGCGCGTGCCATGTTCCTTCAGCATGCCAGCAAGGTGGCGTTGGCCGAGCTGCTGCCCGCACGTGATCAGTTGCGCTTCGAGCATGACTTTCGGCTCGGTGATTTCATCGCGATCGCGGAGCGATCCCCTGTAGTACCAACTGATCGTGCTCGCATGCTTGGGCAAGGTCTGTACGCCGGTTACTGCGGTGACATGGTGCAGGCCATGCACATCCTGATGCCGCAGTTTGAGCACGTCGTGCGTCAGGTGTTGCGCGGCGCTGGTGCTTTTACAGCGCAGCATGACAAAGGACTCGATATGGAAGTTGCGCTGGGCCGCCTGGTTGAACGGCCCCAAATGGCCGAGGAGTTTGGCGATGGGCTGACGCTGGTCATCCATGCGCTCATGTGCGACCGCGCTGGACCCAATTTGCGCAATGATGTCGCCCATGGGCTGGCGGACGAGGAGGCGTGTGAATCCGCCCTTGCTCTGTATGCATGGTGGCTGATTCTTCAATTGGTGACGGAAACTTGCGCGGCTGCGATGGACCCTTCCACCTCGCCAGACCAACGGTTTGTTTGAGTGCATAATTGTCTTTTTATTCTGCTAGGAACAGGCAATGCGTGAATTGGCGGTTTTAGTTGGCCAAGGCCTGGATGCGGAGCTGCTTCAGCAGGTCCTGCAGGAGAACCGCGGGAAGCGCTTAAATGAGGTGGCGCACGCGCTACTGGACGACCACCCCGACGACCGCGCTGAAATTTACGAGGTCAAGGTGGACAGGGTGGCGATCGACGAGGACTGTCCTACCCAGGTGGACATCGAGTTTGAAATCTTTTGGCGCATCTACAGGGGCTGCGAGGACAGGAACACGGTAGGGAGCGAGTATCAGCAGGAGCGGGCGACCTACGAGGCGGATGGCCGCCTGGTGTTTCTCGCGCCGCTGGCGCGCAAACACAGCGATCCCTGCTGACAGGGCATGACGATGAACACTTACAGACTATCCCGTCACGGCATGCTTATCCTGGCCACGGTCGCCATGCAGGCCGCATGGGCCGAGGCAGAGCCGGATGCCGCGATCTATACCCTATACCGGAACAGCGTGACCGATGCGGCCCTGCGCCTGCATGTCGCCACCTTCGATGCTCTGGACGGGGCGGCGTACAACCGGCAGAACTGTGCTCAGGCCCGGCAGCTGTTCGCCGTTCAGGAAGGCGTCAGAGTGGCATTCTGGTGTGAACCCGGTAGGTTTCGTGCTATAGCCGCCAGCGATCACGTGCCAGACCCCGGTCAGCAGTTTATCACCGGCAAGCCGGCTGAACGGAACTGCAGCCCGTCCGCTTCGGAACTGGCGCGCGGCGACAAGCGGCCCGCCAGCGCCGGCAATGGCTGTTCGCCATGACGGCGCTGCGCACCTTCGCCGGTATTCATCCTATTCACCACTTCCAGGGCGCGCTGTTCGCCGTGCTTACCGGCAGCGACACGGTTTATATGTGCGAGAAGTATCCTGGATCTGACGGCGAAGCAATGGCGGTCGTGGAGGTCGACACCGAGCGGTTCCTGCAGCTATGGCGCCGGCTGGGCAGCAGCCATCCGGAGGTGGCGCACCAAAGCCCCGCGACCTGGCCGCTGGACCGCAAGTTCCCTTGGCCTGACCGGCATTTTGCGGAGGGCCGTGCCAACCCGGTGCCGCTGGCCACCGTCAGCTGTAAGCTGCGACGCTTGGAAACGCCGGTGTGGCGTCGCCGGTTGCTGGGGCAGGTGCTGACACGCGTCGACGTGACCGAGCACCCGGTCCTCTCGTTCAGCGACGGGGTCACCCGCACCATCTGGCTGCTGACTCACGGCGTGCAGGCCATGCCGGTCAAATGCCCGATGGCCGATGCGGCACGGTTGCAGGCGCTGGCCGGCGTGGATGGCGGCCAACCGGTGGCCGTCGGTACCTTGTTCAAGCAAAAAATGGATTGAAGCCGTTAGTTCGATCAGCGGCAGGGAAGTGGGGGTGGCACTGGCACCTGCCGCAGCCTGCAGCACCAGGCGGGAGGTGCCGGCCTGCCGGGCAGCTGCCTGGGCGTGGATCATAGCGCGGGTGCGCGCTGGTAGCGGGCGGCCAGGGGCAGAGGAGGGCGCCCGTCGCCGAAGGCGGATTGGGTGAGCACCGGGTCGAGCTCCACCATACCGGCCAGGCCCCCGGCAAGCCGCCGTAAGTCGCGAGGTAGCGCATTGGAAGTGCCTGTCCTTCCGTGATAATCCGTATTATCACGGAAGGATTATTGTTATTTTTGCGCGTGAAACGGGTATGATCGGCGTATAAACCCCTATTTTTATTGTCGGCGAACAATAAAGTCGGGCACAAAACAATAAAGTTTGACACAAGAGGCTTTCGCGGCAATGCTCAACAACGTCCGCAATCGTCCAGAAGCACGGCACATGTTTATAAAACACAGCTGCCGGCTGATTGCAGCCGTTCAGTTTTTCTTCGCCAATGCCTGTGAATGTCCATGTTGAACTACTGTGCGCTAGCTCCGCCGATCGGATCGGTCAGGTCGTGTGTTTCTTTCTACGTAGGATGGCCCGATGCAGCTTGTGTATTTCACTTGATGAGTCCCAATTACCAAATTCCCAGATATATATGATCTCTCCCTCGACACTTGCCCCAGCTCAGGAAATCCGCATCGAAGCGGTTCATCGCGGTTTCCTCTATCAGCATCTCTATGCGGCTGCCTGTCTTCTAAATTCGGGACAGACGGGAGCGATATCGGTTGCGGTCGAGCGTGATGAAGATATCGAGCAAGTCACGCCGGCAGGGCGAACCTACATCCAGGTCAAGACGCGTGCCCAGGCAATCATGCCGGCGGACATCAAATCGGCTCTGGAGCGTTTTGACGCGTTGCGGCAAGAGCACGCGCAGGGCCGGCGGCCGGGTAGTGCGACATTCGTGGTGGTGGTCAACCGTGCCTTGGGGCCGACGCTCGCTGATCAAGTCCGGACAGGGCAGCTGGCAGGTGACGTCGAGATTCTCTGGCCAGGGCGCCTCTGTAAGGGGCCCATTGGTCAACTGCCACCTGCTTGGTCCGGCATCGAAGAGGCAGTCTCATGGTGCGTCGATCGAGCCATAACCGTCCCCCTCGCAATGCTGGCGCCCGACTCCCTCGTGTGGAAACTGGCTGGGCGTGTCCAGGCGGCGGCCGCCGGAGAGGCGCCCCATGCGGACCATACCTTCGAGATTACGGATTTGCCGTCGCTGTTTGACCAGATCATCATCCAACTGCAGGATTTTCCTGCGCCACCGGAGCAGTACCGCCCCCAGGAAAATGAGCCTCAGATCGACTCGAGTTCCCGTGTCCGGATCGTTTCCGGCTTTTCTGGCGCCGGGAAGACCGCTTGGGCTTCGCAGGCGGCCACCTTCAGCAGCCACAACTGCGCGTACTTCGACTGCTCGGAGACGCCGGGCGAGGCCCTCGCCGTCTCGCTGGTGCGTGAACTTGCCGCCAAGTTGGCCGGCGCCGGGCCAGATGGGGTGCGCAAGATCTTGCTGCCGGGAGCCACTGGCGTCGAGTCGCTCCGCCAGTTGGACCTCTACCTCAAGAGCGAGGGGCTGTCGCCGATCGTGGTACTGGACAACGTACATCGTATTTCGGCTGAGAGCATCAAGCGCATGGTCGATGTCACGTCGGCCCTGAAGTTCATGCTCTTGGCGCAACCGTTGGGGACGTTACCCGAGATCGAAGCCCTTCTAGGCCTTAAACGAGAACCACTGAACGGGTGGGGTGTTGACACTGTTGCGGCTGCCGCCGTTGGGTGGGAATGTCGAGGTGATGCAGCCACGATGGGGCGTTTGAAGACGCTGACGGCTGGCCTGCCCCTGTTCGTCAGGAGCGCCGCCACGATTGCCCGCGAAGACTATGACGGTCGCATTGACCAGATGTGCGACGCCGTCGATGCGTTGACCAACCTGACTCAGACCGCGCAGGAGGTCATCCTGGCGAAGGTCTTCGACGCGTTTCCTCTCGCTGCGCGACAGACGATCTCCGTGCTGAGCCTGTCCGATATTGGCCTGGTCCCGGCCGAGGTCAACAAGCTGCTGCACGCGGCCCTCGGAATGGATGAGCAAGCAGTTGCTGGTGTGATCCGGACATTGCGAGCTGCAGGAGTGGTGGAGGTTTATGGCAACAAGGAAATCCGGCTGCATGACGCCATCCGTGTTGTCGGAAGCCAGCATCTCTCAGGCATGCCCGCGGATGTCGCTTCGCTGGCTCGGAATGCCCTCAAGGAACTGATGGTTGAGTCTTTCGAGCGTGACCGGACCACTGCGCGCTTCTCGCAATACGCACGGCTGCTGCTGACCTGTGGCGACGTTAAGATGCTGGTAGCGCTCATCGGCGAAGAAATGTTTCACGAAATGGGCGTGGCCGCGGAAATCTGGCACGGGCTCGAGGTGCTGGTCGCCAAAGACGGGGCAGATCCGGTGCAGCAGTATTGGGCTCTGGATGGGCTCGTCTTCTCGGACATGAAGCTCGGGTACATGGACCGTGTGGCACCTAGGTTGGAGGCGATGGAGCGATTGATCGACAGTGGCGCGCTCGGAGAGGACGAAATTCTGTCCTTCCTGATGAAGCGCATGCTCCATCTGTCGTATCTAGGTGACGAGAATGGCGTTCAGCGCGCGATTCACGACTTGGACAGCCGATTGCCCGACAAGCCTGTGCACCAGCGTGTCTTCCTCTACAACGCGGCGGCTGCTCTCTATGGTCTGGGAAGCTACAAAAGCGCGATGAAGATAGTCGAACAGGTGATCGGCGCGACGTTCGCAGCCCTCGGCATTCGGCCCAATCAAATCTTTCGCGTGAAGCAGGCCGAGCTCTGGGCGTTGATCAATAAGCCGGGACTTGATCAGGGAGACATCAAGCGACTCGCGGATGCGCTCGAACTCAAGGCCCTGGTGGCCGGCAAGTTGCACGTGCTCGCGCCTTTCGCGCGAATCCATGCGATGAAGTTTTACGCTATCGCCGGCGCCATCGACTCGCTCATACGCGTCGGGCAAGACCTCGCCGACGAGTTTGTCGCACGACATGATTTCGTGGGCGCGCGTGAGGTTCTTGAGCAGCACGTCATGCCAGTGGTCGTGGGCAACCAGCTCCTGAATAGGCACCTGGATGTCCGTGCACAGTACGCCGTCGTTCTGGCCTACTGTGGCTTGTACCCAGAGGCCGAGCGGGAGATGGAACGGCTTCAGGTTTACGCGGCCGGCCTGGCACCCAAGGCCCGCATGATCCTCGCGGGCCAACGCCAACTGGTTGCGGAAATCAAGGCCAATCCGATACCGCAGTTGCGCCCGGGAGGGCGTTCTCCGGCAATTCAAAGAAGTATGCCAATTTCCTCCGGGGTCAAAATCGGCCGCAATGAACCCTGTTCCTGTGGTTCAGGTAAGAAGTTCAAGAAGTGCCGCTGCGGGCTCGCCGGATAGTTGTGATTACGAAGCCACATAAAGGTGAACGGAACCGCGACGTTTGCATGCAGGAGCAGATGGACAAGATCAGCGAGGCGCGCAAATCCCATGAAGATAGGTGTCTCGCGAGGCATGCGGAGCAAATTGCGCAAGTCGAAAATGCAGAGCGGGCTGCCGGCAGTTAAACTTTTCATTTCTCTTCGAAATCATTAAGTTAAGTCAACTTTGGCAAGAAAAGCATCAATCCTGAGCATGCCTCTGAAGCAGTTTGTAGTGAAATGTTGTCTTTCGTGATAGTGTTATTTCTTTTTTGCATCAAGGATTGGCAGGATGTATATCAGCGGACTGACGGTGGAGGGGTTCCGGACATTCAATCAGCCATTCACGGTGAAATTGAACAAAGGACTGACGGTAATGGTTGGCGAAAACGGTGCCGGTAAGACCGGCGTCATTGGCGCCCTGCGGCAGTTATTCGTTGATTCGGAAGCAGGGCGCTACTCCGTGGATGATCAGGATTTCCACCTCGGTTTTGCTGTGGGCGACGTACGCGCCCCGGGCTTCAAGATATCCGCGACATTTTCCGATTTGGACAAGGACGAGAAACTTGCTTTCATTGCCTGGGAAGATGTTGATCACGACACCAAACTGCATCTGCACGTCGAGAACCGTGAATACCGTGGCCGACCTAAGCGATCACTTTGGGCCGGTAAGACCAAGGCCACGGTAGAGCCAGAGGTTATCGACCTGATCCGCTGCATTTACCTGCCGCCGCTACGCGACGCGGAAGACAAGCTGACAAATGGTTCGCGGTCCCGCTTGGCGAAGCTGTTGAAGGTCATCTGCAAGAAGGACTTGCTGAAGCACGTGGATGACGGCACGGATCATCCTTTGGTCGCGAAGGTAAAGGAGTTCAACAAAGAACTGGCAGAGAGCGACGATTACGAGATCAAGAAGGCCAATGCACTGATTTCTGACAGTCTGAAGGAGGCGATAGGGGAAAGCCTGGCGCAGGGTACGCGTATCCAGTTTTCAGAGAGTGATTTCTCGCGGATTGTTGAGAGCTTGCGGTTGCTGTACTTTCCGGACTTGTCCGCAGTGGATGCCAGCCAGTTCCGTAGCCTGAATGAGAACAGCCTGGGCTACAACAATTTGATTTACATTGCCTCGATCCTGGCCGAGCTTCATCTCGAATCCAAACTTCGCGGCCAGGATAATGGCCTCTTTCACCTATTGTTGATTGAAGAGCCTGAGGCGCATTTGCATCCGCAGCTTCAAACGCGCCTTCTGAAGTACCTCGCCGACACGGCTCAGAAAACTGGCGTTCAGGTCATTGTGACCACTCACTCCACAGTGCTGGCCTCCGTGGTGCCGATGAACGCCATTGTGCATATGACCGCTGGGGCGCCGCCGGTCGCGACCCGCCTCGCCGATTGTGGACTGCCCGATAAGAGTGAACGCTTCGTGAACCGATGGTTGGATGTCACCAAATCCAACCTGCTGTTCGCGCGCGGGCTGATGTTTGTAGAAGGTATTGCCGAAGCGATTCTGTTACCGGAATTGGCGAAGGTCGTTCTGAAAGCACAGCCGGCTGGCAAGCAAACCCTGCATGACCTGGGGGTGAGTGCGATCAACCTCAATGGCATCTACTTCAAGCACTTCATGCAGTTGTTCTGCAATATTGATCCCGCCGTGCCTGGCGCCAACATACCGGTGCGTTGCGCCGGCCTGACGGATCTCGACCCGCCGAAGACCGAAAAGGTGAACATTGGCGGCAAGGACGAGGTGGTGGATGTCAAACCACATGCAGGCAACCTGCGCAAGGGGACCAACCATGTCTTGGAACTCATCCCAGAAATCGCCAAGTCTGCACATGCCCGCCTTTTTGTCGGTCTGTATAAGACCTTCGAATACGACTTGGCCATGGAGGGAAGAAATATCACGCCGATGGCCAAGGTCATGCACGACGCGTGGGAGACAGACGGGAAGAATAAGCAGCGCCTGGCGGACCTGTGCGACCCGAATACCGATTGGGCAGTGGCCAAGTCCGCTGAGAAGGCGGATGCCGCATTCGAGCTGCTGGAACTGATCGAGAACGGATATATGGGGAAGGGGCTGTTCGCGCAACTGCTCGCTGACGCGGTTGCGAATGGCACTGCGGAGCTTGTGGTTCCGGGCTACATCGCGGATGCTATCAATTGGAGCTGCAAGCTCTGAGGCACACAATGATGGATTTTTCAAAAGAACAGATTGCCTACATCGAGGAGCCGTTGGCACATAACGTCTACCTGCGTGCGTGCCCCGGAAGTGGGAAGACCGAAGTCATTGCCGCGAAAGTTGCGAAGGAAGTGCGCGATTGGTCGCACTTCCCGGCCGGAATCGCCGTGCTATCATTCTCGCGCAGCGCAACGGGTGAATTGGTGGAGCGCATCGCGCTGGCCCGGCGTGGCAGCCGCAGTACTTTTCCGCATTTCGTGGGTACGGTGGACAGTTTTTTTCTGAAGCAGATCGTCAACCCGCTTGCCCACCGATTGACGGGTTTTAAGGGGCGAGACGGGGATTTTGCGATCCGTGTTGTGGATGAGCAAGCTGTATGCTTCCATCGGACAAAGTACAAGATCGGTCATGAGCACATCCCGGCCAATCGTTTCGACTGGGACCCGTCTGCGGGCCGCTTCGTGTTTCGGCATCCCGTGCTCCCCAAGCAGCGGGCGATGAACGCACTAAATTTGGGACAGTACCAACTCGATGATCTGGCGGCAGCGAAGGCAGCTTTTAATGCCAATGGTTTCGCTACCTACAAGGATGTGGAGCGGTTGGCTCTGGAGATCCTGAGTAGCGGCCATTTTACCGAGTATGTGAACCGTCTGGTAACACGCTACCCGTATATCATGATCGACGAGTGCCAAGACCTGTCGGCCGATCAAATTGCGATCTTTGCGCGACTCGCGGAAAGAGGAGTGACCTTCCACCTGATCGGCGACCTTGAGCAAGCGATCTATTTGTTTAGGAATTGCAAACCAGAAGACGTCGCGGAGTTCGTGCGCGCACTCGGTTGCAAGGAAATGCTGTTGCGACGAAATTTCCGCAGCGGGCAAAGCATCGTCGAGCTGCATGGCGCGCTGGTCAAAGCCAACAAGATCACAGGGCAGGCCAATTACGCTGAAACAACGTGCTACCTGGTCGAGTACCGCGATTGCCCGAGCGAGGCATTGGGAATTTTTGACGAGCTGGCGGCGGGCCATCCGCAGGCAGTGATCGTGGCGCGTGGGCACAGTACGCTGCACAGGATGCGCGTGGGCGAATCGGCGCGGGGCGCGGTACAGGTGCTCGCGGCAGCCATTGCAACCTTTGCGCGCAGGCATCCCGGCGATTTACATGAGGCTCTGTCCGCGTTTTCAGGGTACTTGGCGGAGGAGTGCATCCAGCAGGATACCCTGGGCGAAGACGCCTTCTGCCGGCCTGCGGAAATGCAGTCGGCATTGGATTGGCACCGATTTCTCTCTGACGGCTTGTCAGTGTTTGTTGAGGCGGGTTTGGCGGAGCAGTCTATTACCTGGTCTGCCTGGTGTGCCTTGCACAAGAAGGCGCTTGCTAGCCTGGCGGCAGTCGCGTGTCCGAATGCTGAGTGTGAAAACGTCCTAAAGGCGCTCATGGCGCGGCAGCATCGGGCACCTGCGGGGCTGGCCACAGCCTTGGTGGGAGCGGTGATTGCGCCCGGAAGTCCGCGTTCGGCAAAACGCCGGCTGGCGACCATTCATGAAGTGAAAGGGGAGACCCACGATTTGACGATGCTTGTGTCGAGCAGCCGGCAGGGAGAACAAGCACACTGGAAGGAGTGGGTGGGTAATCCCGCATCTGAGGCGGCCCGATTCGCCTATGTCGCGTCTTCACGGCCGCGTCATATCCTGATCTGGGCGGTCAAGACCTTGAAAAAGGATGAGCGAAAGGCGTTGATGCTGTTGGGTTTCCATAAATCGCTGCAAGTCTAACGGATCAAGTCTACCGGGCCGACCTGATGTTTACGATCACTGCGGTCAGGTGGCTGGTATTGCGCCTGATGGTGGAGCAGTGAGCCACGATGGCCCCTCGCCAAGCGTCAGTGACGCCACCACTGTCGGCCATATGTAAAATGAAGGTGAATGAATGGCGCAAAATACCAATGTCGTGATTCCCCCGATCGCCTATAACCGGACCGATTACACGGCGCTGCGCGCTTTTGTTCAAAGAGTGCCCATTCAGCGCATCGCCGACCTGTACTACCAGGAAGACAGCCCTCAGGTGCAGCAGGGGCTCGAAAGATTTCTGATCCACATGCGTGACGAACTGGTCGAACGCGCAATCGGACATAATCCGGCGTTCGCGGACATCCTGCAAAACGCCCGCCGCGGCGGTTCAATTTCGGTCAAGGCGCTCGCCATTCTGGTACAGGCGGCGGACCTGCCGGAACCGGTCCCCATGCCGGATGACGTGATCGGCCGATGGTTCCGGCCGCGGCTGACGGCCGCGCTGCGCGGTGAGGACGTGCACACCCTCGGCGAACTGATGGCTATGATGAGTGTACGCGGGCCGGCTTGGTGGCGGGCGGTCCCGCGCGTAGGGTTCGGCCGCGCCGAAGTGCTGGCGCGCTGGCTACAACGCCATGCCGAAACGCTTGGCACCATCGATACGGATACGCGCGCGCTGGTGACGCGCGAAGATCTTCCGGTGCTCGATGTCGCCGAGGGCGTGTTGTCACCACTTGGGACGTTTTCACTGCCCTCGCTTTACGATGGCAGCCGCGGCGTCAATCGCGCCGAGCGGTTTTGCTTCATCAGCGCCACCAACGACCTGGAGGCGATCGAGTGCTACCTGGCCCGATACGAGGGGCAGCCGCATACGTTGCGCGCGTACCGGCGCGAGCTGGAGCGCCTCGTGCTGTGGAGCGCACTGATCGCCTGCAAGCCGATCTCGTCGTTGCTGGTCGATGAATGCCAGGCCTATGTGCGGTTCCTAGCGATGCCGGCGGCGAGTTTCTGTGGTCCGCGCGCGCCGCGCACCAGCCGCCGCTGGCGTCCTTTCTCCGACCAGGCGATGTCGCCGGCCTCGCAGAAGCAGGCGATGCAAATCCTGCGCGCCGCGTTCGAGTATCTGGCGCGCGTGCGCTACCTGGGAGGCAATCCCTGGCTGGGGGTCAAAGATCCTGTCGTCGATATCGAGACTGACCCGATCCAGGTGGAGAAGGCGCTAACGGCCGAGGCATGGGAAGTATTGATTGCGGCGCTCGAGCGACGCGCCCAGCAAGCCGACGGAGGACGGGACCGGATCGCCCTTGCGATGCTGCTGCTGATGGGCGATTCGGGATTGCGTCGCGCAGAAGCGGTATCGGCCCGCCGCAATGCACTCACACCCAGTCGGCATGTGCCTGGCATCTGGATGCTGAAGGTGCTGGGTAAAGGGAGGAAGAAGCGGGTGCTGCCCGTCAGTCCCCGCACTATTGACGCGCTACGCACACACTGGGCTGATCT
The DNA here is from genome assembly GCF_036543145.1 of Janthinobacterium sp. LS2A. Lineage (NCBI taxonomy): Bacteria > Pseudomonadati > Pseudomonadota > Betaproteobacteria > Burkholderiales > Oxalobacteraceae > Janthinobacterium > Janthinobacterium sp. LS2A. The sequence continues at coordinate 71,420 of NZ_JAZHPB010000015.1, forward strand.
CGGTTCGGATTTTGACCTGGCCGGCAATGATCGTCCGCTGTTATCGCCTTTGGTAATACCTGCCACGCCGGCGGCGCTAGCACGCCATGGCGATGGAACGGCGGGCCACCGTGGCTACACGGCAGGAGCGCTGTACGACGTGGTCACAGGAGCGTTACGGCGCGTGCACGACGACCTGCAGGCCTTGGGTGCCGAAGCGGAACTGTCACCAGAGGACATGTTTGCCCTGATCGAGGCCACACCGCACGCCTTCCGGCACACGTTCGGCATGTTGGCGATCGAAGGAGGGGTGGAGCTGTATGTGGTGCAAGAAATTCTTGGCCATGCCAGTGCTGATACTACGGCCGTGTATGTCCGGGCGCGTGAGAAGCGTTTGGCGGAGGCGGCCGGCATGCTCTATCGAAAGGAATCGCCAAAAATCGAATGAAAGCACTCCAACATTATCAACACTCAAAACGGATCAACTGATCGCGTACACCTAAAAGCGAATTGATCAGTACTTCCTTAGAGACAGAGTATGATGCGTGACATTCGACAATAACAACCAAGACCGCATTACGTCTCCTTTTTATAGGCGCAGCATGTCTCGGGATCACAGACCTGCGAATTTTTAATGAATGCATACCCAGAGCGCGCGTACGTACCCAGCCCTTTATCCACTGCAGGCGTAGGTTATGCGTTCGAACACAAGGTTCAAGCCTACTATCTTCTGAAACTGATCGAAGGCACAGAGTCGAGGCTTGGGAAACTGACGCGACTGCAGTTCCAGGCTCGCTACGAAGGAGTCAAGACGGACGACTTGATTTGTTCGTATGTACGTGGCAACACCACCATCCGTGTATTTGTGCAGTGCAAAATCAACATCGGGGTGAGCGAAAGTAATCGGGAATTCAAAAGTACATTGCTGAACGCTTGGGGCGACTACACGGCCGGCTTGGCCGATGCCAACTTTGCGTACCGGCATGGCACAGATTTTCTTGCCCTGATCTACGATGCCGATACGACCACTTTGAATATGAAGATAGCGCGCAGGCTAATCCAGGTCGCGAAGGACGCCAGCGACGCATTCGATTTCGCGAAGAAATGCACGACGAAACAAGATCAGGAAATCCTCGACATTATTGCCCGCGTTGTCCAGCCACGTGACACCGGCAAGCCAGCCGAATTCCTATGGGATTTTTTGAGGGCCTTGAAATGGAGTTCTTTCCAATTCGAGGGCAATACGCCGATCCACGATGACGAGGTACTCAATGCCATCACGCGCCTCACAGGCCATACTGAATCGGCTCGCCAGCTGTGGTCAGCACTAGTCCAAGAAGCCACTAGGCTGAACGGGAACGCGGCAACAGTCAACGCCGGCAATCTTGCAAACGTACTGGATAGTTCAGTGTTGATGCCGCTCACAGCCGGCGTCCCATCGCCGGCTAACGCAATTCGCCTGGTTTCGTTCCCATGGGCGGCGCCAATTTGGGCGTCGCAGCATTTGCAGAGGCGCGGACCTATGAGCGGTGGGTGGAACAGAATCGGAGCGGAAGAACTACTGCTCTATCTCAGGGCGGTGCGGACGGCTGGATACCTGGCGCCAGCCGTGGTGCCTCAAGATGCCCACGCGTGGGCCGGCGCAATCGCCTGCAACCTGGACCAGCTCGATGGCAGTTTCGACGACAAGGCTGCTTTGGCCTTGTTCGTCATGCTCAACGTGTCAAACCAGAGGGTGCAACAAGAGCTCGTTTTCTGGTCAGTACGCCATGCCGCAGGGCCGTTCGTTTTGAGCACAAGCGACGTGGAGTACACGTTGCGAGGCATATATCTTCATTATTACGGAGAGGATGCTTCCGATTCATCGCGGCTTTCAGAGCATATTAAAAGTGAGCACGCACACAGGCGCAGGCTCGACACGTGGCGCTCTATGTCTTCCTTGCTGCTTATGCGGTGGTGGTATTTCGCCGACAGGAGCGATGCCCCGCCCGCGCCCGAGATCTCTGTCGACTGGTTTTGCACAATGCGCTGGTCCCTCGGCGACAATTATCCCGACTACCGTCATCCGGAAGAGGATACGTGCGCCACGCCTGGTGTCGTGGGAGTTGTAAGCTTTCAAGCATTGATCAGGGCGGTCCGCAGCGGATGTGTCGGTGAGGTCCTGTCCCGGTATCGTTTGTGTACGTCGGAACCGACCTTCGAACGTCTGCTGAATGTACACGCAGAACTGGTGGCGCATGTCCGCCTAAATATTGTCTATATATCCGCTAATGACGTCTATATTCTCCGAGAAATGGAGAAACTACTGGGGAATTCGGTCGCTGGTGAAGCGCAGGACTATATCGACAACAAGCTTGTGATCCTGCCAGTCCAGGCGCATTTCCCGTTGCTCGACAAGGAGGTGATCAACCAGCCGTTTACCAATTTCAGCCTTGCCCGCGCATTCGAGGAGCGGGCAAGCGATGAACACGCAGTAGCGCTTGAGGAAAGCGCCTGGGTGAACCAGCATACCGATCCGCGACGGCTATGGGGATCTAGCACCATCTTTGCCGATGTGATGCTGGCAATGACCCTGCGCACGCAGATGTTTGCCAACAGTCGGTCGGAGGCCACCGTCGCGAATATGCACGGCATCGGTGTTTCCCAGCTGAGCATGCGAGCTGTGTTCCACGAATGAGCGGTGTAACAGCGCCGCCAGATGTCGCGAAATAGCCTTGGCATTTAGGCCATCAGCGATCTTTAGTGGATGGAATCGGGTTGTAATTGCAGTCGTTTTATGTGTTTGGTATAAACAGCCAGCGGCATTTTCCATCCCAAAGCTTGCCTTGACCTGGTGTTCGGCGACAACGCGATGGCATCGGGTTCTTCTTGGGAATGAATAGACACATGCGAGCCTCTAGCTTACCTTCAGTTCTGCATGCTTCGTTTGTGCAATTCAGCAACCCATGGTGAGTGATTTCCCTCTTCGTACACTAGGCAAAGCTCTTTTCTCGGTCGCGTAACACCGACATAAAACAGACGACGCGCTTCGCGAGTTGCCACGGCATTTTTATTGTCGTGCCAATTGGGGAAGTCTCCGTTATTCACGCCAAACGTGATGACGGCGTCGAATTCGCGCCCCTTGACGCTGTGTAGCGTGCTTAAGGTTACCCTGCCAGTGCCCTCGATGCGGCCGGCAAAGACGTTGAGAGGGATGTCGCGTCCAAGTGCTGGATCGGTTTTCTCCAATATCTCGGTGCAGATGTTCCACTCCTGGTATCAGGAAGCAAAGGCTTCGAGCAAGCCGGATAATTGCAAATAAATAGGTGCTCATGCTCACGTTAGCTGCAGGATTGGGCCGGGCGGACCAAGTCCAAATATTCGGGTTGCCCGCTCGAGGCCAGGAAACTCACGAGTTCCACCACACGTTTGACTGTTGCGGTTGTGCCACGTGATTGACCGGCCGTCAAGAGCGCTCGAATTGATTGATTTTGTCCTACGGTGACCCATCGATCACCGTTCGGGCTCGTAAGCAGCTGTTCTAGGACCTCAACAGCGCGATCCACATGTGTTTCCCGAACATTGCCCAGCCACTCCACAACGTTGTCAGCAGGCGCCGGGACGAACCCTGAGCGAAACATCCTGAGTAGTCGGTCAAAGAGCCAACTGGGTTCGATTTGATGGTTCTCGCACCACTGCCCGATTGAACCGAGCTCTTCCTTAAATTCGGCACGCACGGTTGCGACCTCGCCAGCGGCAAGTCGACTGTCCCAAAAGGCCAACGCTCGCGTCCGCTGCAATTCCGGGAAATCAGTGGTAGGTTTTTGCAAGTTCGTACCTAGCGACCACATGATATGTTGGCGAACCTTCCCGGGTGCCCTTGTCAGGAAGGAGTCAAGCAACCCGCCCGATTGAAGATCGAGATATTCGTTCAGATAGAGAGCAACCAGATAGTCGCCAAGACGATTCTGGCGGTATTCTTTGCGATCGTTGGCCGTGTCAGCTTCGAGTCCTATCTCATTCACATAGTCGATTCGCAGATCGTCAAGCTTTGGACCAAGTGGCCCACTGTCGTGAAGAAGGTGGCTAAGCCATGCAGCGCGCCGCAGTTGTTCATTGGATCGTACAAACAGCGATGCTATATTTTCGGTGAGCCAGCTCTCCCCAAAATAAAACAGCCAATTTAGATAACGCCCAAGGATCGACCGCGGAATGCGACCGTTTGGTGAGCAATCCCCAAGTTCAGTCTCCAATGCAGCCATGACCGTCGGCGTCCGCGCGAGGGTTTCGCGCGGTGTGTTCGCATGCGTCGACCCTGCTTCCTTGCTCAGCCAAAAGATCAACAGTATGCAAAGTTCAACGGCAGATCCCCGCAAGGTTGTTTCGGATGCGAAGTACGGATCCCTCTCAAATCGCTCCTCGAAGTCTTCAAACTCAGGCGCCTGAGGTGCGTGACGCTGAAGCATTAAGAGCAGATTTTGAACTTCTGCCTTGTGTTCAAAACCAATCCCAGCGGCGCCACGCCGCAACCCTGCCTTCAGGAGTTCGCACCCGGCTGCGCAGGCCCAATGCCATTTCGGGTCCTCGCCTTCTGCAATCGAGGCCGAAGAGATTGGCTCGTTCAGGCGGGTAAAAGTTAGACCGAGCAGCTGTAGAACTGAGGTCCAAGGGAAGTCGCGCTGATTTCTGGTCGCATCGGTCAACCCATCAAGCAATCGATGCACGTAGACGACAGGAAGGTCGGCAAACTGCATGGCCTCTTGCGCATACTCCACCGGTTTTTGGGCTGCGGCGCTCATTAGTTTCTGAGCAAGAGCCGTGATAGTCTGACGCCGTGGCTCCTCGCTGGGCTGCCAGGTACGCAGGATTACGACGATCTCAGCGATGGAGTGCCCCGCAAAATCTGCGGTTGCCAGCGGACTATCTTCCTGCCCAGTACAGTATACTTTCCGCCAAGCCTCAGGATCGCCAAATTCGGCGACAATTGCATCGACCACGCCCTGTCGATCTGCCGGCAGTGCAGCCCGCCAATACCAACGTGCATCGCGCAATACGTGGGCCGAGAAGGCACGCACCTCTTCAGCATTCGGTGGCCGCTTCTTGCGCTCTTCAACGCGCGCCTTCCAGTCGTCCATATAACGCCCTGAAATGGCATCTGCTTGTCGGAGGACAGTCTGCTGATCCGAGAGCGTCAGTGATGGAAACCAAGCAAGCGCAAGGCGCGAGTACTCGTGCGTGCACCATGACGCTTCGAGAAGCTCGGCATCTAAGAGCAGTGACCTTGCGCGCTCGGACGCAGCGGCCGGGTGGTGCGAAAGCAAGAACATTTCCAAGCGGCGAAAGAACTTCGGCGTATGTTTGCCAAGCACGTCTAGGACAGCTGACATCTGCAATGTATCGTCGTGGATGACCTGCTCGGCAGAAAGTCGAACTTGGCACTTCAATGCGTCGTAGACGCTGTAGTTAGCGTTCGAGTCATCCGTAATCGCTCCTTGGTCGTATGACGTAGGGTCGAACTCCGGATTATGGCCAGCTTTGCGACTGGCCACCGCTTGGTTCAGGAGATCGCTGAGCAGTTCTAAGGCTCCCAGGCCAAATGCTGTTGTCAGCATGGGCGCCAACTGTTGCAAGCTGTGCTCATACATGTGTTGTTCGTAAAGGCTTGTAATGTTGCCGTCGTCGTCGAACACCTGCAGGAGGCGGGCGGCAACCGCTAACGCTGCGGCGCGCTCGCCCCCATTTGAAAGTCGCTTGACCAATTGCGCAGCCGGATGAAGTGTAATGAAATTGGCATCGCGGTCAAGCCATCCGACCGCGACCTCCGCGAGACACGCGGCTTCGGCTGCCGGAAAGGCTGCGATGATGTCCATGCCGCTACGCCTGACATCGGGATGTTTTGAGGAGGCGACATTTCTGACTGCCATGGCAACTAGGCCTCTTACAGTTGAGTCCTCAGACTCAGCCATGCGCCGCAGATAGCTTCCCGCTGGCCATTCTCCATACCGTCCGGCGTTGATACCTGTACCCGTGAGCCCAGGCAGCGGTGGGCCGATGAGTTTCAGCTTGACCAGAAGAGGCAACCAATCTGGGGTTTGCAATCTCTGGAAAAAATGCCATTGCAGCGGCATTGCACCGGGCACTTCTGCCCTGAATAAATCGGCCGCTTGTTCTTTGTCGGACATCGCCGCAAGTTCTTCGACCCGTCGCATAAGCACGCTGTAGCACCTTTGCAGTGATAAAGCGACGGCGCGAATCACCATCTCGAATGGCTGCTGGGATTTCTTCCAAAATTTTTCGTCGACCGACAATGACTCGTGGAATGAGTGCTCATGCGCTCTGCCAGCTGTCTTAGACAGCGAAATCCAAGCCTTAGCAACATCACCGTCAGGTGCGAGTCCAAGACGTGCGGTGATTTGACGAATTTGATTCGCCTTGCTGGTCCGAGGCTTAAGTGCGTCAACCGCTTTGTTGATTGCGGCGTCGTCGAATCCGAGTCTTGACAGTTCTTCCCTTGCTTTGATGTGCTGGGGATCGATTGACTCTTCTATGGGACGTATCTCCAGTGACGCGATTAGCGACCGCGTCAGTATTCCATCGAGCTCACGCAATGCATGGGCGGCGAGCGGCCGTGCGACGCGCAGCTTGAAAGCTCCAGATGCCAAACGGCAAAAGTCGACGTAGCGATCCGAAATCGCGCGGCCGAGTAAGCGTTCCAGCAAGTTGGTGGTGTCTTGCTGTTCGGCGCTCAGCTCACCGCTCTCATTAGATTCCGTCATCGATTTGACCTTGATTGGAAAGAACTATTGTTTCGGCGCAATGCCTAGGCATGTACTTTACAGACGGCCAGCGCTTATGGAGCCTAAAAACAGTCTAACGGCGATGGCTGATCTTAGCCGTTAACTGATATTGCCAACATGAATTGTATCGTACTGGTACACCCAAACGGGCCACTTGAGCGAGATGTTTTTTTGTCTCAATAAGGTTGTATTTGTGTTTTCGATAAGGACAACACAGCACTCGGCCGGCTGGTCGACCGGGCGAAGGTTTAAGCTGGCGTCAGGCCTGCAGATCCGCCGCATGGCACCCAGACGGCATGGTTAGCGCTCCGGCCCTTGTCTTTATCTTTAATGCTGGGAACTGGCTCAGACGGAGCGATATTCTTCGGCACTTCGGGCGCGGCCGGCGCCGGACGCCGTTGCTGGTCGATGAATTTGCCGCCCAGTTCACGTTGCTCGGCCCGCTTGGTGCGCTCGGACGCCAGCTCGGAGGCTTGGCGCTGCCGGATTTCCTCCAGTTTGCGGTTCTGGAACGTAATTTGAACGCCAGCCTCGGCCGCGATGCACGCCGTGCGCTCTTGGAAATCCTTCGGCGCCGACACCGTCAAAACATCGCCAAATTTGGCGTGTGCGAGGCGCAGCGCCGTTTCTATCGCCATCCGGTCGGTCTGGAGCATCAGCAGCTTGTCGCCCTTGTCCTGGATGATGGCGCGGCCGGCCAGGGAATACACCACGTAAATTGATAAAAGGGAGACTATGTCGAACAGCCAAGGATAGTGGGATAGCGTTTACTACGCCTCGTTCTCTCGCCCCTTCCGGTTGAAATAGCCCCTTGATTCACCAGACACAGCCTATGCGTTATTCTTACGGATAGGAATAGGACTGTGCATATGACTAGGAACAAGCAAACAATCGAGGTGGTGACGGTGAGCCAGGAGCGCCGCAGGCGCTGGTCTGCCGAGGAAAAAGCGGCGCTGGTGCGCGAGACTTACGAGCCAGGCATGAACGTGTCGCTGGTCGCTCGCAAGCACGGCGTCGGTGCAAGCCAGTTGTTCAACTGGCGTAAGCTCGAACGGGAAGGCGCGCTAACGGCGGTCACTGCTGGCGAATCGGTGGTACCGGCGAGCGAACTGGCCGCTGCACGCGCGCAGATAGCCCAGTTGCAGCGCATGCTCGGCAAGAAGACGATGGAGGCGGAAATCCTGAAGGAGGCCGTCGAGTTCGCTCGCGAAAAAAAGTGGATTGCGCGCTCGCCCTTGTCGGGCAAGGACGACCAGTGAAGCCGGTCTGCTCTGCCCTTGGCGTAGCGCGCTCACACGTAGCCCAGCTGCTGGTTCGTCCCGCGGACTGGATCGACGGGCGTACCACTCAGACGTTCCACCAACCTACCGACGCCATCCTGGTCGACGCCGTGCGCGCCGAGATTACAGCGCTGCCGACCTATGGCTACCGCCGGGCTGGCGCTCTGGTCAACCGCACGCGCGCCTTGATGGGCTTGCCAGCAATCAATCACAAGCGGTTTTATCGCGTGATGAAGGCGAACAGTCTGCTGCTACCCAAGGCGCCGAAACGCCCAGTGAGCAGCCGCGTGCACAATGGCGCGGTGGCGGTGGACGAACCCAATCAGCGCTGGTGCTCGGACGGCTTCGAGATCGCCTGCGACAACGGCGAAGTGGTGACCGGTGTGTTCATGAAGGATTGCTGTGACCGAGAAATCATTGCCTGGCGTGCGTGGGCCGAACGTGGCCTGCCTGGCGAGCCCGTGCGCGACATGCTGGTGGAAGCGGTCGAGACAAGATTCGGCCAGGCCAGCGTCGGCTCGACCCGGCTGGAATTCTTGAGCGACAACGGCGGTGCCTATCGAGCCCATGAAACGCACGCGCTGGTGCGCGCACTTGGGATTGAACCGGTGCATACACCGGTATGCAGCCCGCAGTCGAACGGCATGGCCGAGAGCTTCGTGAACACGTTTAAACGGGACTACGTGAACTTGATGGACCGCAGCAGCGCAGAAATCGTTCTGGCTCAACTGCCAGACGCCTTTATGCACTTCAACGAGGTCCATCCGCATTCGTCGCTGAAATGGAAATCGCCTCGCATGTTCAGGAGGGAGCTGGCGCGCCGGGCTCAGGAAAGCGGCGCTAACTAAACGATTGGCTGTGTCTGGTTATACGGGGGCAAGATCACGGTTTTACTATCACTGCACCATGTTCGTGGAAATCGGTGAAGTGATAACTATCTGCTATCCTCCGGAAATGATTTGTCCCAGTTTATGCCATATGTCCCATGTGTAGATGGTATGTGCATGATGCGTAGCGGAAATCAGCATCTGTCCGCCGAAGTCAGACGTGATGAATTGCTCCGTCCCTGCTTTGAAAAGCTTGTACCAATTCAACAGGGCGGGCGCATTTTTCAAGGCAATTGCGAGCGGGGATGGTTTCGATCTTTGAGACATAGGATACTCTCCTTAAGGTTGAAAAATGGGCCATACGCTTATTACAACGAATGGGCTTTAAATCTCTTAGCCGTCCGCCTTCGGCTTGATTACTTGGCCGGCGTCGCACGCGACTACCTTTGCGATTGCGCAGGCGGCGTGCCACTCAAACGTACTGTCACGACGTTCTGTGCGTGGAAGCTCAAGCCGCATGTTCCCAAACAGACTTGTGAATTTCCTGTGGTGGGTTTTCCATGGGATAAAGCCCGGCCGACGCCAGCGGCGCAGTAATCTCAAGCACTGCCGCCTGCGTCAAGCGTGAACCTGGTGGCTAAAACAGTCGTCTGGCTTGTCTAGTCCCGGGTTTTTTTCCCAGCGGCTAAATCAGCGCACAGCTGTCAAAAAGATTGGTCAATGGGAGGGAAGTAAAGGGAAGTGGAAGCAAGCCGATGAAGGCGATGTACCCGGCAGGTACGATCACTGGCTGTTCATCCAATAGTGGGGGTTAAAGATACTGCGGTAAGACGATGGGAATGCCTTGCGGCTGCTTGTGCTGTAATGGGTGGCTCTAATGGCGCATTCCTCTGTCTATAGTGTGGGTTAGGCGTTGTGTTCTGTAGATTATGTGACTTCTACCGGAGCAGGCTGCTGCTTGTCCTTGTAGTGTATCAAAAGGTGCCAAGCGCCCTTTTCCATAATCTAGTCGTGATTGCTAGACTAATTATGACGAGCACGTTGTTAGAGATAGAACGGAACCCGAAGGCCGGAGAGGGACCAAGTCCGGCGGAAAACCGGGATCCATGGGCGTGGGGCCCGTGCGGAAGGGGACGCTGAAGCGTCCGGTCACTTGCACATGGCAATGTATTCTGCTGGAGCATCGATCCCTCCGCACTGGCGTTTTACGTTTATCATCTATTCCAAACAGCAAAAGACATTTCGTCCCAAAGCAGGAAATTTGATGGCGTTGCGGCTCACGCTGATGTCCGGCTGCTAATAAACATACATAGATAGGATTGCATGGTGGAAACAAAAAATTTGCAGCAGGCGATTTTTGAAAAGTGTCACAAGGCATTATTGAACACAGTACCGGCAGCGTCGCTATTGACAGCGGACTCTCTACGACTGTCGCCCACCGTAGCGATGTTTCTTCTGGCGGTCGATGGCATGACGGGTAGTCCGATGTCAGGGCTGACTGAAGAAAGCCTGACAGCAAACTTTGCCGGACGGCTGGCCGCGCAATTTGCCTGGGCAGTAGAGTGCATCGGCAACGAAGGTGGCAAAGCCGCGATGTGGGGGGAGTACAGCAAAAATGGACAAGGCGAGCAGTCGGAATCAAAACGCGGAGCAGATTTCGCCCTGGTGGTCCCCGTCAGCGATCATAAAGTGAAAGTAGCGATATTTCAGGCGAAGAAAGTGCTGAACGAGAGCGCCAATATTAGCCAAGCAGGTAGTAAACACGCCCCAGATCCACAAAAAGACAAACTGTACGATACTGCGCAGGTCATCGCCGCCGCTGCCCATGTACCTGATGACGAGTCCCTAACTTGGGTTCATTATGTATTTTGGCGCGAGATGAATAAATTTCCCAAGTCGATTTCGCTGGCTCAGCTCAAACCGATCCTGATAGATACCGAGATAGTTAACCTGAGCAAGATTGATACCTCCAAAGGCATCTTCGGCAGCTTCGCCGAACTCCTAGTGGCTGCCACGTCGAAGGAAGACGCCTCGGACGAAAAGCAATTTGTTGTGGCAGGTTGGCTTCACCTCGACCTCGAGGCGGCGAAAGTTTTTTTGCCAGAACTGTGTGCGCTGACCGATGTTGTCTTTGCCGACGAAGAAGGCCAAGGCGGAGATTTCGCAAATTTGCTCGCCGCCGCTTCGGACAATTGCCTTGATGTAAAAATCGAGCCGGTGAATCAGCAGTCGATCGTGGCTCAAGAAGTTGTAACGCGGACTACCAAGAGAAGTCGAAAAAATAGCATATGACCCAAGGCGACGTTATTTGTCGTGGTGTTAATGCGATGCGGTGACATTTACCACCCGAACTGGGGTTGTCACGACGAGCATGCTGGAAAGACGGGCTCAGCGGGACGGCGGTCAAGGCATCCCGGTAGTTGCCAGCGTAAATCGGACGTCAGGCAATGGGGACTGCAGCTGGCCGACGCGCCGGACGATTTGCCAAGCGCGTGTGATATTCGATTGGGTGTAGGTCGTGGCGTTGAATGGGGTATATACCAACTGCAAGGACTTCATCTTAGCAGTTGGGCATACCCCGACATCCTATTCCAACATCGCGTTCGCCTGGAGGCTAGCTTGTACTCGTGGAGCCTCAGGCCTAGTCCCCAGTTGTCGCATCGCTTCGGGGCAAATTTTTCATTAGCTTCATCGCCTCGTCGTGGTAGAGGCAAATGCATTCGTCTTGATACAAGAAGGTGGCCTCTATTTCCCGCATGATGTGCTACCTCTACATTTGATTTAATATCTGGTCGACTAATTCCTACGAGAAACATACGGGATGTAGATCGGCCAAAACCAAGCATAGAAAATTCTGAGCCAGCAGCGCTCCCAAATCGTCAAGGCGGACAATTCATTCGCAGACGGAACTTTGACTAGGTGTTGCACCACGAATCCGATAGTGAGGTAAACCAGTCCAAGCCAGAGCACAAAAATCGATCGGTGGCTGAACCACAACCAGCCATACAAAAGATTGGCATTGAGAACTATGATCACTAACGTTTTGATCGGAGAGCCGAACTTAGATGCGTCTCGCTGCGCACCCTTGGCCGGCGCTTGGAGGGCGCGCTCAATCATTTGTTCCGGCGTCAAGTTTTTGCGCTCCTTAATGATGGGCCACCACCATTTCAGGACAAAATGGGCACCGATGCCACAAATCACCAAAAGTAAGATCAGACCGGGGATATCCATTGGTATTCCTTTCACTTATTAAAGCGCTGGAACAGTGTTAAACACCGAGAATCTGCTGGATACGAGCGCTAATTTTCTGGCGTGTATTGCTGCTGGACGCTATTGGGTCAGTGGGATCCACACAAAACTCAGCAGAAACGTCGCTGCCAGTACCATTTTTTGAAAACTTGAATTCGAGCCACATTGCTCGCGATCCTCCAGCCACGTCGTACGCAACCGTTTGAGCCAAATGGTAGAAAGAGCCACCTTGTTTCTCGTGTTTGTACCCTTGATCGACAAGATAAGTTCTATCGACTAATTTTCGATGAATCGCAATTTGCTCCGGCGACTTAAATCCGAAGCGCGACATCGCTCGCCCATAGAGAGTATCCACATCGAGCTTACTTCTCTGATTAGGGAGCACGGTGCAGCCTTCTTCTTTGGAAGAAATAGCACCCGATGTATAAATTGGCCCAGCAGCACGATCACTCAGTCCTGGTGGTTTGGCCACATCGGTATCGATTTTTATCAGGCCATTCAGTGCGGGATCAAAATTCGCGCAGCCCGAGTATATTGTCGCGAGTACACCTACGAACAGTACGTTGATGATTTTCATGATAATTCCTAAAAAAGGGCCGGAACGCTGGTCCCGGTTAATCAGGAACAGACCTATGCTTGTTGCTCATAGAAATCGGTATCGTCAAATGGCGCAGATTCGTCCATGGTGCTTGGCGCGCTTCGAGTGCGAGACTCAGCAAACTGGACCGAATTAACTCGCGTAGGCGACAAGAAAACAGCGCTCGCTATGACCGAGAACGCGGTGACAGCATTGCCTGCTTCATCATGCGCTTCAAACTGCATAAGGCGCCCTTCGACCTTAACGCGCGTGCCTTTACGCAGCAACCGTGCGCAGTTTTCAGCCGTATGCTCATATGTAGTTACTGGTAGCCATATTCCCCCACTTTGCGTATAAGAACCGTCGCCGGCTTTCTCGTATTCATCAAAAAACACGCGCATTTCTGCCGCCTTCATCGGTTTACCTTTTTTCGCGATGATGTTTTTAATGGAAGGTGCATCAGCTAAATTACCGACCCCTTGAAATGTGTTTGGCATTACAACCTCCGAATAAATATGGCGCCACGTGTTTCCACAAAAGGCTCGGCGCGTCTGCCTATTATGGGTTTGAATGGAATAAATACATCGGCCTTCGTTTACGTTTTATCGTCGGATTTGATCCTCGAAATGCCGTAAAACCGAGCGATTGTGTTTTTCCTGGCTGTTTAGAGAGGCGGCCATTTCATTGACCGTCTGATACCACTGAACAAGATCTGGTGGAAGCGGTGACAGGAACTCCTCAAGCTCGTCCCATGCGATGTGGCTAGTATTGGTGGTCCCGGCGCGTCTCCACCGAAGGGACAGCTGGCCAGTGGATGCACGAGTGTGGATAGCCAGATAGAACCGTTTTGCCTTAATTGACCTGGTCACAGCAGCGAGCCGCCGCATATCATGATGGACCTGGTCAACAGCAACTTGTGCTTTGAGCAGACGGCGGTGGTCGCCCCTACCCTTAAAGGCTTTTCGGTCTACATGATGTTGACCGGAAAAACCGGAAGCAATTTTGGTCGATGTTGACGAAGGGATTGCGGCAGTGAGATCGACGCTGTTAAGCGGCATCGCTGTCAACGACGGTAGCCGTACCGGACGGAAGGCGAAATCGGCACCTGGCGCATCCATGGATTCCCGAGCCGATTGTTCCAATTGGGAAGGAAGATTGTCGCAGTTCATAATGCCTCCTGAAAATATCACCAGTCTTATTGCGGCTGCTTAAAGCAATTTGTCGATTGCCGTAGCGTCAATGTCGTTCCCAGCCTGTTTCGCCATCTCTGAGCTGACATGCGCCAGTATGGCTTTTTCATTTGGCGCCAAATTCAGTCGTCTACGACTGTGGCGTGGTTGAATTTTTCCGCTGTATACATCAGGGGGAATTTGGCCCAATAATTGAATCACGTCCGTCTGGCGTTTTGCCGCATCACCGGATGCATTTGGAACAAAATCGGCTCGGCATAAATCGCGAAGTTCTGGACGCATCAAAAATCGCTCAAAGCGGGCCGTCTCAATGAACGCCGCCCGTATTGCACGTGTTAGTTCGCGGATGCTTTGCCGACCTTGATCATCGGTGAGCTGATCTTTCCGTACCAGTGTTTTTACAGTTCGAATGTAGTAGTCGAAATGTACGACGAGATCGCTGATTGCGTAGCCATATGGGCTTTTAAATCCAAGCAGAAGCACCTTTGGTTCAGCTGAACGCAAAATGGAGTATTGCAGGCCTCGGCTTCGCTGCGCTTCCAGTTTTTGCTGCAGTCGATTTACTTCGCGCTCCAATCGACGGGTAATGTCTTGCATGAGTTCTTCGTGCCGTAATAGTGCCCAATCAGCATACGGATTATCAGCACCAGATAGGAGCCATAAACATTTGAGGGCGGCCGCGACCCGCTTCCCGCCTACAATTTGTGCGAATTGCCCATTTGGATCTTTGGCCCGACCCATAAATAGGCGAAACGCCTCCTTGGTGTGTAGTTGCATCGTGTCTTGGTCTTCATTGATCAGAGATCCAAGACTTTGAAGATGTGCAGCTTCTTGTGTCGAGACAATTTTTTCTGCACCAGCCCTGTTTTCGTACTCTTCCTGCATGGCGTTGAATTCCAGAAGTCGTTCTTCATACAGTATTAGTCGTTTGAATCGAGGATCATTTTCGTTCGGTGTATCTGATTCCAAAAGGTCGCGCAATGCCTCGCGCTCTTTAAGTATGGAATAGCCATCAGGAAATGGTGAACTATTTTCAGTTTCAAATACCACTTCGGTTGTAGTCGCAAACGGTGAAGGAATAGAAGAATAGATATCTGCTATTGAGACGAGCTTTTTCGAAGCGTCATGGCCCTCTGCGGTAGAGTGGTCCTGAATATTAGCTGCCATGTTAGTCCCCTGTGGGTAGAATAAGTTTTATGAAATATTCGAAGTCGTTCTCTTGGAAAGGTTAACTAATTTGTGCACGCAGCTGCCGCCGTCCCATTTGGTTCCTTGCTGAGAGGATTGATCATTTTTCGTCGCCATTCCTTGATTACCAAATGGCTCAAATTCATTAATAACTAGCCACAATGTCGCCAGGGTATGAGATGGAAAAATCTTATGAAGTAGGACAATTTGCTCTCGAATCGGAGAATTTTGATTCGTTTTAACAATTTTGTCCCAGCTATCATGTATATCTTCGCGTTCATAAGGGCTTGGCATAGGAGGCCGGCCTAAGCGTTGTTCAGAAAGGAGGAGTTGCTTTGCTGCCTTTGCTTCTTTACTGCTCATCTTGAACATTTTGCATATCATCGAAACAGAAGCACCATGTCGTACAAAATATTCTTTCAATTGGCGAACTCTTCGTTCATCTGCTGCTTGCGCGAAAGCATGGGATAGTTGTTTCTCGTTTAAGGTTACCTCCATAGTTACGTTTTGGAAATGTGACGCACGTAAAGCATCCCGTGACGACAAGTTGCGCAAATTTTCAACCCATTCGGAGTCGATTCCTTGGCTTAACAGGGATGCAGTATCGTTATCCGCTTGATCGAGCAGAGATTCGATAATTAGTACACGGATTGCTGCATCTTTAACATTGAGCTTGATCATTTTTTTCCCTTTGATGTTGGGACGAGGGGAAAATTGACATAGCGACGCGAGCCGCAGGTTAAGTGATACTCAATGCGAAAGAGCGGAATTTTATTGCCCGAAAGAATGCCGGTTGAGAAATAGGGAGTAACTGCAGAACGAAGAGGAGGCCCCATAGAGCAGAGGCCGTTGCGGTAGGAAAAGGCAATAATATCTTGTGAACTGGCGGTATTAACCGAACCCAGCTTTAAAACCCATGGTACGAAATTAATGATGTGTTTGCTTTGGTTTGTCATGATAACTCCTCAAGTTCATCGAACATGAGGAGTTGGCCATGTAGAAACTACACTTTCATTCCCAAAATGGATGAGTCCGCATTTTGTATTAACGCAATTTTGTATTCAACCTTCCACCGACCAACCCCGCAAAGTTAATTTAGCACAAAAATCGAGATGTCAACATATTTTTTATCTGCTTACCTTATGAGCTGACTCAAGCAAGTTATTAAAAGCTGATTAAATTTCATTTAGAAAAATTATTAAACATAAAATATATTGCTAACTGATAAATGACACTTAGCAGCAGCACCTGGTGGAAGGCGCCGGCGCCGCCGGCAGCAGCCGCAGCGTTGACGGCAGCGCGCCACACCGTGCCGGTGGCGCGATACGTCTATCAATCCGGTTGACAGCGTCGTCCGCTCGTCCTATTGTTGATATTGAATTTGCTCGCACCTGAGCAACCGCGGTGGGTCAAACTCTTGAAACCCACACGTCCTGACTAGCCTTGCCAGGATCAGAGTATATGTAGCGCTTCTACCACCCCGATCGGGAAGACCTCTTCTCGATCCCCTGGGGCTCGGATGGTCTTCCTTTCGCTTTTTTTAACGGAGACCATCATGGAAATGAATGCAAACACCCAGCTGTATGACAATAACATTTGTCCTATTGGAGCAGTTCTGGTGACTGATGTCGACGAAAGAATGGAATGTCTGCCCAACGTGGCGGGCATGCGGTGCGTGCTGTTGGAATTCACCGTCTACAGCATGCTCGGTCGCATGAGCCAAGACTACGCAGGCGGATACTGGGATTTCTACAAGTTGTCGAACGGCGGTTTCTACATGGCACCGCAAACCGACGGTACCTTTCGGATGCGCTGCGAAAACATGTTCGAAGCGGAAGTGAACGCCCAGACGGCGGGTCTTATTGCGTGCGCCATGGCCTATAGCCATCTGTCTTTTTCCGAGGACGCTGATTGCTTTGGAGAGGCATATATGTTGTTGTGGCAATACCTGGCCCAGCAACCGAACGCAGCTACAATTTTCGCGGCTTTGGACTAACTGGCGCCATGGCCAAGGAGATGTTCCAGACCATCGCCTCCAGTCCCATACCTGCCGCATGATCTAGCCTGATTGCAATCGAGGAAGCTGGCTTTGATTCTCAAGAATCAAATGCCAGCTTCTTCAATTTTTTTACCGGATTCGAGCCATTCTTTTACCCATTTCGGCTGGCGGCCACGGCCGCTCCACTGCAGCGTCGGATCAGTCGGATGGCGGTATTTGACAGCAACTGTTTGCTTCACCTTCGCAGGAGCACTATTCCCGACAAGGTCTTTGAGCGATACACCTGCTCGCTGTGCAATTTCCAGAATTTGCGCGCGAGCATCGTTGATGTCTTTCTGTTCCTTTATCTTCAATTGTTTCTTGACCTGATCTTGCAGTTCGCGAAGTTGGGAAATAGAGAAATTTTCAAGATTCATATGTCATTTTCCTGACGTTAATATAGTCACTAAGTTACCACATGTCCCAATCAGCCATGCTTCATTTTTGAATCTACGAGCACGGATAGCACCATTCCAAGCGCGGGTAGGCACGATTTCTCGCCAGCATGGATGAGTAATGGGGGCTGAACAAGGCATAATTACTAAAGTTTGCACAGCTGCAGGTGTACAGCTATGCCGGGCTTACACTCTAGAGGTAATCAATGCCACGACCAAAACGGAGAATGAGTGCGATCGAGTTTGACGCGATCCAGGTATTGCTGCCTGGTATCAGCAAAAAGCGCCGTGCGGCCGCCAGGGCGGCATTGGTCGATGGCAAGACGCTGGCCGTCGTTGGTATCAGATTCAACTGATCACGCCAAGCAGTCAAACACGTTGGTCAAATTTTTTGCGACGGCCTGACGCGCTTTCATGAGGCTCAGCGGGTGATGAATGACGGTGAGTTGGTACTGCCTGGGTGGGAAAAGGCCACGCTTATCGCGCCAAGTCATCTAATCAATAAGTTGCGCGCAGAGATCAATGAACTGCAAAACACCAACTGACAGGCTCTATCGAAATGGCAATGGGCTGAAGGACATTCTGGACCTGGCACTGGCTAGCACGGCAACTGTCGCCACGAGGATATACAAAAACAAGGTAAGAGCTGGTCGCAGTTGGACCAACAATAGAGTTTGACACTGATCCGCCCATGGGGCGTGCCGTTTCACATACGTTCCGCGTGCAATAAAGTTTGACATAACTTGCAGGGACTGCAGAGGGGCATGATCGACCGCTTCCGCACCATTGCGGACGACTGTTACTTGTTAGCTTTCCGGTCCAAGACTTCGCCCAGGGAAGTGTCCGGGAACTTACGCCAGTCTCGAGGTTCCGTACTCCGAACAAGATTTTCAACAGCAGCCAGGGCGTCGCTGTTCTCAACACCAACTGCTATCGCGAGAACGTGATTCTGCGTGTGTCGCTCTGAACGGTTCGCTCGTGCTTTAGCTAACGGGATGCTTTTGCGTGAGGCCTTGCTGTTTGCACCGTACGTGTTGCGGCGGTCTTTCTCGTAGCTGAGGCGCTTTTTTTCTTGCGAAGTTTTTGGTTGCACCACCATGCATCTATCCCTTTCACATCCATAGCTGAAGGTCCGCTCTTGGCCGGTTGCCGTCGTTGGCCGGTTCCGCCCCAAAACAGACACTCCCGAACTATTCGTAACCTACCCAGAGACACTCAGTCGGTTTGACCCTGACGGCTTTAAAGGCGCAACTGGTGACCCACTGAACGACTCGCTCAGCGGCAACCTTAAAGGGCGTGCCTTCGCGCACCCGAGCGATCCTCGGCCGCAATCGCAGCAGAGCATCGGTTGGCCATCTCGATGGCCGAGCTAAAACGGCCACATCTCCAATGCAGAGAATGGGACCCAGATGAATGCTCCCATCCCCAACATAGGCCGTGCCGTCTATTCGCATAACGATATCAAAATCCGAATCTTCACTTGCGATTCTAAGAACATCGACCACCTGAGGGAGCACTAGTGCACGGGTCAAAGCAGGATACGCGGCTGTCTCGCGGACCAACATCCAGCAGTATCGATGCCCCATTACTGTAAAAGTACCGCACATTATCGCTCCATATTATCTGCCCAACTTTTGCACGGCAATTCCTCTGCGCCGGTTTCCCCCCCCTGCATCAGGGGGCAGGAAACGTAGGGCAGCTCTTGGCCGATTTTACGCGGTCGCACGGCCGGTGCTATTGGAACTTGGCGCCAAGAATCCACCACTTGTCTCAGGCCGCCACCATAGCAACGCTTCGGATACATAAACCGCTGCTTACTACAGCTACACGCAGTACGGCAGCCGCTCCTATGGCGTCAACTCGCTCGACTTTGCCCGCAACCGCGCAGCGTACACCGGATCGGTGCTCGCCGCTGCTAATTTTTCAAGCGCCAATTTGTGTGCCGTCAGGAGTGTTTGGCTACTTGGCACGTTGATATCGGGCGTGACGCCAACGCCTTCCCAGTTAGTCTTCGTAATGGGATTGATGGCGCGCCCATTGGGGATGAATGCGGCGAAGTATGGACTCAGTTCTCGCATTCGCCCCGGATTGGCACCTCCGCCAGTCACCTCACCCACCAGCGTCGCACGCTTCAATTGCTGGAGGTTGTAGCTGAACTCCTCTCCGGCAGAGAAGGTACGCGGACCGATCAGCACGTAGACTGCTTTTTGTTGACCGTAGTGCTTTCCAGGAACGCTAATATCTGTCCAGAACTCAACAATGCGGTCGCCATCGCGCCAATACAGATCATTAAGATGGGTGCGCTGGTCGAACAGGTAGCTGCTCAGAAAGGCGACGCCAGCCGGGTCCCCACCGCCATTGTTGCGTGCATCGACGATGAGAGCGTCGCAGTCTGCCAGCTGCATCATTGCTGCCGTGATCGCCGGCGCAGCCTCACTAACGCGGTCAAAGCTGTGTACGTCGAGATAGCCTACGTTACCTGCGAGAATCTCGATCTTCGCGATGCCATAGCCACGAGCAAGCATCTGCTTGAGCATTTCTTCCCGCTGCTCTGGCGCCGGCGAACTTGTGATAGAACGCGGTGTTTCACTGGCCTTCACACTCAGGTGCTTATCGTGACCAGCCTCACGGAGGTCGGCGGTAAGCAAGTTGGCAAATACTTCCGCATCAGTGATGCTGTCGTAGCCGCCGCGCTTTTGCTTGGCACGCAAAGTCGTACCGATTCTTGCCGCCACTTCTGGAAACACGTAATAGTCATTCAACTGCTTGAGCAGCACGTCGATGACACTCTGGCGTACGGTGGCATCGATGGAGAGAGCTTCAGCATGAGCGGCCACCTGTAAAGAACACATGGCGAGCAAAGAAGCCGCTGCAGCGTGGAACCGTGCCATCGATTTTTCCTCGAATATATTAGTACATCGCTTGAATTGAAAACTATGCTCCATTGAGGACAGTTTGATCTAACGGCTACCGCCACACCGGCGCTATCACTTACGCAAACTTGAACGGCCGCTATTGGCCGGTTGCGGTCGTCGGCAGCTTCCGCCCCAAAGCGGACCTATCCGTTGTTGAGTTCAAGAACCCATCTCGTTGTGTGCAACATTGCGGCTTGAGAGTGTACGTGCTTGCCGTGGCGACCCATACTCCTCAGTGGTATCATCCTCGCTAGTGCTCAACTAGACGCTGGATTAGCAGCAGGATTTCTGCCAGCTCAGAATTGTCTTGAGTTATTCTTGAAATTTAGCAAAGGGAGAAGAAAATGGGCATGCTGACTGAATTTAAAGAATTTGCTACCAAGGGTAATGTGATGGACCTTGCGGTTGGGGTCATCATTGGAGCGGCATTCAGTAGGATCGTCGATTCGCTCGTGCAAGACATTATTATGCCTATAGTCGGCAAGATTTTTGGAGGGCTGGACTTCGCAAATTATTATCTCCCGTTAAACGGTCAGGCATGGGGACTGCCCTTGACCGAAGCAAAAAAGGCAGGTGCTGTCTTGGCATATGGCAATTTTCTAACGGTTTTACTGAACTTCATCATCCTCGCATTTATCATCTTCCAGATGGTTCGTATGGTAAATCGACTGCGTAAGCCCGCTCCAGTTGTTGTTGCTACTACGGAAGACGTCATCCTACTGCGCGAAATTCGCGACGCGTTACGTCGATAGGTTAGCTTCAGTCGTTCACAATGCGATTACTCTTCCGGAGCCGTTATCGCTCGGGGGAAGGTCGTAACCTAATACAGCGGAAGCGGACGTCTGCTTCCAGCCCAGGCTGTGTAAAAACGCGAGATCCGCGTGTTTTTAGGGGTCTCTTTACCATTCCCGACCTCGAGAAAACGCCTTGGAGAGTGTTCTGAGAGGCCGAGTGTGGGCGGCCTGCTGTCCGTATTGCGTTTTACACAACTTGGGCTGAGAGCAGACATATTATAGCGTCCGCTTCTGACCCAGAGAGGCCCTCCGCGCCTACCGCAATTCGTTTAATTCGACTCCAATGATCCTGGGGTTTGCTTTGCAAATCCCTAACGAGGATGCTGTGGCTAACAACGGTCCAGTTGAGCCAAGAGCCAACTAAAGTTCAGCATGCCTAGCGCTCAGCGTGCAACACAACAACAAAAGTGTCGTAGGCGTATACCTACGAGCTAATGGTCGGTATCATAACTTGACCGACTTGTTAGCTCAATCGCGCAGTCTTACGGCTGAAAATTTTTCCAAAATTTCAATGCATGGACGTCCGGTGCCCCAGCTCGAACGCCTTAATAGAACCTTGCAATCTATTGTTGAACGCGGCATTTTGCTCGATGCTGAACGGGGCGCAGTAGATGCCTGGATTTTCATGACGCAAAATGGGGTTTGCGAAACGATTATGCTTCGTGTCCTATCCCATCCAAATCAGCGCCGGATTTCTGACCTATCAATCGTTCGGCATGCTCGAAGCGACGGACTTCCCCTAAGACTCCGTCGCACCGGTGTCGATGCATAGCACCCATCTGAACGGAGGCGGTCTTCTCGTCGCATTCGTTACCACGCAAGGCGGCCGCCATTGCAGATTGGCAATAAAAAACTGCCGTGGGCAAAGATGTCTATTGCTGACCATTGACAGGCATCCGAACATGGACGTTTTCCGTACTCACTCCGCTGGTTTATGCTTTTGAACGATGGCAGCAATCTCTGCGTCAAGTCGTTGCTGCTCTTTCCTCAGTTTTTGTGAGGCTTTTTGCTGAGCATCCCGCTGCGCATTGGCCCCCGCAGGATCAAATCTTCCCCCAATATAGTTGGCCTGATTCTCTTCCGGGAAGTCTTCAAAATAGTCTGACCACTCGCCCATATATGCTTTCCCTCTCAGGTGTACCGACTGCCGGTCGGCCACGGGCGCCACAAAGGCGCAGTTTTTTGTCCAGTTTCGTTAGCGACTCTTAAGCGTGCGTCTTCCGCACTAGATGCGTGGCTGTCGCGGATGGAGACCATGCGAGGCTATGACAACGCTTATCTTCCGCCCTGGCGAAGCTAATTAGGGGCAGGCAGCGCTTAGCCGATTGGACGGATGTTTCTGACCGGAGCACACATCACGAAGCAATCAGTCTACCCGATTTGTTGCTACATGGGAAAATTTGGACAGCTCGCTTAGGACGGACTCGACGTCCGCTAACGACTCAAAGCTGTTGTGGACCTGTTGTAGCGTCCGCTAACGAACCATTGTGAAACCTAGGCATGCTCACATTGGGGGAACTTCCGCAGAGTACAAACGGCTGGGCACCGTCTTCGCTCATCCTCACACCATTCACGACCACCCACCTCCCTTCAACGCTAGCGGATAAAACTCTTGCTCCCCACTTGTTCCATACACGGCTGCTTGAACGAGCGATACAGCGAAGTCGAACATCACACGACGGGTTGATGAATTGAAAATGATGTCTTCGTTGCCGGACGCAGTCTCACCACGCAAACAATGGTGTTTCCCTTCGAGCGCACCTACCTCTTCGCATTCAGGAGGAACAACGATTGTCGTCGGCAACCTGGGCGTTTCGTTTCTTGACCCATTCCCCCAGCGCCAACTGCGGCAGTGGGCGGCTGAAGTAATAGCCTTGTCCCAGTTGACAGCCGCGTTCGCGCAGGTACTGCAGCGCGCTTTCCGTTTCGATGCCTTCTGCGACCAATTCAAGTTCCAGACTGTTTGCCAAAGCAATCACGGCATCGATCACGGCGCGGCTGGCATGATCGGTATCGATGCGGCGTACGAATGACTGGTCGATCTTGAGCTTGTCGATAGGCAAGTTCGACAGGACGCTGAGGCTGGAGTATCCCGTGCCGAAATCGTCCAGTGCGATTCTGATCCCGATTTTCTTGAGTTCGCTTAGAATTTGCACCGCTTCGGCCATATTCTCCATCACCGCCGTTTCGGTCAGTTCGACGACCAGCCAGTGCGGATTGATGCCTGAGACCGCGATCAGCTTGCGGATCTGGGGCATGAAGTCGGCGCGCTGAAATTGCAGGGCCGAGACATTGACCGAGACCTGGAGATGGACGCCAGCGTCGCGCCAGCGGCCCTGCTGGCGACAGGCTTCGAGCGACACCCACTCGCCCAGTGGCGCAATCAGCCCGCACATCTCGGCAACCGGAATGAAGGCGGCCGGTCCCAGCGGCGGTTCGATGCCATCTTCGAGCCGCACCAGGGCTTCGACGCCATCGACTGCCCCCGACGCCAGGTTCACGATGGGCTGGAAGTGCAGCGCAAGAGCGCCATGCTCGAGGGCTTGCTGCAAGCGGCGTTCGACCTGGATGGCGAACTGCGCCTGCTTGTCCATCTCCGGAGCGTAGAAACTATAGCCGTTGCGGCCGTCGTGCTTGGCCTGCAGCATGGCCAGGTCGGCGGCATGGATCAGCACATCGGCGCTGTCTCCATGTTCGGGAAAGCGGCTGATGCCGATGCTAGCCGACAGTTTCACTTCGATGTTGCCGAACTTGATCGGCGCGGACACCGCATCGATCAGCGACCTGGCCGTGTCCACCGCGTGCCGGCCGCCGTCGTCCCGATATCCCAGCAATGCGATGAATTCGTCGCCGCCGACGCGCGCCAGCAGGTCGGTCTGGCGCATCAGGGCCTGAATCCGCTGCGATACTTCCAGCAGCACCCGGTCGCCAACCTCGTGGCCATAGACATCGTTGACCGGCTTGAATCGGTCGAGGTCGATATACAGCAAGGCACCGCTGTCGAGAATGCAGTGCTCGGCCGACAGGAGCGTCAACAGGCACTCGCGCAGGCAGGCGCGGTTCGCCAGCCCGGTCATGGCGTCGTGCGTCGCTGCCCACCTGACCGCCTGTTCGGCCTGCACCCGCTCGCTGATGTCGCGTGGCGCCACATACATCAGCCATTCTCCACTGTGTTCCAGGACGGTGGCATTAATCTCGACCGGGAACACGGATCCGTCGTTGCATGTGTATTCGCGCTCGAACGGGGTGATTTGGGTCGAACGAGAATACTCGAACAACCTACCAAACAGTTTCGGCGTGGCGGCCTTGTCGATCTGGAAAATCTCCATCCCCAGCAGTTCGGCATTGCCGTAGCCGAGGCGCCTGGACGCCATTCGATTCGCGTACCGGATCTGACCGGCTTCTTCAAGCACCAGCAGGATGTCGTTCGCGTTTTCGGTAAAGAAATGAAATTGCTGAAGTGCTTCCTGTTGCGCGCGGAGGGCTCGGTCGCGCTGCGTCAGCAGTTCAGCGGCACGCCCAATGGCAGCCGCGACTTCGTTCGCTTCGGCCAGGTGCAAGCGGTCGAACGCAATCGGCGTTCCCTGTCCCAGGGCGATCGCAGGTTTGATCAAGGCTTGAACCGAATTGGAAATCCGCTTGCTCATATAGCGCGCCAGCAGCAAGGCGAGCCCGAAAACGAGGGCGAACGTGCCGATCAGGCTTGCCAGCTTCATCTGCAGTGGACCGATGAGTTCGGCTTGTGGCACACCGATGCTGGTTGTGTATCCGGTGCGCGGCGAGCGCGAGAACGCGGTCAGGTTCGCGATGCCCTCGCGCGTAATGGTTTCGAGTGTTCCTACATCGCTTTTCAGGACCGCCGCGCGTAGTTGGGGACTCGCGGGCCGGCCGACGTGCTTGTCGCTATCGCGACTGCGACCCGCGATAATCCCTTTTCGGTCGGTGAGGCCGACAAGCCAGCCACTAGGCAAGCTTTGCGCGAGCAGCTCCGCCGTCAGCTCCGTTGTGGGAATAGCGATCGCCGCCGAATACGTCACCTTTCCGTGCAAGATGACGGGCACGTGCGCATTGACGAACGCATGGCCCGAATCAGGGTCGATGGTCAGGTCAGAAATGACGCTGGTTCCACGCTCGAACACTAGGCGCGCCGCCGCGCTATCAATGGATTCGGCGACAAACCGGTCATCCTTGCTGGAATAGAGGAGAGGACGACCATTCTCGAACCGGTAGACAAATATGTGACCGCGCAGGCCGGCGCCGGCGATGGCCCGCGAGGCGCGCTTTGAGAAGTTCCTCACATCACCCGACAGAATCTCATCGGCGATGGCAAACGAGTGGACTAGCGACTGCGCCCGCAAAATGTGGCCATCGATCGCATGACCTAGCGCCCGTGCGCGCTGCATGTTGTCGTTAAGCAGGCGCTGACGTTCCTCACGGTAATCGGCGAAGACAACGATTCCGAGCCCGACCATGCCCGGCAACCAGCACGCCACGACTAGGACTCGTAGCAGATTGGCGACAGGGTAATCGTCTCTGAACAATGTGCCGAAAATGTTAGTCAATTTGAATGATTGCGTAGCCGTGCAAGTAGCATCGTATTGTGCTTAAGTATGCGCTCTTGACGGCCTGGTGGCTAGGAACGGAGCTTCAGTCCGAAAACCGGGCGCAGTTGCGGCCCGATTGTTTGGCTAGGTAGAGTGCCTCGTCCGAGCGCTTGAGCTGGTCTTCCCAGCTGCCATCTGCGTCCATCATGGGGGCCAGGCCAATACTGATCGTGACCGTCACGACGGCGTCCGCCGCCTGCACTTCCAGCGCCGCGACCGCCTGCCGAATCCGTTCCGCGCACTGCATGGCGGTTTCCTTGGACGTATGTGGAAGGATACAAAAGAACTCTTCTCCGCCGAACCTGCCAAAATGATCGCTTTCGCGGAGCGTGCCCTGGATCGTCCGCGCCACAGCTTTCAGGACCTCATCGCCAACTTGGTGCCCATGAGTATCGTTGACGCGCTTAAAAAAATCGATATCGAGCATGACATAAACAAGCTCGGTGCGATAGCGCCGGGCTGCGGAGAAAGCTAGTGCAGCCTGCTGGGCCAGCCAGCCCCGGTTATGGATCCCCGTTAGCGCGTCATGCGTGGCGTCTCGTATCAGCTTCCTTTCAATCGTCAGGGCATGAAAGCGAATGGCGATGGCAATGCGCATCTGCATAAAGGCCACGGCAACTGCGGAGCCATACAAGAGCAGGCCCCGTGCCAGCTCCGGCAAGGTGCACTGCGCGACGCTACATAGGATGAAAAGCAGCGCCGGCGGCGTGACGGTTATCGCAAAATGACTGGCGCCGTTAGCAATGAAGGGAACCAAGAACAGGCCGAGGACGATACCGCCGACGCCCTCGACGAGACCGCCGTCGAGCTGGGCGGTGGCAAGGATGACACCACTCGAGAGCATCCAGTGCGACCATGTCGCTCGGAAGTGGGCCGTCCAGCTGGAAACGACGGGCCAAAATCCGATCGCAGCCAGTCCAGCAAACAGGACACGCGTCATACTTGACTGTATTGCGTTGGCGGGATCGAGTAACAAGTCCCACACTGAATAGACAACAATCAAGGCTGCAAGTGAGGGTCCGACACGCGGCAGGATTTTGGCCAGATTGATTTCGGCACGATCTTGCAGCGCTTGCAACGCAGAAGCACTGATTGCGGGAAGAAAATTCATGTCTGCAGTATCCGTCGAATTCGGGAAAGGTTTGAAGATACCCAACCCTCGCGTCTGTTAGGTTTCTTAACCGCAACACTGCTTCGCAATATTTATATGGTAGCGCTTCTGCTCCAGCTGAAAGTATATCGACGATCCACGATCGGGTCTGAACAAAGGCGAGAAATGTTGCCTCATCAATAACCTTCTCAAGCTGTTCATGCAGCTTCGTCATTTCGCTTGATTTCGATGTTTGGCGTTCAATGGCAGGGTCCGCTTATGGCCGGTTACCGCCGCTGCCGGATTCGTCCCTTTGCGGTCGGTCGGAGTTCGGTTGTACATGTAAGGCGCTCGACCTACTTGTCCTGCCTTTGAGATCGTTTAGCATTCAAAATAGTTCATCCGGTGGCTGTTCAATTGCGCCGCCTGAGCAACTAACAATGAATTGCGTAGCGCGCGCGCAAAGGGTCTCGCTAGGTGAGCGAACGACCAGAACGAGGGGACCATGAGGGAGATGGTCTATGCTCAATTGTTCATCTTGCCCTGCCCCGCGCAAGTCTACAGTGAGTTCTGTCCATTCGCCATCTAGGGCCGTCATACTATTTCCGTCTGAGTCATAGTTGCAACCCGCCCCCCACAAGTGTTCAGCCACGAGGTGGAACGCAGGCCTAGGACCTGGACGCTTAATATAGAGAACGTGTTCGGAGTCCATACTCATTATCCTCAGAACGTGTTATTACGATCATGCATGATATATCTCGATTCCCAATGTCCGCTTTTGGCCGATCCAGCCAATCTCGTCCATGAGCTATACCGGGTCTAAGTCCTGGGGAAATTGACCGGCTCGCTCCCACTGCTCTTGATCGAGGTCCTCCGCCAAGTCACGCAGATGCCAAGCCCTGTTCAAGTGCGCAAACACATGGCCGAGATCAATGCGAAGATTTACCTCGTCGTAGTCAACCTCCCTACTCATCTCCGATATGAGCGTGGTCAAGTGTTCTTGCGCATCTTCAAGCTCGCACATCAGTGTGGTCCATGCCGCCGGAGCGCTTTCTTTACTAATCATAGGGTAACCTTAAACTACACTTTAATAACGTCATGCACTTCCGCTCTTGGCCGGTAGCGGCACCAGAGCATAGCGGATTGCCAATCAGAAAATCTCACACATTGTCACGCTGCTTCGAATGGCCGCTGCTGGCCGATTGTACTCGTTCACTAAGCATCCGCCGCGTAGCTGACATCGGGTTGGCCATTGATAACATGGTCGCGCCAGCCGTGGTCCCAGTTCACTTCGCCGCGCAGCGCCTAACAAGTTCATCTCGATGCTCGAAGAAACGCATGTTTTTCATCGCAAAGGTAGTTCCACACTTTGTACACAAACAAGCCTTTGCCTCGGTAAAGGTACTCTCCTCGCCAACCGCACCGCATTCCTGACATAGCCAAACCCATGGGAATTTCTCGGAAAGAGGTAACGTGCAAAGGGCGATGAACTGCTGCGCGACCATGCGTATGCAGTCATCGGATTTCTTAAGGTCCAATGTGCCATTGAAGCAAATGTAATCTGATCTTCTTCTTTCTATCGGCTCAAGGTCACGTGAAAGGTCTATCCAAATCCAATGAATATACGGTTCATTGTGATCGTCTGCGAGAGTCAGCATTTCAATCAAGCAGTCCCACGGTTGCGTAATACCACGCAACATTCGCTCGCATAAGCTGCTTGAATATGCGCAAAGAGCGACGTACCATTCACTCTGCAATTCGAGCCCCAGGTCGCCTACGCATGACAGAAATAACCGTTCAACTTGATCAGGATCAATATAGGCATCCCAGCGGTAGGCCGCCAACTCCCAAATGCTGGGGACGTCACAACCTCCTTCAAGCAACTCATTTGCCCAATCAACATAGGCGTCAGCTTTTAGCTGCCGATCATCAATTCTTCTAAAAGCTAGTTCCGCGAAATCCACTTATGCTCCTTGCAGGGTTTCGGTCTCCGTGGCTAGGTGCTCGGGTCAGCTAACCACTGTCTGCAACTGGCCGAAAACGGCACTTCAATAATAATCATGCAAGTAATTCCGTTCAGAACTCATTTGCTACGTACAAGTCTGCAGGTAACGAACTAGGCGAAAGCTCAAGCAGTGCCGGTGGGATAAATTCAATATTGCTCGCCGTATCTTGGTCTAGGCAAGAGTAATCAACCAGAAAATGAGCAACGTGGCTAAGATAATGGATGACCAGATTCCGGTATGGCTCACTTACTCGAGCATGAGTGACTGCCAAAAGCGCATCGTATGACCTCTTCAGAAAGATTGGAATCACGGAGTAGTTCTTGCTCAAGAATAGAGCCGTAACTTGGTTCACATAGCACACTAACCCATAAGTCGGACTAGCCATGCGGTAGCATTGGTCTGGCACCAAACTCGGCGCATTGATGTATTCCTGGAAGCGTTTGATCTCACTGCGTGCTTCCTTGGCACCTTCATTCAAATTACCCACGTCATATCCCTTTAAGCACATATGCGTCAATGTCTGCTGCTGGCCGGTTGCCGTCGTTGCCAGGTTCCGCCCCAAATCGGACGACACATTAAGCTACGTTCCCACCGCTCTATACGGTTCGATATCCTGCAATCCACCCACCAACTCCACATATGTGAAGAAATTCCCCTTCTTGTATGACGCGACTGAGCTGTCCCCACCCATAAATGGAAAAGGTACAGGAATGAAAATCTCGCCATCATCGAGAGACCCAAGTCGGGTTTTAATTTCGACGACTTTTTCTTCCTTTAGAATCAATCGCTTGGTCTCGGGATGAGCAAGAAAAGATTCGATAAAAGCAGTGATTGAATTCATTCCCAGTGGAACGATTTCCGGATTTACTGTAAAAAGAACTGCATATTGGCCACTGGAAGGATTACGTAAGAAAACGTCTCCCAAATAGCTATATCCGAAGACTTCGTCGAATTCGCCGACAAAATTGGCCCAGCGCCCCATTGCTTGCGACACGGCCGTAGATTGAAGCAGCAATCGGTACATGATCTATATTCCTTTTCCGTCGTTGTCGTCCAAGAGCACAAGCTTATCAAGTCGCCTGTCAGCTTCTGGCCGGTTGCCGCTGTTGGCGAGGTCCGCCCCGAAGCAGCCCTTCAAGTAGTACGAAAACCTCGGCTCGTTACTTCACGCCAAACAGACTCATCACCGAGACACCAAGAGAACTTTTATTCACCCAAAGTGAAAGAGCAATGATGCATACGAAAATTGCGATTGTGCCAGCAATTACTGATTTTTTTATCATAACTTTCTGCGGAATAAAGAGAGATTTGGGTTAGCGGCGAACGGCAGCTTTT
>NZ_JAZHPB010000016.1:0-64430 GCF_036543145.1 Janthinobacterium sp. LS2A
CGGCGTGGTTGCAAAAATCCTCGCATAAGGAAATGTTATGCTTCCACCCGGGGCGTCCTGGGTGGTAGAATAGCACTCCTCGAAAGTTTTACGTAGGGACGTAGCTCAATTGGCAGAGCGTCGGTCTCCAAAACCGAAGGTTGGGGGTTCGATGCCCTCCGTCCCTGCCACCGTCAAGGTGCAGGGCACCGAAAGTAGAAAAATGTCAAATCAATCCGTGCAAACCGTTAGCACGTCGAGTGACAAGATAAAAGTCGCGCTGGCAATAGTGGCTGCGATTGCAGGAGTAGTCGGGTTTTATTACCTGGCAGGCCAACCAGCTCTGGTGCGTGCAAGCGCGCTTGTGGCTGGTTTGGTTATTGCTGTTGCGCTCTTGTATGTCTCGACGACCGGCCGTGAATTTCTCAATTTCGCCAAAGAAGCTGTGCGCGAAACCAAGAAAGTCGTTTGGCCTACCCGCAAAGAAGCCACGCAGATTACTGCGATCGTGTTCGCCTTTGTGCTGGTCATGGCGATTTTCCTGTGGGGCACGGATAAATTGCTCGAGTTTTTGTTGTATGACGTAATTCTTGGTTGGAAAAAATAATGAGCGAAAATGTGCATGATGAAGCGGCGGACGAGTCCGTTCCGGGCGACGCTCCGGTAGCGGACACTGGTGCAGCGCTGAGCGTGCCAGTCAGCAGCAAGCGCTGGTATGTCGTGCATGCTTATTCCGGCATGGAAAAAAGCGTCATGCGCGCACTGACCGAGCGCATCGAGCGCGCGGGCATGCAAGACCAGTTCGGCCAGATCCTGGTGCCGATCGAAGAAGTTGTCGAAGTCAAGAATGGTGTGAAGTCCGTTACCGAACGTCGTTTCTATCCTGGCTATGTGCTGGTTGAAATGGAAATGACAGACGAGAGCTGGCACTTGGTCAAGAACACCAGCAAGGTTACCGGTTTCATTGGTGGCAAGTCGAACAAGCCGACGCCGATCTCCGCGCGCGAAATCGACGGCATCATGAAGCAGATGCAGGAAGGTGTTGAAAAGCCCCGTCCAAAGACTTTGTACGAAGTGGGCGAGCAAGTCCGCATCAAGGATGGTCCGTTCACCGACTTCAACGGCAATGTCGAAGAAGTCAACTACGAGAAATCCAAAGTGCGCGTTTCGGTCACGATTTTTGGCCGCGCTACCCCGGTGGAACTCGAATTCGGCCAGGTCGAAAAAGTTTAAGTATTATCAAGCGCCACCAGGAGCGTCGCAGCGGTCTCAGCGAAATCCGGTCAGAGGAGCCCCGCCAGGGTAGGATCGGCGGGGCGCTACTACTCAATCCAAGATAGGAGCCATCATGGCAAAGAAAATCATTGGTTTTATCAAGCTGCAAGTGCCAGCTGGTAAAGCAAACCCATCCCCACCAATCGGTCCAGCTCTGGGTCAACGTGGTCTGAACATCATGGAATTCTGCAAGGCCTTCAATGCACAGACCCAAGGTCTGGAGCCAGGCATGCCGATTCCAGTCGTGATCACCGCGTTCGCTGACAAGTCCTTCACATTCGTGATGAAGACGCCTCCAGCAACCTACCTGATCAAAAAAGCTGCTGCGATCACCAAAGGTTCGCCGAAGCCACATACCGACAAAGTCGGTACGCTGACCCGCGCACAAGCTGAAGAAATCGCTAAATTGAAAACCCCTGATCTGACCGCTGCCGACATGGATGCTGCTGTACGCACCATCGCTGGTTCCGCTCGTTCGATTGGTATCACGGTGGAAGGTGTTGTATAATGGCTAAGTTATCCAAACGTATCAAGGCTTTGAAAGCCAAAGTCGACCGTACCAAAGTGTACGCTTTCGACAACGCTGTCGCTCTGATCAAAGAGTGCGCAACGGCCAAGTTCAATGAATCGATCGACGTATCGGTACAACTGGGCGTTGATCCTAAGAAATCCGACCAAGTGGTGCGCGGCTCCGTCGTTCTGCCAGCTGGTACCGGCAAAACCGTACGCGTTGCAGTATTCGCGTCGGGCGAAAAAGCGGAAGCTGCTAAAGCAGCTGGCGCCGACATCGTTGGTATGGAAGACCTGGCTGAGCAGATCAAAGCTGGCGACATGCCTTTCGACATCGTTATCGCTTCGCCAGATACCATGCGTATCGTTGGTACCCTGGGTCAGATCCTGGGCCCACGCGGCATGATGCCTAACCCGAAAGTTGGCACTGTTACTCCTGACGTCGCTACCGCCGTGAAAAACGCGAAAGCCGGTCAAGTTCAGTACCGTACCGACAAATCCGGTATCATCCACGCTACCATCGGCCGTAAATCGTTCGCTGACGCAGATCTGAAGTCGAATCTGGTCGCACTGATCGACGCACTGAACAAAGCCAAGCCAGCATCGAGCAAAGGCGTGTACCTGCGCAAAGTTTCGCTGTCGTCGACCATGGGCGCTGGCGTCCGTGTTGACCAGGCTAGCCTGGCAGCTTAAGTAACAGAATCAAGTCCTGTAGCGCCTTCGGGCGCTGCGGGCGCATCTTTGGGCTGTCTGCCCGGTGTTCGCACCAGGCAGGCAGACAATCAAAGACCGTTGGGCCGACTGCGATCGCACATGCAGAAGGTTAATAGGCTTGCCGGCAACGGCAAGTGCCCAACGCAGATGGTGTACCCGAACAAGTTTTGTAGTCCTCATGCTGCGTGAATTCATCCGCTCAGTTTAGTACTTCTTGACTTCGGACGCCGTGTTCGAACCGATGCAAGGCGCTCAACCACTCGGTTGTGATTGCCGAACATCATTTAAGGAGGTTGACCGTGAGTCTCAATCTGAATGACAAAAAGGCCGTCGTCGCCGAAGTTTCCGCACAAGTAGCAAATGCGCAAACGATCGTCGTGGCCGAATATCGTGGCATCCAGGTTGGTCACTTGACGCAACTGCGTGCTAAAGCGCGTGCCCAAGGCGTGTACCTGCGTGTGTTGAAAAACACTCTGGCTCGTCGCTCCGTTGAAGGTACCGCATTCGCCAGCCTGGCAGATGCCATGACCGGCCCGTTGATCTACTCGATCTCGGCCGATGCCGTTGCAGCAGCTAAAGTCATCGCTGACTTCGCTAAAACCAACGACAAACTGGTCATCAAAGCAGGTAACTACGCAGGCAAGCCGCTGGATACAGCTGCTGTCACCGCGTTGGCGAGCATTCCTAGCCGTGAAGTCCTCATTTCGCAGTTGTTGGGCGTTATGCTGGCTCCGGTTTCGGGCTTTGCACGTGGTCTGGCTGCCCTGGCAGCGAAAAAAGGCGAAGGCGCCGAAGCTCCTGCAGAAGCAGCAGCAGAAGAAGCCCCAGCAGCCGCTTAATTGCGCGCGCTTTTTTCTCTCAGTACCAATCTGATGTAACTAACGTAATAAATTTAGGAGTTTCAAAATGGCAATTAGCAAAGACGATATCCTGGAAGCAGTTAGCGCCATGTCCGTAATGGACCTGAACGACCTGGTTAAAGCATTCGAAGAAAAATTCGGCGTGTCCGCAGCAGCTATGGCTTCGGCCGGTCCTGCAGCAGGCCCAGCAGCAGCTGCTGAAGAACAAACCGAATTCAACGTCATCCTTGACACCTTCGGCGCAAACAAAGTTGGCGTTATTAAAGCAGTTCGCGAAATCACCGGCCTGGGCTTGAAAGAAGCTAAAGACCTGGTCGATGGCGCACCAAAAACTGTGAAAGAAGCAGTGTCGAAAGCTGACGCTGAAGCAGCACAGAAGAAACTGGTAGAAGCCGGCGCAACCGCTTCGATCAAGTAATATCTGTACCGGCGGCAGTTAGCGCCCGAGTCAAAGTCTGAGGTTTCCCCTCGCAAGGGGGGAAATCCGACTTTGGCTCCTTTGTCGTCTGCATCGTATTTGTCATGTAGTTGTAGCAGCAGTTTTTATTCGATTCAAGCCGGAAAGCAGAGCCTTGAGGTTTCGTCTGTGTCACACGCAGCGGTGCAAACGAACACTTGCAAAACCTGAATTTTCTATCCTTTCTGTCACTCACGGAGTGTCCATGCACTACTCATTTACTGAGAAGAAACGCATTCGCAAATCATTCGCGAAGCGCGCCAACGTTCACCACGTTCCGTTCCTGCTGGCGACCCAGCTCGAGTCTTATCATAGCTTCTTGCAAGAGGACATAGCACCGTCCGGCCGCAAGAATGATGGCCTGCAGTCGGCTTTCACTTCGATTTTCCCTATCGTGTCGCACAATGGTTTTGCGCGTCTCGAATTCTTGTCGTACGTTCTCGGCGATCCTGCCTTTGACGTCAAAGAATGTCAACAACGTGGCTTGACGTTCGCGTCGCCGCTGCGCGCGAAAGTGCGTCTGGTGATCCTGGACAAGGAATCGCCAACCAAGCCCGTCGTCAAAGAGATGAAGGAACAGGAAGTCTACATGGGCGAATTGCCGCTCATGACGACCACTGGTTCGTTCGTGATCAATGGCACGGAGCGGGTTATCGTTTCCCAGCTGCACCGTTCGCCTGGCGTGTTCTTCGAGCATGACCGCGGCAAGACCCACTCGTCCGGCAAACTGCTGTTCTCCGCGCGTATCATTCCTTACCGCGGTTCGTGGCTGGACTTCGAGTTCGACCCGAAAGACATCCTGTTCTTCCGCGTCGACCGCCGCCGCAAGATGCCAGTAACGATCCTGCTCAAAGCCATCGGCATGTCGCATGAGCAAATCCTGGCCAATTTCTTTGTCTTCGACAATTTCAACCTGCGCTCCGAAGGCGCGGAAATGGAATTCGTCGCCGAACGTCTGCGCGGCGAAGTGGCGCGTTTCGACATCGTCGACAAGTCGGGCAAGACCCTGGTGCTGAAAGACAAGCGTATCAACGCGAAACACGTGCGTGATATCGAAGCTGCCGGCATCAAGCACATTTCCGTACCGGAAGACTACCTGCTGGGCCGCGTATTGGCGAAGAACATCGTCGATGGCGACACCGGTGAAGTCGTCGCTTCCGCGAACGATGAGCTGACCGAAGATCTGTTGGGCCGCCTGCGCGATGCCAACATTTCCGAAATCCAGACCTTGTACACGAACGACCTGGATCAGGGCGCCTACATCTCGCAAACCCTGCGTATCGACGACACCGCCGACCAGATGGCCGCGAAAGTGGCGATCTACCGCATGATGCGTCCAGGCGAGCCGCCAACGGAAGACTCCGTTGAAGCGCTGTTCAATGGCCTGTTCTACAACTCGGACCGCTACGACCTGTCGGCCGTGGGCCGCATGAAGTTCAACCGCCGCATTGGCCGCGATGAACTGACCGGCGCCATGACCCTGTCGAACGAAGACGTGCTGGCCGTGATCAAGATCCTCGTGGAACTGCGCAATGGCCGCGGCGAAGTCGACGATATCGATCACCTGGGTAACCGTCGCGTACGTTGCGTGGGCGAACTGGCCGAGAATCAATTCCGCGCCGGCCTGGTGCGTGTTGAGCGCGCCGTCAAGGAACGCCTCGGCCAAGCCGAAGCGGACAACCTGATGCCGCACGACCTGATCAACTCGAAGCCGATTTCGGCTGCGATTCGCGAGTTCTTCGGTTCGTCCCAGCTGTCGCAGTTCATGGACCAAACCAATCCTCTGTCGGAAATTACCCACAAGCGCCGCGTATCGGCTCTGGGACCCGGCGGTCTGACACGCGAACGCGCCGGCTTTGAAGTGCGCGACGTGCATCCGACCCACTACGGCCGCGTCTGCCCGATCGAGACACCGGAAGGTCCGAACATTGGTCTGATCAACTCGCTGGCGTTGTATGCCCGCCTGAATGAATACGGCTTCCTGGAAACCCCGTACCGCAAGGTCGAAGGTTCCAAGATTACCGATCAGATCGACTACCTGTCCGCCATCGAAGAAGGCCGCTACATCATCGCTCAGGCGAATGCGACCATCAACGACGCCGGCATGCTGTCCGATGAACTGGTCTCGGCCCGTGAAGCTGGCGAAACCATCCTGGTCTCCCCGGAGCGCATCCAGTACATGGACGTTGCCCCAGGCCAGATCGTTTCCGTCGCTGCCTCGCTGATTCCGTTCCTCGAACACGATGATGCGAACCGTGCATTGATGGGCGCCAACATGCAACGCCAGGCTGTGCCTTGCTTGCGTCCGGAAAAAGCGCTGGTCGGTACCGGTATCGAACGCACCGTTGCGGTCGACTCGGGCACCACCGTGCAAGCGCTGCGTGGCGGTATCGTCGATTACATCGATGCGGGCCGTGTCGTGATTCGCGTCAACGATGACGAAGCGACCGCTGGTGAAGTGGGCGTCGACATCTACAACCTGATCAAGTACACCCGTTCGAACCAGAACACCAACATCAACCAGCGTCCTATCGTGCAAGTGGGCGACCGTGTTGCCAAGCGCGACGTGATCGCCGATGGCGCATCGACCGACCTGGGTGAATTGGCACTGGGCCAGAACATGACCGTGGCCTTCATGCCATGGAATGGTCTGAACTTCGAAGATTCGATCCTGATCTCGGAAAACGTCGTCAAGGACGACCGCTACACCTCGATTCACATCGAAGAGTTGTCGGTTGTTGCCCGTGACACGAAACTGGGCGCGGAAGAAATTACGCGCGACATCTCGAACCTGGCTGAAAATCAGCTGGCACGTCTGGATGAGTCCGGTATCGTCTACATCGGCGCTGAAGTCCAGGCCGGCGACACCCTGGTTGGTAAAGTGACGCCGAAGGGCGAAACCCAGCTGACCCCGGAAGAGAAGCTGCTGCGCGCGATTTTCGGCGAAAAAGCTTCGGACGTGAAAGATACGTCGCTGCGCGTGCCTTCGGGCATGATCGGTACCGTGATCGACGTGCAAGTCTTCACCCGTGAAGGCATTGTGCGCGACAAACGCGCCCAGCAAATTATCGATGACGAACTGAAACGCTTCCGTCTGGATCTGAACGACCAGATGCGTATCGTTGAAGGCGATGCCTTCCAGCGTCTGGAAAAAATGCTGATCGGCAAAGTTGTCAACGGCGGCCCTAAAAAGCTGGCCAAAGGCGCCAAGATCACCAAGGACTACCTGGCCGATCTGGACAAATACCACTGGTTCGACATCCGCCCTGCGGACGACGATGCAGCGGTAGCGCTGGAAGCGATCAAGGAATCGATCAACGAGAAGCGTCACCAGTTCGATCTGGCCTTCGAAGAGAAGCGCAAGAAACTGACGCAAGGCGATGAGCTGCAACCAGGCGTGCAAAAAATGGTCAAGGTGTACCTGGCCGTGAAACGCCGCCTGCAGTCGGGCGACAAGATGGCAGGTCGCCACGGTAACAAGGGTGTGGTTTCCCGTATTGTTCCTGTGGAAGACATGCCATACATGGCCGACGGCACGCCAGCCGACGTTGTGCTGAATCCGCTGGGCGTTCCTTCGCGGATGAACGTTGGTCAGATTCTCGAGACGCACTTGGGCTGGGCTGCCAAGGGTCTGGGTATCCGCATCGGCGAAATGCTGAAGGCGCAAACCAAGGTCGAGCAAGTGCGCAAGTACCTGACGACGATCTACAACGACAACGGCCGCGCGGAAGATCTGAACGACTTCGACGACGAAGAGATCATGAAGCTGGCGGAAAACCTGAAAAAAGGTGTTCCATTCGCCACGCCAGTGTTCGACGGCGCCAATGAAGAAGAGATCCGCCGCATGCTGGACCTGGCGTATCCGGACGACATCGCCAAGAACCTGGGCATGACCGCTTCGAAAAACCAGGTGACCATGTATGACGGTCGCACCGGTGAAGCGTTCGAGCGCAAGGTCACTGTCGGCGTCATGCACATGCTGAAACTGCATCACTTGGTCGATGACAAGATGCATGCGCGTTCGACCGGTCCTTAC
The DNA here is from genome assembly GCF_036543145.1 of Janthinobacterium sp. LS2A. Lineage (NCBI taxonomy): Bacteria > Pseudomonadati > Pseudomonadota > Betaproteobacteria > Burkholderiales > Oxalobacteraceae > Janthinobacterium > Janthinobacterium sp. LS2A. The sequence continues at coordinate 7,832 of NZ_JAZHPB010000016.1, forward strand.
TCGCTGGTGACGCAACAGCCACTGGGCGGTAAAGCCCAGTTCGGTGGTCAGCGTTTCGGTGAGATGGAAGTCTGGGCACTGGAAGCGTATGGCGCGTCGTATGTCTTGCAAGAGATGTTGACCGTCAAGTCCGATGACGTGAATGGCCGTACCAAAGTGTACGAGAACCTCGTCAAGGGCGACCACGTGATCGACGCCGGCATGCCGGAATCGTTCAACGTGCTGGTCAAGGAAATCCGTTCGCTGGGTATCGATATCGACCTCGAACGCAACTAAACGACAGCACCCTGTCATTTGGTTTGGGAAACACAAAGCCCGGCTGGGAAACCACGCCGGGCAATGTAGTCTCAGGAATATAGAAATTTAATCACCTCTGGAGTGATACATGAAAGCACTGCTCGATCTATTCAAGCAAGTACAGACCAACGAGACCTTCGATGCAATCAAGATCGGTCTCGCTTCGCCTGAGAAAATCCGTTCGTGGTCCTACGGCGAAGTCAAGAAGCCGGAAACCATCAACTACCGTACCTTCAAGCCTGAGCGCGACGGCCTGTTCTGCGCCAAGATCTTTGGCCCGATCAAGGATTACGAATGCCTGTGCGGCAAGTACAAGCGCCTGAAACACCGCGGCGTGATCTGCGAAAAGTGCGGCGTCGAAGTCACCCTGGCCAAAGTGCGCCGCGAGCGCATGGGCCACATCGAGCTGGCCTCGCCGACCGCGCACATCTGGTTCCTGAAATCGCTGCCGTCGCGTCTGGGCATGGTCCTGGACATGACCCTGCGGGACATCGAACGCGTGCTGTACTTTGAAGCATACGTCGTGACCGATCCAGGCATGACCCCGCTGAAAAAGTGCCAGATCATGTCGGAAGACGACTACGCCGCCAAGTACGAAGAGTACGGCGACGACTTCACCGCCTTCATGGGCGCCGAAGGTATCCGTGAACTGCTGCGCTCGATCGACATCCACCGCGATGCCGAAACCCTGCGCGTGGAACTGAAGGAATCGAAATCCGAAGCCAAGATCAAGAAATACGCGAAGCGCCTGAAAGTGCTGGAAGCGTTCCAACGTTCGGGCATCAAGCCTGACTGGATGATCATGGAAGTGCTGCCAGTGCTGCCGCCGGAACTGCGTCCGCTGGTACCGCTGGATGGTGGCCGTTTCGCGACCTCGGATCTGAACGATCTGTATCGCCGCGTCATCAACCGTAACAACCGTCTGAAACGCCTGATGGAGCTGCGTGCTCCAGAGATCATCACGCGCAACGAAAAGCGCATGCTGCAAGAAGCGGTCGATTCGCTGCTGGACAACGGCCGTCGCGGCAAAGCGATGACCGGCGCCAACAAGCGTCCGCTGAAGTCCTTGGCCGAGATGATCAAGGGCAAGGGCGGCCGTTTCCGTCAAAACTTGCTGGGCAAACGCGTCGATTACTCCGGTCGTTCGGTCATCGTCGTGGGCCCGCAATTGAAACTGCATCAGTGCGGCTTGCCGAAACTGATGGCGCTGGAACTGTTCAAGCCATTCATTTTCAATAAACTGGAACTGATGGGTCTGGCTACCACGATCAAGGCCGCTAAAAAGCTGGTCGAGATTCAAGAGCCGGTCGTGTGGGACATCCTGGAAGACGTGATCCGTGAACATCCGATCATGTTGAACCGCGCACCGACGCTGCACCGTCTTGGTATCCAGGCGTTCGAGCCAGTCCTGATTGAAGGCAAGGCCATCCAGCTGCACCCGCTCGTCTGCGCCGCATTCAACGCCGACTTTGACGGTGACCAAATGGCGGTCCACGTTCCTCTGTCGATCGAAGCGCAGATGGAAGCACGCACCCTGATGCTGGCATCGAACAACATCCTGTTCCCGTCGAACGGCGAACCATCGATCGTTCCTTCCCAGGATATCGTGCTGGGTCTGTACTACGCGACCCGCGAAGCGATCAATGCGAAGAACGAAGGGATGATGTTCCCTGACGTGTCGGAAGTGATCCGCGCCTACGACAACAAGGAAGTCGAACTGACGACCCGCGTCACCGTGCGTATTACCGAATACCCGAAAAACGCCGAAACGGGCGAATTCGAGAAAACGGTAACGCGTTACGAAACGACGATCGGCCGTGCGATCCTGTCGGAAATTCTGCCGAAAGGCCTGCCGTTCTCCGTCCTGAACCGCGCGCTGAAAAAGAAAGAAATTTCCAAGCTGATCAACACGTCGTTCCGCAAGTGCGGCCTGCGCGCCACCGTGGTGTTCGCAGACAAACTGATGCAATCGGGTTTCCGCCTGGCGACACGCGCCGGTATCTCGATCTGCGTCGACGACATGCTGGTACCGCCGCAAAAAGTCACCCTGATCGCGACGGCCGAATCGGAAGTCAAGCAGATCGAACAGCAATACGCCTCGGGTCTCGTGACCGCCGGCGAGCGTTATAACAAGGTAGTCGATATCTGGGGCAAAACCTCGGATGAAGTCGGCAAGGCCATGATGGACCAGCTCAAAGTCGAAGACGTGATCCGCCGCGACGGCACCAAGTCGACGCAAGAATCGTTCAACGCCATTTACATGATGGCCGACTCCGGCGCGCGCGGTTCCGCAGCCCAGATTCGCCAGTTGGCCGGTATGCGTGGTCTGATGGCCAAACCGGATGGCTCGATTATCGAAACGCCGATTACCGCGAACTTCCGCGAAGGTCTGAACGTTTTGCAGTACTTCATTTCGACCCACGGCGCTCGTAAAGGTCTGGCCGATACGGCGCTGAAAACGGCTAACTCCGGTTACCTGACGCGTCGTCTGGTTGACGTGACGCAAGACTTGGTGGTGATCGAAGATGATTGCGGCACCATGAACGGCGCCGTCATGAAGGCACTGGTCGAAGGTGGTGAAGTCATCGAACCGTTGCGTGACCGTATCCTCGGCCGCGTGGTGGTGCATGACGTCGTCAATCCTGAAACCCAGGAAACGCTGTACGAAGCCGGCACCTTGATGGACGAAGACATGGTCGAAGAGATCGAGCGTCTGTCCATCGATGAAGTCAAGGTTCGCACGCCACTGACTTGCGACACGCGCTTCGGCCTGTGCGCCAAGTGCTATGGCCGCGACCTGGGCCGCGGCATGCTGGTCAACGCCGGCGAAGCCGTCGGTGTGGTGGCAGCGCAGTCGATTGGTGAGCCGGGTACCCAGCTGACCATGCGTACGTTCCACATTGGTGGTGCGGCATCGCGTGCGGCAGTGGCATCGTCGGTGGAAGCCAAGTCGAACGGTACCATCCGCTTCACGGCAACCATGCGTTACGTGACGAACGGCAAGGGCGCGCAAATCGTCATTTCCCGTTCCGGTGAAGTGCTGATTACCGACGACCATGGCCGTGAGCGTGAGCGTCATAAAGTACCGTACGGTGCGACCCTGATCGTCAAGGACGGCATGGTCATCAAGGCCGGTACGGCCCTGGCAACGTGGGATCCGCTGACCCGTCCGATCATTACCGAATACGCCGGTCAAGTGCGTTTCGAGAACGTCGAAGAAGGCGTCACCGTGGCCCGTCAGGTCGACGAAGTGACCGGTCTGTCCACCCTGGTGGCGATCGATGCGAAACGTCGCGGTTCGTTGACGAAAACGTTGCGTCCGCAAGTCAAGCTGATCAACGACGCGAACGAAGAAGTCAAGATCGCCGGCACCGAACACTCGGTGGCGATCGGCTTCCAGGTCGGCGCGCTGATCATGGTCAAGGACGGTCAACAGGTATCGGTTGGTGAAGTGCTGGCACGTATTCCTACCGAATCGCAAAAAACGCGCGATATTACCGGTGGTCTGCCACGCGTTGCGGAACTGTTCGAAGCGCGCTCGCCGAAAGATGCCGGTATGCTGGCGGAAGTCACGGGTACGGTTGCGTTCGGTAAAGAAACCAAGGGCAAGCAGCGTCTGGAAATCACGGACATGGACGGCAACAAGCATGAGTTCTTGATCACCAAGGACAAACAAGTGCTGGTGCATGACGGCCAAGTCGTGAACAAGGGCGAGATGATCGTGGACGGCCCGGCCGATCCTCAAGACATCCTGCGCCTGCTGGGTATCGAAGCGCTGGCACGTTACATCGTTGACGAAGTGCAAGACGTGTACCGTCTGCAAGGCGTGAAGATCAATGACAAGCACATCGAAGTGATCGTGCGTCAGATGCTGCGCCGTGTTCAGATCGTCAATGCCGGCGACACCAACTACATCGTTGGCGAGCAGGTAGAGCGTTCGGAACTGCTGGACGAGAACGATCGCATGGCCGTTGAGAACAAGATTCCAGCGACCTACGAAAACGTCTTGCTGGGTATTACCAAGGCATCGCTGTCGACCGATTCGTTCATCTCGGCCGCATCGTTCCAGGAAACCACCCGCGTGCTGACCGAAGCGGCGATCATGGGCAAGCGCGATGGTCTGCGCGGCCTGAAAGAGAACGTCATCGTCGGCCGTCTGATTCCTGGCGGTACGGGCCTGGCCTTCCACCGCGCACGCAAAGAGAAAGAAGCGTGGGAAGTGGAAGAGCGTCAAGCGCTGCTGCTGGCCGAGAAAGCCTCGATGGCTGGCGAAGCTGCAGAAGCATTGCAGGATATCGAGACCCAGCAACACCACGGCGACGAAGCGTAATCTGCGCTGCTAGCTGACAAAACGGCACCTTCGGGTGCCGTTTTTTTATGTCCGTTACTGCGGCCTTCCACCGTGCACGCAAAGAGAAAGAGACGTGGGAAGTGGTTGAGCGTCAAGCCCCGCTGCTGGCCGATAAAGCCACCCTGGCCGGTGAAACCACCGACGATCTGCTGGCCATCGAAACCCGGCAACACCACGGCGACGAAGCGTAATCTGCGCTGCTAGCTGACAAAACGGCACCTTCGGGTGCCGTTTTTTTATGTCCGTTACTGCGGCCTTCCATCGTGCACGCAAAGAGAAAGAGACGTGGGAAGTGGTTGAGAGTCAAGCCCCGCTGCTGGCCGATAAAGCCACCCTGGCCGGTGAAACCACCGACGATCTTTTGGCTATCGAAACCGGCAACACACGACGAAGCGTCATCTTTATCGAGCAGCGTACAATTTATAGTTAATTGCAATCGCATGGATGTCGTCCGCTTTATTTTCCTGGAAATTTTAATCATTTAATTGATAGAAATTCCAGGTAATAGAAAGATTTATTGCGTATGTCATTCAACGGTCATTCGCTAATTATTTAACTTATTAAATATATGAATCTGCGCTGTTCGCTGATAAGCACGGCACCACGGAGAAATTCCTGGTGCCGTTTTTTTATGTCCATGACTGCGGCCTTCCAGCACACACGCAAACAGGAAGCCGCGCCCAGGAACGCCATGGCGTCAGCAAGTCTGCAGTATTGATCGGCACTCGTTTTTGCTGGCATCGTAAAACACATAGACGGCGGCCTCGTCATGAAAATAGCCGTCCACCGGGAGTTGTCCCAAAAATACTAGCGGACCGTGCGCCTCGATGGGCCAGTTGGGCGCTTGCAGCCAACGGGGCGGCTTCTTCGCATAGCGAAATAACGCGAGCAATTGCGCCCGCAGCCACTGCGTCCGTTCACTTTTTTTCGCATGCGGCGGTGCCTTGTCCAGCAGTGCCGCCACATAGGCCAGATCCACATCCAGCCACTTCGGCTGCGCCGCCAGCAAAAGCGCGTGCAACTGGCCAGGCTTTTCCGAGACGAATAGCGGAATGCCGGCGGCGTGCAAAAACTCGGCCAGGGCGCCCTGCGCGTTCAGCACGTCCGCCGGATTGTGCAGGTCGAGCGATATCAGATAGTGATACAGCGTGTGCCCCGCGTGCGCATACCTGGGCGCCGGCTGCGCTGACAACAGGCGCTCTGTTTCTGCGTCTTCATATAAAAGGTGTTCAAAGGCCGCCGTATCAAGCTGTCCTCCGACAAACCCGACCAGGCTGCTGGTGGCTGATGACATACAAGTGTTCCCCTGAAAATACGGTGCGTCGGTGACTGCAAGTGTGAGAGGGCACGCCGTTTTCCGATCGTTCGGGAGTGCGCAACCATGGCGATTATGCACGATGCCGTCATGCCGGCACACTCTGTTGTAGCGTAGCAAAAGCGCACTTGCCACGCCAATTTCCAGTGCGCTCATGCTAATATCTGGCGCATGATTGCCCAAGCCCTGTTTACTCCCGCCCAGCAGAAACTGCTGGGACTGCTCTTTGTCCGCGTGAATGAAGGCTTTCACTTGAACGAGATCATGCGCTTGACGGGGCTGGGCAGCGCGTCGGCGCAGCGGGAACTACGCCGGCTGCATGAGTCCGGCCTGATTACTTCCGAACGGATCGGCAATGTGCGGCGCTTCTGGCCCAACAAGGAAAGCCTCGTGTATCCGGAGTTGAGCGGACTGGTGCAGAAAACCTTCGGCATCGTCGGTGTACTCAGCATGACTCTGGCGCCCTTGCGTGCCCAGCTGCACCTGGCATTCGTGTCGGGCGCCACGGCGAAGGGGCAGGACATGCCTGGCAGCGCCATCGATTTGCTGCTGGTGGGTGAAGAAGCCAATTATGGCGATCTGTTGACGGGATTGGCGCCGGCCGAGCGAACCTTACGGCGTAAAATCAATCCCAACCTATATACGCTGGCCGATTATCGCCGGCGGCTACGTGAAGGCCAGCCATTTCTGCTGCAGGTATTACAACAGCCGAAGTTGTTTGTCATCGGCGATGAATCGCTATTGCATGCGCTGGCATTACCGGATTCTTCATTACAAGCGAATGACATGCCATCTGTATTCTAAAGGCCGGGCCTGGCATTCAATTTCTGATGCATGAAATTGTTGGCCAGAATAATATCTGAGGCGGATTGATCGTATGATGAATAAACTACAGGCTTTCGGTTTAATTGTTTCCCAAGCGGTGCGCGGCGAATTAACGTTTCCCACGAGCGTTAATTCTGCACTGCAACTGCAATTGGCTTTGGCTGAACCGGACTGCCATATCGACCATGCGATCAAGCTGGTATTGGCCGAACCCTTGCTGGCGGCGCGCACGGTTGCGCTGGCCAACTCGGCCGTCTACAGCCGCGGCGATGCGGCGCCCGTGACCAGCGTACGCGCCGCCGTCATGCGCATGGGCTACCGCAATCTGTACGCGCTGGTGGCGGCCATGGTGGTGCGCCAGTTCGGCAGCAAGATCATCGACCCCGTCCTGCGCCAGAAGGCGGCCCAGCTGTGGGAGCACACGGCCCACGTGGCGGCGCTGGCGCACGTGCTTGCCCGCCGCGTGACGCACGTCGATGCCGACACGGCGCTGTTCGCCGGCATCGTGCATGAGGTGGGCGGTTTTTACCTGTTGTCGCGTGCCGACGAATTTCCCGGCCTGCTCGACGACGATGCGGATCACTGGATGGAGTCCGCAGAAGAAATCATTTCCCGCGAAGTCATGAAGAAGCTTTTGATCCCGCTGGCCGTGAGCGAAGCCATCGAGGGCTTGCGCGATGGCTTGCTGTCGATTCCGCCCGACTCCCTGCTCGACACCTTGTTGTTGGCCAAGCAACTGTCGCCCGTGCAGTCGCCGTTGCAGGTGACGTATGTGGAAATGCTCACGCCCTCCGATTCCGTCATCGATTTCATTATCGATAACGAGACTTTGCAAAGCATCCTCGCCGAATCGGCCGAGGAAGTGCGTTCGATGAGTGCCGCGCTGCTCGTCTGAGCTCGTCCGAGATCAGCGCATTGTTCGCCTGGCCCTGCCGCGCTGTCTGCCAGCGCAGTCAGGGGCCCGGATGCAGCACGACCTTGATGCATTGCTCCTGTTTCTTCTGGAAGATTTCGTAGCCGTGCGGCGCTTCGTCCAGGGTCAAGTGGTGGGAAATGATGGCGCCGGGATCGAGCTCGCCTCGTTGTATCCGTTCCAGCAGTGGCTGCATGTAGCGCTGCACGTGTGTTTGGCCCGTCTTGATGGTCAATGAACGGTTCATGATGGAGCCAAACGGAATCTTGTCGCTGAAGCCGCCATATACCCCTGGCACCGAGACGACGCCGCCGTTGCGGCACGCCATCAAGGCTTCGCGCAGGGCCGTGGGACGATCCGATTCCAATTTCATCGTCTGCTTGAGGCGGTCGTAGATATAGCTGACGCCGGAGCCGTGCGCTTCCATGCCGACGGCGTCGATGCAGGCATCGGGGCCTCGTCCTCCCGTCATTTCCCGCAGGGCATCGGGCACGTCCACGGCATCGAAATGCAGGGTTTCCGCACCGGACAGTTCGCGCGCCATGCGCAGGCGTTCCGGGTAATGGTCGATGGCGATGACGCGCTCGGCGCCGAGCAGGAAAGCGCTCTGGATGGCGAACTGCCCCACGGGGCCGCAACCCCAGACGGCCACCACCTGGCCTGGCGTGATGGCGCAGGCTTCGGCTGCCATGTAGCCGGTCGGCAGTATGTCCGAGAGAAACAGCACCTGTTCATCCTTGAGCTCGTCCGGTACCTTGATGGGGCCGACGTCGGCAAACGGCACGCGCACATATTCGGCCTGGCCGCCCGCATAGCCGCCCGTCAGGTGGGAATAGCCAAAGATGCCCGCGCCCGAGTGGCCCCACATCTTTTCCGCCATATAGGCGTTCGGATTGGAATTCTCGCACACCGAGTACAGCTGTTGCTCGCAAAAGAAGCAGCGTCCGCAGGCAATGGGAAACGGCACCACCACCCGATCTCCCACCTTGAGCTTGCGCACAGCGGAGCCCACCTCCACCACCTCGCCCATGAACTCATGGCCGAGGATATCGCCTTGTTCCATTGTGGGCACGACGCCATTGTAGAGGTGCAGGTCGGAACCGCAGATGGCCGTGGAACTGACTTTGATGATGGCGTCGCCGGGATTGAGGATGGCGGGATCGGGCACCTGTTCGATCCGTACGTCGCGCTTGCCGTGCCAGCAGTTGGCTTTCATGACACACCTCCGTTTGCTTGCGGTCGGGGGGAAGATACCGTGCCGCCAGCCTTGTGCAGCAAGCGCGTCTTGAAGCTGCGCTTGCCTGACGGCTGGCCCTCGATGGTGCTGACTTCGCCCGTTTCCATCCACTGCTTGAAGCGGCGCAAGGTGGTCTCGATCTTGTAGGCAGGCGCCTGGCTGAACAGGCCGGCCACGGCCGCGCCCACCTTGCCGACCGGCGCCTGCATCTGCAGTTGCATGGTGACCACGGTGCCGCGCCCGCCCGGTGCGGGCGACAGTTCCAGCGCGCCCGTTTCCGCATGATTTTCCGCCGCGCGCCAGCGCATGCCCTGGCCCGGACGCTCGTCTGTCAGTTCGCCTATCCACTCGCCTTCGACGCTGTGCCAGCGCGAGCGGCGCGCATCGATTATCTGCACCGATTGCAAGCCTGGCATGAAGCGGGGCAGGTTTTCCAGGTCGCGCCAGGCGCGGTAGCATTCGTCGGCGGAACGGTTGACGATCACGCTCCTTTGCAGCGCCAGCCCCTCTTCGCCGGGCGCGGGCAGTTCGCTCAGCTTGCGCGGCGCCAGTTGTGCGCTGGCGATATAGTCGATGGCCGTCACGCCTGCCACCACGGCTGCCGTCGCCGCCAGGCGCGTGCGCGCATTGCGCCGGCTGGCCATGGCCACGCCCAGCAGCGACAGATCCATGGCGTCGCCGACGATGCGCGACCAGCGCCATGCCGGCCTGCTTTCTCCGCGCAGCAAGGCGACGCCGCAAGCCATTTCGCGCAGGCCGATGGCGCGTATCCAGACAGGCGAGACGCCGCGCAAGCCGCTGGCCCGCGCCAGCCCGCGCGGTGCCACCAGCTGGACCAGGCCCAGTCCGATGCTGAGCCAGCCAAGTGCCGTGATCAGGCCATGGTTGCCATGCGTGGTATCGTCAGGAATGTGCCGCTGCAGCCGTCCATCGGCCTGGCCGCGCGCGCTCGTGTAGTGAAGAATGGCGTCGTGCCCATTCCCGGACGAGCCGGATGTTTCCGCTGGCATTTCTGACTGCTGCCGCCACGTTGGCGGACGCGCCGTAGTGCCATCGCTGATGTCTTCGTTTTGCATGCTGCCTCCCTTCTGTGTATGGGAATTAGGCAGCATCGAGCTGTACACGTTCCGGCAGGCGCGCGCGAGATGCGCCGGATCTGCGCCAGATCAAATATCGGTGCGAAAAAAAACGGCAGCCCCGGTTGGCGCTGCCGCTGTTGCGGGAGGGCTAGCTTACTTCTGCTGCGCGATCCACCGGTCGACCTTGGCTTCCAGCAGTTTCAGGGGCAGGGTACCGTCGCTCAGCACCACTTCATGGAACTTCGGCAGGCTGAATTTGTCGCCCAGCGCCTGCTGCGCGCGCTGGCGCAGTTCGACGATCTTCAGCGAACCGATCTTGTAGCCCAGCGCCTGGCCCGGCCAGGCCATGTAGCGTTCCGTCTCGCTTTTCGCCACGGCGTCATAGCCGAGGGTATCGCGCATGTACTTGATGGTCTGCTCGCGCGTCCAGCCCTTGGTGTGCAAGCCCGTGTCGACCACCAGGCGCACGGCGCGCAGCATTTCGTCGTTCAAATGGCCGAAATACTGGGCCGGATCCTCGAACAGCCCCATTTCCTTGCCCAGGGTTTCCGCATACAGGGCCCAGCCTTCCGTGAAGGCATTGTTGCCGCCGAAGCGGCGGAAGTTCGGCAAGTCCATCTCTTGCACCAGCGCCAGGTGGAAATGGTGGCCCGGCTTGCCTTCGTGCAGGAACAGGGTGGTCATGCCCGTGTCGCCATACAGTTTCGGATCCGTGACGACGGACCAGAACACGCCGGGGCGCGAACCGTCGGCGGCCGGCGCCGTGTAGTGATCGGCGGCCGTGTCGCGGCTCAGTTCAGGTTCCAGACGCAAGTCCAGTGGCGCCTTTGGCACCAGGGTGAACAGGGCGGGCAATTTGCTGTCGAGCAGCACGTTTAGTTTCCGGTAGACGTCGAGCACTTCCTGCTCCGTCTTGAACGGGCGGTATTTCGCCTGTTCCGACACCCACACGGGCAAGCCGGCGGCCGGGCCGTTGTAGCCCATCTTCGGGCCCACGATCGCGTATTGTTCCTGGATGCGCGCCACTTCCTTCAAGCCGATGGCGTGGATCTGCTCCGGTTTCAGATCCGTGGTGGTGCTGCTGGCCACGCGCGCCTGGTACCAGGCGGCGCCATCGGGCAGGGCGCTCCAGCCGCTGCTCGTGCGGCCGGCCGGCAGGTAATCGCGCTCCATGAAGGTGGACAGGCGCTGCAGCGCCGGCATCAGCTTGGCTTCGATGATGACGGTATAGGTTTGCGTCAGGCGCGCCTTGTCCGCGTCGGAAAAGCTGGCCGGCAAGTTCTTGATCGGCGTGTAATAGACGCTGTCCTGCGGCGTGGCGCTGACGAGCTTTTTGAATTGCGGCAGGGCCGATTCCGTCAGCGCCTTCGGCAGCACGATGCCCTTTTGCATGCCGACTTTCATGTTGGCGATGGCCTGGTCTATCCAGCCCGGCAACTGGCCGATACGGCTCAGGTAAGCGTCATACTCCTTGACCGTGGTCAAAGGCTGCGATGCCTCGCCGCCCGCATAATTGGCGAGGGTGACGGGCATGCTGTCCATCTGGTTCAGCGGCAGCAGGTATTCCGGGAAGCGCTCGAAGCTCAGCGCCGTCGCCAGTTCATAGTCGAGGATGTCGTAGTTGATCTGGTCCTGGTGCGACAGCTGCGCGCGGGCAATGCTGCGCAGCGTCTTCTGGTACTGGCGGTACAGGGCGAACTGTTTTGCGCGCGCGGCGGGCACGATGGCTGAACCGAGCTGGTCGTCAAAACGGTTGTCGCCGCTCTCGGTGGCATTGATCGGCTCGAAACGGGCCAGCGCGTCGTAGTATGTGTCGGCCAGCACTTGCAGCTGTTGCTTTGCTTTTGGCGCGCTGACGGCGGGCGCGACGGCTGTTTTGGCTGCGGGCTGGGCCGCTTGCGTCACGGGTGCGTAGGCGAGCAACAGGGAGATGGCCAGGGTGCCGAGGGTGCCGGCGGCAAAACGATGCTTCATGCGCGATGTCCTTTGTAAGGAGGGAATGAACGGAGGCGTTGTGGGTCGGGGTGGCCGGTCGCGATGGAGCAGCCGGGGCGTAAGCATACGCCATTGCCCAGTACGTTTGGATAAATTGTACGAGAGGAATGTTGCTATTTTGCCGTAGGCGGCAGGGCCGCTTTCATCGCTTGCCAGTGGCTGCTGCTCAAGGGAAGGCAAGCAGGGCAGGGCGTGGCGGCGATCAGGCTGCGGATCTGCTGCGCGCGCGCCGCCGTTTGCGGGTGCGAGGAAATCCAGTCGGGTACCTTGGCCTTGTCCTTGTCATCGAGCTTCTGGAAAAAGCTGAGCATGCCGTCGGGACGGATGTGCGCGCGCTGCAAGGCGAGCAAACCGAGACGGTCCGCCTCTTCTTCCATGTCGCGGCTGAAATACAGGGTGCCGGCCTGGTGCGCCAGCATGGCGGCCACGGCGCTGATGTCGCCGATGGTCACGCCCACGAGGGCGCCCCAGCCCAGGCTGCTGATCATTTGCCGCAGCGAATGGCGCTGCTCCACATGCTGCACTTCATGCGCGAGTACGCCGGCCAGTTCGCCCGGGTCGGCGGCCTGGCGCAGCAAGCCCGTATGCACGACGATGATGCCGCCCGGCATGGCAAACGCGTTGACCGTGTCGTCCTGCTTGACCAGCCAGCGGTACTGGTAGCGTGAACCGGTCGTCAGCTTGCGGCCGATCTCCTGCACCGTCTGCTGCGCCACGCCGCTTTCGCTGATGCCGCCCTGCGCGCGCACTTGCGACAGGGCCAGTTCGCCCAGCTGCTTTTCCGTCGACAAGGGGATCCATCCCGCCAGCGCGCCGACGGCATGGCCGCCTTGCCACCACAGCAGGGCCGCCGCGACGACGGCCGCGCCCGTCAAGCCGGCCAGCCAGCCCGACACTTGCCGCCGGTTGCGCTGGCGCTCGCCCCACAAACGCTGCAGTTGCGGCTGCAGCGTGGCCGGCGCTTCTTTTAGCACGATGGCGATGTCGCTAGCCGTCAGCGGTTTCAGCGAGGCTTGCCGTCCTTGTTCGTCGAGCCAGTTCAGGAACAGTTCCGGCCCATCGACGCCGCCCACGCTGACGACCAGCTGCGCCACGTCGACACCATGGCCGAGCGCGTCGATGGCCAGCTGGGCACCAAAAAAATGCGCGCTGACGGGCGTGCCCGCCGGGCCGCCCTCGGGACCCGTCAGCAGTGCCTGGAACGGCGTCATGCGGCGGCCTCGGCAAAGCGGCTTTCGTACAGGGCCGCCATCAGGTCGGACTGGCTGATGATGCCGGCCAGGCGTTCTTCATCGTCGAGGATGGGAATATGGTGATAGCCGGCGTCGGCCATCAGGGGAACCAGATCGATGATGGGCGTGCCCAGGCGGGCCGTGTGCGGCGACGGCGTCATCAATTGCCCCACCACTTCCGGCTTGTCGCTATGGGACATGCCGCTGCGTTGCAGCAAGCCGCGCAGACGCTGGCGCACGCCCTGGTAATCGTCGAGGCCGCCATGGCGCAGGAAATCCGTCTGCGTGATGATGCCGATGACGCGGCGCGCCCGGTTCAGCACGGGCAGGGCGCCCACCTGGTGCTCGCGCATGGTGCGCCAGGCAACATCGAGCGGCGTGCCGAACTCCACGCTGAGCACGTCTTTCGACATGATGTCGGCGCAGGTGACGACGCCGAAGCGGCGCTGGTAGGCGCGCATTTCCGTTTGCAGGAAGATCGCTTGTAAATCGTCGCGGCTGATATCGAGCACTTCGCTGTGCTGGCGCAAGACGGCATCGAGGTCATCCGGAGAAAAGCCCAGGCGGTTGCTGGGCACGTTATCCTTGGTATCGTGCGGATGCGGCGCCACCAGTTGCTGGATGTGCGGGTAGCGGCGTCCCGTCAGGTTGTTGTACAGCACGGCGCAAGCGACCAGCACGGCGGAATTGAACAGCACGGTGATGAAGACGAATTCAAAGCCGGCCGCATGTACGCTGGCGCCGCCAACCACCGTGGTGAGCGCCACGGCGCCGCCCGGCGGATGCAGACAGCGCAGGGCAAACATGGCGCCGATGGCCAGACAGGCGGCCAGCGCCGCCACGCCCACGCTGGGCCCCAGCCATTTGACGCAAGCCATGCCCATCAGGCCGGACACCACATTGCCACCCACCACGGACCACGGTTGCGCCAGCGGGCTGGCCGGCAGGCAGAACAGCAGTACCGCCGAGGCGCCCATGGGCGCGATCAGGTAGACGCTGGCGCTGTCGGGGGCCAGCAGGAAATGGCAGATCAGGCCTGTCAGCAGCAAGCCGCAGATGGCGCCCGCACACGCGCGCAATTGTTCGCGGCGGCTGCCGTTGTTCGGTTGCGGCAGCCAGCGTGCCAGGAAAGAAGTCGTCATGGAGGAAGGCGCGTTCGGGCCGCGTTGCTCAGTGTGAGCCCGATATTATCCCATGCGTTCCATTTCGCTGCCTGCAGGCATCAATCTTCGGCACAGACCGCTTGCAAGCCGTGTTGCTCCAAAAAGTTCCTGGAGGCCGCGATGGCGGAAGGTGCCGGCTTGCTGCTGGCGCAGGCATAGATGTCATTGAGGACCACCGCCGCATCCTTGCCCATTACAGCGGCCATCAGCTCGGCCAGGTTGCGGTCGGAAAAGTGTTCATACAGCAGGGCCAATACGGCGAAATACGCCGAGTCGGGAATGCCAGCGGGATAGGCGCTGCGTAGCATGCGAACGGCGCCGGACAAGGTTGGGGGCAGGGTATCTGGCATGCTCAAGCGGCTACTCCTTGGTGTTGCTTATACCTTTTCCGCATAAGCACAGTGCAATTAAATGGTGGATATTTCCCATAAGCAGGCATATTCTAGACAATCACGCCAGCTGGCAGCTGTTCAGCTGGCCTCACGATTTTTTTCAGGAGCCCGCATGCGCTTTTCTCTTTTCCTTGCCAGCCTGCTGCTTGCCGGTACCGCCCTTGCCGCCGCGCCGACACCGGCTAACCCCGTCGCCACGCCGCACTTGCCGTACAACGCGGCGGCCGACGCCAAGGCAGACGTGGCCCGTGCGCTGGCCGAAGCGAAGGCGGCGCACGTGCCCGTCTTGCTGATCTTTGGCGCCAACTGGTGCGAGGATTGCCGCGCGCTCGACAAGGCATTGAAGGAAGGCAAGAACGCGGAATTGATGCAGCAGCAGTTCAAGGTCGTCAAGGTCGACGTGGGTAACTTCGACCATAACCTGGACGTGGCGCAAGCCTATGGCAATCCGCTCAAGAAAGGCATCCCGGCTGCCGTGCTCGTCTCGAGCGACAATAACCAGGTGCTGTACGCCACCAAGGGCGGCGAACTGGCCAATGCCCGCCGCATGAGCGAGAGCGGCATCTACGATTTCTTCAAGCAAGCGGCCAGCGTGAAAGCGCCGGCGATTTAAGCGTCTTCTTTAAAACTCTTCCCACGCATCGCTGGCCGGCGCTGCCGGGCGCGATGGCGTGGGCAGCGCCGGCTTGTGCGCCGGCTGCCGGGGCTGTGGCTGCGCCGCATGCCCGGTTTCTTCCAGCTTGAACACGCTGACTACTTGCGCCAGCCGGCCGGCCTGGTCCTGCAACGATTGGGCTGCCGCCGCCGCTTCTTCCACGAGGGCCGCGTTTTGCTGGGTGGCGTCATCCATCTGCGTGACGGTGGCATTGACTTGCGCGATACCCTGGCTTTGTTCCTGGCTGGCCGAGGCGATTTCTCCCATCAGGTCGGCCACCCTTTGCACGGAGACGACGATGTCCTGCATGGTGGCGCCGGCCGAGTCGACCAGCTTGCTGCCCGCTTCGACCTTGCTGCCCGAGTCGACGATCAAGTCCTTGATTTCTTTCGCTGCCGCTGCCGAGCGTTGCGCTAGGTTGCGCACCTCGGTCGCCACCACAGCAAAGCCGCGGCCCTGTTCGCCCGCACGGGCTGCCTCGACGGCCGCGTTCAGGGCGAGGATATTGGTTTGAAAGGCAATGCCGTCGATCACACCGATAATATCGGCGATCTTGCGTGAACTTTCCGTAATCGCGCCCATCGTCTGCACCACTTGTCCCACCACTTCACCGCCCTTGACGGCGTGGTTTGAGGCCGACACGACCAGCTGATTGGCCTGGCGCGCATTGTCCGCGTTCTGTTTCACGGTCGACGTGAGTTCTTCCATGGCGGCCGCCGTCTCTTCCAGGCTCGACGCCTGGGCTTCCGTGCGCGCCGACAGGTCCAGGTTGCCCGACGCGATCTGGCTCGATGCGCTGGCAATGGAGCCCGTACTGTCGCGAACTTCGCGTATCGTCACGTTCAGCGATGCGACGAAGCGGTTGAAGGCGGCGGCCAGCGCGCCGACCTCGTCTTCCGATTCGACGGGCATGCGGCGGCTCAGGTCGCCATTGCCGCTGGCGATTTCGCTGAGCATGTCGGCCGCCCGCGCGACGGGGGCCGCGATGGCGCGGCTGATGACATAAATGATGCACAGGGCGATGCCGCCACCGACGAGGCCGGCGATCAGGGCGGCAAGCAGGGCCGAACGCGTGACATTGCCCAGCACTTCCGTTTCCGGCACTTCCGCCATCACGTATAAATTCAATTCCGGCACGAAAGAGGCGGCGACGAACTGGCGTCCCGCAGGCGCGTCGTAGATGGCGTATGCGTATTTGTTGCCCGTCAACAGGCTCTTGCTCAGGGTATCGCTAAAGCCGGGCAGATCCTTGAGCTGATGCTTGCCGTCGGCCAGGGCCGTGTCGCGGTGCACCAGCAGCACGCCATTGGCGCGCGCCAGGTAGACATGGCCCGTCTGGCCGATCTTGTAGCTGCGGATGGTGTCAGCCAGCGCATTGATGGACAGGCCCAGGCCGGCCGCGATCTGCTTGCCGCCCGCCGTCTGGCCGCGCGCATTCAGGTACAGCATCAGGTCGCTGGAGTTTTCCGCCTTGTCGATGTCGAGCGTGTAGGCCTTGTCGCCGGCCAGCAAGCCATAAAACCACTGGTCGGCCGCCTGGTTCTTGTCCAGGGTGCGCAGCAAGCCTTCCGTGGTGAAATACTTGCCCGTGCTGGCCGAGGCCCAGTTGATCGAAGCGGCCTTGTTCTTTTCCTTGACGACCTTGGCGTAGCGCTGGAAGGTGGCGATGCCGCTGTCGGGCAAGCCCGCGTCTTCCCAGTCTTGCAGGTAGACATCGTTGGCCATGGTCTGCACCACGGACAGGGGCTGGCTGATCTGGCGCAGCACGTCGTTGCGGATCTCGCCCACTTGCGCCGGCAACTCCTGGCTGACGACGCGCTCGCGCACGTAATCGCTGCTCATGCGCACGCTGAGGAAAGACGAGATCGCCATGAAGAGCAGCAGGCACAAGCCCATGCTGAACAGGAGTTTTTTCTGGATGGAGAGGCGGCGGAGCAGAGACATGGAAGACCTTGGAGGATGGCCTGCAGAATGAGCAGAAAAGCGGGCAGGCGAGCAGACAGTATACCGGCCGCACTGCGCCTTCCATCGCACCATTGCTGCTTTTCATTCATTTATGTTGCATTGCAGCAACGTGCGATCATCTCAGGCAGGCAAGCCGTGGGCGATCAATTCCAGCGGCAATTCCGTGCTGCACTTGATCTGCTCCATGGAAAAGGCGGACGACACGCCCGTCAGCTGCACGGCCTTGATGAGCTTTTTGTAGAAGGTGTCATAGCCCTTGATGTCGGTCGTGACGACTTTCAGCAGGTAATCGATGTCGCCGCTCATGCGGTGAAATTCCTGTACCTCGGGCAAGACGATGACGGCGGCGGCGAAGCGGCGCAGCCATTTTTCATCGTGCTGTCCCGTGCGCACGCTGACGAAGACGGTCACGGGCAAACCCACTTTTTGCCGGTTCACGATGGCCACGCGGCTCTCGATATAGCCGTCTTCCTCCAGGCGCTTGACCCGCTTCCAGCACGGCGTGCTGGACAAACCGATCTTTTCGCTGAGGGCGGCGATCGACAGGGTGCCATCCTGCTGCAAGGCGGCCAGGATGGCGCAGTCGAATTTGTCGAGCGAGGCGTTTGGTGAATTCATTTTACTATTCCAGTTTTTATGGCATGAACATGCTGCATGGTACATCGTTTGCAGCATTGTTTGGCATATCTTCACGGGGGCGGGCCGGTAGACTATCCATATGTTCCAGCCGCCTGCGCTGCCCCTTTTATAGAATACTCAGACTGCCATCATGAAAGAAATCTACCTCGACAGCAATGCCACCACTTGCGTGCTGCCCGCCGCCGTTGCCGCTGCCAAGCAGGCGATGGAGCAGGGCTATGGCAATCCCAGCAGCACCCACGCGACGGGATTGCAGGCCAAGGCCATGATGGATGGCGTGCGCCGGCGCGCCAGCGGCTTGCTGGGCGTGGGCGATGGCCGCCTGATGTTCAACAGCGGCGCCACCGAAGGCATCCAGACGGCCGTGCTGTCGGCCCTGTGCGCGTTGCGCGAACGGCGCGATGCGGGCAAGCGCATCGGCAGCCTGCTGCTGTATGGCGCGACCGAGCACAAGGCCGTGCCGGAAAGCCTGGCGCACTGGAATCGCCTGCTGGGCCTGAACCTGGAAGTGCGCAAGCTGCCCGTCGATGCGCAGGGGCGCCACGATCTGCAGGCACTCGGTGCGCTGATCGGCGACGCGGCCATGCTGTGCACGATGGCGGCGAATAATGAAACGGGTGTCGTCAGCGATTTGTCCGCCATCGCGCAGCTGCTGCAGGAGCGCGGCGCCGATGCCTACTGGATGGTCGATTGCGTGCAGGCGCTGGGCAAGCTGAAGCTGAACCTGGCCGCCACGCGCATCGATTACGCGCCGTTTTCCGGCCACAAGCTGTATGCGCCCAAGGGCATCGGCATGCTGTACGTGCGCGCCGGCGCCCCGTTTACCCCGTTGATGATGGGCGGCGGCCAGGAAGCGGGCTTGCGCTCGGGCACGGAAAACATGGCCGGCATCGCCGCGCTGGGCGCCGTGCTGGCCGCGCTCGACGATGGTAAGACCTTCCGCAGCCACGCCGACCTGGCCGCGTTCCGCGCGCAGCTGGTGGCCAGCCTGGAACGTGCCTTCCCCGGCATCGTGTTCAATATGCCGTTCGACTTGTCCTTGTCGACGACGCTCAATTTTTCCGTGCCCGGTTTGTCGTCAAAGGAATTGCTCGATCTGTTCGACGCGGCGCGCGTGCGCGTCAGCTCGGGCAGCGCCTGTTCCGCCGCCAAGGCGCTCCCCAGCTATGTGCTGGAAGCGATGCACGTGCCGCAATGGCGTGCCAGCTCGGCCATCCGTTTGTCGTTCGGTCCCCTGATCGACGCGGCGACCATTACGGCCGCCTGCGCGCGCATCGAGCGCTGCGGCGAAGCGCTGCGCAGCAGCTGCCTGCTGCCGTCCGCGCTGGCGCCATCGCCGCAGGACGGCGTGATTCAGCTCAGCGTCGATGGCCAGTGCACCTGGCTGCTCAGCGACGCTGCCAGCGCCAGTTGCGTCGTCATCGATCCCGTCGCCGCGCTCGTGCCGCGCCTGGCCGCTTTCATCCGCTGCCAGCACTTGGCCTTGCGCGCCATCGTGCACACGGCGGCACCAGCCGACCATGGCGTGGCGCGCCTGGCGCTGCTGCAGGAACTCGAGATCGAACAAGTCGGTCACGTCGATATCGACGGTGAGCTGGCGCTGGGCCAGCAGCGTTTGCGCCGCGTCGAATGCGGCGAAAACCATGTGTATCTGCTGGGGCAGCGCTTCGCCTTCATCGGTGCCTTGGCGCCCGAAGCGTTGGCGCCCTTGCTGGATGCGGCGCTGCTGACACAGGATACCGTGCTGTGCGCGTCAGGCGACGACGGCAGCATTTGCGCTACCGTGCGCACCGTGCAGGACGGTAGCGCGCCGGCTGTCGAACTGCAGCTCGATGCGGCCGCCTTACCCGCCTTCCTGCGCCAGCATCCCGACGCCATCCTCGTCGACGTGCGCGAAGCGTATGAACACGCGGCGTGCGCCGGCACGGTGTTCGAGGGCTGCGAGGTGCGCAGCGTACCGCTGAGCCGCCTGGCGGGACAGGTGGCCGCGTGGCTGCAGCAGCCGCAGCGCCCGCTGGTATTTTTCTGCCGCAGCGGTAACCGCAGCGCGCGCGCTAGCGCCTGCCTCCGCCGCCTCGGTCACGGCGCGGCATGGCAACTCAATGGCGGCATGGCGATGGCCGAGGCGACGCGCCACCCGCTGGCCATCGCCGCCTGAACGGTCTGAACTTTCTTCCTTGAAATATTGCACCGTGCCATCTTTGGCACGGTGCTCTTCTCGCATTTCTTGCATTCATTTCCTGACGGCATTTTTCTGCCGCTCAACAGGCTAATTTCTTTGCTGAAACGTCCCTAAAACGTGATGTATGTACGCTAGCGCACGGTCTTGCGCAGATGGCGCACCTACGATGAAGTTCAGAAAATCTCCCTATACCCTGAGATTCGTCGCAACGCTCCGGCGCTTCGCTTTCCGTCTTCGCCAGTGTCCGATCGTGTTCTTCCAGACTGGGCCAGCGTGACGGCGGCCGCTGGCTGTGTGCGCGCACCTAGCGAGGCCCCAAGTTGAAAGAGTACACAGCAGTTGTCACGCAGCAGATCAAGGAACAGATTTCCAAAGTTAAAGAAATCTTCCGCGACCATTCCCTTGCACCGGACACCTTCGACGCCGCGCGCGACGATGCCTTGCCCCTGCGTTCCGAATTATTCAGCGCCATGCAGATGGCCGCCCACGGCAAGCACGTGGCCACCGGCCATGCGGTGGGCAAGCATCACGGCCGCGACCGCCTGTTGGCGCGCCTGGCCGATAATGCGGCCCTGATCACGGCCACCGTCAACGAGCTGACGGCGACCGTCAAAAGCGGACGCCAGGTCACGCCCGCCTCGGAATGGCTGCTCGATAATTTTTACCTGATCGAAGAGCAGATCCGCACCACGCGGCGCCATTTGCCGAAGAACTACAGCAAGGAGCTGCCGCGCTTGACGTCGGGCCCCGACGCCGGCTGCCCGCGCGTCTATAAAATTGCGCTGGAAATCATCTCGCACGGCGATGGCAGGGTCGACCTGGAAAACCTGTGCCACTTCGTCGAGGCTTACCAGGATGTGGCCACCCTGACCCTGGGTGAACTGTGGGCAGTGCCCATCATGCTGCGCCTGGCCCTGATCGAAAACCTGCGCCGCGTCGCCGTGCGCGTGGCCGACGACCGCATGCAGCGCGACCTGGCCAATACCTGGGCCGACCAGATGACGGAGATAGCCGAGCGCAATCCCAGCGGCTTGATCCTGCTCGTGGCCGACATGGCCCGTTCGAATCCGCCGATGACCAGTGCCTTCGTGGCCGAATTGTCGCGCCGCCTGCAGGGACAGAGTTCCTCGCTGACCCTGGCGCTGTCGTGGCTGACGCACAAGCTGGCCGAGTCGGGCCTCACCATCGAACAGCAGATCCAGTCCGAGATCGGGCAGCAGGCGGCCGACCAGGTATCGATCGCCAACAGCATCGGCAGCCTGCGTTTTCTCGGCACCATGGATTGGCAGGAATTCGTCGAGACCATGAGCGTGGTCGAGCAGACCTTGCGCCTCGATCCGGCCGGCACGTATGGATTGATGGATTTCGCCACGCGCGACAGCTACCGCCACGCCATCGAACGCATCGCCAGGCGCAGCGCGCGCAGCGAAGTGGAAGTGGCCGAGATGGTGGTGCAGCTGGCGCACACGCACGGCAACGGCAATGACGCGCGCCGCGGCCACATCGGCTTCTACCTGGTGGGGCGCGGCGTGCTGGTACTGGAAAAACAGGCAGGCGCGAAGCTGCCCTTCGTCGAGGCGCTGCAGCATACGGCGCGCGCCGCGCCGCTGGCCGTCTACCTGGGCGCCATCTGCTTCCTGACCCTGGCGACGAGCGCCTTGCTGCTCGAGCGCGCCGTGCGCCATGGCGTGCAGGGCTGGCCCCTGGCGGCGCTGGGCGCGCTGGCGCTGCTGGGCAGCAGCCAGCTGGCCGTGGCCGTGGTGAACTGGCTGGCGACCCTGATGACGTCGCCGCACCCGCTGCCGCGCATGGATTACCAGGCCGGCATTCCGTCGGACGCGCGCGGCATCGTTGTCGTGCCGACCCTGATCTACAGCGAGGAAAACGTGGCGGCCCTGTGCGAGGCGCTGGAAGTGCGTTATCTCGCCAACCGCGACCCGAACCTGCGTTTCTGCCTGCTGACGGACTTCGTCGACGCCGAGGCGCAAACGATGCCGGGCGACGAAGCCCTGCTGCGCCAGGCGCAGGAGACCATCCGCATCCTGAACGAGAAATACCGCGTGGAGGGCGTCGAATTCAAGGAAAACGGGGACCCTGCCGATCCCGAGGAGCTGGGCCATGTGGGACCGTTCCTGCTGCTGCACCGTCCGCGCCTGTGGAATTCGCAGCAGAATGCGTGGATGGGGCAGGAGCGCAAGCGCGGAAAATTGTCCGACCTGCACGCGTTCTTGCGCGGCGGCGCGCGCGACAAATTCTCGCTGGTGGAAGGCGAGTTGCGCGGCCTGCGCACGATCAAATACGTGATCACGCTCGACACCGATACGCAGCTGCCGCGCGACGCGGCGCGCGAATTCATCGCCACCATGATGCACCCGCTGAACCGCCCCGTGCTCGACGCGGCCGGCACGCGCGTCGTGGCCGGCTACGGCATCCTGCAGCCGCGTGTGGCCGTGGCGCTGCCCAGCGCGAACGCCTCGCGCTACGAGCTGCTGTGCGGCGGCGAACCGGGCATCGACCCGTATACGCGCACCGTCTCCGACCTGTACCAGGACGTGTTTTATGAAGGCTCGTTCATCGGCAAGGGCATCTACGATCTCGACATGTTCGAGCGCGTGCTGGGCCAGCGCCTGCCCGACAATAAAATCCTCAGCCACGATCTGCTGGAAGGCTGTTATCTGCGCGCCGGCCTCTTGAGCGACTCGCAGCTGTACGAAGAATATCCGGCCCGCTACGACGCTGACGTGAGCCGCCGCCAGCGCTGGATCCGCGGCGACTGGCAACTGGTCGGCTGGCTGCTGGGCCGGGTGCCGGGCCGCGCCGGCAAGCGCGAACGCAATCCCTTGTCGATGCTGTCGCGCTGGAAGCTGTTCGACAACCTGCGCCGCAGCGTCGTCGCGCCCGCGACCACCTTGTCGCTGCTGCTGGTGTGGGGCTTCTTGCCGCACGTGGCCTTCTGGAGCGCGGCCGTGCTGGCCATCATTTTCCTGCCGCCTGTTTTTTCGGCCCTGTACGATCTGCTGCGCAAACCACGCGACACCCTGTGGCGCCAGCACCTGGCCGCCTTCGAGCGGCGCTGCGGCGTGCAGTTTTCGCACGCCATGCTGACCCTCGTCTTCCTGCCGTACGAAGCGTGGATCAGCCTCGATGCCATCGTGCGCACCCTGTGGCGCCTGGGCGTGTCGCACAAGCATTTGCTCGACTGGCGCGCCTCGAACCTGCATGTATCGTCAGGTTCGCAGGCCGACAGCTGGCGCGCCATGTGGTGCTCGCCCGCGCTGGCGCTGGCCACCTTCGGCGCCTTGCTCTACTGGCGTCCGGAAGCCTTGCCCGCCGCCGCCGTGGTGCTGCTCTTGTGGCTGGCCGCGCCCGCCATCGCCTGGTGGATCAGCCGCCCCATCGAGCGGGCCGTGGCGCGCCTGTCGGCCGAGCAGGGACGTTTCCTGCACGGCGTGGCGCGCAAGACCTGGGCCTATTTCGACACCTTCGTCGGGCCGGACGACCACTGGCTGCCGCCTGATAACATGCAGGAACACCCGAACCTCGTGGTGGCGCACCGTACCTCGCCGACGAATATCGGCCTGGCGTTGCTGGCCAACCTGACGGCCTACGATTTCGGCTATCTGACCCTGGGCCAGTTGATCGAGCGCAGCCGCGCCACCCTGCACAGCATGGGCGAACTGGAACGCTTCCAGGGCCATTTCTATAACTGGTACGACACGCAGACCCTGAAGGCGCTGCAGCCGATGTACATTTCAACGGTCGACAGCGGCAACCTGGCCGGCCATCTGCTGACCTTGCAGCCGGGACTGGTGGAGCTGTATGACGCCCCGATCATCGGCGCGCAAGTGGTGCAGGGCATCCGCACGACGGCGCAGGTGCTGCAGGAATTCATCGCCGCCGAAGGCGAGGGCAAGGCCATGCGCGACAGCATGACCCTGCTGCAGGCGCAGGCCGCACCGGCCAGCCTGGCCGAATGGCATGCCTACCTTTCTGCCGCGAATGGCGCGGCCGACGCGCTGCTGTCGCTGACCTTGCAAAGCGAGGATGGCGAGCTGTCGATGTGGGCGGGTGCGCTGGCGCGCCAGTGCCGTGCGGCGCTGGCCGAGTTGCTGCAACTGGCGCCGTGGGCGGCGCAGGCGGGTGTCGATGCGGCGTGGCTGCGCGTGCCGACCCTGCGTGAACTGGCCAACCTGGAAACGCCGGAAGGCCTGCCTTCGGAGTTGGCCGCCTTGCTGGCGCAGGGCCGCGAACAGGCGGGCCGCCACATGCGCGACATCGCCCACGCGGCGGGCCAGGCGCGCGACTTCGCGCAGATCGAATACGGCTTCCTGTACAACCCATCGACAAAACTGCTGGCCATCGGCTACAACGTGAGCGAGCGGCGCCTGGACCCCAGCTACTACGACTTATTGGCTTCCGAAGTGCGCCTGGCCAGCTTCATCGCCATCGCCCAGGGCCAGCTGCCGCAGGAGCACTGGTTCGCCCTGGGCCGCCAGCTGTGCATGGTGGCCGGCCAGCCCGTGCTGCTGTCGTGGAGCGGCTCGATGTTCGAGTACCTGATGCCGCTCCTTGTGATGCCGAACTACCCGAACACCTTGCTCGACCAGACCTACCACTCCGTCATCGAGGCGCAGATCGATTACGGGCGCCAGCGCGACGTGCCATGGGGGATTTCCGAATCCGGCTACAACACGGTCGACGCCAGTTTGAACTACCAATACCGTGCCTTCGGCGTGCCGGGGCTGGGCTTGAAGCGGGGCCTGGCCGACGACCTGGTGGTGGCGCCGTACGCCAGCATGATGGGCCTGATGGTGCAGCCGGAAGCGTCGTGCCAGAACCTGCAGCGCATGCAGGCGGCCGGCTACATGGGTCGCTACGGCTTTTTTGAAGCGATCGATTTCACTACGGCGCGCCTGCCGCGTGGGCAGGGCAGCGCCATCATCCGCTCCTTCATGGTGCACCACCAGGGCATGGGCTTTCTGGCCCTCAGCTACCTGCTGCACGACCGCCCGATGCAGCGCCGTTTCGAGTCCGATCCGCTGCTGCAATCGGCCTTGCTGGTGCTGCAGGAACGCACGCCGCAGGCGGGCGCGTTTTACTCGAACACGGCCGAACTGGCGGTGCTGCGCAGCGGCGCGCCCGAGCAGGCCATGCCGATGCGCATCCTCACGCAAGCCAACAGCGCCGTGCCGGAAACGCAGCTGCTGTCGAATGGCCGCTACCACGTCATGGTGAGCAATGCGGGCGGCAGCTACAGCCGCTGGAAAGACCTGTCCGTGACGCGCTGGCGCGAGGACAGCACGCGCGATAACTGGGGCAATTTCTGCTATCTGCGCGACCTCGATGATGGCGAAGTCTGGTCCACCATGTACCAGCCCACGTTGGCCGAACCGAAGAAATACGAAGTGATTTTTTCGGAGGGCCGGGCCGAGTTCCGCCGCGCCGACCATGGCCTGGACCTGTACACGGAAATCGTCGTCTCGCCCGAGGACGACATCGAAATCCGGCGTACGCGCATCAGCAATAATTCGAACCGCCAGCGGCGTATCGAGATCACCAGCTTTGCCGAAGTGGTGATGGCGCCGGCGGCGGCCGATGCGGCCCATCCGGCGTTCAGCAAACTGTTTGTGCAGACGGAAATCCTCGCGCATGAAAAGGCGATTTTATGCACGCGCCGGCCCCGCTCGAAAGAGGAGCAGATGCCGTGGCTGCTGCATGTGATGACCGTGCACGATATCGAGCGCTACGAAGTATCGTTCGAAACGGACCGCGCGCGCTTCATCGGCCGCGGCAATACGGCGCAGCTGCCGCAGGCGCTGCAGGAAAGTGGCCCGCTCAGTGGCGGCCACGGTTCCGTGCTCGACCCCATCGTGGCCATCCGCTATGTCATCACGCTCGAACCCGACCAGGCCGTCACCGTCGACAGCGTCACCGGCATGGCCGAACAGCGCGATGCGGCCTTGCACCTGATCGACAAATACCAGGACCGCCATCTGGCCGACCGCGTGTTCGAACTGGCCTGGACGCACAGCCAGGTGGTGCTGCGCCAGTTGAACGCCAGCGAAGCGGACGCGCAGCTGTATGCGCGCCTGGCCAACGCCGTGATCTATCCGAATGCGGCCCTGCGCGCTGAGGCCAGCATCCTGATCAAGAACCAGCGCGGCCAGTCCGGCCTGTGGGCGTATGCCATTTCCGGCGACCTGCCCATCGTGCTGCTGCAGATACGCGACGCGGCCAATATCGAGCTGGCGCGCCAGATGGTGCAGGCGCATGCCTATTGGCGCCTGAAAGGATTGATCGTCGACCTGGTGATCTGGTACGAAGAGCAGTCGGGCTACCGCCAGCTGCTGCACGACCAGATCATGGGCTTGATCGCCTCGGGCATCGATGCGCAGGCGATCGACCGTCCGGGCGGCATCTTCGTGCGCCTGGCCGAGCAGATCGCCAATGAAGACCGCATCTTGCTGCAATCGGTGGCGCGCGCCATCATCAGCGATTTGCGCGGCACCCTGGCCGAGCAGGTCAAACGCCCGCCGAGCCCCGTGCTGCGCATGCCGCCGCTGCTGCAGGACCCGGCCCGCGAACAGGGCGGCGTGCCGCACCGGGCGCCAGAGCGCCAGTTGATCCTGGAAAATGGCCTCGGCGGTTTTACACCCGACGGCCGCGAATACGTGATCACCACGGCAGAAGGCAAGCAGACGCCGGCGCCGTGGTCGAACGTGCTGGCCAACGCGCAATTCGGCACGGTGGTGTCCGAAGCGGGCCAGGCGTACACGTGGAGCGAGAATGCGCATGAATTCCGCCTCACGCCATGGCAGAACGACCCTGTCTCCGACCTGTCCGGCGAAGCGTTCTATGTGCGCGACGAGCAAAGCGGCCAGTTCTGGTCGCCCACGTCACTGCCGGCGCGCGGCAGCGGCGACTACGTGACGCGCCACGGTTTCGGCTACAGCATTTTCGAACACAGCGAAGGAGGTATCGCCACGGAATTGTGCACCTATGTGGCGCTGGACGCGGCCGTCAAATATTCGGTGATCAAGGTGCGCAACGACAGCGGCGTGCCGCGCCGGCTGTCCGTTACCGGCTATGTGGAATGGGTGATGGCCGACCTGCGCGCCAAGTCCGGCATGCATGTGGCCACCGAGGTCGACACGATCAGCGGCGCCCTGTTTGCGCGCAATAACTACAACACGGAGTTTTCGGGCCGGGTCGGCTTCTTCAATACGGACGCCAGCATCCGCTCCATCACCTGCGACCGCAATGAATTCATCGGCCGCAACGGCAGTCTGGCGCAGCCGGCGGCGCTGCGCCGCGTACGCCTGTCCGGCAAGGCGGGCACGGGACTGGACCAGTGTGCCGCCATCCAGGTGCCGTTTGAATTGCAGCCGGGGCAGGAGCGCGACATCGTCTTTATCCTCGGCGTGGGCGGGCGCCGCAATGCCGACGCCAGCACCATGGTGCAGCGCCATGCGGGCAAGGAAGCGGCGCGCGCTACGCTCGACGCCGTGCGTGCGCACTGGGACAGCACCCTGGGCGCCGTGCGCATCGAGACGCCCGACCCGTCGCTCGACGTGATCGCCAATGGCTGGCTTATGTACCAGACCATCGCCTGCCGCCTGTGGGCGCGCAGCGGCTATTACCAGTCGGGCGGCGCCTACGGTTTCCGCGACCAGCTGCAAGACGCGATGGCGATGATACACACGGCGCCGCAGCTGCTGCGCAAGCACTTGCTGTTGTGCGCGGCGCACCAGTTTGTCGAAGGCGACGTGCAGCACTGGTGGCATCCGCCATCGGACCGCGGCGTGCGCACGCACTGCTCCGACGATTACCTGTGGCTGCCACTGGCCGCCTGCCGCTATGTGATCGCCACGGGCGACGTCAACGTGCTGTCGGAAGTGGCGCCCTTCATTGAGGGGCGCGCCGTCAAGCCGGAAGAGGATTCCTACTACGACTTGCCCGTGCGCTCGGGCGAGTCGGCCGACCTGTACGAACATTGCGTGCGCGCCATCCGCCATGGCCTGCGCCTGGGCGTGCACGGTTTGCCGCTGATCGGTTCCTGCGACTGGAACGACGGCATGGACAAGGTGGGCGAACATGGCAAGGGCGAGAGCGTGTGGCTGGCCTTCTTCCTGTACGAAGTGCTGCAGCGCTTTGCCGAGGTGGCCATGCTGCGCGGCGACGCTGCGTTCGCCCAGTTCTGCCGCGACGAAGCCGTGAAACTGGCGGCCAACGTCGAGGAACATGCGTGGGATGGCGAGTGGTACCGGCGCGCGTATTTCGACGATGGCACGCCCTTGGGTTCGCACACGAACGAGGAATGCCAGATCGATTCGATTTCGCAAAGCTGGGGCGTGCTGTCGGGCGCCGCCAACAAGGAGCGGGTCGCCGGCGCCATGCGCCAGGTCGATGCG
Source organism: Janthinobacterium sp. LS2A (assembly GCF_036543145.1). NCBI lineage: Bacteria > Pseudomonadati > Pseudomonadota > Betaproteobacteria > Burkholderiales > Oxalobacteraceae > Janthinobacterium > Janthinobacterium sp. LS2A. The sequence goes on from NZ_JAZHPB010000016.1 coordinate 36,483, forward strand.
CGCCTCGTGCGCCGTGATTCCGGGGTGATCCAGCTGCTCGATCCGCCGTTCGACAAAGCCGACCTCAATCCCGGCTACATCCGCGGCTATGTGCCGGGCGTGCGCGAGAACGGCGGCCAGTACACGCATGCGGCCATCTGGACGGCGATGGCGTTTGCCCGCATGGGCGATGGCGAAAAGGCATGGGAACTGCTGCGCATGATCAGTCCCGTGCGCCATGGCGCAGACGCGCAGGAGGTGGCGCGCTACAAGGTGGAGCCGTACGTGGTGACGGCCGACGTGTATGCCGTGGCGCCGCACGTGGGACGGGGCGGCTGGAGCTGGTACACGGGATCGTCGGGCTGGCTGTACCGGTTGATCGTCGAATCCCTGCTCGGCTTGACGCGCGAAGCGAACGTGCTGCGCATGGCACCGATGATGCCGGCCGAGTGGCGCAGCTTCAAGCTGCATTACCGCTTCGGCGCCAGCAGCTACGCCATCACGGTGGAGCAGGCGCAGGGGCGGCCTGCGGGACTGTCGCTCGATGGCGTCGCGCAGGGCGGCAACAGCATCGCCCTGCGCGACGAGGGCCGCGAGTATGCGGTGCTGCTGCTGGTTTAGTCTTGCCCACGTACTTGCCACGTATCGTGTTCGGGACGGCGCCGGCCGGCCAGCAGGATCAGGCCGGCGCCAAACAGCAGCAGGTCGCGCGTGCGCACTTCGGGCGCGGACTGCGTTGCCGTCTGCTGGTGGTAGTTCAAGGCTGCCGCCGTGGCGGCGGCAGGCTGGCTGGCGCAAGCGGCCAGGCACAGCGCCGCCATTTTTCCATTCAAATACATACATTCCTCAAGAAAGCGCACCGGCCGTTGGGATCGGCGCGCCGGTATTCATGTCGCCGACATTGTAATTATGAACATGAATATTGTAAATGAGAAATTATCCAAGACTGTCTCAGAAACCCAGGGCGGCGCCTGCACCGAGCAGGGTGGCCACGCCCAGCACGGCAAACACCAGCGCCGCGATGCCGTGCACGAGGCGCAGCGATACACGGTTGGCGATCCTGTCGCCCAGGTAGACGGCCGGCACGTTGGCCAGCATCATGCCGAAGGTGGTGCCCAGCACGACGGAAACAATGTCGTGGTAGCGCGCCGCCAGCGCCACGGTCGCCACTTGCGTCTTGTCGCCCATTTCCGCCATGAAGAAGGCGATCAGGGTGGTCAGGAAGACGCCGTATTTGGCCAGCTTCGTTTCGTCTTCATCGAGCTTGTCGGGGATCAGCGTCCAGGCGGCCATGGCCAGGAACGACACGCCCAGTACCCAGCGCAGCACGTCGGGTCCCAGCATGCTGGTAATCCAGGCGCCGACGGCGGCGGCGAACGCGTGGTTGGCGATGGTAGCGACGAAAATGGCCAGCACGATGGGCAGGGGTTTACGAAATTTGGCGGCCAGCAGAAAGGCCAGGAGCTGGGTTTTGTCGCCGATTTCAGCGAGACCGACGATGCCGGTGGAGATGAGGAATGCTTCCATGAGATTGCAAGAGGTACGCGGGCCGGACGAATTAACCAATGATCCACAGGCGACTCCGGCCCATGCGGCCGCCCTGGATCAATGGTCTCGTCAAGTTCTGCAACCACCTGCACCATGGCCTGCGGGCCAATCATGTTGATACAGGTTCCCGCGGCAGGACCGCGGGACGACTACTCCCCAATGTTCGAGGCGCATCATACGCCAATGCCCGCGCCGGCGCCAGTAGCGCCCGGGTGGGGCGCGGCCCGGTGTGTGGGACTTCGACAACAATGACCGATTGCAAACAGACTCGACTTAGAATGCAGTTCTGTCCACGACTCCCAGATGGAATGCGCCATGCCGGTCCTTGTCCGCTTGCTTGCCTTGTGTTTGACCTTGTTTGTCCCCTTGTCCGGCCTGTGCGCCGCCGCGCCCTTCGACGACAAGTTCCGCCAGCTGGAAGAGCTGCTGCCCACGCCGAACAGCTACCGCACGGCGTCCGGCGCGCCCGGCCACGCCTACTGGCAGCAGCGCGCCGATTACGTGATCCGCGCCACGCTCGATGAGGAACGCCGCGCCATCACGGCCAGTGAGCAGATCACCTATCACAACCGCTCGCCCGACAGCCTGGCCTATCTGTGGCTGCAGCTGGACCAGAATGGCTTGCGCCAGGATGCCGACCAGCGCCGCGTATTGAGTGCCCCATCGCGCCAGTCCTGGCTCAGTGGCAGCGAAGACGAGGCGCTGAAATTCGAGGACTTGCGCGCCATCCATGCGGGCCGCGAATTTGACGGCGGCTTCAAGCTCACCGCCGTGAAAGCGGCCAACGGCAAGCCGCTGCCGTATGTGGTCAACCAGACCATGCTGCGCATCGATCTGCCGGTGGCGCTGGCGCCCGGCCAGAGCGTCACGTTCAATATCGACTGGTCGTATCGGATCAATGACCAGAAGGTGCTCGTCGAGCGCTCCGGCTACGAGTATTTTGAAGACGACAAGAACACGATCTTCCAGATCGCGCAGTGGTTCCCGCGCATGGCCGCGTATTACGACGCCGTTGGCTGGCAGCACAAGCAGTTCCTCGGCTCCGGCGAATTCACGCTGGAGTTTGGCGACTACGAGCTGTACCTGACGGTGCCGGGCGACCACGTGGTGGCCGCCACGGGCGAACTGCAAAATCCTGCGGCCGTACTGAGCGCGGCGCAGCGCGAGCGCCTGGCGCGGGCGAAAAACAGCAACACGCCGCTGCTGGTGATCACGCCGCAGGAAGCGCTGGCGGCGGAAAAAGGCAAGGCTGCGGGGATGAAAACCTGGCACTTCAAGGCGGCCAATGTGCGCGACGTGGCGTGGGCCTCGAGCCGCAAGTTCATCTGGGATGCGCTGGGCCTGGACAGCGGCGGCAAGCGCGTGATGGCGATGTCGTATTACCCGAACGAGGGCAACCCGCTGTGGCAGCAGTACAGCACGCGCGCCGTCGTGCACGCGATCGAGCAGTACAACAAATACAGTTTCGACTATCCGTATCCGAACGCGATTTCCGTCAACGGCGCCGTGGGCGGCATGGAGTATCCGATGATTGCGTTCAATGGCGGGCGCCCCGTGAAGGACAAGAAGACGGGGGAGCTCACGTATTCGAAGACGGCAAAGTATGACCTGATCGGCGTGATCATCCACGAAGTGGGCCACAATTATTTTCCCATGATCGTCAACTCGGACGAGCGCCAGTGGACGTGGATGGACGAGGGCCTCAACTCCTTCCTGCAGTACCTGGCCGAGCAGGCGTGGGAAGAGCATTTCCCGTCGTGGAATGGCGAGCCGCGCAAGATCGTCGACTACATGCGCAGCCAGAACCAGGTGCCCATCATGACCAATTCCGAGTCCTTGCTGCAGTTCACGGCGAACGCCTACGACAAGCCGGCCACGGCGCTCAACATCCTGCGTGAAACCATCCTCGGGCGTGAACTGTTCGACTTCGCCTTCAAGCAGTACGCGCTGCGCTGGAAGTTCAAGCGCCCGACGCCGGCCGACTTTTTCCGCACCATGGAAGACGCGTCCGGCACGGACCTGGACTGGTTCTGGCGCGGCTGGTTCTATACCACCGATGCGGTCGACATCAGCATCGACGGCATCAGCGAATATGGCGTTAGTACGAAGAATCCGGAAATCGAGAAAGCGTGGAAGAAGGCGCAGAAAGACGCGCAGCCCATCTCGATTTCGGACCAGCGCAACAAGGCGCTGCCGAAGAAGGTCGACATCGACCCCGCGCTGAAGGATTTCTATAACCGGCACGATGATTTCACGGTCACCAACAAGGACCGCAACAGCTATGCGGAAGAGCAGGAAACGCTGGAGCCGTGGGAGCGCAAGCTGCTGGAACAGCGCAACATGGGCAAGCACTTGTACCTGGTCGACTTTTCGAATCTCGGCGGCCTGGTGATGCCGCTGATCCTGGAAATCGAACTGAAAAGCGGCAAGAAGATCATCGAGCGCGTGCCGGCCGAAGTGTGGCGCTATGCACCGCACAAGATCAGCAAGGTGATCGTCACGGACGAGCCGATGGTGGGGCTGGTGCAGGACCCGTACTGGGAGACGGCCGACATCGACACCAGCAACAATAGCTGGCCGAGAAAAATCACGCCATCGCGCCTCGAGCTGTTCAAGCTTGATCGCGACAAGAACAACCTGATGAAGGATTTTAATACGCCGCTCAAGGCGCCCGAGGCCAAGCCGGAAGCAAAATAGGGAAACAGCGCCGGCCAGTCCGGCGCTTTTTTCTGCCGGCCCGCGCCGGAAGTGCTATTCTGCGCGACGCCCCGGCGCACACGGACCGGGGCTTTCGCAAATCATTCAAAAGACGACCATGCAAACTTTGACCTTCCTGCGCGCGCTGGGCTGTGCGCTCCTTTGCCAGGTAACCCTGGCCGCGCACGCCGACCCCCTCAGCTATGCGCGCTACGACCAGGTGCGCACGCGCGACCTGCAGCTGGACCTGAAAGCGGACTTCAAGCAAAAGACGCTCTCCGGCTATGCCGAACTGTCCTTGAACTGGATCGATCCGGCGGCGCGCACCCTGGTGCTCGATACGCGCGATTTGTCGATCGCGAAAGTGCAGGTACAGGACAAGCGCGGCGCCTGGCAGATGGCGCCGTACCAGCTGGACAAGGCCGACCCGGAAAAGGGCCAGGCGCTGCGCATCACCACCACGGGCCAGCCGGGCAAAGTGCGCGTCTACTACCACACGGCGCCGAACGCCATCGCGCTGCAGTGGCTCACGCCGCAGCAGACCATGTCGGGCAAGCTGCCTTTCATGTTCAGCCAGTCGCAAAGCATCAACGCCCGCTCGTGGGTGCCATCGCAGGATACGCCGGCCGTGCGTTTTACGTATAGCGCGCGCATCGATGCGCCAGCGGGCATGCGCGTCGTGATGAGCGCCGAGAACGACGAAAAGGCGACGGGCAAGGGCGGCTGGAAATTCAGGATGCCGCAGCCGATTCCATCGTACCTGCTGGCCATTGCCATCGGCGAATTGGAAGTGCGCAAACTCGGTCCCCGCTCCGCCGTGTATGCGGAACCGCCGCGCATCAAGGCGGCCGAATACGAGCTGGCCGACACGGAAAAGATGATCCAGGCAGCCGAAGCGCTGTACGGTCCATATGGCTGGGGACGCTACGACATGATCGTGCTGCCACCGTCGTTCCCCTATGGCGGCATGGAAAACCCGCGCCTGACCTTCCTCACGCCGACCATGATCGCGGGCGACCGCAGCCTGGTCGACCTGATCGCGCATGAACTGGCCCACTCGTGGTCGGGCAACCTGGTCACCAACGCCTCGTGGAAGCACATGTGGCTCAACGAAGGCTTCACCACCTACGTCACCACGCGCATCGTCGAGCAGCTGTATGGCAGCGAAGTGGCGCAGATGGGCGTGCAGGTCGACCAGGAAGAACTGGCCGCTGCGATCCGCGAACTGCCGGCCGCGAAAACGGCGCTGATCACGCGCGACGCGGACGCCAACCCGGCCGAAACGTACACGGACGACGGCATCATCTATCCGAAAGGCGCCTGGTTCCTGGCCACCATGGAGCGCCGTGCCGGCCGCGCCGTGTTCGATCCTTTCCTGCGCGGCTGGTTCGACCAGCACGCGTTCCAGAGCGTGACGACGGAGCAGTTCATCACCTACCTGCGCAAGAACCTGCTGGCGCAGCATCCGGCCGTGATGCCGGAAGCGGAACTCGATGAATGGCTGTATGGCACGGGCGTTCCGGCCAGCGCGCAGCGCGTCGTCTCGCCGCGCCTGGCGCTGCTCGACCAGCACCGCGACGCCTGGTTGAAAGGCACATTGCCGACGAAAGACCTGGGCATGGACAAGTGGATCGCCATCGAATCGATGCACTTCCTGAACGACATCAACAACAAGGCCAGCGCGGCGCAATTGCGTGAGCTGGACCAGGTCTACGGTGTGGGCAAGAGCGGCAACAATGAAGTGGCCTACCGCTTCTACCTGGCCTCCGTGAACGCCGGCTACGACGTGCAGCAGCCCTTGCAGGCATTCCTTATGAGCGTGGGCCGCCAGAAGTTCGTCGTGCCCCTGTACAGCGCCCTGATGAAGACGCCGCAAGGCCATGCGTGGGCCAAGGACGTGTATGCGAAGGCGCGCGAACGCTACCACCCGGTGACGCAGGAAAGCGTCGACAAATTGATGGCCGCGCAAGCGCATTGAACCTTCTTTGGACATCCTGACCATGCATACCATGAACCGCCTCGCCGCCGCCATCGTGCTGGCGTTTTCCGGCATCGCCATGCCGGCGCTGGCCCTTGACGCGGCCCCCGTTGTCGCCGCCGCACCGGTGCCCGCGCCGGCCTTCGATCTTGAGCGCGACGTCGCCACCGCCCTGAAAGTGTTCGACGTGCCCGGCATGGCGATCGCCATCGTCAAGGACGGTAAAGTCATCACCGCCAGGGGCTTTGGCGTGCGCAAGCTGGGCGAGCCGGCCGCCGTCGATGCGAAGACCGTGTTCGAAGTGGCATCGAACTCGAAAGGCTTCACGGCCGCCGCGCTGGCCATGCTGGTCGACGAGGGCAAGCTGGCCTGGGACGATCCCGTTACCAAGCATTTGCCCGGCTTCCAGATGCACGATTCCTACGTGACGGGCGCCATGACCATCCGCGATTTGCTGACGCACCGCAGCGGCCTGGGCCTGGGCGCCGGCGACTTGCTGTGGTGGCCGACGACGACCTTCAGCACCGACGAGATCATCGAGAAGCTGCGCTACATCCGTCCGGCCACGAGTTTTCGCAACAGCTATGCCTACGATAACCTGCTGTACATCGTAGCCGGCAAGATCATCGCCGACAAGGCGGGGAAAAGCTGGGGCGAGGCTATGCATGAGCGCATCCTGGCGCCGCTGGGCATGACGGGCACCACCACCAGCCTGGCGGAGAACGCGGGCAATCCCGACGTCGCCAATGCGCACAGCAAGATCGACGGCAAGATCGCCGCCGTCAAATCGATGCCCGTGCCGAATGCCGTGGGCGCCGTCGGCATCAACACGAATGCGGAAGATATCGCCAAGTGGATGATGGTGCTGCTCGACGGCGGCAAGATCGCCGGCGTGAAGGACAAGGATGGCAAGGACGCGCGCCTGTTCAGCGAAAAGCAGGGACGCGAAATGTGGACGGCGCAAACGCCGATCAAGATTTCTGAACCGAAGCCGGCGCTGGCCGCGACGAAACCGAATTTCAGCGCGTATGGCCTGGGCTTCCAGCTGCGCGACTACAAGGGCATGAAGGTGGCCATGCACGGCGGCGCGCTGCAGGGCTTTTATTCACGCGTGGTGATGGTGCCGGAAGCGAAGCTGGGCGTGGCCATTCTGACCAATGCGGAAAATGGCGGTTCCATGACGGCGCTGCAATGGCGCATCCTCGACCATTACCTGCAGGCGGCGCCGTCGGACTGGCTGGCGCTGGTGGCCAAGGTGGAGCAGGACCAGCATGCGGAAGAAGTGAAAAAGCAGGGCAAGGCGTCGAGCGCGCGCGCGGCTAGATCGCAGCCATCGCTGCCTCTGGCGGCCTACGACGGCGAGTATGAAGATGCCTGGTACGGCAAGGTCATCATCAAGCCCGAAGGGAAAAAACATATCCTCAGCTTTACGCGCACGCCGGACCTGACGGGCGAGCTGGAACACTGGCAGCACGACACCTTCATCGTGCGCTGGAAAGAGCGCAACTTCAACGCCGACGCCTACGTGACGTTCTCGCTCAATCCCGATGGCAGCATCGACCGGGTGAAGATGGCGCCCGTGTCGGCCGAGACGGATTTCAGCTACGACTTCCAGGACCTGAGCCTGGTGCCGGTGAAACCGAAGGAAGCGAAGAAATAAAGGGTCGATACATAAAGGGTCGATACCAGAACCGCAGCCTGTGCTGCGGTTTTTTTTCGCCCGTTGCCATGCAAATGCGCGGCAGGAGGGTGGCGGGCCGGTTTTTATTCCATGAAATGGGGCGAAAAAGAAACGTTATCTTGTTTTCTTGTTTGCGGATTTACTAACTTTTCAAGGTGATACTATTTCCGTGCGCCATGAAATTTGTCTGTCGACAGACGCTTTCTGGCGGCTGACGTCTTTGTCTTCCAGTGTTTTTTATAACGACTCAACTTTGGGGAATGGGATAAAAATGATCAATGTGAAAAAAGCCGTATTTGTCTTTTGCGCCGCCGTCGGTTTTGCCGGCGCCATCAGTTCTTCCGCGTTTGCCTTGCCAACGCGTGAAACCTGCGAGGAAGCCTATACCGCCTGCGTGACGGACGGCGATGCCAACGCCTGCACCCTGGTCAAGCGCCTGTGCGGCGTGTACGGCATCCATCTGTAAGGCGGCATTCCAGTCCGGGATCGGGCGGCGCGCCGGAGTGGCGCGCCGCCGTTTGCTTTTTATGGCTTGACGAACTTCAAGGTCATGCGGTCGCTCTCGCCGATGGCCGTGTACTTGGCCCGGTCCACATCCTTGTTGGCGTAGGTGGGCGGCAGCGCCCAGACGCCGCCCTGGTGGTCCGCCGTGTCTTTCGGATTGGCGTTGATCTCCGACTTGGCCGCCAGTTTGAAACCTGCGCCTTCGGCCAGCTTGATCACATACGCTTCGTGCATGTAGCCGCTGCTGGCCGTGGCGTCCTGCGCCTTGTTCGCCGGCAGGCGGTGCTCGACGACGCCGAACACGCCGCCCGGTTTCAGGCTGTCATACACTTCCTTGAACAGGGTCTGCATGCCCGCTTCGCCGATCGGTATCCAGTTGTGGATATTGCGGAAGGTGAGCACCATGTCGGCCGTGCCCTTGGGCGCGATGCGGTAGGTGGTGGGTGGCGCAAAGGCGCCGATGTCCACCTTGCCGAAGGCGGCTGGATTGGCGTCGAGTTTTTGCTGGAAGCGCGCCGCGCCACGGCGTGCGCCTTCGCTGCTTGACTGCGGGTCGTTGCCGGCGGCAATCAGCTTGCCGTTGTCGCGCAGGTAGGGCGCCAGGATCTCCGTGTACCAGCCGCCGCCGGGCGCCAGCTCCACCACCGTCATTGTCGGCTTGATGCCGAAGAACGTCAGCGTTTCATACGGGTGGCGGGCGCTGTCGCGCAGCGCGTTGGCCGGCGTGCGCGCACTGCCGGCGATGGCCGCCTTCAGGGCCGCGTCGCCCGCATCGGCGGCCAGCGCCGCGCCGCTGCCGCCACAGGCCAGCATGACCGTCAGGGCCGCAGCCAGGGATACTCGCTTCATCATCATTTGCTCCATGCGTGATTGGATCGGTTGGTGAATTGGTGGCGATCGCCATCAACGCCGATCATCGGTCAAGCACGCTGGCCGGTCAAGCGGATTCCGTACTCCATGCGGCGGCATACGCGGGCATGTCGCAGGTGTTGAGCGCATCGGCGACGGCCGCGCCACGGCCGTGCGTGAACGGCAGTTCGCCCGTCCAGACGGCATGCGCCATGTCGCCAGCATCGTCGAGCGGGCCGCCCTTGCGCTGCTTGACGGCGTATTCGTCGAGCGCGATGCGCAGCACGGTGGTGGCCGCGTATTCCTTGGCGTTGCCGCCGCGCACGTGCGCCAGGCGTCCCGGCACCAGCTTTTCCATCAGCGCGTCCATGGCCGCATGCTGCTGGCCGATGTCGCTGACTTTTTCAAACCGCCCGTACACCATCGCCGAACGGTAGTTCATCGTGTGGTTGAAGGCGGAGCGTGCCAGCACCAGGCCGTCGAGATGGGTGACCGTCACGCACACGTCGCTGTCTTGCAGGAGCTTGAGCATGCGGCTGCCGTTCGAGCCGTGGATATACAGGTGGCCATCGATGCGCCAGCAGGCGGTCGGGATGCAATGGCTGCCCTTGTCGTCGTGGAAGGCGATATGGCACAGGTAGGCGGCATCGAGGATGGCGTACAGGGCGGTTTGCTCGTAGCTGGCCAGTTCGGCGACGCGGCGCACGCGGGTACGGGGGCTGGGAGGCAGGGCGGTAGTGGTCATGGCGGAAGTCCCGTTGGTTGAAGAGGAAGGCCGCACTATAATCGGCATCTGGCCCTGAAAAAAGATCCAGAACCGATAAATAATGTAGAGCCACAGTTGAGGGAGCCACATGGATTTTGCTTTGCTGCTGAACGCATTCGAGCGCACGCACCGCGAGCGGGGCTGGCCGCGCCAGCGCCTGCTGCATGAATGCCTGCGCGCGGCGATCCGCGGCGGCCAGCTGGCCCCTGGCACGCGCCTGACCGCCACACGCGTGCTGGCCGCGGAACTGGGACTGGCGCGCAATACCGTGCTGTACGCCTACGAGCAATTGGCCAGCGAAGGGTTTGTCTTGCCGGACCGGCGCGGCACCGTCGTCGCCGGCAGCGTGGGCGTGCCGGAAGCGGCACCTGCTGCCGGCGGCAGCAATGACGGCTTGTCGCGCCGCGCCCGGCGTTTGCGCGGCGTGGCGGGACAGGATGCCAGCGCGGCGGTGGTGTTTCCCGCCGACGCCATGGGCGCGTTCGCGCCTGGCGTGCCGGCGCTCGACGAATTTCCGCTGGCGCAGTGGCGGCGCATGCTGGACCGCGCGTGGCGCGCGCTGACGCCGCGCCAGCTCAATTACGGCGACCCTGCCGGCGAGCCGCAGCTGCGCATGGCCATCGCCGACCATTTGCGCGCCGCGCGCGGCGTCGTCTGCGATGCGGGCCAGGTGTTCATCACGGACGGCACGCAGAGCAGCCTCGATGTCTGCCTGCGCGCCTTTGCCGACCAGGGAGATACCTTGTGGATCGAGCATCCCGGCTATGGCGGCGCGCTGGCGGCGGGCCGTGGCGCCGGCTTGCAGGTGACGGGTATCGCCATCGATATGGATGGCATCGCGCCGACGGACGACGACTGGCGCGATACGCCGCCGCGCCTGATCTACACGACGCCGTCGCACCAGTATCCGACGGGCAGCGTACTCAGTCCCGCGCGCCGCATGGCGCTGCTCGAACGCGCGCGCGCGGCCGGCGCCCTGATCATCGAAGACGATTACGACAGCGAATTTCGCCATGGCGGCCCGCCGCTGGCGGCCATGCAGGGACTGGTGGCCGATGCGCCCATCGTGTACCTGGGCACCTTCAGCAAGACCATGTTCCCCGCCTTGCGCCTGGCCTTTATCGTCGTGCCGGCCGTGCTGGCCGGGGCCTTCGCGCAGATGCAGGCGCAGGGCGCCGCGCGGGGCCGCGTGGCCGAACAGCTGGCGCTGGCCGAGTTCCTGCGCAGCGGCCTGTTTGCGCGCCATGTACGCCGCATGCGCCGCCTGTACCGCCAGCGCCGCGACGCCTTGAGCGAGGCACTGCAGCGCCATGCGTGTGGGGGCGCGGCCATCCATGGCGGCACGGCCGGCATGCACCTGGCGCTGCGTTTCCATGATGGCGCATGGGATGACCTGGCGCTGAGCCGCCGCGCCGCGCAGGACGGCATCGTGGCGCTGGCCTTGTCCGCCCATGGTACGGGCGAGGGGACGGGAGAAGAGGCTGGCTGGAACGGTTTCCTGCTCGGTTACGCGCAGGTGCCGGCCGAGAACATGGATGGCCTGGCGCGCCGCCTGGGTGCAGTGCTGCCAGCGTGAGATTACGACTTTACTGCTGATCCAGCATCCACTGCTTCAAACCGTTGACCCAGTTCTTGGCGGGCAGGTTGAACTGCTTCTTGATGGTGGCGGCGCGTTCGTATAGCTCGCTGAAGTCGAGCGATGGCGATTTTTTGAAGGCCAGCACGACGATGTTTTCATCTTCCATTTCCGGCACCCAGACGACGGCGTCGAAGACCAGTTCCATCGCCTGCAGATTCTTGTCGTAGTTGGGGAAGTCGCCGAAGACATTCGTGCACATGATGCCCTCGTCCGTCAGGCAGTCGAAGCATGCCTGGTAGAACTCGGGCGTGTCGAGCACGGGGCCGCGCGCATCTTCATCGTACAGGTCCACCTGCAGCGCGTCGACGGTGCCATGGTTGGCCGGGTCGAGCACGAAGTCGAGCGCATTCATTTCGCGCACATCGAGGCGTGCGTCGTTCGGCGGCAGCGCGAACTGGGCGCCGCAGATGGCGATCACGTTCGGATTGAGTTCGATGGCCGTGACCGCGGCGTCGGGGAAGCGGCGGTAGCTGAACTTGGTCAGCGCGGCGCTGCCCAGGCCCAGTTGCACGATGCGTCTGGGCTGCGTCTTGAACAGCATCCACATCATCATCATCTGCACGTATTCAAGTTCGATGGCATCGGGTTTGTCGAGGCGCATGGCGCCTTGCACCCACTTGGTTCCCAGGTGCAGGTAGCGGATGCCGCGGTGTTCGGTGGTGGTGGCGGGCGGGTGGCCCGGGTGGCTGAAAGCGGTATGGCTGGTGGAGGTAAAGTCGGTCGTCATGGCGCCAGTTTAGCAGCCGCCAAAGAAAAAGACGCCGTGGCGTCTTTTGGGTGGAGCGCTCAAGATTGTTTGCGCCGCCGCGCCAGGAAGCCGAGTATGCCCAGGCCGGCCAGCAGCATGCCATAGGTTTCCGGTTCAGGAACGGGAGCCAGGTTCAAGTTGAAGACGCCGCCATAGCTGCCGCCCTTGGTGTTGCCGATGACGGTGAGGACCAGCGGGCCATTGAACAGGAGGTTCGTAGGCGCCAGTATTTCGCCCTGGGCATAGCCAAAGACGGTGGGGCCGCCAAAGCCGGTCAGGCCGATGCCATTCAGGTTGGCGCTGGTGAAGCTGATGGAGGAACTGTCCGAACCGGTGACGGACAGGTTGGCCAGAAAGGCTTGCGCGGTGGAACCGAAGGTCGCATCGGGTGTGAACGTGAAGGTATCGGTGAAGTCGCCGAGCGGACTGGGCACGGCGCTGAAGCCGCTGGTCCACAGATTCCCCGTGGTATTGACGAGGTTGACGATGTAGTCGGCGGCACTGGCGCTGCCGATGGAAGCAGCGCTCAGTACTGCCGCTGCGATGAGTGATTTTAATTTCATGTTGATCCCCGCGAAAAGACGATTGATGTTTCAAAAAAACCGTACCGCGCTGATAAATTATCGCTGAGACATCACGTTGTCAATTAGTTATTTCAATATCATTATGCAAACTCAAATAGCTTATTTCTAACGCACGGGCATGGGACGTGAATGATTTCAATATTGACAATTGTTATTGTCAATATTTTACTCAAAATCGTCCGGGATTTTGTGGTCTAAAAATCGTTACGCTGGGAACTAATTTCTGTCCAGCAAGGGAAGAATCAAGGTTACCGCCAAGCCGTCACCCTCGCGGTTGGCCAGGGTGATGCGCCCGCCATGGGCTTCGGCGATTTCGCGCGCCAGGGCCAGGCCCAGTCCCGTGCCGCTGCGCTTGGTGGAATAAAACGGCACCAGCGCGTTTTCCAGCACGGCGCCGCTCATGCCCGGCCCGCGGTCGCGCACTTCGATGCGCAGCTGGCCATGCGCCTGGCTGACGTGCAGGCCGATATGCTCTTCCCGCGAGCCCGATTCCAGCGCATTCTTGAGCAGGTTCAGCAGCGCTTGCTGCATTTGCGCCGCATCGAACAAGGCCGCTTGCGCGGGCGGCGGGGCGTCGAGCGTGAAGGCTGCTTGCGAGGCCAGGCTGTCGAGGAAGAGGGGCCATTCGCATGGCGCCAGGCGCGGCGCGGGCAGTTTGGCAAAGCGCGCATAGCCGAGGATGAAGGTTTCCAGGTGACGCGTGCGCTCTTCGATGGTGGCGAGGATTTGCGGCAGGCGCTCCGTCTGGCCGCGGCGCACCAGCTCGGCGCCGGAATGGGCCAGCGAGGCCAGTGGCGCCAGCGAGTTGTTGAGTTCATGGCTGATGACGCGGATGACTTTTTTCCAGGTCTGCACTTCCTGCCGGCGCAGTTCCAGGGTCAGCTGGCGCAACAGCAGCAGTTCGTGCTTGCGTCCGTTCAGGCTGAAGCTGCGCCGCGCCAGGTGATACACCTCTTCCTGTTCCCCTTCGCCGCTGGTAAACAAGCCGTCGTTGCGGCGCGCCAGCGCTTCGGCCAGTGCCGGCGCCGCCTGCTGCACGATGTCGGCCAGGTGATGCCCTTCGAGCCGGCGTCCCTGGTGCAGCAACTGGCGCGCGGCCAGGTTGGCGTAGACGATGGCGCTGCCCTCGGCCACCAGCAGCATGGCCACCGGCGTGTTCTGGACCATGGTGTCGAGCAGCAGTTCGCGCTGCACCAGGTCCAGGCGCTGCTTGCGCAGCACGTCGCCCAGCGCATTGTGGGCCGCCACCAGGTCGGCCAGCTCATCGTCCTGCGGCCAGCGCAGGCTGAAGCCGAAGTCGCCGTCCTGGTAGCTCGTCACAGTACCGCTCAAGGCGCGAAACAGCGACAGCATCGATTGCAGCTGCGCGCGGATGGTGATGACGGCCACCGGCAGCACGCACAGCAGGGTACCGGCCAGCACCAGCAGCGGCTGGCCTGGCAAAAAATGCGCGAGCAGCAGGGCGATGACGATGCCCAGCACCAGCAGGGTGACGATCAGCGCCGTCCAGCGCGTGAGCAGGGAAAGGCGCATGGGACGGTAGGCCATCAGCCGCGCGCGATGCCCAGGCGTTCCATGCGCCGGTACAGGGCCTGGCGCGACAGCCCCAGTTCCTGCGCCGCCTGCGCCACCACGCCGTGCGCACGCGCGAGCGCCGCGGTGACGCTGTCGCGGTCCGGTTCCGTCGCGCCGGCATCTTGCGGCGCGCGCGGCGATGCCGCACCGGCCAGCGGCAAGCCCGTTTCCAGCGCGCCGATCACGGGGCCGGCCGTCAGCAGGCTGGCGCGCTGCATGACGTTTTTCAGTTCGCGCACATTGCCTGGCCAGCCGTGCGCCAGCAAGGTCGCCTGCGCCTGCGCGTCCAGCGTCTTTTCGCCGCCCAGGAAATGCCGCGCCAGGAACAGGATGTCCAGCGGGCGCTGGGCCAGCGCCGGCAATCGCAGTTCGATCACATTCAGGCGGTAGAACAGGTCTTCGCGAAACGTGCCGGCCTTGATCATCGCCGGCAGGTCGGCGTTGCTGGCGCTGATGACGCGCACTTTCACTTGCCGCTCGCGGTTCGAGCCGAGGCGCTCGAAGCGTCCCGTTTCGAGCACGCGCAGCAGTTTCATTTGTCCGGCCAGCGGCAGGTTGCCGATCTCGTCGAGGAACAGGGTGCCGCCGTCGGCCGCGTCGAACTTGCCGTCGCGCGCGCGCGTGATGCCCGTGTAGGCGCCCGCTTCCGCACCGAACAGTTCCGCCTCGATCAGCTCCACGGGCACGGCGCCGCAATTGAGCACGACGAAGGGGCCGCTGGCGACCTGGGAATTGGCTTGCACGATGGCGGCGATGCGTTCCTTGCCGCTGCCGTTCGGCCCCGAGATGAGCACGGGCACGTCGGCGCGCGCCACCTGGCACGCCAGGTGCACGACTCGTTCCGTAGCCGGGTCTTGCCACACCATGCCGCGCAAGTCGAAGTCGTGTTCCAGGGTGTGGCGCTGGCGCTGCTCGGCCACCACGCGCTGGCGCAGCGCGCGGTTGGCTTGTCCCAGTTCCAGCAGGTTCTGCACGCTGGCGATCAGGCGCCGGTCATCCCATGGCTTGGCCAGGTAGTCGGCCGCGCCCGACTTGATCAGGTCGACGGCCGCGTCGAGCTGGGTCCATGCCGTCAGCAGGATCACGGGCAGGTCCGGGTAGCGCGCGCGGATCGCATGGAACAGCGCGCCACCTTCCTCGCCCGACGTGGTGTCGGCCGTGAAGTTCATGTCCTGCACCACCAGGTCGATGGCGTGGCGCTCGAGCAGCTGCAAGCCTTCCTCGGGCGAGGCGGCGCGCACGGCGTCGATCTCATGCAGGGAGAACAGCACGTCGAGCGCGATGGCCACGGCGGCATTGTCGTCAATAATCAGTACGGTAGGCATGCGCGCAGCATATCACTGAGGTGCCGGCTCAGGCACTGCGGGTGGCGGTGGCCGGCGAAATGCTGGCCGCGCGCCATGCCGGGCCGTACACCGCGCCCACGCCCAGCAGCCAGAACACGAGCGCGCCGGCCAGCAGATAGCCGGGTGGCAGGCGCGCCATTTCCAGCTGGCTTACCAGCAGCTGGTTCAAGCCCAATCCCAGCAGCACGCCGCACGCCACGCCGACGCTGGTGATCATGAAATTCTCCGTCAAAAAATAGCGCAGGATGTCGATGCGGCGGGCGCCCAATGCGCGGCGCACGCCGATCTGTTTGCGGCGCTGCGACACCCACAGGCTGGCGATGCCGACGATGCCGCTGGCGGTGACCAGCAGCAGCAGGGTCGACACGGCGATCAGCATCCACGACAGGCCCTGGTCGGCACGGTAGCGCGCCTTGCGGTGCTGTTCCAGGGTGTCGGTGTGTACCAGCAGCCGGTCCGTGCTGGACCTGCGGATGGCCTGCTCCGCCTCCTGCATCAGGCGGTCACGCTGGCCGGGTTCGGCCCGCACGGCGTACATCAGCAGGTCGCGCCCACCCGTCAGGCGTGTCGGCAGCAGGGCCGAATATTCGCCGCGCGGCTTGGTCTGTGCGCCCTGGGTCTGCAGCCGTTCAACGATGCCGACCACGCGCAGTTCAGGGTCGTCGTTGCCGGTGCCCTGGTACAAGGTCTTGCCGACAAAGCTGGTCTCGCCGGGCCAGATCTTTTGCGCCGCCGCCCGCGTCAGTATCAGCACCTTGGGCGAGCTCTCGTCGACGTCTTCGTTGATTTCGGGCACCTCGTCGGGCCGGAAATCGCGGCCTTCGACCAATTGCAAGCCATACGTCCTGATCAGCGAATCGGGACTGACATAGGTGGACACTTCGGCGCTGGCCGAAGCCTGGCCGCGCTTGGCCGACACGCTGGTACTGTGGCCGGAGCGCGACAGCACCGCCTGCGACGTTTGCGCCACCGACATCACGCCCGGCAGCGCGCGCAGCAGTGCCGCCTGGCGCTTCTGTTCCGCCAGCTGGCGCTCATGGCTGCCGCGGTTGATGTTCTGGATACTGACGTAAAAAATATCGCTTTCGGCGGCCACGCCGGTGGGCCGCGCGGCGACGGCCTGGCGCAGGTTGACGATGTGCAGGGCGTTGGCCAGGATGGCCAGGCTGATTGCCACTTGCACCGCCACCAGGACGGCGCCGGTTTTGCTGCGCATCAGCGCCGACAGGATGGGACGGATTTCCATGCTGGACCTCATGTTGGGTAAACGATGTTCATTGGGATTTGAGCTGGATCGCCGGCGTCACCTGGCAGGCGCGCCAGGTGGGCAGCAGGCCTGCCAGCACGGCGGCCAGCACCGACATGGCAAACGTCAGCAGCAGCATCGGTATGTCCATGTGCGCGACCGTGCCCAGATCCTCCGACTGCTTGCTGACCACGGCCAGCGCGCCAAACGCCAGCAGCAGGCCCAGTACGCCACCGGCCAGGCCGATCACGGTGGTCTCGATCAGGAACTGGCGGAAGATGTCGCGCCGGGTGGCGCCCAGCGCGCGGCGGATGCCCACCTCGGACGCGCGCACGGAAAACTTCGCCAGCAGCAGGCCGATGGTATTGACCAGGCACAGCAGCAAGAAGCCGAAGGCCAGCCATGCCGCCAGCTTGTTGTCGTTGTCGACCACCTGCAAAAAACCCATCCATTCGTTCAGGTCGTACAGGCTGTTCGGCGCATTGCGCTGCATGCGCCCCAGCTTGCGCTGCTCGCCCGCATAGGCGTCCAGGTATTGTTGCAACTGGCCGCGCTCGCCGCTGCTGGCCATCTCGAACCAGAACTGCAGCCAGGTGCAGCCCGAGGCGAGCGTGCCCTGGTAGCCGGGTGCGTTATTGTCGCCGTTGCAGCTCATGCCGCCATCGTGCACGGTCTCGTGGCGGATGGCGCTGGCGAATGGAATGAAGAATTCGTCCTCCGGCCCGAATGCCCCCTTGCTGCCGATAATGTGATGGGCGCGCGGCACGACGTCCCAGGTAGCCAAGACGCCCGTCACCATGTAGGGCCGGCCCAGCACCGTGACGCGCTGGCCGACCGGATTGGCGCTGCCGACCAGTTTCTCCGACAGCGCGCGGCTGAGCACGATCACGTCGGCGCCGCTGGCGTCGTCGGCGTCGCTCCATGGCTGGCCGTACAGGAATGGCGGCTCGAACATGGCAAAGAAGTCGCGCGTGGGCGCCATGCCCTGCGCATTGAAGACGCCGATATCCTTGCGCAAGGGTTCGACCGGGCCGGCCACGCCGAACATCACGGTGCGGCGTACGCCGATTTTGCTGCGCATGAAGTTCTGGGCGTCGATATAGCTCATCTGCATTTGCGGAAAGCCCGGCTTTTCACCGGCGACATAGCCTTTCATGGGCAGGATGTCGATCATCGGCACGAACAGGCGGTCGCTCTTGTGCGGCAGCGGGTCGCCCGACATGGCGTGCAGGATGGTGACGGTGGACACGCTGGCGGCCACGCCGACGGCCAGGGTCAGTATCATCAGCGCCGTCAGGGCGCGGTTGCGGCGCAGGCTGCGCAAGCCCAAGGTGAAATAGTAGCGGAACATGGGCTCTCCTTACGCGGTCGCGGCGTGCTGCGGCCTGGCCGACAGCGTGGCGCCGTGCTGCACCAGGTCCGACACCTGGCCATCGATGATGTGCACGTTGCGCTGGCTGCGCAGCGCCAGTTCCGGATCGTGCGTGACCATCAGGATGGTGGTGCCTTGCGCGTTGATGTCTTCCAGCAGTTCCATTACGCCGCGCGCCATCTGCGTGTCCAGGTTGCCCGTCGGTTCATCGGCCAGCAGCAGCTTGGGCGAGCCGGCCAGCGCGCGCGCGATGGCCACGCGCTGCTGCTGGCCACCCGACAGTTCGGCCGGATAATGCTTCATGCGTGAGGCCAGGCCGACCTTGGCCAGCGCGTCCTCGATGCGTTCCTTGCGTTCGGCGCGGTTGAAGCCCCGGTAGCGCAGCGGCACGTCGACGTTGTCGAACAGCGACAGGTCGGGAATCAGATTAAAACCCTGGAAGATGAAGCCGAGTTTTTCATTGCGCAGGCGCGAGCGGGCGTTGTCGTCCATGCCCCTGACGTTGACGCCGTCGAGTATGTATTCGCCGTCGGTGAATTCCTCGAGCAGGCCGGCGATGTTCAGAAAGCTCGTCTTGCCCGAACCGGACGGCCCCGTGACGGTGACGAATTCACCTTGTTGCACATGGATGTCGAAGCCGCGCAGCGCGTGGGTTTCGATCATGTGGGTGCGGTAGACTTTGCTCAGGTTTTGCATGCGCAGCATGGAGGGCCTCTCAGGGTATAAGTTGAATGATGTGTCAGTTGAGCGAGACGCGGGCCGCGTTCTCGAAGTTTTCCGTACCGGCGACGACCACCTTGTCGCCCAGCTTCAAGCCGTCGAGGATTTCCACGGCCGACACGCTGGTCGCGCCCAGCTTGATCGGCGTGCGCATCGCCACGCCGTCGCGCACGACGTAGGCGAAACGGCCGCCTTCCGCTTCGACGAAGGAGCCGCGCGCCAGCATCAGCACATTCGGTTTTTCATCGATCAGCAGACGCGCCGCCACGCGCTGGTTCTGGCGCAGGCCGGCCGGCTGTTCGCCGTCGAAACGCACGCGCGCCAGCACCTGGTTTTTCACCACTTCGGGCGACAGCGCCGACAGCTTGCCGGTCGCCCGGATGGTGCCTGTTTCGATCTCGGCGCGCATGCCCAGGCCCATGTCGGCCACATACGTTTCCGGCACCTCGAGCTCGATTTCCAGCTGCGACAGGTCGACCAGGGTCATCAGTGCCGTATTGGCTTGCACCACGCTGCGGTTGGCCACCGACAGGGTGCCGATGAAGCCGTTGACGGGCGCACGCACGGTCAGTTCATCGACCCTGCGCTGGGCGTTGTCGCGGACGAGACGCTGGCGTTCGAGTTCATTGCTCTTTGTTTTCAGGGCCAGGGTCACGTCTTCGCTTTCCAGACCCGCCGCCTGCGAAGCGTGCTTGCTGCGGATATCGGCCGAATTCAAGGCGTCCTTGGCCTTCTGGTAATCGATCTTGGCGATGATGCCCACCTGCGCCACGCTCTCGTAGCGTTCGAGCGTGCGCTGTGCGGACAGGCGGTCGATTTCCGCCGTATCGGCTTCGCGCCGCGCCAGCAATTTCTGCTTCTTGGCCAGGATCTGCTGGCGCGCCACTTCCGCCTCCAGCTGCTGCACGCTCGATTGTTCGCGCTTGAGCGCGTCGGACAGGTCCGGCGACTCCAGCACGGCCAGGATGTCGCCCTTTTTCACCGTGTCGCCCGCCTTCGCTTTCAGCGTGACGGTGGCCACGGTGGTCGAATACAGGGTCGGGCTGATGGCAGCGACGATGCGGCCCGTGACGGCCGCGTCGCGGATCAGGGTGCCGCGCGTGACGTCGGCGATGCGCAGGCGGCTGCTGTTGACGGAATGCTCGCTGTTGCGCCAGCCGGCAACGACAGCGATGGCGCCGCCGATGATGACGACGGCGCCAGCGAGCAGCAGGGCGCGTCGCTTGTAGCGCTGGCCTGGCGGAGCGGACAGTACGGCGTCTTGGGAAGAGGTATCGCGGATCATGGTCATGTCTCGTGAAGGATGGCTCATCCAATGCACGATCCATGCCAATGATTAAATCATTGATTTGAATGGGAAAAAAACCGGGTGTCCGCCTGTCCGCCGTGTCCGCGCTGTCCAGGCGGTGTCCGTGTGCAAGTCGCACTTGATAAATTGGCAATCGCCTGCATCTGCTGTGGCGTTCCCTTCATTGACTCCTCCACAGGCGCCATGCATCCGTTCCTCCAGCAACTTTTCCCTGCCAGCGTCTTCGCGCCGGCGCTCGACTATCCTTTCGCGCGCAGCGACGTGGCGATGCTGCAGCAACTGACGGGCGAGGCTCCATCGCTCGATCGCCAGACCTGGGACGAGCTGATGCTCGACCAGTATGCGGCGCAGCTGGCGCGCGAGACCAGCATCTTCGGCCAGCAGGAGTTGCACCGGCGCTTGAGCGGCGGCCAGGCCAACCCTGCCTCGATCGCGCGCGTCAAACAGTTGCTGGATGACCCGACCCAGGTGACCGCCATGGAGCATGCCTGCCTGCCCTTGCGCCAGGCCGATACGGAAGTGAGCGAAACCCTGTTCGGCCCGGCGCTGCCGCCGGCGCCATGGTGGCGCATCTGGCTATGGCTGGTGCCGCTGGCCTTGGTGCTGGCCATCGCCGCCACCTGGCTGGTGGGCTGGCCGGCGCTGTTTGGCGTGCTGGCCGCCTGTGTCGCGTTGATGGCTGTGCAGGTGCGTTTTTACGAAAGTGCCAAAGCGTGGGAGCGCACGCTCGATACCTTGCGCTATCTGCTGAAGACCCGTACCGCGCTGGCGCGGCTCGATGTGCCGGCAGTCTTGCCATTGGCTGCCGGCAGCGCGCAGGCGGCCAGGCTGACGCGCGCCATCGAGCGCTCGCTGCTGCATTACGTACCCTTCGTCGATACGGTACTGGTCGAATATGGCGACTGGTTGCTGCTGAAAAACGTCAAGCGCTATTTCCGCACGCGCCAGCTGGTGGCGCAGCAGTTGCCCTTCCTGCGCGACAGCTTTAGCCAGGTGGCGCAGCTGGAGGCGGATCTGGCGCTGGCGCGGCAGTTGCGTGCGGCGCCCGTGTTTTGCTGGGCGGGTAGCGCGGCGCCGCGCGCGCTGGCTTTGCAGGGCATGCGGCATCCCTTGCTGGAGAACGCCGCGCCGCTGTCGTTCGGCGTGCAGGGCAAGGGCAGTTTCATCTCAGGCCAGAACGGTATCGGCAAGAGCACCTTGCTGCGCTGCATAGGCTTGAATCTGGTCTGCGCGCGGGCCTTTGGCTTCTGTCATGCGGACAGCGCCGATGTGCCGCGCCTGGCCGTGTATTCGAGCATGCAGAACGAGGATTCGCTCGATGGCGGTGAAAGTCTGTATATCGCCGAATTGCGGCGCGCGCGCGAATTGCTGGCGCTGGCCGAAGAGGGCGTGCCTGCCCTGTTCCTGATCGATGAAATTTTCCGCGGCACGAATCACCTCGAATCGGTGGCGGCGGCCGCCGCCGTGCTGCACAGCCTGGCCGCGCAGCACCTGGTGATCGTCTCCTCGCACAATCTGGTGCTGGGGCCGCTGCTGGAGGACTGCCTGGCGCCGTGGTGCGTGCGCCGCGATGAGGCGGGCGCGTTATTGCTGGCGCCCGGCGTGCTGCAGGCCACGAATGGCATCGCCCTGCTGGCGCAGCGCGGTTTTGACGCCGGTATCGCGGACAAGGCGGGCCGCGTCTTCGATTGGCTCAGTACCCACATGGCGCAGCCGGCCGATTGCGGCGGCGTGCTGGAACGGGCGTGATGGCCGCCCTTACTTGTCCTGCTTCTCCGGCGTGCTCTTGTCGATCACTTCGCGGCAATCGCCGCGGATGATGGCGTTGTCGTAGTTGGTCCAGCCGTAGCTGTCGACGTAGCGCTTGTGCTGCTTGAAGCGGGCGCTGGCGATGCTCCATTCGGGCTGTTCGCCGGCAAAGCGGATGTCGCCCAGGTCGAGCAGCGTGTGAAACATGTTTTCCGTCGACAGGCGCGCCTTCTGATGGCGCCGCAGCTGCGTTACCTTGTCTGGATAGTGCTGCTGGAATTGCGGCGAATACCAGACGAAGGCGGGCACGTGGAATTCGAATTGCGTGTTGTGCCCGTGGAAGGCCAGGCGGCAAGTGCCGTCGTACAGGGTCTGGCCGTGGTCGGCCACATAGACGAGCGAGCTGCGCAGGGCGGTGCGCTGGCCGTCGTCCTTCAGCATGCCGATCACGTTCGACAGGAACCAGTCCGTGTACAGGATGGAGCTGTCGTAGCTGTTGTTCAGCTGCGGCTTGATGGCCGTGTCCGTGTAGACGGGCTTGTCGACGCCGAACAGCGACGGCTGCCACTTGTCGAAGGCCTTCGGATAGCGCTGGCTGTAGTTCCAGTGGCTGCCCAGGGTGTGCAGCACGATGAGTTTTTTCGGCGCCGGGTCGGCCAGCGCGTTCTTGAACGGGTCGAACAGGATCTGGTCGAAGTTCGAACTGTTGGTAAAGCCGCCCAGGTTCAGGAATTGCACCACGTCCGCTTCCTTGGCGAAGACGGACACGGGCGTGTCGAACTGGCCGAACGAGATCTGGTTCGACAGCCAGTAGGTCTTGAAGCCCGCTTCCTTGTAGGCGGTCAGGAAGGATTTTTCCGAGAAGCCATCCTTGAGGCTTTGCGTGGCCGGCTTGCGCGAGATGATGACGGGCACGGACAGGCGCGTGGCGGAAACGGCCGTGATGACGTCGGCCAGCGGCACCAGGTTGCTTTCCTGTTTCAGCAGGGGATTGGTGTCGCGTTCGTAGCCGTTCAAGCTCCAGCGGTCGTAGCGCGACGATTCGCCGATCACCATGACCACCACTTCCGGGCTGGTATCGGGCTGTTGCTGGTGCGCGCCGAAACGGAAGCTGCTGCTTTTTTGTCCCAGCTCGGCCAGGTACTTGCGTTCCTTGTAGAAATCGAAGCCGCGCGCGGCCAGGCCGAAGGGCCAGGAATTGCTGACGGTGTCGAAGGCGTAGGGCAGGCGCGCCCAGTGGGGCAGGCTGGGCCAGCCCAGGCCCGTTTCATCGGCGCCGGCGATGCTGGCGTTCTCCGGTTTGCTGCTTTCCTCGTCTTCCTCTTCCGTTTCATCGTCGGCCGAGCTGGCGTCGCCGAAGCCGGAAGCACCCGGCTTGGCGCTGGCCGCCGGCTTGCTGGCCTTGGCGGACGCGGCGGCGCTGTGCACGACCTTGGCCTCGAAACCGAATTCGTAGCCATACCACCAGAAGCCGCCCAGCAGGATCAGCAGCACGAAGGCGGCCGGGCGCGTCTTGCCGCGCCAGTCGAGGTCGCGCGTGCGCGTGGCCGCATACCAGCTCAGGGCGCACCAGGTGATCACGCCCAGCATGACGGCGCCCATCAGCCATACTTTTTGCCCGAGGAATTCCATCGCTTCCTTGGGGCTGGTTTCGAAGATGATGCCCAGGTGGTGCGTGGAAATGCCCTGGCCATAAAAGATGAACAGGTAGATTTCCGTCGGCAGGGCCAGGAAGGCGGGCACCAACAGCCAGTGGAAGTAGGCGGGGCGCTTGAAGATGCTCCAGACGGCCAGCCAGGCCAGCAGCTCGAACGTGAGCATCTGCCACGGATGCTCGAGCGCACGCCCCAGCAGCGCGGGGATGAAGGGCACGGCCGTCAGCGAGGCATACGTCAGGAGCAGGATCAGATTGGCGGGGCGAAGCAAGGAGCGCATAAAGGAGGGCGGGAGGGCAGCGAAAAATGTCCGCTATTATCAATCCTTTTGTTGTCTTGCGGTCACACAAGAATGTGCACGGCAGATGCTTGGCCGCAGGGAAAGAATGCCAAATCATCAATCGTTTACGCCTGCCGGCATCCGCGCATCGGTGCCAAAGATTAGTCAAAATGCCACAAACGCCTGCCATTTTTGCCTTTTTTTATAGCAAAAAGTGGTAAACCGATTGACCCCCTGTGGCACAAGGTCTAAACTAGCGAGTTCTCGATTTTATTCTGCTCATCGTTTACGCATTACTTGGCATTTCATGGCCGCTCCTAATCGAGTGGCTGCGGGCGCCTCCGGTGCGCAGTAGATGAAAGCGGGACGAGGTTTTAGTCGCCGGGCATCTTGCCCGGGTTATTAATCGTAGTTTTTTGTTGGATTTATAACGATGCCAACCATCAATCAATTGATTCGCAATCCACGCGTCGCTTTGACCGTGAAGAGCAAATCGCCGGCGCTGGAAAACAGCCCGCAAAAACGTGGCGTCTGCACACGTGTTTACACCACGACTCCAAAGAAGCCTAACTCGGCTCTGCGTAAAGTCGCTAAAGTTCGCCTGACCAATGGTTTCGAAGTCATTTCGTACATTGGCGGTGAAGGCCATAACCTGCAAGAGCATAGTGTTGTGCTGTTGCGCGGCGGCCGCGTCAAGGATTTGCCGGGTGTGCGTTACCACATGGTTCGCGGTGCTCTGGATACCCAAGGCGTTAAAGACCGTAAGCAATCGCGTTCGAAGTACGGTACCAAGCGCGCTAAAGCTGGCAAGAAGTAATAAGTTGTACGCAGCAAACCCAAGTTTCGCTCAGTGGCAACTAGCTAAGTGAATGTAGTCGACCGCATCTGGTCGAGTAAGTGGAAGACTATGATGGTCGTCCGCGAGTGTGCGAAGAACGCGCGCTCAACTGAAGATTGAAAGGAATTGATATGCCACGTCGTCGTGAAGTACCCAAGCGCGAAATTTTGCCAGATCCAAAATTCGGCAACACTGATGTCGCTAAATTTGTAAACGTGCTGATGCTGTCCGGTAAGAAATCGGTTGCAGAAAACATCATCTACGGTGCTTTCGAGCACATCGCAGCAAAATCGGGCAAAGATCCGCTCGAAGTTTTTGCTACCGCAATCAACAACGCCAAGCCGTTGGTTGAGGTGAAATCCCGTCGCGTCGGTGGTGCAAACTACCAGGTGCCGGTCGAAGTTCGCCCAGTCCGTCGTATGGCTCTGTCCATGCGTTGGTTGCGTGAAGCTGCTAACAAGCGCAGCGAAAAATCGATGCCACAACGCCTCGGCGGTGAGCTGATGGAAGCGGCTGAAAGCCGCGGCGGCGCGATGAAAAAACGCGACGAAGTCCATCGTATGGCTGAAGCGAACAAAGCGTTCTCGCATTTCCGCTTCTAATATAAAGCCAGCTACCGCAAGGCGGCTGTCAAGCATCTGTTGTTCGAGGCCGGGCTCATTTTTGCAAAAAAATGCTGCTCGGTTTTGTCCATTCATTTAGGATTAATTATGGCCCGCAAGACCCCCATTGAGCGCTATCGTAATATCGGTATCTCCGCTCACATCGATGCAGGTAAGACGACCACGACCGAGCGCGTCCTGTTCTACACAGGCGTGAACCACAAGCTGGGCGAAGTCCATGATGGCGCTGCCACCACCGACTGGATGGCACAAGAGCAAGAGCGCGGTATCACGATTACCTCGGCTGCTGTTACGTGCTTCTGGAAAGGCATGGCAAACAACTTCCCAGCTCACCACATCAACATCATCGACACCCCAGGCCACGTTGACTTCACCATTGAAGTGGAACGTTCGATGCGCGTGTTGGATGGCGCCTGCATGGTTTACTGTGCAGTCGGCGGCGTGCAGCCACAATCGGAAACGGTATGGCGTCAGGCTAACAAGTACAAAGTGCCACGTCTGGCCTTCGTGAACAAGATGGACCGTACCGGCGCCAACTTCTTCAAGGTCTACGATCAGATGCGTTCGCGTCTGAAAGCCAACCCAGTACCTATTCAGATGCCTATCGGCGCTGAAGACGTCTTCACCGGTGTTATCGATCTGGTCAAGATGAAAGCGGTTATCTGGGACGACGCTTCGCAAGGCATGAAGTTCGAATACGGCGACATTCCTGCACACCTGGCCGCTGATGCTGCCAAGTGGCGCGAAAACATGGTTGAAGCCGCTGCTGAAGCGTCGGAAGACCTGATGAACAAGTACCTGGAAGAAGGCGACCTCTCGGAAGAAGAGATCAAGGCTGCCCTGCGTCAGCGTACCATCGCCAGCGAAATCGTTCCAATGTTGTGCGGTACCGCCTTTAAAAACAAGGGCGTACAAGCCATGTTGGACGCGGTCATCGAGTACCTGCCATCGCCAATCGACATTCCACCTGTCCCAGGTCTGGACGAGGACGAGCAGCCAGTCGAGCGCGCAGCTGACGACAATGAGAAATTCTCGGCATTGGCGTTCAAGATCGCAACCGATCCGTTCGTCGGTCAGTTGTGCTTCATCCGTTGCTACTCGGGTACCCTGAATTCGGGCGACTCGGTGTTGAACTCCGTGAAGCAGAAGAAAGAGCGTATCGGCCGTATCGTGCAGATGCAAGCGAACGAACGCGAAGAAATCAAGGAAATGCGCGCTGGCGACATCGCCGCTGTTGTGGGTCTGAAAGACACCACCACCGGCGATACGCTTTGCGACGAAAAAGCCAGCGTCGTTCTGGAACGCATGGTCTTCCCTGAGCCAGTGATTTCGCAGGCAGTCGAGCCAAAAACCAAGGCCGACCAGGAAAAAATGGGCCTGGCGCTGAACCGCCTGGCAGCAGAAGATCCATCGTTCCGCGTGCGTACCGATGAAGAATCGGGCCAGACCATCATCGCCGGTATGGGCGAGTTGCATCTGGACATCATCGTTGACCGCATGAAGCGCGAATTCAACGTTGAAGCGACCGTCGGCAAGCCACAAGTGGCTTACCGCGAAACGATCCGTAAAGTGTGCGAAGAGTCGGAAGGCAAATTCGTCAAGCAATCGGGTGGTCGTGGTCAATACGGTCACGTGGTTCTGAAGATCGAACCGCAAGAACCGGGCAAGGGCTTCGAATTCGTTGACGCGATCAAGGGCGGTACCGTTCCTCGCGAATACATCCCTGCAGTTGAAAAAGGTGTGCGCGACACGCTGACTTCGGGCGTGATGGCTGGTTACCCAGTCGTTGACGTGAAAGTCACGCTGTTCTTCGGTTCGTACCATGATGTTGACTCGAACGAAAATGCATTCCGCATGGCCGCTTCGATGGCATTCAAAGATGGCTGCCGCAAAGCATCGCCAGTCATCCTGGAGCCGATGATGGCCGTGGAAGTGGAAACGCCGGAAGACTACGCCGGTACCGTGATGGGCGATCTGTCGTCGCGTCGCGGCATGGTGCAAGGTATGGATGAAATTGCTGGCGGTGGCGGCAAGATCATCAAGGCCGAAGTACCTCTGTCGGAAATGTTCGGTTACGCCACATCGTTGCGTTCGTCGACCCAAGGTCGTGCGACTTACACGATGGAATTCAAGCACTATGCTGAAGCACCTAAGCATGTGACTGAAGCAATCGTAAGCTCGAAAGCTAAGTAATAGAAGTTCCGGGCCGGCTTTCACGAGAATGCCGGTCCCTACATTTAAATCATTGTTCTAAGGAAGAAT
>NZ_JAZHPB010000017.1:0-15733 GCF_036543145.1 Janthinobacterium sp. LS2A
AAAAACCCCTTCCGGTGATCCGGTTGGGGTTTTTTTACGTCTGATAGTTTGTTGGGCGCTGTCGGCTGACGCGTACGGTGACACAAATACGTGTTGCAGCTGTTCCAAATTGATACATGGGTGGCCGGATGCGGGGCATATACGCATGGCATGGCATTTGCTCTTCTTGGATATTGACTAAAAAACCAAGGAGACCAGCATGACCTATTCCATTCGTACCCTGCTCGGCATGGCAGCCGCCGGCGCCGTCGCCCTCACTTCCCTGCTGACCTTGCCGCATGCCTATGCGCATGGCAACGTCACGCCGCAAGGCGTCGACACCACGGGCTTGCCGAAGGTGGGCGACAAGTGGCTCGAACAAAACCCGTATCGGGGCAACAAGCTGGCCCTGACCGTAGGCACCTCGGCCTACAACCAGAATTGCGCCCGCTGCCACGGCATCGAAGCCATTTCGGGCGGCATCGCGCCGGACTTGCGCCAGCTGGACCGCGATTGCTTCGGTATCAAGAATGAGACAAAGAAACAGGCTTGCTACAAGGAGACGGACAATTACTACCTGACCACCATCCGTCACGGTAAAGTGCGCAATGGCGCCGTGTACATGCCGCCGTTCGAAGGCGTGTTCAACCAGGAAGCCATGTGGGCCATCAAGACCTATCTGGAAACCCGCCGCGAATCCAATTAAGTCGAACCGATCACGAAGGAGTCCCATGCGTTCATTTCAACTCCGGGGCATGCGCGCGATGATCTCGCTCGCTTGCCTGGCGCTCTGCGCAGCCGCGGCGGCGCATGCCGACTGGCAGAAAGTGCAGCAGTCGGGCAGCCTGAAAGTGGCTGTGTACAACGAGTTCGCGCCGTTTTCCGACAAGGGCGTTGGCATCGATATCGATATTGCCGAAGCGCTGGCGAAAAAGCTGGGGCTGAAACTGAGTTTGCTGCCATTTCCCGCCGGCGAAAATCTGAACGACGATTTGCGCAATATGGTGTGGAAGGGGCATTACCTCGGTTATGGCCCCGCCGACGTGATGCTGCATGTGCCGGTCGACAAGAAGTTGATGGCGGATAACGACAAGGTTGAGATCTTCGCACCTTACTACGTGGAAACCGTGCGCCTGGTGCGCAGCGCGCAATCCGTGCCGCAATTCGACGGAGTCGCTTCGCTGGCCGGCAAGCGTATCGGCGTGGAAAAGGTGTCGATCGCGGCCATGCTGATGTTGGGCGAAGACAATGGCAAGTACCGCGACGACGTGCGCATCTTCGATACGGCCGCCGAAGCCTTGCAGCAATTGCAGGCGGGCAAGCTCGACGCCGTGCTGGCCAACCGTTCGGAAATCGAATCGGTGCTGAAAAGCGACCCCGCTTTCCCCTTGAGCGAAGTGGCGTTCGCCCGCTTGCCGCGTGCCGGCTGGGCCGTGGGCCTGGCCGTCAGCAAGCAACAGCTCGACGTGGCCAAGTTGCTGCAGGCAGCCATGAACGAGATGGCGGCCAGCGGCGAACTGAAAACGATCTTTGAGAAGTATGGCGTGAAGGAGGCGCGGCCCTGAAGTAGCTTGCTCTGGTTTAAAAGCCCGCGCATCGGAAGAGGCGCGGGCTTTTTAGTTTTAGAAACTATATTGGGCGCTGACACCCAGCAGCCAATTGCGTCCTGGCGCCGCTTCATAGTAGCGTTTGTTGCTGTCGCCGACGATGACGGAGCCCACGTAGGTCTTGTCGAAAAGATTGTTCAGGCGGGCAAATTCCTTGAAGCGCCAGTTCCCCACGTTTTGTTTGGCGTTGAAGCGCGCATTGAACACCGTGTAGCCGGGCGCCGGTTTTTCGATGTTGCTGTCTTCCGCATAGACCTGGTTGCTGGCCACGCTTTCCAGCGCCGCGCCAAAGCGGTCGAGCTTATCTTTCCACGCCAGTTCCGCGAACAGGTTGGCGCTGGGCACGCCAGGCAAACGGCTGCCTTCGCGCACGCTGCCAAACGCCTGGTCATACACGGCGTGCAGGCTGGTCAGTGCTACTTTTGCCGTGAAACCATATGGCAAGTTTGAGTCCAGCGACACTTCCATACCTTGGCGCAAGGTTTTACCTGCATTGCGATAGCTGGTGCGCCCGCCGCTGGACTTGTCGACCACCAATTCGTCGTTGGTCTTGATCTGGAACACGGCCGCGTTTACGTGGGTGTTGTTGGCGATTCTCGCCTTGATGCCTGCTTCCAGGTTGGTGCTGGTGGCCGGTTTTAGCTGGTAATTGAAGCCGCCGCCCGTGCCCGAGTAAAACAGTTCATTCAAGGTAGGCGCCTCAAAACCGCGCGCGGCGCTGGCGTACACGTTGACGCTCGGCGTCAGTTTATACAGCAGACCCAGCACCGGTGTCGTGTGGCTGAATTCGAGGCTGCCGCTGTCGTTCCCATTGCTGAGATAGTGGTCGTCGACCGCCACTTTCATCTTGCTGTAGCGCACACCTGCGCTCAGCAGCCATGGGCCGCTTTGCCATTCCGTCTGGATATAGGGATCGAGGCTGGAGACGACATTCTGCTCGTCGCGGCGCAGCTTGCCTTTCACGCCAAACGTGTTGCCGATGTAATTTTCATAGCCGGTGCGGTCATCGCTGGAGCGGCCGTAATCGATGCCGATGGTGGTGCTCAGCTTGCCGCCGGCCAACTGGTTCACGTGCAGCCAGTTGGTATCGATGCCGTAGAACTCACGCTGGAAGTCAACCACGCCGCCTGAATGGCTAGGCGGCGCCTGGAAGCCTTTGGTAAAAGCCTGGTACTGGATCACCTCGCGGTTGCCGCCATACACCATCACATGCAGGCGGTCGTCGCCGAACGACTGTTCATAGGTGGCGCCGATTTGCTGGTGGTCGATGCTCTTGCGCGTGTTGTAGCGCTCGGCCAGGGTGCGCTTCGGGTTTTGCGTGTCGCTCGCATCGGTTTCGCCAGCGCGCGGGTCGCGGGCAAACGTGGCCCAGGTGGCGCCCAGCGGATCTTGCGTGTTGCCTTGGTGCAGGCTGTTGGCAACGATGGTCAGCTTGCTGTCCGCATTGGGCTTGACGGTGATCTTGCCGAACGCCTGTTCGCGCGTGGCGGCGCTGTGGTCGCGGAAACCGTCCGTGCGGAAGCGCGAGCCGTCGAGCACGTAGCCGATGCCGCCTGCCTGGCCTTGCGCCGTCAAGTCCACTTTGTTGGTGCCGTAGCTGCCGCCCACCACATTTAATTCGACGGATGGAGGATTTTGCCCATCCTTGGAAAACAGCTGGATCACGCCGCCCGAGTGGTTGCCGTAGATGGCAGAAAACGGTCCGCGCAGCACTTCGATGCGCTCGGCCGTATCGAGGTTGAAGGTGGCGGCCTGGCCTTGGCCGTCGGGCATGCTGGCAGGAATGCCATCGCTGATCAGTTTGACGCCGCGCACGCCAAAGGCCGAGCGTGCGCCGAAGCCGCGCGACGAGATTTGCAAGTCTTGCGCATAGTTCTGGCGGTTTTGCACGACCAGGCCCGGCACGGCGGCCAGCGCTTCTGACGCGTTGACGCGGATTTGGCCATCCTGGATGCGGGCGCTGTCGACGACGTCGATCGAGGCCGGCACTTCCTGGCTGGGATGGGCGATGCGGCTGCCGCTGACGACCACCGTATCCATCAGTTGCCCGTTGGCCGGGGCAGCTGCCTCGGCGGCAAAGACGTGGGGGGCGAGGGTAGCGCTGCCGGCGACAAACAAGCTGGCGATGGTGTTCAGGCGGAAACGGTGCTGCATGCGGATTCTCCAATGTGAATAAAGCCTGCTTGGTCGCGTGCGCGGCGCAGGTCTGCATCTGTGTATCAAGCAATATGCCTGCCATGTCTCCATTGGTGGGCTGAAATTATACGCGTGTCAGTGGCACGGCGTTTGCATACAGCAATTATCAGATGCGCCGATGCCGCGCGCTTTTCCTGTGTTTTGCCATCGAAAGGTGATTATGCCCAACTTCTTCTCGCGCTTGCGCCAGGTGTGCTGGCTGCTGCCAGCGCTTGCCTGCACCTCCCTCCAGGCCGCTCCATTTGCTTATGTTCCCAATGAAAAATCGGGCACCTTGAGTGTGATCAACACGGCGACCGATCAGGTCGTGCGCCAGATTGCAGCCGGCAAGCGTCCGCGCGGCATCGCCGCCGACCCCACCGGGCGGCAATTGTTTGTCACGGATGCGGCCAGCAGCGCCTTGCTGCTGATCGATAACGCTGGCGGCGCCCCCCTGCGCACGGTGGCGCTGGGCAAGTCGCCCGAAGGCGTCAGCGCTTCGCAAGACGGTCATTACGTGGCCGTGGCCGTCGAGGAAAACAATAGCGTGGCCTTGCTCGATGGGCAGACGGGCGTCTTGCTCGCCGATATCAAGGTGCATGGACGCAATCCGGAACATGCCGTTTTCAGCCCCGATGGGCGCTGGCTGCTGGTCAGCGCGGAAGAGGCCGAACAAGTTGATGTCATCGATGTGGTGCAACGCCGCCAGGTGGCGTCCATCGCCGTGGGATTGCGCCCGCGCGGCATCGGTTTCAGTCCGGACTCGGGCCGCGCCTACGTGGCGTGCGAACTGGTCAATGCCGTCTACGTCATCGACATGGCCGCGCGCAAGGCCATCGCCACCATTCCCGCTGGCAAGAATGCAAACGGCATCGTGGTCCATCCCAGCGGCAAGCAGGTGTATGTCTCGAACGGTATCGATGGCACGGTGATGGTGATCGACACGGCCAGCAACGAGGTCACGGCCACCATTCCCGTCGGCAAGCGCCCGTGGAACATGGCCATCACGCCCGATGGCGCCAAGCTGTACGTGGCCAATGGCCGTTCGAACAGCGTTTCCGTCATCGACACGGCCAGCGCGCGCAAGGTGGCCGATATTGCTGTAGGTGAATTGCCATGGGGCGTGGTGATTCGTTAATGGCACAGGAACAGGTGTTCCAGTCTGGTACACCTGTTCCATTGTGCAGCGGCTCAAGCCCGGGCATGCGCTGAAAAGCACACCGGTATTGACGCTAGGCCCTTGTAACAAGGGTAAAAGCGGCTAAGTTTGTAGTGGGATGCCGAGCTGGCACGGCATTTGCGGAAGACTCCGTGTACTCACCCCATCTGTACCAGGACGTTTGATTTTAATTACAGCAATTCCATTCTAATTAACCCGATAGAGGACGACATGAATCTCGCAGACATCAGCAAACTGGGCGTAGCCAATCCCTTCAAACAACGCTATGACAATTACATCGGCGGCAAATTCGTTGCCCCGGTAAAAGGTGAATACTTTCCTAACATCACACCGATCACGGGCTTGCCATTTTGCGAAATCGCCCGTTCCACGGCGGAAGATGTCGAGCTGGCCTTGGACGCCGCCCATGCCGCCAAGGATGCCTGGGGCAAGACGTCGCCTGCCGAGCGCGCCAATATCCTGAACCGCATCGCCGACCGCATCGAACAGAACCTGAGCCTGATCGCCACGGCGGAAACCATCGACAATGGCAAGCCGATCCGCGAAACGATGAACGCCGACATCCCGCTGGCCATCGACCATTTCCGTTATTTCGCCGGCTGCATCCGCGCGCAAGAAGGTTCCGTCGCGCAAATCGATGCGGAAACCTATGCCTACCACTACCACGAGCCGCTCGGCGTCGTGGGCCAGATCATTCCGTGGAATTTCCCGATTCTGATGGCTGTGTGGAAACTGGCGCCAGCGCTGGCCGCCGGCAATTGCGTCGTGCTCAAACCGGCCGAGCAGACGCCGGCTTCCATCATGGTGTTGATCGAGCTGATCGGCGATTTGCTGCCGCCGGGCGTGCTGAACATCATCAATGGTTTCGGCCTGGAAGCGGGCAAGCCGCTGGCGTCGAGCAAGCGCATCGCCAAGATCGCCTTCACGGGCGAAACGGGCACGGGCCGCCTGATCATGGGCTATGCCGCGCAAAACCTGATTCCCGTCACCCTGGAGCTGGGCGGCAAGTCGCCGAACATCTTCTTTGAAGACGTGATGGATGCCGACGATGATTATTTCGACAAGTGCCTGGAAGGTTTTGCCATGTTCGCGCTGAACCAGGGCGAAGTCTGCACCTGCCCATCGCGCGTGCTGATCCAGGAATCGATCTACGAAAAATTCATCGAACGTGCCTTGAAGCGCGTGGCCGCCATCAAGCAGGGCAATCCGCTCGACTCGTCCACCATGATCGGCGCGCAGGCGTCGCAGGAGCAGCTGGAAAAAATCCTGTCCTATCTCGACATCGGCCGCCAGGAAGGCGCCGAAGTGCTGGCCGGCGGCGAGCGCAACACGCAGGCGGGCGATCTGGAAGGCGGCTACTACGTGCGTCCGACCGTGTTCAAGGGTAATAACAAGATGCGCATCTTCCAAGAAGAGATTTTTGGACCGGTCGTGTCCGTGACCACTTTCAAGGATGAGGCCGACGCGCTGGCGATTGCCAACGATACCTTGTACGGCCTGGGCGCCGGCTTGTGGACGCGCGACGGTTCGCGCGCCTTCCGCATGGGACGCGCCATCCAGGCGGGCCGCGTGTGGACCAATTGCTACCACCTGTATCCGGCCCACGCCGCGTTCGGCGGCTACAAGCAATCGGGTATCGGCCGCGAAAACCACAAGATGATGCTCGATCACTACCAGCAAACGAAGAACTTGCTGGTCAGCTATAGCCCGAAAGCGCTGGGCTTCTTCTAAACCGGTACACGCGCCGCGCCTGTCGTCCAGGCGCGGCGCGCAGAAAGGGATGCCATGAGTGCAGCAATTGCCCGGGTGGTCGCCACCGATGCGGCGCTGGAAATGATGGACAAGTTGCGCCAGCGTCACGGCCCGCTGATGTTTTTCCAGTCGGGCGGTTGCTGCGACGGCAGCGCGCCCATGTGCTATGCGCTGGGCGAGTTCGATGTCAGCGACACCGACATCTATCTCGGCAATTTGAATGGCACACCGTTCTACATGGGACTCGAGCAATTCGAGTACTGGGAGCATACCCAGTTGATTATCGATGTGGTTGATGGCAATGGCGGCATGTTTTCACTCGACAACGGCACGGGCAAGCGCTTTTTGACGCGCTCGCGCCTGTTCACCGATGAAGAGTGCGCCTTGCTGCATGCCCAGCCGCATGAACACCGCAAGACTTGACACACACATACTAATAAAACAGAGGGAGATGATTGTGCAGAAAAAAATCATGGGGATACTCGTCGGTTTGGGTTTGGCATCGCTGGCCCAGGCGGCCGACGTGGGCAATGTCACCAATGCCATGCTCGACAGCACGGCGAAGAATCCGGCCAGCGTCCTGTCGTTTGGCATGGGCACGCAGGGCCAGCGCTATTCGCCGTTGACGCAGATCAATGACAAGACCGTGGCCAAGCTGGTGCCGGCCTGGTCGTTCTCGTTTGGCGGCGAAAAACAGCGTGGCCAGGAATCGCAGCCGCTGATTCATAACGGCAAGATGTTCGTCACGGCATCGTATTCGCGCATCTTTGCTGTCGACTTGAAAACGGGCGCCAAGCTGTGGAAATATGAGCATCGCTTGCCAGATGGCATCATGCCCTGCTGCGACGTGGTCAACCGTGGTGCGGCCCTGTACGGCAACCTGGTGATTTTCGGCACGCTCGACGCCTACCTCGTGGCGCTGGACCAGAATACGGGCAAGATCGTCTGGAAAGAAAAAGTCGACGATTATGCGGCCGGCTACTCGATGACGGCCGCGCCGCTGATCGCCGAAGGATTGCTGCTGACGGGCGTGTCAGGCGGTGAATTCGGCATCGTGGGCCGGGTCGAAGCGCGTAACCCGATGACGGGCGACCTCGTGTGGAGCCGTCCTACGGTAGAGGGCCATATGGGCCACCGCTACGACAAGGATGGCAAGGCGATCGATAACGGCGTGTCCGGTACCGCGAACAAGACGTGGCCCGGCGACCTGTGGAAAACGGGCGGCGCCTCGACGTGGATGGGTGGTACCTATGATCCGCAAACCAAGCTCGCCTACTTTGGCACGGGCAACCCGGCGCCATGGAACAGCCACTTGCGTCCCGGCGACAATCTGTACTCGTCGTCCACCGTGGCGCTGGACGTGAAAACGGGCCAGATCAAGTGGGCGTATCAAAACACGCCGAACGACGCCTGGGATTTCGACGGCGCCAACGAATTCGTCACTTTCGACATGGATGGCAAGCGCTACGGCGGCAAGGCCGACCGCAACGGTTTCTTCTATGTGATCGACGCCAATACGGGCAAGTTGCAGAACGCCTTCCCGTTTGTGAAGAAAATCACATGGGCCAGCAGCATCGACCTGAAGACGGGCCGGCCCAACTTCATCGCCGCCGGCCGCCCCGGCGACCCGACCAAGGGAGAGGAAGGCAAGAAGGGCACGACCGTATTTGCCGCACCGGCTTTCCTCGGCGCAAAAAATCAGATGCCGATGGCGTACTCGCCGCAAACCAAGCTGTTCTATGTGCCGGCGAACGAATGGGGCATGGATATCTGGAACGAGCCGATCAGCTACAAGAAGGGCGGCGCCTTCCTCGGTGCCGGTTTCACCATCAAGCCCTTGTTTGATGACTATATCGGCGCCATGCGCGCCGTCGATCCGAAGACTGGCAAGATCGTCTGGGAAATCAAGAATAACGCGCCGCTGTGGGGCGGCGTGATGAGCACGGCCGGTAACTTGGTGTTCTACGGCACGCCAGAAGGCTTCCTGAAAGCCGTCGATGCGAAGACGGGCAAGGAGCTGTGGAAATTCCAGACGGGCTCCGGCGTCGTGGCGCCGCCCGTCACGTGGCAGGATGGCGACACGCAATATGTGGCCGTCGTATCAGGCTGGGGTGGCGCGGTGCCGCTGTGGGGCGGCGAAGTGGCGAAGAAGGTCAACTTCCTGGAACAGGGCGGTTCCGTGTGGGTCTTCAAGCTGGCATCGAAGTAACGGGGTGAAGCACCCGGGCCACACGGATGGGTGTCTCCCTGTCCGCCGGGTGCTTTCTTTTTGCTGACGGCCCAGGCCGTCAGTTTTTTGTTTACCTGAATGGCCGATACGCATACTTGCGGTCAAAAAATGAACACTGTCAGTGGCGATTGATCCGCCGCTGCACACGTTCAATACGCTTTTTTTCTTTCTCCCTCTGAGGCTTGCTGGGCACGCTTATTGCCAAAGCTTGAGGTACATCAATCACTGGTGTGCACACTAAAAACAGAGAAGAAAGAGGAGAAGAAATGAACACATGGATCAAGCTGGGGAGCCTCGGTGTCATGACAATCGCAGCGGTGGGACAGGCGCAAGCCGTCGATATCAAGGCTGGCGACTGGACCGTGTCGGTGGGCGGCATCGTCAACGCCTACTACACGCAAGTGTCGTGTTCGGGCGATGCGGTGGGCGGGCTGGCGCTGGGCGGCCAGGCGCTCGGTTGCGGCGGAGAGAAGGACCGCACCACCATCGGCAACGGCTTGCTGCCCAACGGCTTGATCACCTCGGCGAGCTCGAAGCTGGGCGAGTACGACGTGAAAGCCTTGATCGGCATCTACAACTCGACGGCCACGGACAGCGCCATCAGCCAGAACAGCGTGGTCGACGTGCGCCAAGCCTTCTTCACGTTTGGCAATGAGCAGATGGGCACCTTCAAGCTGGGCCGCGACTATGGCATCTTCGGCGCGAACGCGATTTTGTCCGACATGACCTTGCTGGGCTCGGGTGCGCCGGTGCAGGCGACGCAGCGGGGCCGCGTGACCCTCGGTCATATCGGCGCCGGCTATACCTATCTGGGCAACTATGGCCAGATCATGTACAGCTCCCCGAAGTCGGGCGGCATTGGCGTCGATGTGGCGCTGGTCAGTCCCGTCTCCGATACGCCCATCGTGGCAGGCTCGACCTATTCTTCGAAGTCGAGTCCGCAAGTGCAGGCGCAGCTGACGTATGCGCAGGAAGGGTTGAAAGCCTGGCTCGGCGTGAAGTCGCAAAAATTCACCTCGAAAACGCCGGGAGTCGATGACCTGACCATGCGCGGCGTGGAAGTGGGCGGCTCGTACCAGATGGGCCCGGCTGGCGTGCTGGTCAACTTCCAGGGCGGCAAGGGGCTCGGCATCTTGTCCGATGCGGACCAGGGCGATACCAAGTCGAAGAACTGGCTGCTGCAAGGCACGTATAAAACGACGGATAAGCTGAAGCTGGGTTTGTCCTACGGCATCAGCAAGAACGACGACAACACGGCCGGCACGGGCGGCTTGAAGTCGAACGCCAACCTGACCCTGGGCGCGTATTACTCGCTCAACAGCGCGATCACCCTGGTAGGCGAGCTGGGCCAGACGCGTTCGAAAGGTTTTTCCGGCGGCGAAGCGAAGATGAATGGCGTGTCCCTGGGCGGCATTATTTTCTTCTAACTCAACAACGCGGCGCCTTGCGACAGGGCGCCGCACGGAGCACCATGCATGCGGATAATGCGCTTGTTCATAGCTTGCTGGCTATTCCTGTTTATCCTCGGACAGGCCTGGGCCGGTGTGCTCACCAAGGCCGAGCTGGCGCGGCGTTTTCCCGCGCCCATCGTCGTGGGCGACAAGGAGACCGATTTGCCCGTCTGGCCCTTGTTCCGCCAAAACGCCACGGCGACAGAGCTGGTCGGCTACGTTTTTGAGTCGGTGGACCT
The DNA here is from genome assembly GCF_036543145.1 of Janthinobacterium sp. LS2A. NCBI lineage: Bacteria > Pseudomonadati > Pseudomonadota > Betaproteobacteria > Burkholderiales > Oxalobacteraceae > Janthinobacterium > Janthinobacterium sp. LS2A. The sequence continues at coordinate 10,614 of NZ_JAZHPB010000017.1, forward strand.
GGCGCCCATTCCCGGCTTTTCCGGCGTACCCGTCAATCTGCTGATCGCCATCGATCCGAAAGGCAGTTTTCTCGACGTCGCCGTGCTGTCGCAGCACGAACCCGTGTTTCTCGACGGCCTCGGTGAAGCGCCCCTGTTTCAGTTCGTCAAACAGTACCAGGGCTTGTCGCTCAAACAGAATATCGCCATCGATGCCAGGACGAAACGCGCACCGGACGCCACCCATGCCGATATCGATGGCGTGTCGAAGGCCACGGCCTCTGTACGCATCATCAACCAGAGCGTGCTGGCCTCGGCCTTGAAAGTGTCGCGCAAAAAACTCGGCTTTGCGCAAGGCCGCGACCCGGACCAGATCGCCCGCATCCGCATGCAGGTATTCGAGAAACTCAGCGTCGCGCAGATGCTCGAGCGCGGATTGATCCAGCATGTACGCTTGAGCAATAAGGACGTGGAAGCCTTGTTTGCGGGCAGTCCCGGCGCGGGACTCGAACCGGAAGCCGCGCGCGATCCGGACGGCTTGTTCATCGACCTCTATCTGGCGTATGTATCCGTCCCCACGGTGGGGCGCAATCTGTTGACGGAACGCAGCTGGAACAAATTGCGCAACCGGCTTGACGAGGGCGACCATGCCATCCTCATCATGTCACGCGGGCGCTACAGCGTGCTGGGCGACGATTTCGTGCGCGGCACCGTCCCCGACCGGCTGTTGCTGAAGCAGGATGGCTTGCCCATCGACATGCGCGACCTGGACCTGGACTTGAGCTTATCCGATGCGGCTTCCTTGCCGACGGAAAATATCGCCGCACTGCGCATCATCAGCCAGGCGGGGCTCGATGCGGCCAGTCCGCTGGCGTTCACGCTGCCGATTACGCGCAGCAAGGGTATCGTATATCCGGAACGCATCGCGCGCAACGTCGATGTCAGCTACCGCTTGCCGGCCGATTTTTATACGGCGCCGCAAGGCGACGATGCCACGTGGCGTGGCACGTGGCAGGGACGCAAGGCCGAGTTGCTGCTATTGGTGGCCGGGCTGGCGCTGCTGGCCGGCGCCTTGGCGTGGCAGAAACGGCTGGTGCGCGATGGCCGCCAATTTGCATGGTTCCGCCGTCTGTTCCTGTTGTTTACCATTGGCTTCATCGGCTATTACGCGCAGGGCCAGTTGTCGATCGTCAATATCACGGGCGTCATCCAGGCGCTGCTGGCGGGGCGCAGTCTGGGCTTTTTCCTGTTCGATCCGATGACGGTGATCCTGTGGGCGTTCGTGCTGCTCAGTCTGCTGATCTGGGGGCGTGGCACGTTTTGCGGCTGGCTGTGTCCGTTTGGAGCGCTGCAGGAATTCACGGGCAAGCTGGGCCAGTGGCTGCGCTTGCCTCAGTGGAAGATCAAGCCGCGCCTCGACGGGCGCTTGAAATGGATCAAGTATGGCTTGCTGGCGGCCATTCTCGGCAGCAGCCTGTTTTCCAGCCAGATCACGGACAAGCTGGTCGAGCTGGAACCGTTCAAGACGGCCATCACCCTGAACTTCGTGCGGGCTTGGCCGTTTGTTGCATATGCCGTGGGTTTGCTGCTGCTCAGCAGTATTTCCTACAAATTCTTTTGCCGCTATCTGTGTCCATTCGGTGCGGCGCTGGCGCTGCTGGGACGGTTTCGCTTGTTCAACTGGATTCCGCGCCGCAAGGAATGCGGCACGCCGTGCCAGACTTGCCGCCACCGTTGCGAGCATCACGCCATCGCGCCGAGCGGGAAAGTCGATTATGGCGAATGTTTCCAGTGCATGGATTGCGTGGTGATTTACGCCAGCGATGAAAAATGCGCACCCTTGATGCTGGAAATCAAGCGTGCCCGCACGATACCCATTGTCCTGGCCACGGCAGAGGAGAGCAGCAATGCAGCGTAGAACCTTTATATCCGCAGCCATTGGCAGCGTGGCCGGCATGGCGGGCTTGTCCTTGCCGGGCAGCATGGCGCGCGGCACGGCCACGGCATCCGGCGTGCGCCCTTATCAAGGCGCTGCACTGGCGTTTGGCACGACGATCGCCGTCACCGTGTTGCACCACGATCAACGCCAGGCTGAGCTGGCCATTGAGGATGCCTTGCATGCGGCCAGGAATATCGACCGCCTCATGAGCATTTACAGTCCCGCCAGCCAAGTCTTCCAGCTGAACCGTGACGGCCGCCTGGCCCGGCCGGACGCCCATCTGCTGGCCGTGCTGGCGCAGGCGCAAACCTTGTCGCAATGGAGCGATGGTGCATTTGATATCACCGTGCAACCTTTATGGCAGCTGTTTCACGCGGCGGCAGACCAGACCGGCTTGCCTGCGGAAGCACTACGGCGCAAAGCGCAGGCGCGGGTCGGCTGGCGGCAATTGGCGTGGGACAAACGCGAAGTGCGTTTCCTGCAGCCCGGCATGGCGCTGACCTTGAATGGCCTGGCGCAAGGTTACGCTGCGGACATGGCGCTGGCTGCCGTGCAGGCGCGCGGCATACTGCACGCGTTGCTGGACACGGGAGAATTCGTTGCACGCGGGCAGCGTTCCGTGCGCCGGCCGTGGACCTTGGGCATCCAGGACCCGCGCGACGCGGAAATCCTGGCGGCCACCTTGAAAGTGGAAGGGCGCAGCGTGGCCACTTCGGGCGACTACGAGTGCACGTTCACGCCTGACTTCGCGCACCACCACATCTTTGATCCCTCGAAGGGCGATTCGCCGCGTGAACTGGCCAGCGTGACGGTGCTGGCGTCCACGGGAATGCTGGCCGATGGCTTGTCGACAACCTTCATGGTGACGGGCGCGGCGCGTGCGCATGCGATGGCCGCGCGGATGGAAGGCGTCGACTTGATGACCATCGACAAGCAGGGCGGGCGCCAGATGTCGCCCGGCTTTTCCCGTCTGCTCTAGGCTATTTCAGATGCGGCACCTTGCGATAGATCGTGTTGCGCGACACGCCCAAGGCCCGCGCCGTGGCCGAGACGTTGCCGCCGTGGGCATCGAGCGACTTGAGAATGACGCTTTGCTCCATCTCTTCCAGATTGGCGCCGGCGGCGATCATCCGGTCCGTGCTGGCGCTGGCGGCAGTTGCTTGCGTCATTTCAATATCATCGAGGAAATCGTCGGGCATGTGGCGCAGACAGATTTCGTGTTCGTCGCCTGCCATGACGATGGCCGTGCGCAACAGATTGGTCAGCTGGCGGAAATTACCCGGCCATTTGTGCTGGTGGAACATGCGCAAGATGTCCGGCGCCACCGTGTAGCGCGTATCGGGCGCTTCCGTCGCGAGGATTTTTTTCACGACCGTATCGAGATCCGTGCGTTCGCGTAGCGGCGGCAGTTTGACCACCAGGCCATTCAGGCGGTAATACAAGTCTTCGCGGAACAGCCCCTTGGCCATACGTTCGCGCAAGTTGTGATTCGTGGCGCAAATGAGTTCCACATTGACGGTGATCGATTTGCTGCTGCCCAGCGGGGTGACCATACGTTCCTGCAACACGCGCAACAGGCGCGCCTGCAAGCCAAACGGCATGTCGCCGATTTCATCGAGAAACAGGGTGCCGCCATTGGCTTGCAAGATCTTGCCGATGGCCCCTTTCTTGCGCGCACCTGTAAACGCCCCGTCCTCATAGCCGAACAGTTCGGACTCGATCAGGGTTTCCGGAATCGACGCGCAATTGACGGCGATAAACGGTCCCATGGCGCGCGGCGAATCGTTGTGAATCGCTTGCGCCAGCAATTCCTTGCCTGTGCCCGTTTCGCCCATGACGAGGATGGGGATATCGCGCCCCAGTACTTTGTTGACCTTTTCGATCACCAGTTCCAGTTGCGGATCGCCCGTGCGCAGATAGCGCAGGCCGGACAGGCGGCGCGCCGCGTTGGCCGCATGACTGGCTGGCGCGGGAACCTGGGCCGGGGCGGCGTTGATATCGCTATGGTCGGTGCTGGCAGCAAAGCCATGCTGGAAGGCACTATTGGCTAACCGCAACTGCGCGCGCCCATACACGCGCACGCCGCTGTGCATGCACAGGTTCAGCAAACCGGGCGAGGCCGTGCGGTAATGGTCGTACAGGGCAGACACGGGCAAGCCGAACAGGGAGCTGAACGTGTGCGATTGCAGCGCGGCAAATGACAGGCCCAGCTGGAATAAACCATTCTTGTTGGCCGATAAGAACCGGCCGCCCGGCGTGAATGAGGCGATGCCTTCCATCAAGGTCCCGATGAATTCAGGACGCGCGTGGAAGTGCACGGTGATGGCGTCTTCGAAGGTGGCGGAAAACAACTGATTTTCGATCATCAGCGCCGACATGCGCACGAGAGCCATCGTATGCTTGTGGAAACTGCGCTGGTCGCTGGAGACATCGAGCACGCCGATGACATTGCCCCTGTGGTCGGTGATCGGCGCTGCGGAACACGTGAGGAAATGATTGGCAGCCAGGTAATGCTGGTCGGCATGGACCAACGTCGGTACTTTTTCCGTGATGGCCGTGCCGATCGCATTCGTGCCGCGGCTTTGTTCCGACCATGCCACGCCTGGCTGCAGGGCCACTCGGTTGGCTTTCTCCAGAAAATCATCGTCGCCCAGTGAATGCACGATGACACCGTTGGCATCCGTCAAGATCACCATATTGTGGGTGTTGACGATTTGCTGGTACAGAGTTTCCATGGCGGGCAGCGCGTGCGTGTGCAGCAGGCGGTTTTGCTCGATCAGCAAGGACAGATCGGATTTGCCGGCAGGCGTAAAGTCGGGCGTTGCCGTGGGAGACAGGCCAAAGGCGACTGAGCGCTGATGGGACGTTTCAATGATGACGGGAACGTTGTCCTGTCCTGCCGGTGTGATGTTCGCGTCCGCGATGGACGAAAACGGTGCGCTACGGTAAGTAGCTGACGGTTGATACATGATCTCGTTGCCTCCGTTGGGCCCTGTACTGGGCGCTCTTTTGAATATCGAGAGTGTTCCATAATGTAGCACCTGTCACAGATGGGAGCAAAGCAAAGCGAACCGGGCTATCCCCAGTGTTGCTGCCAGGCCCAGAGTTGCTCTCATCAGTGGACGGTGCGCATATCTGTATAAGCAAGTGCGGTGCCAGGGCCGTTTCGCAGGGAGGGAAAATAGCGCTTGCAGCGGGCCCA
>NZ_JAZHPB010000018.1:0-9752 GCF_036543145.1 Janthinobacterium sp. LS2A
CTTCCCGACCATCATCGGCGCGAAAGTGGCGGCTCCCCACCGTCCGGCCGTGTCGTATGCGGGCGATGGCGCCTGGGGCATGAGCCTGATGGAAACGATGACCTGCGTGCGCCACAACATTCCCGTCACGGCCGTCGTGTTCCACAACCGCCAGTGGGGCGCGGAAAAGAAAAACCAAGTGGATTTCTACAACCGCCGCTTCGTTGCCGGTGAACTCGACAACCAGAGTTTCGCCGAGATCGCGCGCGCCATGGGTGCCGAAGGCATCACGGTCGACAAGCTGGAAGACGTGGGCCCGGCCTTGAAGAAGGCGATCGACATGCAGATGAATGAAGGCAAGACGACCATCATCGAAATCATGTGCACGCGCGAGCTGGGCGACCCGTTCCGCCGCGATGCGCTGAGCAAACCTGTGCGGCATCTGGATAAATATAAAGATTACGTTTGATTGCTTGAGCCAGCGGCAAAAAGCTGGGGTCAGACCCGGCGGGTCTGACCCCGGAATTTAGCCTCGATCCGGCGTAATCCGACACCACCCTGACCGATCCTTGTATGACCCCGGCAATCGCGCCGGGTTTTTATGTGCCGGAGCCATGCCTCATGCTTCCATGGTTCCGGCATTTTTTTACCGAATTGGAGTTCCCATGAAAGCCCTGCACCGCATCATCGCCCAGGCCCGCGCCGTGCCGAAACATATCGTCTTGTGCGAGGGCGACGACATGCGAGTTTTGCAGGCGGCCGCGCGCGCCGCGGCCGAAGGCCTGGCCCACATCACCATCGTCGGCAATCCGGCCGCCATCCTGGCGTTGGCGCTGGAACACGCGCTGGATCTGGACGCCGTGCGCCTGGTCGACCCGGCGCAGTCCAGCGAGTCGGAACACTACGCCCAGCAATTGTTCGTACTGCGCCAGGCCAAGGGCATGACGGTGGAGCAGGCGAGGATCGCCGTGCAAGAACCGCTGTGCTACGCCAACCTGATGGTGCGCCTGGGCGACGCGGACGGCTGCGTGGCGGGAGCCGTGCACACGACGGCCGACGTGGTGCGCAGCGCCATCCAGATCATCGGCGTCGATCCCGCTTTCAAGCTCGTGTCGAGCTTTTTCCTGATGATGCTGTGCGAACCGTTCCACAGCCTCAAGGGCGGTTTCATCTTTTCCGACTGCGCCCTCGTTGTTGATCCGAAAGCCGAGGAATTGGCCGACATCGCCATGGCGGCCGCCGACAGCGCCCAAGCCTTGCTGATGGAAGAACCGCGCGTGGCCATGCTGTCGTTTTCCACCAGCGGCAGCGCCCACCACGCGGCCGTCGACAAGGTGCATGCGGCAACAGACCGGGTCAAGGCCCAGCGTCCGCTGCTGGCCATCGATGGCGACGTGCAGCTGGACGCGGCCATCGTGGCCGAGATTTCCCAGCGCAAGGTCAAGGATTCCGTCGTCAACGGCCGCGCGAACGTGCTGGTGTTCCCGAACCTTGACGCGGGCAATATCGGCTACAAGCTGGCCGAGCGCATGGGCGGCGCCGTCGCCATCGGCCCCTTGCTGCAAGGCTTGAAGAAGCCGGCCAACGATTTGTCGCGCGGCTGCAGCGCGATTGACGTGTATAACGTGATTGCGGTCACGTCCGTGCAGGCCCAGGGTGGGCGCTGAGTTGTTCAGCTGGCCCGTGCTGGCGCTGCTGGGCGTGGTGGCGGCAGGCACGTATTTCCAGACCGTCACGGGCTTTGGCCTGGGCATGATCGTCATGGGCGTGGCCAGCGGCCTGGGCCTGGCGCCCGTGCCGGCGCTGGCGGCCCTCGTCAGTTTATTGTCGCTGGCCAATTGCCTCGTGGCCTTGCCGGGCGCCTTGCACCACCTGGACTGGCGTGCCATCCGCGCGGCCAGCATCGGCTTGCTGCCGGCCATGGCGGCCGGCGTATTGCTGCTCGGCTACCTGGACCAGGCGTATGCGCCGCTGCTGCACCTGCTGCTGGGCGCGGCCATCGTGTATGGCGGCGTCAGCATCTTGCTGCAAGCGCCACCTGGCCCCGGCGCGGCCGACAAGCGCAGTTTTTTCATCAGCGGCGTGTGCGGCGGCCTGTTCTCGGGCCTGTTTTCGCTGGCCGGACCACCGCTCGTGTACCAGTTCTACCGCCAGGAAATGAGCTTGAAAACCATCCGCTACAGCCTGATCTTTTTATTCGCCATCAGCGCGGGTGGACGTTCGCTGATGGCGGGCAGCCAGGGCCAGCTCGACGCGAAAGTGCTGCTGCTGTGCGCGCTGGCCTTGCCCGTGGGCGTGCTGGCCACGATGGCCGGCAAGCACTACCCGCCGCCGATCGCCCAGCGCGGCATGCGCCGCATCGCGTTTGCCGTGCTGACCTTGATCGGCATTTCCCTGATGGCGGCGGCCGTGCCGCAACTGCTCGGCTAGTCTCCAAACGTGCGGCGCTTGCAAAATAGTCAAACAGCCGTTATATTCGCGGTTCTTTCTAGAACCTCTTCCTTATTGGAGCCAAAAGTGCCTCGCTTCTTCGCCATCACCTGCTAACGCTGACGAAATGCTCTTTGCAGCATCGTTCGGCGCGTTGACGCCCTCGATTGCTGCGGCACTGCTCTTGCTCTTCCCGCACACGTATCCGAGACCCTGGTCTTGACCGTCCACGCCCGAACACGTCGTCAGCACCCCTGACCCTGTATGGACACGCCCCGGTGAACGCGGCGTGGGACGCTATGTTTTTACAATCTTTACCCTTATTCAAATACCCGCGCACGCCGCACCTGGAAGGCTCGCGCCTGCAGGATGGCGACGACGGTTCCGACCAGATGCCCCTGAAAAAGCTGGCCGGCCAGTATGTCGTCATCGAGGAAAAAATCGATGGCGCCAACTCCGCCGTGTCGTTCAGCGATGCGGGCGAGGTGCTGCTGCAGTCGCGTGGCCATTACCTGGCGGGCGGCGGCAGCGAACGCCAGTTCAACCTGTTTAAACCGTGGGCGCATGCGCACGAACACGCCTTGCTGCACCTGCTGGAAGACCAGTATGTGCTGTTTGGCGAATGGTCGTACAGCAAGCATTCAGTGTTTTACGACCGGCTGCCCCATTACTTCAACGAGTTCGACGTGTATTGCCGCCGCAGCCAGATGTTTTTGTCGACGGCGCGCCGCCACGCCATGCTGGCCCGCTCTCCCGTGCTGTCCGTTCCCGTGCTGTATGCGGGATTGATGCCAGCCACGCCGAAGCAGCTGTGGCAGCTGCTGCGCCATTCGCTGGCCAAGTCCAGTCTGTGGCGCGATGCTTTTGAACACGCGGTGGCGCGCGAGCGCCTGCCGCTGGACCTGTGCTGGAAGCAGACGGACAAGTCCGACCACGCGGAAGGCCTATATCTGAAGGTGGAGGATGACGAGCAGGTGCTGGCCCGCTATAAGCTGGTGCGCCATGACTTCACGCAAACCATCCTCGACAGCGGTTCCCACCACAGCACGCGGCCCTTGATCCCGAACCAGCTGGCTGACGGCGTTGACCTGTATGCGCCGCAGCCGCTCGTCACGTGGGAAAGCCTGGGCTTGCATACCTGCCGTTCGCTCGACGAACTGGCAGTTTTATCGAGGAGTACAAAATGATGCACTGGAAAACCCTGCAGCAACTGGTGCCGCCAGCGGGCCAGTCGCCCGATTTCAACGCCTGCCTGGCCGCCTTCCCGCAGCTGGAACTGGCGAAGACGACGCCGCAAAACCCCGTCTATCACGCGGAAGGCGATGTGTGGACGCATACGATGATGGTGGTGGAGTCCTTGCTGGCCATGCCCGACTACCAGCAAGCCACGCGCGCGGAACAGGAAATCGTGTTTCTCGCCGCCTTGCTGCACGACGTGGCCAAGTGCAGCACCACGGTGATCGACCCGGTGACGGGCGCCATCGGCCAGCCCGGCCACTCGCGCAAGGGCGCGCTCGATGCGCGCATCGCCTTGTGGGATTGCGACGTGCCGTTTGCCGTGCGCGAGGAAATCTGCCGCCTGATCAATGTGCACCAGGTGCCGTTCTTTGCGCTGGAAACGTCGCGGCGCGGCGTCACGCCCGAGTTCACCGTGCGCGAACTGTCGTGGCAAGTCGATATCCGCTTGCTGGCCATGCTGGCCGAGGCCGATATCCGCGGGCGTATCTGTCCCGATCCGCAGCGCATTTTGGATGCCATCGAGCTGTTCCGCGAACTGGCGCGCGAGGAAGGATGCTATGGCCAGCGGCGCGCATTCGTTGACGATCACACGCGCGTCAAATATTTCCGCGGCGCCGAGGCGCATCCCGATTATTCCCTGTTCCAGGAAGCGGGCTCGCGCGTGATCGTGATGTCGGGCTTGCCCGCGTCGGGCAAGAATACGTGGGTGGACAAGCACCATCCGCGCCTGCCCGTCGTGTCGTTTGACGATGCGCGAACGGCCCTGGGCTTGAAGCACGGCAAGAACGAGGGGCAGGTGGGCGACTATGCGGAAGAGCGGGCGCGCGAACTGTTGCGCAAGGGCGAACCGTTCGTGTGGAACGCCACGCACTTGTCCAAGCTGATGCGCGAAAAGACGCTCAACCTGCTCTACAAATACCATGCGCAGGTGGAGCTCGTGTACCTGGAGCAGCCGCGCAAGGAGCTACTGCGGCGCAACGGCCAGCGCGACACGTCACTCAGCAACAAGAAGCTGCAAGCGATGCTGTGGAACTGGGAAATCCCGCTACCGATGGAGGCGCACACGGTGCGCTACGAAGTGAGCTGAAGGCTTAACGTTTGCGCCCACCGAGCAACTGCGCGATCTCGCTGAACAGCTCATTGTTCAGCGAGGCGGGCAGGGTGGTGGCCAGGCTGCGGCTGTAGTAGGCGCCCAGGTCCAGGCCCAGGCCCAGCCCGCAAATCTCGATGGCGCCCTGCGCTTCGCGGCGCGCCACCACTTGCTTCAGATGTTGCGCGAGGTAAAACTCGTCGTTGGCGAGATTCGTGGCCGTATCCATCGGGCAACCGTCGGACACGACGAGCAGGATGCGCCGCCGTTCCGGGCGCGCCAGCATGCGCGTACACGCCCAGTCCACGGCTTCGCCATCGACGCCTTCGCGGTACAAGTCCGCCTTCAGCAGGGCGGCGATATCGGGCCGCGCGCGGCGCCAGCGCGTGTCGCCATCCTTGAAGACCATGTGCACGAGTTCATTCAAGCGGCCTGGATTCGCCGGCGAGCGGGCGCGCATCCAGTCGCGCTTGGCTCTTCCCCCGTTCCACGCACCCGTCGTAAAGCCCAGCAACTCCGTGGCAACGCCGGCCTGGTCCAGTGCGCGCAGCACAATGTCGAGCAGCACGGCCACGGATTCCGCATGCGTCTTCATGGAGCCGGAGCAATCGACGAGAAAGGTGACGAGGCAATCAGCTTGCGGCAGGAATTGTTCCTTGCAAAACAGCCTGCGCTCGGATGGCGAGCAGATCAGTTGCGCCAGGCGGCGGCCATCGATATATCCTTCTTCTTCGCCAAACGACCAGCCGTCGCGCTCGGGCACGGCCAGCAATTGCGTGAACCGCCGGGCCAGGCGGGCCGTGTTGATACCCAGGCTGGCGATGCGGGCATCCATGCGTTCGCGGTATTCGAGCAGCAGGGCGCGGCGCACGAGTTCGCCCGCTCTTTCCTCGCGGTCGTACGCCGTGGAATAGGCGCGGTAGCCGCCATCGCCATCGCTGAAGGCGCGGCTCTCGCCCAACGGGGCGGCATCGGGCAGGTTGTCGTTATCGCTGTCGAAATCGAGCAGCAGCTTGAACGCGGCCTGCGCCTTGGCGTCGCCCGCATCGTCCTCGCCGCCATCGCGCGCGGCCTGAGCGTCTTTCAGCATGGCGTCGACAGCGTGGCTGATGGCCAGCGCATGGCGCGCAAAGGCGGCCTGGTCGGTGCGGTGGCGGCGCAATCCTGCCAGGTCGCCGCTCAATTGCGACGACACCGACCAGCGTGTCGCTTCAATAAAATCTTCCGTCTTTTCCAGTACGGGCCTGGCCGTCAGACGCGACCAGCACATCTGGAATACCGTGTACAGCAGCAAGCCCGAAGCGCCCTCGGCCAGGCCGGAATCGTAGAACGCGTGCGACCAGGCCGTGAAACGGTGGCGCAGGTTGCCGATCACGCCAGCGTGCTGCTCGGGCGCCAGGGTTTCCACCCTTAACTGTTCCAGCAATTCAAACACGAGCCGCGCCACGGGTTCGAGCGGGCAGAAGGACTTGTGCAGGGCCGCATCCGTATGCAGCAGGCGCAGGGCCACGCTGTCGGCCGCGCCGCGCAAGGATGGCAAATCCTGCAGCGCCGCATCGGACTGCAGATGGGCCGCGTGGATGGGCAGGGGACGGTGGCCGTCGTGCAGGCGCCGGCCCCGGTAGCGTATCGAGGGAGCAGCGCTGAGGGCGCGGATGGCGCCCGCGCACAGCTCATCCGTTTCCTGCTGCTCGCGCGTGTAGGCGGCAGGCGCCGTCGTTTCGGCACTCATGCCTGGCTCGCCAGCAATTCCTCATTGAAGCAGCGCTGGTAATACTCGGCCACCATGGGCCGCTCGGCCTCGTCGCATTTGTTGAGGAAGGACAGGCGGAAGGCCAGCGCCGGGTCGCGGAAGATCTGGCAGTTTTCCGCCCAGGTAATGACGGTCCTTGGCGACATCAGACAAGCCAGGTCGCCCGCCGCATAGCCGTGGCGCGTGAGGCTGGCCACGGCCACCATGGCGGCGGCCAGCTGGCGGCCTGCCTCGTCGTTCATGGCGGGGACACGCGCCAGCACGATCTGCGTCTCTTCCGCCTGCGGCAGATAGTTCAAGGTGGCAACGATGTTCCAGCGGTCGATTTGCGCGTGATTGAGCACTTGCGTGCCGTGGTACATGCCGTTCAAGTTGCCCAGGCCAACCGTGTTCGAGGTGGCGAACAGACGGAAGTGAGGATGGGGCGTGATAACCCGGTTCTGGTCGAGCAGGGTGAACTTGCCGTCGCGCTCGAGGATGCGCTGGATGACGAACATCACGTCGGGGCGGCCCGCGTCGTACTCGTCGAAGATCAGGGCCACGGGCCGTTGCAGGGACCAGGGCACGATGCCTTCCTGGAATTCCGTGACTTGCTGCTGTTCACGCAGCACGATGGCGTCCTTGCCGACCAGATCCAGGCGGCTGATGTGGCCATCGAGGTTGACCCGCACGCAAGGCCAGTTCAGGCGCGCCGCCACCTGCTCGATATGCGTGGACTTGCCCGTGCCGTGCAAGCCCTGCACCATCACGCGGCGGTTGTGGGTGAAGCCGGCGAGGATTGCCAGGGTCACATCCTTGTTGAAGCGGTAGGCGGGATCGATGTCGGGCACGTGCGGGTCGCGTTCCGTGAAGACGGGCACGAGCAGGTCGCTGTCGATATCGAACAGGCTGCGCACGGACTGCAAGGTTTGCGCCGCTGCGGCGGGGGGATGTTGGCGTGAATCTGGCACCTTGTTCTCCTGTGAAACCGCAGCATGGGCGCTACGGCGGTTATGAATGACCGGTTTGCAATGCGTCGTCGTCCCCGCCCGTCGTCGGCATGGTTTCCGATTCGATGGCGGCCAGGGCTTGCGCGGCGCGTTGCAGTGCTGGCAAGAAATGTAAAGCCTTGTCGTGCGTCAAACGGATGATGGGCGCCTGGATGGCCACGGCCAAGTTCGAGCGGCCGTTCGGGTTCGGCACCAGCACAGCCACGCACAGCAGGCCGGGCAGGAATTCCTCGTCGTCCAGCGCATAGCCGTTGCGGCGCACCAGTTCCAGTTCGCGCTCGAGCTTGACGGGGTCCGTTTCCGTCTTGTCCGTAAAGCGCGTCAATTCCATATGGCCCAGCAGGCGGCGCCGTTGCACGGGCGTCATTTGCGCCAGGAACAGCTTGCCGCTCGACGAGCAGTGGGCCGGCACGCGCGAACCGGGATGCAGGTAGAAGCGCAGCGGGGCCGCCGTTTCCACGCGGTCCAGGTACACCACTTCGCTGCCACTGAAGGCCGTCAGGTTGCAGCTTTCGCCCACTTCCTCGACCAGCTGGCGCAAGACCATGCGGCGGGCGCCATGGAACGTGTTGTTAATTAGCAGGTTCGACGCCAGGCGGCGCAGGCGCACGCCCGTGCTGTAGTGGCGGCCATCGCTTTCGCGCTGCAGCACGCCCACGCTTTCCAGCTGTTGCAGCATGCGGTGCAGAGTGGGCTTGGGCAAGCCCGTTTCTTCCACCAGCGCTTGCAGCGACAGCAACTGGTCTTTTTCGGCAATCACTTCCAGCAAAGCAAACAAACGCATCGTGGGCGTGTCGCCTTCCAGTTTTTCCGGCTCAAGTTTTGGGGATGAAATCATGTCCATGGTGGCCTCGGTTGTCTGTCTGAGTGTTATTTCATTTTCGAACTCAAATTGTACCGTTTCCTCGAAATTCTGTTTGACTTTTGATTGCCGAACGCTTAAATTGAATTGTATATCAAATTCCGGAACAAAATATACCGTTTTTTGATAAATAAGTTGCTCACTACACTGCAGTTCATTACAACAGACCAGGAGACACCCATGAATGACATGACCGACCAAAAAGCCGCCGCAGCCGCGATACCTGTTGGCCCGCAAAAGATGACGCCTTCCGAAGCGTTCGTGGAAACCCTGGCCGCCAATGGCGTGACCGACATGTTCGGCATCATGGGCTCGGCCTTCATGGACCCGATGGACATTTTTGCCCCCGCCGGCATCCGCTTGATTCCCGTCGTGCACGAGCAGGGCGCCGGCCACATGGCCGACGGTTACGCCCGCGTCTCGGGCCGCCATGGCGTGGTCATCGGCCAGAACGGCCCCGGCATCAGCAATTGCGTGACAGCCATCGCCGCCGCCTACTGGGCGCACACGCCGGTCGTGATCATCACGCCGGAAACGGGCACCATGAGCATGGGCCTGGGCGGCTTCCAGGAAGCGAACCAGCTGCCGATGTTTGAGGAATTCACGAAATACCAGGGTCACGTGACCAATCCGGCCCGCATGGCGGAATTTACGGGCCGCTGCTTTGACCGCGCCATGTCGGAAATGGGCCCGACGCAACTGAACATCCCGCGCGACTATTTTTATGGCGAAATCAAGGCCGAGATTCCAAAACCGAACCGCCTGGACCGTGGTGCCGGCGGCGAACAAAGCCTCAACGATGCGGCCGAACTGCTGGCGAAAGCCAAGTTCCCCGTGATTATCTCGGGCGGCGGCGTCGTCATGGGCGAAGCGATCGAAGAGTGCAAGGCCCTGGCCGAGCGCCTCGGCGCCCCCGTCGTCAACAGCTACCTGCACAACGACTCCTTCCCCGCCAGCCACCCGCTGTGGTGCGGTCCGCTCGGTTATCAAGGTTCGAAAGCGGCCATGAAACTGATCGCCAAGGCCGACGTCGTCGTCGCTTTGGGTTCGCGCCTGGGCCCGTTCGGCACCTTGCCGCAGCACGGCATGGATTACTGGCCAAAGAACGCCAAGATCATCCAGATCGACGCGGACAACAAGATGCTGGGCCTGGTCAAGAAAATCTCCGTCGGCATCTGCGGCGACGCCAAGGCGGCCGCAAAAGCCATCCTGGCACGCCTCGATGGCAAGTCCCTCGACTGCGACGCGACGCGCGACGAGCGCTATGCCACCGTGCAGGCGGAAAAATCGGCCTGGGAAGAAGAGCTGACGAACTGGACGCATGAAAAAGATGCGTACAGCCTGGACATGATCGAAGAGCAAAAGAAAGAGCCGGGCAATTACCTGCACCCGCGCCAGGTCTTGCGCGAG
>NZ_JAZHPB010000019.1:0-5127 GCF_036543145.1 Janthinobacterium sp. LS2A
GTTGGGCGCCGCAGGTGCTTGTCGGCTTACGCGCTGCGCGCTAAGCCGACCTACGTTTATTGGATGGCGGGTAGGTCGGATTAGCGTAGCGTAATCCGACAACTCAGCAGCCAATGCAACAGACAAAAAAAGGTAGCGTTAAGCGCTGCCTTTGTCATTTATCACCACATGTTGTGTACGGCGGGCATCGTCATGTTCTCTTCATATTGACACTGTACGATGACTTCCATTCTCATCAAGTAGTGTGTGCACCCATGCTGGCCAAGCTTAAACTCGTCAAAACTCCCAAAGGCATCGATAGTGTCCTGATGCTGTCGGCCATGCTGATACTCTGGATCGGTAACTACAGCAACGTCGACCTCATGATCGCCGACAGTATGTTCGACCGCGCGCGCGGGCAATTTGCCGGTGCCGACAGCGCGTGGGCGAGCAGTTTCCAGCTCTGCATGATCTTGCTTGGCGCCGCCTTGATCTGCTTGGCCGTCTGGGACACCTTGCATCCGCTGGCCTGGCTGGCATCACGCCGCAGCGCCTTGCGCGTAGTGGCACTGTCGGCTATCTTCGTGCCATTAAGCATCTATTTGCTCTCTTCCTTCAGCGACGTGCCCTGTCCCACGGATTTGTTGCGTTACGGCGGACTGGAACCATACACGCGCCTGCTGGAAACGTTGCCAGCCAGCGCATCTGCCATGGCATGCCTGCCCGCTACCCAGGCGAACGCTGCCTGGTGGATGCTGGCCTTGCCATTGTTCTGCCTGCCCGGACGGCCACGCACGGCGCTGCTGTTCGCCTGCATCATGCTGCTGTGCGGTTTGGCGGCAAGCTGGCAGCAACAGTTGCAAGGTACACAATTCTTTACGCACACCTTGTGGTCTGCCTGGATCGCTTCTTTCCTGATCTATCTGTTGCATCATTTGTTCCGGGCCGAGGACGCGTTGGCCTGAAACACGAAAGTACGTCACAATCTGCCTGTCGAGTTGTCGTTTCATACAAAAACAGGAGCACCATGAACGAGCAGATTGCGAGAGAAGTGGTATTGGTCCGTGCTATCGAGACGGCCGACCAGAAAAAAGAAGTCCTCAGCGAGGACGACCGCATGTATGCCAGCCGCAGCGCGCGTGAGCTTGCGCAGTGGCAAGCTTCGGGCAAGCAGGCCGAAGTGACAGGTGACGATTTCCTGCAGCAGCGTTCCGAGCTGATCATCAAGCGCATCACCGAGCGCACCCCCGCTTTCGCTGCCTTCGCGAAGCGTCGCAACGGCATGAAGACCCTGGCGCTGGCCTTGCCATTGCTGGCCTTGCTGCTGGGCGCCGGGCTCGACCGCATCACGGATCCCCATCGCGTCGACTTGCTGTCGGCGCCCTTGTTGCTGATCATCGCCTGGAATGTGCTGGTCTACCTGGGCTTGCTGATCTGGCTATGCATTCCCTCGCACTCGCTCGGCTGGCCGAAGGCGGGACTGGTGCGTCACCTGAGCGTGGGCCGCCTGGCCCTGCCGCGCAAACTGCCGCACGCCTTGTCTTCAGGTTTGCTCAGTTTCATGGGGGAATGGGCACACTTGAGCGCCAAGCTGACGGCCGCGCGCCTGAGCCGTACCATCCACCTGAGCGCCGCCATGTTTGCCATCGGCGCCGTTGCCTCACTGTATGCCCGCGGCTTTCTGTCGCAATATGCGGCCGGCTGGGAAAGTACCTTTTTAAATCCCGGCCAAGTGCACAGCCTGCTTTCGACCTTGTTTGCACCGGCTATTGCCCTGTTTCATTTGCAAGGTTTTTCGCTGGCGGAAATCGAAGCACTGCGCTTCCCGCAAACGACGACCATCGAAGGTGGCGCGCGCTGGGTGCATTTGTATGCGGCAACCATCTTCCTGCTGGTCGTCGTTCCCCGCCTGATACTGGCCCTGGTCAACAATTGGCGCGCCGCGCGCCTGGCCAAGAACTTTCCGCTGGATCTCGATCAGCCGTATTTCCGCAAGCTTAATGAAAGCATTGGCGTGGCCACGGGTGGCATGCTGCGCGTCTTGCCGTACAGCTTTACTGTCGATGAAGCACGCCACATGGGATTGGGCCAGCTCTCCATCATGCTGTTCGGCGAGCAGGGGCGCATGATGCTGCGTCCATCGATGTCGTACGGCGAAGAGCCGCAGGACGTCTTGCGCGGCACGGACTTGAACGATCCGCAAGTCAATATCACGGCCGTACTGTTCAATCTGACGGCGACGCCGGAAAAGGAAAATCACGGCGCCTTCCTCGATTATCTGGTGCAATCGTCGGCACGCGGCATCGCCGTCCTGATCGACGAGTCCAGCTACCTGGAGCGGGCCGGCGAGCAGGCGGATAACGGCGCGCGCCTGGCGGAACGAGTCGCCCTGTGGCAGCAGTTCTGCCAGTTCCATAAAACCACGGCCACCGTGGTCAATTTGCTCAACCCTGCCTTGCACCCGCTCGATGCAGGTGTCGGCTTGAAAGTATCGGCAGCAGCATGAGTGTGAATGTGAATAAAGATGTGCAGGATGATGCGGTGCAGATTCAATTCGCGCTGATTTCGCACACGAATAATGGCAAGACGACCCTGGCGCGCACCTTGGTGGGCGTGGACATCGGCGAAGTGCGCGACGCCGCCCACGTGACCGTGTTTGCGGAATCGCATACCTTGCTGGCCACGCCACAGGGCGATGTCTTGCAATTGTGGGATACGCCCGGCTTTGGCGACTCCGTGCGCCTGCTCAAACGCCTGGGGCAGTCGGGCAATCCCATCGGCTGGTTTCTGCGTGAAGTGCTGGACCGTTACCGCGACCGCCCGTTCTGGCTCAGCCAGCAAGCGCTGCGCACGGCCAAGGACTCCGCCGACGTGGTGCTGTATCTGGTGAATTCCTCGGAGCATCCGAAGGATGCGGGTTACTTGCCGGCGGAAATGAAAATCCTCGCCTGGCTCGATAAGCCCGTGGTGGTCTTGCTCAATCAGATGGGGCCGCCGCGTCCAGGCAATGAGGAACATAGCGAACAGGCGCGCTGGCGCGAACATTTGCAGCAGTATCCGATCGTGCGCGACGTTCTGGCGCTCGATGCCTTTGCTCGCTGCTGGGTACATGAGCGCGTGTTTTATGAAGCCGTGGGTAAATTGTTGCCGCAGTCGCAGCAGGCGGGCTATGCGCGTTTGTTTGCTGCCTGGCAAGAACAGAATACGGCGCGTTTCCGACAGGCCATGCACTTGCTGGCCACGCAGCTGGCAGTGGCCGGGCAGGACCGCGAAGCCATCGAGCCTGTCTCCAAGGGCTTGCTGAAATCGGCCTTGCAGGTCGTGGGCATAGGTAAGAACGCGGAGCAGCAACGCCAGGAAAAAGCCATGGCCAGCCTGGTGGCGAGGCTCAATACGCACAGCGGTATCACCACGCGCGAGCTTTTGATACTGCACAAACTCGACCCGACCGATGCGCATAAGATCAATAGCCGCATACGGGAAAACTTTGCCGTGCGCGCGCCGATCGACAAGGCGCAAGCGGGTTTGCTGGGGGCCATGATTTCCGGTGCCGCGACGGGCCTGTCAGCCGACCTGATTTCCGGCGGCCTGACCCTGGGTACGGGCGCCCTGCTCGGCGGTGTGGTTGGTGCGTTGACGTTTGCGGGCGCAGCCTGGGGCTTTAATTCCGGCACGGACCGTAATGAGCCCACCATGCAATTCACGGATGCCTTCCTGCGCACCTTGGTGGTGGCGGGCGTGCTGCGTTACCTGGCGGTGGCGCACTTTGGCCGTGGTCGCGGCAACTTTGTTGAAAGCGAGGCGCCGGCCTTCTGGCAGGATGAAGTCGAGCAGGCGGTGGCGCGCCACGAGGGCGCATTGGTCGAGCTATGGAAAGAGGTGCGCCGCGAGAAGTCCAATGAACTGGCGGCCGAACGTGTGCAGCCCATCATCACGGCGATCACTGCCGATGTGCT
Organism: Janthinobacterium sp. LS2A; assembly: GCF_036543145.1. NCBI lineage: Bacteria > Pseudomonadati > Pseudomonadota > Betaproteobacteria > Burkholderiales > Oxalobacteraceae > Janthinobacterium > Janthinobacterium sp. LS2A. The sequence goes on from NZ_JAZHPB010000019.1 coordinate 3,936, forward strand.
GGCGCGCCTGTACCCGGACGTGGCGCAGCCGATGTAAATACAGGCTTCCATCGCCTATTTCCAACAGGGTATCCCATGAGCACACATAAAATCGCCGTCATCGCCGGTGACGGCATTGGCAATGAAGTCATGCCGGAGGGCTTGCGTGTGATGGAAGCGGCTGCCCGCCGTTTCAATATCGACCTGCAGTTTACGACGATGGCATGGGCCAACTGCGACTATTACCTGGAACACGGGCAAATGATGCCGTCGGACTGGTTTGCGCAGCTCAAGGATTTCGACGCCATCTATTTTGGCGCCGTGGGCTGGCCGGACAAGGTGCCTGACCATATCTCGCTATGGGGCTCCTTATTAAAATTCCGGCGTGAATTCGATGAATACGTCAACTTGCGTCCCGTGCGGCTGATGCCGGGCGTGCCGTGCCCGCTGGCGAATAAAAAGCCGGGCGATATCGACTTTTATGTGGTGCGTGAAAACACGGAAGGAGAATATTCATCCGTGGGCGGCCGCATGTTCGAGGGGACGGAACGCGAAACGGTGCTGCAGGAATCCGTTTTTACGCGCAAGGGCGTCGACCGGATATTGAAATACGCATTCGAGCTGGCGCAAAGCCGGCCCAAGAAACACCTGACATCGGCAACCAAATCGAATGGCATTGCCATCAGCATGCCGTATTGGGATGAGCGGGTGGAAGCCATGGCCCCGAGCTTTCCCGATGTCCACTGGGATAAATACCATATCGACATCCTGGCTGCCCGCTTTGTATTGAGCCCCGAACGTTTCGACGTGGTGGTCGCTTCAAATCTGTTTGGCGACATCTTGTCCGACCTGGGCCCCGCCTGTACGGGAACGATTGCCATCGCACCATCGGCCAATATCAATCCGGAGCGGACTTTTCCTTCCGTCTTCGAGCCGGTGCACGGTTCCGCACCCGATATCTACGGCCAGAATATCGCCAACCCGATCGGCATGATCTGGTCGGGCGCCATGATGCTGGACTTTCTCGGCAATGGCGATGTCAATTACACGGCGGCACATGACGCGATTGTGCGCGCCATCGAGCAGGTGCTCGAGCATGGTCCGCGGACGCCGGACATGGGCGGCAGCGCCAGTACAACCGATGTGGGCATGGCGGTTGCCGAATTGCTCAAATAAAGCTTGCCGGCCGTGGGTGGCTTTGCTATAGTTCGCC